>NZ_JANGCE010000013.1 GCF_024462775.1 Butyricicoccus faecihominis
CGCGCTTCGCGCGGCCCAGCTTCCCCTCGTCGGGGGAAGCCCAAAGGGCGCTCTGTGCGCGCGTTGCTTAAGTTTACGCATTTGCCCTCGTGGGGGGAAGCCCAAAGGGCGCTTGCCACACAGTTGGTACTTGCTCACTCTTAATCAAATGACACGCTGAAGGCCGCTGGATATGTAATCCGGCGGCCTTGCTGTTTAAATTGTGGATGTGGAAACGCGGCTTATGTCTTTTCGTACTTTTCAGCCAGCTGCTGGCTGATGAATTGGCGGGCGGCGCGGGGCGAACGGCCGCTGCGGCGTATCGCAAAGCGCTCGGCCAGCAGGTGAAGCTGTTCCCTGTCCAAATCAAGCTTGTTTTCCGCCGCAAGCTGGTCCACGATGTACAGATATTCGTCCCGATCGGGCACGGAGAAGGTAATTTCCAGACCGAAGCGGTCGGAAAGGGAGGTCACGGTCTCCAGCGCGTCGCGCGTGGAAACCTCGTCGCCCTGCCGGTCGGCAAAGGTTTCACGGATCAGGTGGCGGCGGTTCGAGGTCGCGTAAAGCACCAGATTGTCCGGCTTGCCCGCGAGTCCGCCCTCGATGAACGCCTTGAGCGCGGCAAAGTTGTCGTCCTCCCGGCTAAAGGAAAGGTCGTCCAGAAAGACGATGAAGCGGAAGGGCGAGCGCAGCGCGGCGGTGAAAATATCGCGGAACACCGTGATGTGCCGGGGCGACATTTCGATGATCTTGAGTCCGCGGTCGGCATATTCGTTGACCACGGCCTTGACCGTGGAGGATTTGCCCGTGCCCTTGTCGCCGTAAAGCAGAATGTTGTTCGCGTCCCGTCCGTCAAGGAAGGCAAGGGTGTTTTTAAGAATGGCGGATTTCTGCCGTTCATACCCCGGCAGGTCGGATAGGCGCACGCTGTCCGGGTTCGGAATGGGCGAAATCACGCCGCCGTCGCCGACCGAAAAGGCCGAGGACTGCGCGAAAAAGCCATAGCCCTGCGCGCGGTAATAGCTGGCGAGCGCTGCGCCGTCCGGGAAGGGCAGGGGGGCGCTCGCGGGGAAATCGGGCAGCTCGCGCAGCGCGGGGCGGCTGAAGGCGTTCACGGCCGCTTCTTTCAGCTGCGCGCCGGTGAGCGCAAGCAAGGCGTTCAGCACGTTTAGGTCGTGCGTGGCGGCGGAAAGCTGCGTGGGGTCGGGCGCGGAGAGCGAATCGGTCAGCGTATTGGTATCGAACTGCACCGCGTTTAAAAACGCGCGGTGCACATCGCCCGCGGCAAAGCGCTGCTGGCAAAGCGCGCCGTAGTGGTCGGCAAAGGCGGGGGCGCTCTCGGTCAAGGCGTCCAGTACCGCGCGGTATGCGCCTACGAGCGGGCCGTCGTTCAAATGGCGCAGCACGGACAGCGCGTGAATCCGAAGGGAAAGTGCGGAAAGCTCCATGGAAAGAGTCATCTCCTGTTTTATCATATTTGGCGCGGAGGCCTTCATAACGGTTTGAAGCCGTGGTTTGAAACGAAATCATCATAACACACTTTGGCCCTATTTTCAACATAGTATGGGTAGAACCAATTTGGGAGGAGAGGACGACTCATGAGCTACGCTCTTTTAATATGCCGCAATCAGACCGAAGCGATCGGCCTGCGGCGGCACTTGGGCCAGGCGGGCATCCCGGGCGAGGTCACGCGCCCGCCCCGTCACGAACGCACGGAATCCTGCTCGTATGCGGTGCGGGTGCCCGGCTCGCAGACGGACGACGCGCTGTACCGCCTGCGCCTGCTTGGTATCACACCCTGCCGCGTGATGATGGAGGGGGGCTGAACGAATGATCTATTTGGATAACGCGGCCACCACGCTGTATAAACCGCGCGCGGTGAGCGATGCGGTGCAGCGCGCGCTGCAACAAACGGCGGGCTATGCCCGCGGCGGCTATGCGGCGGCCGAACGGGCGGGGGAGACCGTTTATGCCTGCCGCGAGGCCGCCGCCGATCTGTTTGGGCTGGGCGACCCGGCGCGTGTGGTTTTCACGCTGAACGCCACCCACGCCCTGAACCTTGCCATTCACGCGCTGGCGCGGCCCGGCATGCGGGTAGCCGTGGGCGGGTATGAACACAACGCGGTGATGCGGCCGCTCGCATTGCGCGGCATCGAGCCGATCGTGGCCGCCAGTCCCCTGTGGGACGGCGCCGGCATGGTAAGCGCCGTGCGCCGCGCGCTGGACGAGGGCGCGGCGCTTGTAATCTTGAATCACGTATCCAATGTGTTTGGCTATATCGCGCCGCTGGATGAGATCGCGGCGCTGCTCACAGAGCGGGGCGTACCGCTTATACTGGACGCTTCCCAGTCCGCGGGCGTCATTCCGCTTGATGTGCGGCGCTATCCCTGCCTTGCGGCGGTGTGCATGCCGGGCCATAAGGCGCTTTACGGACCGCCGGGCACCGGCATTTTGCTCGCCATAAGCGACGAAATCGCAAAAAGGCCGCTGCTTGCGGGCGGCACGGGCAGCGTTTCGGAACAAATGGAGCAGCCGGACTTTCTGCCGGACGCGCTGGAAAGCGGCACGCCCAACGTGACCGGCATCGCGGGCCTCGCGGCGGGGCTGCAATTTGTAAGATCGATCGGCCCCATGCAAATGCTGGCGCATGAGCGCCCGCTGGTGCAGGAAATGGCCCGCCTGTTGGAAAACGAGCCGCGGGTTGCGTGCTTTGCGGGCGGCGACGCGCAGGCGGGGGTGCTTTCGGTACGCGTCGAGGGCGCGGCAAGCGAGACCGTGGCGGAAAAATTGGCCGAACGCGGCGTCGCCGTGCGCGCGGGCCTGCACTGCGCGCCGCTCGCGCACCGTACGGCGGGCACGGAGGATACCGGCACCATCCGTTTTTCGGTTTCCTTTTATACCAACGGCAGGCAGATCGAGCGCGCAACTGAGATTCTACGCCAAACTGTGAAAAATCTGTGAAAACTCACAGCAATGCTATACAGAAGGGCCGAAATGTGGTACTATTAAAATGCTAAAGAACGGCGTGCACGCGCACAGCGGGCGTACCGATAAGTCTATCATAGATTGGATAGGTTGCATTTTATGGATACACTGCAAAAAATTTTTGAGACGGGGAATTTTGATTGGCGCAAGCTGATTGATTTTGGCTATCTTCGTACCATTTCCTTTGTCGATGTGATCGACATCCTGCTGGTCGCATATATTCTGTACCGCGTGATGAAGCTTTTAAAGGATACGAGCGCGGAGCGGCTGGTCAAGGGCATTCTGGTGCTGGCGGTCGCCCTGCTGATCGCCACGCAGGCGCATCTGAATACGATCAGCTATTTGCTGAAAAGTGTCTTTACCATCGCGCCGTTTATGCTTGTGCTGATCTTTCAGCCCGAGCTGCGCCGTATCATCGAACAGCTGGGCAAGGGAAACGTCAGCCGTTTATTTCTCACCACGAGCGACCCGGACGCGACCGCCAAGGCGATCGACGCGACGGTCGCCGCTTGCGGCGACATGTCCAAGACCAAGACCGGCGTGCTGATCGTCTTTGAGCGCACGGAGCGTCTGGGCGAGATCGTCGCGACCGGCACGCTGGTGGACGCGGCGCCTTCGCCGGAGCTGCTGAAGAATGTGTTTTTCAAAAACAGCCCGCTGCATGACGGCGCGATGATCGTGCGCGACGGCCGCGTTTATGCGGCCGGCTGCGTGCTGCCGCTTTCGGGCAGCCAAAACCTGTCCCGCGATCTGGGCACCCGCCACCGCGCCGCCGTCGGCATGAGTGAATCGGCGGACTGCGTGCTCGTCGTCGTGTCCGAGGAAACGGGCGCGATTTCGGTCGCGATCGGCGGCATGCTCAAGCGGCACCTTTCCACGGAAACCCTGCAAAAGGTGTTGGAGAGCGAACTGCTGGAAGAAGAAAAACCGGATAAAAACCGGGTTGCCGCCCTTCGCGATAAATGGAAGGGAGGGTTCGGCAAGTGAAACACTTTTTGAAAGAGCACGACGTATTGCTGCGCCTGCTGTCCCTCGGGCTCGCGGTTGTTATTTGGGCGGTCGTCATGGGTATTGATAACCCGGAGCGGCATTACGATTATAACGAGATCCCCATTGTTTTTGAGGGAGAGAGCGCGCTGGCGGAAAAGACCGGCCTCTCCATCATCGAGGGCAAGAATACCACGATCACGGTGCGCGCGGTGGGTAAGTCCACCGATGTGACCGACGTTAAGAAGAATCAGATATCGATTAAGGTGGACGTTTCCGCCCTGCCCGAGGCAGGCGAGTATGATTTGCCGCTCGACGCGGCGATCAGCAAGGTCGGCGTCGATGTGCAGTCGATCAAGCCGTCCACCGTGCATCTGCGCATCGATAAGATCACGACCAAGCAGGTGCCGGTCCGTTTGGGCGTTACCGGAACGCCCGCGGAAGGCTGCCTCGCGGGCACGCCGAAATCGCTGACCGAGCAGGTGACCGTGGAAGGTCCGTCCGCCGATCTGGAAGAGGTCGCCTATGCTTACGCCACCATCTCGGTGGATGGGAAGGACAGCGCGCTGCAGGAGAACTGCGCCATCACGCTGTGCAACGAAGCGGGCGAGCCGATCGATTCCCCGTATGTATCGAGCAAGACCCAATCCGTTCGCGTGAAGCTGGCGGTTTATCAGCGCGGCACCGTGCCGCTCACCGTGACGCTGAAGGACGGCGGCACGTCCACCGCAAACCGCGCCACGGTCACGATCGACCCGACCGAGGTGCAGGTCTACGGCGATCAGAACATCATTTCGGAGATGAAAGAAATCAACCTTGGCGAGATCGACCTGAGCAGCGCCAAGACGGGCACGGCCATTGTAAAGACCATCGACCTGCCCGAAGGGGTGCATTTGGCGGATGGGCAACCGAAAACCGCTACCGTGACCGTTGCGATCGACGGCGTGGACACCCGCAAGGTGAAGGTGACCGACTTTGTCGTGACCGATACGTCGGATGAAAAGGCAAACTATACGGTAACCACACAGACGGAAAACGTGGAGATCGAGCTGCGCGGCAACAAATCGGCGCTGGATAAGATCGATGTAAGCAACTTTTCCATCGGACTGACGGTCGATTCCGCTTCGCTGGGCGAGGGCACGCATGAGGTCAAGGGCGTTGTCGCCGCAACCGGCTTGCCGAGCGGCGTCACACTGGTGGACGAGGATGTACAGGTGACGATCGCCGTTAAACGCAAGGAGTCCGCAACGCCTACGCCGCCCACAACCCCGCCGGCCGGTACGGATACGCCCGATGCGACCGAGCCGCCGGCAGACGCCGACACGTCGGCCGAACCGAACACGTCGACGGACCCGCAAGCGCCGGACGCGGAACAGGGGGACGGCACGTGAGCATCATCGTAAGCAATGTGCGCCTGCCCTTTGATTGCCCCGAGCAGCAAGCGGTGCGCGAGGCGCTGCGCTTGACCGGCATTGCGGAAGGTTCGGTTCAGGCGGCGGTGTGCCGCGCCAGCATCGACGCGCGGCGCGGCGGCCTCAGCCGGGTTTATTCGGTGCGGATAGACGGTATGCAAGACGAAAGGGCATTTGCAGAAAACCTGCAAATGCCATTCGTTCGTTTTAAAGAGGATACGCCGCCCGCGATAAAACGCGGGAACAAGAAGCTGGAACACCGGCCCGTGGTGGTCGGTTTTGGCCCCGCCGGGCTGTTTGCGGCTTATACGCTCGCCGGGAACGGCTACGCGCCCATCGTGTTGGAGCGCGGCGGCGATCTGGACGCGCGCGACCGCGCGGTCAAGAATTTTTGGGCGGGCGGCGCGCTGGATACCGAATGCAATATTCAATTTGGCGAGGGCGGCGCGGGCGCTTATTCGGACGGCAAGCTGACCACCCGCATCGGCGATTCGCTGTGCGATACCGTGCTGCAAACGCTGCATTTGTGCGGCGCGCCCGCGGAGATCCTGCGGCAGGCAAAGCCGCATATCGGCACCGATATACTGAAAAAAGTCGTACGGGAAATGCGGCGGAGTATCATAGCCGCCGGCGGCGAGGTGCGCTTTGGCGCGAGGCTGACGGGCGTGACCCTGCGAAACGGCGCGCTTCGCGCGGTCGCCGCCGAAGGGGACGAGCTTGCCTGCGAGCGGGCGGTTCTTGCGATCGGTCATTCGGCGCGCGATACGTTTTTTGCGCTGCATGAAAATGGGGTATACTTGGAGCCGAAGCCCTTTTCCGTCGGCGTGCGCATCGAGCACCTGCAAAGCGAGATTGACCGCGCGCTGTACGGTAAGCACGCCGGGCATCCGGCGCTGCCGCCCGCGGAATACAGCCTTTCCCGCCGCGAGGGGGGACGGGCCTGCTATTCCTTCTGTATGTGTCCGGGCGGCGTGGTCGTCGCCGCGCAGAGCGAGGAAAACACCGTTGTGACGAACGGCATGAGTTATCACGCGCGGGCCGGGAAAAATGCCAACGCGGCGCTGGCTGTATCGGTCGATCCGGCTGATTTTGCGGATGGCACGCCCTTTGGCGGTATTCACTTGCAGCGACAGATCGAACGCGCCGCGTTCGCGCAGACCGGCGGCTACCGCGCGCCGTGCCAGCGCGTCGGCGATTTCCTGAGGGACGAGCCAAGCGCGGGCCCGGGGCAGGTCGCTCCGAGCTACCCGATCGGCGTTTCGTTCGGACAAGCGGCGGCCAGCCTGCCGCCCGCGGCGCGGCAAATGCTGCGGGACAGCCTGCCGTTTTTCGGGAAAAAGATCAAAGGCTTTGACAGCGCGGACGCGCTGCTCACCGGGCCGGAGACCCGCACCTCTTCCCCCGTGCGCATGAAACGCGGGGACGACCTGTTCAGCCTTTCCGGCGCGGGGCTTATCCCGTGCGGGGAAGGCGCGGGGTACGCGGGCGGCATCATGTCCGCCGCGGTGGACGGCATCAAAGCGGCGAACAAGATTATGGAAGAATTTCAGCCTTTCGTTTAGCGAATCCATAAAACGGAGGTAAGTGATAATTAGTAGTTAGTAATTAGAAATTAGTAATTATGGCGTCCGGGTGAACGGGGCGTAACGAGTTTTAGATAAGAGTTAGGAATTGGCCGTGGCGCGCGTAGCGCGCAATTAAATTTAATCGGCCTGCGGCCGATACCGCAATTACTAACTACTCATTACTAATTTCTAATTTTCCAAAGGAGGTTTCTCATTGACTCAAGTTGCAACAGTAAAGCGTCTGCTCTCGGGCCAGATGGCCGAGGTGGAGGTCGTTCGACGGGGCGCGTGCGCGCATGACTGCGCCAAATGCGGCGGGTGCGACGGCATGGCGAACCAGACCATCGTCGTCACCGCGCGCAACGTGGCGGGCGCCGCCGTGGGCGACCGCGTCACGATCGAAGGCGAGAGCCGCAAGGTTTTGGGCTACGCGGCGCTGGTATACGCGCTGCCGCTCGTTTTGTTTTTCATTGGCTACGCGCTGGCGGCGCTGCCAAAGCTTGGCGGCGCGGTATCTGCGCTTGGCGGCGCGGCCGGTTTTGTCATCGGCGTGCTGCTCGCCGTGTGGTATAGCCGCCGTTTGAAGGCGGAAAGCGCCGTTACCTTCCGCATTACCGGTCTGGTCTAAACTTTTTGTGAATTTTTGCCCTGTTTGATCGGTTTTCTCTTGTCTTACAGCGGAAAATCCGGTAGAATAAAATGAATACGGTAAACTGCCGCGTAACAGGCGCGGCGCGAGAGGAACGGTGCGATGTTCGGCTTTATCCGCCCGGTGCGCCCTGAGCTGCGCGTTCGGGAGGTCGATCGGTTTCAGCAGGTCTATTGTGGGCTGTGTCATGCGATACGCGGCCGATACGGCCGGTTTTATACGCTTTTTTTGAGCTATGATATGACCTTTTACGCGCTGGTAATCGGCTGCGGCAGTACGGAGACCCCGCCGCCCTGCGGCAAGCGGTGCGACGCGAGCCCGTTTCGCAAAAAGGCCTGCGCCGCGCCGGACGAATTTTTGGAGCGGGCGGCCGATGTGAGCGTGCTGCTCACCTACCATAAGCTGCGCGATAGTCTGGCGGATGAAAAGGGCGCAAAGCGGCTTTTGGCAAAAACGCTGTGCCACTTGGGGCGAAAGGGCTACGAACAGGCCCGCGCCCGTCTGCCGGAAGCCGACCGGCGCATGGTGCGGGCGCTGGAAGACCTGCAAACGCTGGAACAGCAAAACTGCGATTCCATGGACCGCGCGGCCGACGCTTCCGCGCGGCTGACCGCCGCCGCCGTGCCCCAAACGGGCGACGCGCGCGAGCGCATCCTCACGCAGATGTTTTACCACGTAGGCCGGTGGGTCTACCTGCTGGACGCCTGCGCCGATGTGGCGGAGGATCTTGTAAGCGGCAACTACAATCCCGTGGTGCGGCGCTATGGCTTGCAGGCCCCGGCCCTGTCCGAGATCAAGCAGCCGCTGGAAACGACGCTCGAACGGTCGCTTGTCGACGTGTGTTCGGCTTTCGACTTGCTCCGGCCCGAGCGGGACGAGGGGCTTTTACGCAATATTATATTTTTGGGTATGCCGCTCGTCACGAGACAAGTGCTGGACGGAACCTACCAAACGAACGGAGGATGGGGCAAACATGGATCCCTATAAAGTGCTCGGCGTGACGCCGCAGACCAGCGACGACGACGTCAAGCGCGCCTATCGCGATCTGGCGCGCAAATACCATCCCGATAATTATATCAATAACCCGCTGTCCGATCTGGCGGAAGCCCGCATGAAGGAGATCAACGAGGCTTACGACATGATCATGAACGAGCGCGCCGGAAAAAACGGCGGACCGGCTGGACAGCAGGCGGGAGGCGCGCAAAGCGGGCCTGCCGGGCAGCGGCAGTACACCGGCGCGAACGCCGGCCTGTACAGTCAGGTGCGTCAGGCGATCAATCAGGGTAATCTGGGGCTCGCGGAGTCGCTTTTGCAGCGTATTTCCGCGCGGGACGCCGAATGGTTTTTCCTGATGGGCACGGTGTATTACCGCAAGGGCTGGTACGATGAAGCGGGCCGCGCCTATACGCAGGCTTGCCAGATGGACCCGGCCAATGTGGAATACCGCACCGCGCTGAATAATTTGAACATGTCGGGCGGCTACGGCGGCTACCGCCCGATGGCGGAGGCCAACATGTGCGACTGCTGCATGCAAATGGCCTGTCTTAACTGCTGCCTGAACGCGTGCTGCGGGGGCGGATGCTGAATATGAATACGAAGTTCCTCGCGCGCGGCGGCCTGCTGACGGCCGCCGCCGTCGCGCTGCTATACCTCGGCGGTGTTTCGCCGTGGATCGGCGCGGCGGCCGCGATCGCGGCGGGCGTGTGTTCGGCCGTGCCGCTGCTTCGGCGCGGACGGGTCAGGTGGTCGGTCCTCATGTACGTGGCGGCTTCAATCCTTTCGGCGCTGATCGTGCCGCGCAAGGGACTGGTCGTCGCGTATATCGGTTTTGCCGGGCTGTACCCAATCCTGAAATACCTGATCGAGGCGCACACGCCCCGCGGCATGCAGCGTATTTTAAAGCTGCTTTATTTCAATGCGATCCTCGCGGCGGCGGTATTCGCGGTAGCCGCCGGCCTGTTCCCGCAGCTGGCGCTTCCGGCAACGTGGCGACTGCTCGTCATTTGGATAGGCCTGAACGCTGTTTTTGAAATTTACGATATCGGCCTGTCTCGGCTGATCGCCACCCTGCGGCGCAACATGCCGCTCTAACGAGGAAGGGATGAAACCATGAAAAGTATGACCGGCTACGGGCGGGCCAAGGAAACGGTCGGTAAATTCACCATCACCGCCGAGCTGCGCGCGGTCAATCACCGCTATCTGGATTGCACGGTAAAAGCGCCGCGCCAGTACGGCTTTCTGGAAGAAGCGGTGAAGAAGGCCGCCTCCGCGCGCATTGCCCGCGGCAAGGTGGAGGTTTACATCGGCGTAGAGGTCGAGGAAGCCGCCGATCTTGCGGTCACGGTCAACAACGCCGTGGCGGAGCATTATCTGACAGCGCTGCGCGGTCTGGCCGCGCGGTATGACCTGACGGACGACATCACGGTCATGGGGCTCGCGTCCCTGCCCGAGGTGCTCGGCGCCGAGCGGGTGGAGCAGGACGCCGCCGAACTGACGGCGGCGGCGCTCACTGTGTTTGAAACAGCGGCGGCGCATTTCGATGAGATGCGCGCCAGAGAGGGTGAAAAACTCGCGGGCGATGTGCGAAGCCGCTGCGCCGCGATCGAGAAGATGGTCGGCGTGGTCGAAGAGCGCTCGCCGGAGCGCGTGCGCGAATACCGCGAAAAGCTGCTTGCCCGCATGCAGGAAGTTTTGAAGGATACCGCGATCGACGAGACGCGCATCCTGACCGAAGCCGCCATCTATGCCGATAAGACCGCGGTGGATGAGGAGACCGTCCGCTTGCGTTCGCATCTCAACCAGCTCGATCTTATGCTCGGCGAAACGGCGGCGGTGGGCCGCAAACTGGACTTTTTGGTGCAGGAGATGAACCGGGAAGCCAACACGATTGGCTCCAAGGCAAACGACGTGGCGCTCGCGCGCACCGTGGTCGACATCAAAAGCGAGATCGAAAAGATCCGCGAACAGATTCAGAACATCGAGTAAAGCGGGGGAGCACAAATGCGGCTTATCAACATTGGTTTTGGCAACATGGTGGCGGATACGCGTTTGATCGCGATTGTCAGCCCCGAGTCCGCGCCCGTCAAGCGCACCGTGCAGGAGGCGCGCGACCGCGGCATGGTGGTGGACGGCACCTATGGCCGCCGCACCCGCGCCGTGCTGATCATGGACAGCGACCATGTGGTGCTGTCCGCCTTGCAGCCGGAAACGGTCGCGGCCCGCATGGCGGGCGCCGCCGCCGGAGAGGAGGCCGAGGACGATGCCTAAGGGAACGCTTTATGTATTCACCGGCCCTTCCGGGGCGGGCAAGGGCACGCTTTTATCCCGCCTGCTGGGGGAGGACGGCAATCTCTTCCTCTCGGTCTCCGCGACGACGCGCGCGCCGCGTCCGGGCGAAGTCGAAGGGGTGCATTACTACTTCCTTTCCAAGGCGGATTTTGAAAAGCATATCGCGCAAAACGCTTTTTTGGAATACGCGAAATATGTTGATAACTATTACGGCACGCTGGAGCAGCCGGTAAACGACCGGCTCAATGCCGGCCAGGACGTCATCCTCGAGATCGAGGTGCAGGGCGCCATGCAGGTGCGGGCCAAGCGGGCGGACGCCGTGATGGTGTTCATCGCCCCGCCGAGCTTTGATGAGCTGGCAAGCCGCTTGCGCGGCCGAGGCACGGAAAACGAGGAAAAGGTTCTGAAACGTTTGGAGACCGCCCGGCAGGAGCTGACGCGCATGAACGAGTTCGACCATGTCGTGGTAAACGATACGGTGGAGCGCGCGGTGCGCGAGCTGCAAGGCATTATTCGTGAAAACCGGCAAAACGCATAGCTTTTTCGATTTTAGTATATTCATAAAACCACTTACAATCAAAGGAGAAATAGAAGATGCTGAAACCTTCCATGCAAGAACTGATGAAACGGGTGGGCAACCGCTATCTGCTGGTCAATCTGGCCGCGCAGCGCGCCCGCGATATCGCCGATATTGCGGAAGAAAAGGATGAGCCGCTGAACGATAAGGCGGTAAAGCTCGCGCTGGACGAGATCGCTGCCGGCACGGTCGTGTACCGGCCCGGCCCGCGCACCGAGGTAATCATCCCGCAGAACAACCCGGTGGCCGCCGCGATCGTCGATGTGGACGACGCGCTCGTGATGGACGACGAGGACTTTGACGAGGACGCGATCCGCGACGAGGACGACGAGGATGCGGACGACGAGGACGATGCCCGCAGCCTTTCCGGCGAATACCATGGCGTGGAGGACGACTTTGGCGACGGCGATGTGCCGCCCGAGGATCGATAAACCATGGGGCTTACGGGTAAAACGGTCGTTTTGTGTGTCACGGGCGGTATCGCGGCCTATAAAGCGGCCGATCTGACAAGCAAGCTGCGCGGCGCGGGCGCCGAGGTGCGCGTGCTGATGACGGCTTCGGCGACTGAATTTATCACCCCTGTCACATTTGAGACGCTTTCGGGCTTTCGCGCGATTGTTGACACGTTCGACCGTGATTTCGCGTGGGAGGTCGAGCATATCTCGCTTGCCAAAGCGGCGGATGTGTTCGTGATCGCACCGGCCACGGCCAATGTGATCGCCAAGGCCGCGCACGGGATCGCGGACGACATGGTCACGACCACGCTGCTGGCCACGGGCGCGCCGGTCGTGGTCGCGCCCGCGATGAACACCGGCATGTACGATAACCCGGTCACGCAGCAAAACCTAGCCACCCTTCGCGCGCGGGGCGTTCTGCTGGTGGAACCGGCGGCGGGCCGCCTTGCCTGCGGCGACACCGGACGGGGCAAGCTCGCGGATACCGCCGAGATCATGCACGTGATCGAACGCGCTTTGACGCGGCAGGACCTTGCGGGCAGGCGCGTGCTGGTCACCGCCGGGCCGACGCAGGAAGCGCTCGATCCGGTACGCTTTCTATCCAACCATTCCTCCGGCAAAATGGGCTATGCCGTGGCGGCCCGCGCCGCGTTGCGCGGCGCCGAGGTAACATTGGTCTCCGGGCCGACGGCGCTGTCCGCGCCGTGGGACGTTGCCTTTGTGCCGGTCGCCTCCGCGCGGGATATGTACGACGCGGTGCTGTCGCGCGCGGACGCGCAGGATATCATCGTCAAAGCGGCGGCCGTGGGCGACTACCGCCCGGCGGAGGAGCACAGTGAAAAGATCAAAAAGGCGGCGGACGATATGACCCTGCCGCTGACGCGTAACCCGGATATTTTGGCCGCGCTCGGCGGGCGGAAAAAGCCCGGCCAGCTTCTCTGCGGCTTTGCCATGGAAACGCGGGATTTGATTCAGAACGCGCAGGATAAGTTGCGCCGCAAAAACTGCGATATGCTGGTCGCCAACAGTCTGCGGGACGCGGGCGCGGGCTTTCAGCACGATACCAACGCGGCGACCCTGCTGTTCGCGGACGGAAGCCGCGAGACCGCGCCGCTCATGCGGAAAGAGGAACTGGCCGATCTGATTCTGGACCGGCTGCTGGAACTGGCGTAAAATGATTGGAAAGGGGCGTGTTCATGGAAGAAAACCTAAGGGATAAGATCTGCGCGGTCGCCGTGGACGCGGCCACCTTTGCGATCGACAAATTATATTCGTACCGTGTGCCGGACGAGCTGCGGGGAAGGGCTGCCATCGGTAGCCGTGTCCTCGTGCCGTTCGGCTTTGGCAATAAACGGGCGGAAGGCGTGGTGCTCGCCTTCCGCGAGGGCCTGCCGGACCGTAAGCTCAAGCCCGTGATCGAGGTGCTGGACGAACGCCCTATCCTTTCGCGCGAGCAGCTTGCGCTCGCCGCGTGGATGCGGGAGCGGCTGTACTGCACTTTTTTCGATTGCGTGCGCGTCATGCTGCCCGCGGGCCTGTGGTTCAAACGGCGCGAGACCTATACGCTTTCCCATACGGCCGCGCTGGACGAGCTGCACCGGCGGGCCGGGCTCACGGGCGAGGTGCTGCTTCTATTCTCCGCGCCGGGGCAAACGCTGGCGCTGGAGGAAATCCGCGGCGCGCTGCCGGGTAAACCGGTGCAGGGCGTTTTGGACGCGCTCACAGGCGAGGGCGTGCTCCAGTACCGCAGCAATACCGCGCGGCGTTCGGGCGATAAGACCGAAAAGCTGCTATACCTCGCGGTGGAGGCCGAACAGGCGAGAAACCGCGTGGCCGCCGGGCGCAGCCCGGTGCGGCAGGATGTGGTCGCCGTCCTTTCGGACGGCTTGCGGATGAGCCAAAAGGAGCTTTGCTATATGACGGGCGCATCAGACGCGACCGTTCGGGATATGGTAAAGAAGGGCATTCTCGCCGTAGACTATGCCGAAACCTTGCGCACACCGGATTTTTCCGAGATCCCGCCCGTGCCGTCCCCGCTCCTTTCGGGCGAGCAGCAGCGGGCGTATGAGGGACTCGCCGCCCTGCTGCGTGAAAACGAGGCGCGCGCCGCCCTGCTTTTCGGCGTTACAGGAAGCGGCAAAACACAGGTGTATTTAAAGCTGATCGAGGATGCGCTGGCGCTGGACAAAAGCGCGATCGTGCTGGTGCCTGAGATCGGGCTGACGCCGCAGGTGCTGCGGCAGTTCGTCGGCCGCTTTGGCGAAACGGTGGCGGTGCAGCACTCGGCTCTTTCGGCGGGCGAGCGGTACGACAGCTTTAAACTGATCCAGTCGGGCCGCGCGCGCGTGGTCATCGGCACGCGGTCGGCCGTGTTTGCGCCCGTGCGCGATCTGGGCGTACTGATCATCGATGAGGAGCAGGACGCCGCCTACCGTTCCGAGCAGACCCCGCGCTACCATGCGCGCGACGTGGCCAAGTACCGCGCCGCAAAGGAAAAGGCGCTGCTCGTGCTCGGTTCGGCCACGCCCTCGGTGGAAACGTACTGGGGCGCGACGCAGGGCAAATATCCGATTTTCCGGCTTGCCGAGCGTTTCCTCGGCACGGCGCTGCCCGAGGTGGTCGTCGCCGACCAACGCGGGCTTGTGCGAGAGGGCCGCGCGGGCGTGATCGGCCCGCAGCTGGAAGCCGAGCTCGCGGAAACGCTGGAAGCGCACAAGCAGGCCATCCTGTTTTTGAACCGCCGGGGCAATAGCCGCGTGATCGGCTGCGCGCTGTGCGGCTGGGTGCCCGAGTGCCCCTCCTGTTCGACGACGATGACCTATCATTCCGCTTCCGGCCGGGCGATGTGCCACTACTGCGGCGCGTCCGTACGGATCACAGGCGCGTGCCCCGTTTGCGGCGGCAGCGACCTGTTCACCGAAACGCCGGGCACGCAGCGGGTCGAACAGGAGCTGAATGAAAAATTCCCCACGGCCCGCGTTTTGCGCATGGATGCGGATACCATGCATACCAAGGGCGCGCATGAAAAGCTGCTTTCCAAATTTGCGGGCGGCGGGGCGGATATCCTGCTCGGCACCCAAATGGTGACCAAGGGGCTGGATTTTGAAAACGTTACGCTCGTCGGCGTGTTGGACGCGGACCAAAGCCTTTACGCGCAGGATTACCGCGCAAGGGAGCGCACCTTTTCTTTGATCACGCAGGTGGTGGGCCGTGCGGGCCGCCGGTTCGATACGGGCCGGGCGATCATTCAAACCTACAGCCCGACGCATCCCGTGATCCTTTCCGCGGCCCGGCAGGACTATGAAAAGTTTTATGAAAGCGAAATGGAGACCAGACAGGCCTTGCAGTGCCCGCCGGTCGCGGAGCTTACCGTTTTAACGGCTTCGGGCGAGGTGGAGCAACAGGTGCTGCAATGTCTGCTGCGGCTCAAAACTAGGCTGCTCAGCCTGATGGAAGGGCAATACGCCGATCTAAAGACCCCTGTTTTAGGTCCGGCGGCTGCATCCATGGTGCGGGTGATGGGGCGTTACCGTTACCATTTAACCCTGCGCGGCGCGCAAAGCGCGCGCTGGCGCACGCTGATCGCGGGCGTGATCCGCGAATTTATGACGGACGGAAAAAACCGGGGCGTTTCGCTTTACGCGGACCAAAACCCCGATCTTTAATTAGGAATTAGTAATTAGTAATGAGTAATTGCGGTATCGGCCGCAGGCCGATGATTAAAATAGTCGCGCGCCGCGCGTATCCTCAATTACTAACTACTAACTACTAATTACTAATTATTCATTGAACCAACTACTGAACTTAAAGGATAACAAAGGAGATAAAAATGGCACTTCGTAAGATTTTGACCGAGGAAGACGAGCAGCTCAAAAAGCGCAGCCGCAAGGTGGAAAAGTTCGACGACCGGCTGCACCAGTTAATAGACGATATGCGCGAAACGCTGGAAAACGCCGGCGGCGTAGGCTTGGCCGCGCCGCAGGTGGGTATCTTGCGCCGCGTGGTCGTATTGCTCGACGTCAATCAGGAGCCCGAGGAGGTCGTCGAGCTGGTCAACCCCGAGGTGATCGAAACGCGGGGGGAAGAGCGCGTAATTGAAGGCTGTTTGTCTGTTCCCGGCCGCTGGGGCTATGTCACCCGGCCCACTTGGGCTAAAATCCGCGCGCAGGACCGCGATGGAAACTGGTTGGAGCGCGAAGGCGAGGGCATGGTCGCTCAGTGCTTTTGCCATGAAACGGAACATTTAGACGGGCATCTTTTCACGGAAAAGGTGGAAGAATATGTGGATATAGAAGCTTTGCGCGCGGAGAACGAGGCGGAAGCGGAGGGCGGCGCCGAATGAAGATCGTGTTCATGGGCACGCCGGACTTTGCCGAACCAAGTTTGCAGGCGCTGCTCGACGCGGGCCATGAAGTAGCCGCCGTATACACCCAGCCGGATAAACCGCAGGGCCGCAAGCAGGTGCTGACTGCTCCGCCGGTCAAAGAATTGGCGCTGAAGCACGGCGTGCCGGTATATCAGCCGGCCACCCTGCGGGACGAGGCGGAGCAAGCGCGCCTGCGCGAGATCGCGCCGGAGCTGATCGTCGTCGTCGCGTACGGAAAGCTTTTGCCGGGGGCGGTGCTCGATATCCCGCCGCGCGGCTGCATCAATGTGCACGGCTCGCTATTGCCGCGCTGGCGCGGCGCGGCGCCCATCCAGTGGGCGGTAATCGCTGGGGACAAAACCGCGGGCGTGACCACCATGCAAATGGCCGAGGGACTGGATACCGGCGATATGCTGCTCACCTATGAGACCAAGATCGGCGAGCGGGAGACCGCGGGCGAGCTGTTTGACCGGCTTGCCGTCGCGGGCGCGTCGCTGCTGACCGAGACCATTGACCGCCTAAGCGACATCGTGCCCCGCCCGCAGGACGACAGCCAAAGCTGCTATGCCAAGATGCTGGATAAGCAGTTGGCCGTGATCGATTGGACCAGATCGGCGCGTGAGATCGACTGTCTGGTGCGCGGCCTGAATCCGTGGCCGGTCGCGCTGACGCTGCTTGCGGGCGAGCGGCTCAAGGTTTATTCCGTCACGCCCTGCGCGGGCTGCGGAGCGCCGGGCACGGTGCTGCAGGCAGACCCCAAGGCCGGGCTGACCATTGCCTGCGGCGAAGGCGCGGTGCATTTGGATGAGATCCAACTCGTCGGCGGCAAGCGTATGAAGAGCGAGGATTTTCTACGGGGCCATCAAGTGACCCAAGGTTCATTATTGGGAATTTAAGGAGAATAGTATGCCTTATTTCGGATTTTACGGAATCGATATGTATTATATCGTGCTGGTTCTGCCGTGCATCGTTTTGGCGATGTGGGCGCAGATGCGGGTGAAAAGTACGTTTAACCAGTATTCGCGCGTGCGCAATGTGCGCGGCGTGACCGGCGCGCAGGCCGCGGCGGCCGTGCTGCGGCAAAACGGCGTGGGGGATGTGCGCATCGAGCGCGTGGCCGGTAACCTGACCGACCATTACGATCCGCGCGCGAATGTGATCCGCCTGTCCGATTCGGTATATGATTCAATCTCTGTCGCTTCGGTCGGCGTGGCGGCGCACGAGGCCGGTCACGCGGTACAGTACGCGACCGGCTATATGCCCATCCGCCTGCGCGCGGCCATCGTGCCGATCACGCAGATCGGTTCGGGCGCCGCGCTGCCGCTCATCCTTCTGGGCCTGTTTATGAACAGCGGCATTCTGATCGATATCGGCATTATCGCGTTCGCGCTCGCCACGGTGTTTCAGCTTGTCACGCTGCCGGTTGAGCTGAACGCCTCGAACCGCGCGCTGGCCGCGATCGAGCAGGGCGGTCTGCTGACGGCGGACGAATACCCCATGGCAAAGAAAACGCTTTGGGCCGCGGCCATGACCTATGTGGCGGCGCTTGCGGTATCGCTCGCGCAGCTGCTGCGTCTGCTGCTGCTCTTCGGAGGAAGGGGCCGCGATGATCGCTAAGCGACCCGCCTCCGCGCGCGAGGCCGCGGCTTTCTCGCTGTTTTCCATGGCGGAGGAGGGCGCGTGGTCGGATGGCGCGCTGCACCATTATCTGGGCCGGGCGGCCTTGCCTGCGCGGGACGCCGCCCTTGCCACGCGCATGGTTTACGGTACGGTGCAAAACCAAATGCTGTGTGATTTTTATCTGCGCCGCTTTTCCAGCGTGCGGCTGAAAAAGATCGCGCCGCGCGTGCTGGCCTGCCTGCGCATGGGGATCTATCAGCTCGCGCTGATGGATAAGATCCCCGCGCACGCCGCCGTGGATGAAACGGTCGCGCTCGTGCGGCGGTACTGTCACGCGAACGACCGCACGGTCGCTTTTGCCAACGCGGTGCTGAGAAACGCGGCAAACGCCGTGCAAAGCGATACTTTGCCCCGGCTGGACTGCCCGGATAAGGAAAGCTACTACGCGCTGCGATACAGCCATCCCGAATGGCTGGTGCGGCTGCTCGCGGCGCAATACGGCCTGAAGGAGACCGAGCAGATCGTGAGGGCGAACAACGCGGACGCGCCGCTTTCCGCGCGCGTCAATCTGCTGAAAGCCGCGCCGGCCGACGCGCTGCGCGAGCTGGCGGCGGCGGGGATCACGGCGGAGCCGCACCCGGCTTTTCCGGCGATCTTGCTGTGCTCCGGCGGCGATGTGGCCGCGACAAGCGCGTTTAACGAAGGGCGAATGACCATTCAGGACGCCGCCAGCGCGCTCGCGGCCGAGGTTGCGGACCCGGAGCCGGGGCAGACCGTTTTGGACTGCTGCGCCGCGCCGGGCGGCAAAAGCTTTGCCATGGCGGAGCGGATGCAAAATACGGGCCGCGTGGTATCCTGCGATATTTACGAACATAAGCTTACGAGAATCGCCGAAGGCGCGAAGCGGCTGGGCCTTTCCATCATCGAGCCGGTCTTGCAGGACGCCGCCGCACCGCGCGCGGCGTTTCTCGGGCAGGCCGACGTCGTGCTGTGCGACGTGCCCTGTTCCGGGCTCGGCATCATTCGGAAAAAGCCGGAGATCCGCTATAAGGACGAGCGCGCGATCGAAGCGCTGCCCGCCGTTCAGGCCGCGATTCTTCAAAACTGCGCGCAGTACGTAAAGCCCGGCGGCACGCTGGTGTACTCCACCTGCACGATCTTGGCGCGCGAAAACGAACAGATCGTTCGCGCCTTTTTGACGAAAAACCCCGCCTTCGAGGCGGTACCATGGAAGCACCCCGCCTGCGGCGAGCAGGCGGACGGCATGGCGACGATGCTGCCGCACCGTAACCGGATGGACGGCTTTTTCATCGCCAAAATGAGGAAGAAAGCATGACGGAAATCAAAAGCCTGACAATCGAAGAGCTGCGGCAGGCCATGGCCGCTTTGGGGGAAAAGCCCTTTCGCGCGGGACAGATCTACAAGTGGCTGCACGAAGGCGTGACCTCGTTCGACGAGATGACAAACCTTTCAAAGCCCCTGCGCGAAAAGCTGAAAACCGAATTTGTGCTCACCGTGCCCGAGCTGGCGCGCAAGCAGGTATCAAAGGTGGACGGCACGGTAAAGTACCTCTGGAAAATGCGGGACGGCCAAGCGGTCGAATCGGTTTTGATGCGTTATGAGCACGGCGTTTCGGCCTGTGTATCCACGCAGGCGGGCTGCCGGATGGGGTGCAAATTTTGCGCTTCCGGCCTCGGCGGGCTCAAGCGCCATCTTTCGCCGGGCGAAATACTGGACGAGATCTTGTTCATGCAGCGGGACGCGGGCGAGCGTATCCACAGCCTTGTGCTGATGGGTACGGGCGAGCCGCTGGATAATTACGATAATGTGCTAAAATTCTTACAGCTTGTGAGCAGCCCGGAGGGACTGAACCTAGGTCAGCGTCATATTTCCTTGTCAACGAGCGGAATTGCTGATAAAATAGAGTTGCTTGCAAAGGAGAAATTACAGCTCACGCTTTCGATTTCCCTGCACGCGCCGGATAACGAAACGCGTACTTCTCTGATGCCGGTGAACGACGCGTTTCCCGTGGAGCGCCTGATGCGCGCCTGCCGCACGTATTTTGAAACGACCGGGCGGCGTATCTCTTACGAGTATATGATGGCGCAAGGCGTGACCGACCGCCCTTGGCAGGCGGAGCGGCTGCTCACGCTGTTGGCAAGACCGGCGCATGTCAACCTGATCCCGCTCAACGAGGTGGCGGAAAGCCCGCTGAAGCCCTCGACCAAAGAAGCGGTGCGGCGCTTTCAGCAGATTTTGGAGCGGGGCGGCGTGACCGCGACCGTGCGCCGCCGTCTTGGCCCCGATATCGACGCGGCCTGCGGCCAGCTCCGCCGCCGCGAGCTGCAGCAGCCTTAGCACTCCTCGCGCCGCAGCGCGCATTTTAAAAGAAAAGCACGGCTTGCCGTGATTTTCATCAAAAGTGCGAGCTTTGCCCGTGCTTTTGATACAAACCGCCGGAGAAGTGTGCCCACAGGGCGCGCGCCGTAGGCGGAATCCTCGATCGCAAGCGTGCTTGTGATCGAATAAATCCGGAGGTTCCTATGGAATGGTTTGGCTTGACAGATAAAGGACGCGTGCGTCCGACCAATCAGGATATTTTTAAGATCGATACGAAGGAGGACGCGCATACCGCGCTTCTCGTCGTGTGCGACGGTATGGGCGGCGCGAACGCCGGCAACGTGGCCAGCCGCTTTGCGGCGCAGTCCTTTGCCGAGGCGGTAACGCCCGCCCTTGAAACCGAGCTGCCCGCTGAAAAACGGCAGGCGCTTTTAAAAGATGCGCTCGTCAGGGCCAACGACACGGTATTCGAGCTTGCCGGTAGGCAGCCCGAATTTCGCGGCATGGGCACAACGCTGGTCGCCGCCCTGATATGGAACGATCAGGCGACGTTGCTGAACGTGGGCGACAGCCGCGGCTATCTGTTCGACGGGGAGACCCTGCATCAGGTGACAGAGGATCACTCCTATGTGGAGGAGATGCTCCGTCAGGGCAGGATTACCGCTGCCGACGCACGCACCCATCCGCAAAAAAACCTGATCACGCGCGCGGTTGGCGTCGATATCGACGTGGAGGGCGACCTGTTTGAGGTAAACCTGAAGCCGGGCGAGATCTTGCTGCTCTGTACCGACGGACTGACCGGCATGGTGGAGGACGGCGATATCGCCGAAACGCTTCGCCGTGCCGCATCGCTGCCGCTCATGGGCGATCAGCTGCTGAGTCAGGCACTGGCGGGCGGCGGAAGGGATAACATTACCGTAGCATTGTTCCGCCCCTGCGGGGAACCGGCAAAAGAGGAGGCTTGACCCTGATGGACAAATACATAGGCAAGCTGCTCGGCGGCCGGTATGAGATTATCGACGTCGTCGGCGTTGGCGGTATGGCCATGGTATACCGCGCGCGCTGCCATGTGCTCAACCGCTATGTGGCCGTTAAAATTTTAAAAGATGAATTCGCGAAGGACCCCGATATCCGCCGCCGCTTTTCCATTGAATCGCAGGCGGTCGCCAAGCTTTCGCATCACAATATTGTTTCCGTGTACGACGTTGGCAACGACAACGGCGTGGACTATATCGTGATGGAGCTGATGGAGGGCGTCACGCTAAAAGAATATTTGCAGAAAAAGGGCCACCTGTCTTGGCAGGAATCGCTGTTTTTCGCGCAGCAGATCGCGCGCGCGCTGGTGCACGCGCATTCGCGCGGCATCATCCATCAGGATATCAAGCCGCAAAATGTGATCATCCTCCGGGACGGGACGGCCAAGCTGACGGATTTCGGCATCGCCTCCTTTGCCACCACGCAGGAGACCAAGGTCGTGCAGGAGGCCATCGGCTCGGTGCACTATATTTCGCCCGAGCAGGCCAAGGGCTCGTCCATCGATTACCGGACGGATATTTATTCGCTCGGCGTCGTGATGTACGAGATGGTGACCGGAAAGCTGCCCTTTGAAGGGGAAACTGCCATTCAGGTGGTCATGCAGCATTTAAACGCCGTGCCTCTGCCGCCCAGCGAGCTTGCGCCCGAGGTGCCGCACGGCTTTGATGAGATCATTATGCACGCGATGTGCGCGAACATCAATAAGCGCTACGCTTCGGCGGAGGAGCTTTATACCGATTTGGAGCGCCTGAAAAGCGACGTGGATGCTGCCTTCCATTACGACGCGGGCTGCGGCGATGGAGAAACGCAGGTGCTTGGGCACGATGTGGTGGAGGCCGCGCGCCGTACCCCGGTGGCGGCCGACCGCGACCGCGCCGTACAGGTCCGCCGAACGGCGGTCGAAACCCGCGAACCGGAAACCTTTTTTGAGCGGCTCGGCGAGC
The DNA here is from genome assembly GCF_024462775.1 of Butyricicoccus faecihominis. Taxonomy (GTDB): domain Bacteria; phylum Bacillota; class Clostridia; order Oscillospirales; family Butyricicoccaceae; genus Agathobaculum; species Agathobaculum faecihominis_A. Next base: position 22,203 of record NZ_JANGCE010000013.1, read on the forward strand.
GGCCCGCGCTGGCCGCGACCGTGGCGGTCGTCGTGTTCGCGGTGATCGCGCTGGTCGTCGCGGGCGCGCTGATCCTGACCGGCAACAAGGGGGAAAAGATAAGCGTGCCGGCGTTTGTCGGCTACTATTATGAAGATGTGATGAAGAACGCCGAATGGACGGAGAACTTCACGATCAAGGAAGCGGAAAAGCGGGTGGAATCCAGCCAGCCCGTGGGCATGGTGCTGGACCAGAGCGTCGACCCTTACAGCAAGGTGACGCGCGGCACCAATATTGTGCTTACCGTGTCCGCGGGCGGACCGGAAGCGGACAACAGCTATACGATTTCCGAATTCAAGGGCAAAACGATGGAATACGTCCAAACCGTGCTGGACCGGCACAACGTCAGCTATAAAACGGAAACCGAATATTCGGAGGAGCAGGAAAAGGATTTGGTCATCCGCACCCAGCCGGCCGCGGGCCAAAAGCTGGCCGAGGGCGAAACGCTGACGGTCTTCATCAGTCTGGGCAAGGAAGTCAAGCAGGTCGACGTGCCGAGTCTGTATGGGCAGAGCCAGAGCAAGGCGGAAAAGACGCTCAACGCGGTAAACCTTGCCCTAGGCGGCATTACCCAAATCGATAGCGACCAGCCGCAGGGCACTGTGGTCAGCCAATCGCCGAAGGCCGGCGAAAAGCTGGAGGAGGGAAAGTCGGTCGATATTCAGATCTCCTCGGGCAAAACGGTGAAGCCGCCGGAGACTAACGAGCCTGAACCGCCGGATGAACCCGAGCCGGACGGCGGCGAGACCGGCGGCGACGAGCCTGAGCCGGAACCCACGGAGCCGACTGTCGGCACCGCCCGCATCCCGGTCGTTATGCCGCCCGATACCGAAAGCGCGCAGGTGACCATCACGCTGGACGGTCAGACGCTGTATGACCAAACGGTCTCCTCGGCAAGCGGCTCGGTCGCGGTAACGGTCACCGGCCCGGCCGGCACGCACGAGGTACAGGTAAGCGTAGGCGGGGGAGCGCCCCAGCCCTACACAGCCACGTTCAATTCGTAAAACGGGAACAGGGGAAACTTCATTGACAACAGGAATCATCCTGAAAGGGATCGGCGGATTCTACTATGTGGGCACCGCCGATGGAATTATTGAATGCAAGGCGCGCGGTCGGTTCCGCAAAACCGTGGGCAAGCCGATCATCGGCGACCGCGTCACGCTGGAGCTTCAACCGGACGGCACGGGCTACCTGCAGGAGATCGGCGAGCGGCGGAACTCGCTCGTGCGGCCGGCGGTCGCGAACCTCGACCTATTGGTCGCGGTCGCTTCCGCCGCGCCGCCGCAGACCGATCCCTTCTTGATCGACAAGGTCACGGCGATCGCGGTGCACAAGGGGATCGATCCGCTTGTGGTCATCAATAAGACCGACCTTGATCCGGGGGACGAGCTGTACGGCATCTATAAAAAAAGCGGACTGGAAACGTTGCGCGTCAGCGCGGAGACCGGTGAGGGCATCGAGCTGCTGCGCGCGCGCATTGCGGGCAAGGTGGCGGCGTTCGCGGGCAATTCGGGCGTGGGCAAGTCGAGCGTGCTCAACTGTCTGGACCCCGGCTTTTTCGCCGAGGTGGGCGAGATATCCGACCGCATCGGCCGGGGGCGGCACACGACGCGCCACGTCGAGCTGCGGCCCATGCCGGGCGGCGGCTATATCGCGGATACGCCGGGTTTTTCCTCGTTTGAAACCGAGCAGATGGATCTGGTCATGGCGGATCAGCTGCAATATGCCTTCCCGGAATTTGAGCCTTATTTGGGCGGGTGTCAATTCACAGGCTGCGCGCATGTCAAGGAAAAGGGCTGCGCGGTGCGGCAGGCCGTCGCCGACGGACACATCGCCGAAAGCCGTCACGCAAGCTATGTGCGGCTTTATGAAAGCGTAAAGGATTTGAAGGAATGGGAGATTTCAAAGGGCGGTGCGCGCTGATCCTTGCGGCCGCGCCCGAAACGGAGTACGGTTATGTTAAGGGCTTGCTGCGCGCGCACCCGGACGCGTTGATCGCCTGTGCGGACGGCGGCCTGCGCCATGCGCGCAGGCTGGGGCTCACGCCGGATTTTATGGTATCGGACTGCGACTCCATGCCGGAGACCGAGGGGGCGGAGGTGCTCCGCCTGCCGCCGGAGAAGGACGATACCGATACCCAGACCTGCCTGCGCGAGGTGTTTCGCCGCGGCTGCCGCGAGGCGTATCTCGTTTGCGCCACCGGCGGACGGCTCGATCATATGCTCGCCAACCTTTCGCTTTTGGAGGAAGCGCGCGCCCTTGGCGGCAGGCTGACCGTGCAGGACAAGCAAAACCGTGTGGTTTTGCATGAAGGCGGGCGGCAGATATTCAAAATTGAGCCGGAGGATCGCTATTTCTCCATCGTGCCGCTGGATGAAACGCTTAGGGGCGTGACGATAGAAAACGCCAAGTATCCGCTTTGCGATGCGCTGGTGCGCCGCGCGGGCATGATCACTATCTCTAACGAGGCTTTGGGGCCGGAAATCGCCATTACCATCGCGCGGGGTCGCGCGCTGATCGTTTTTACGCATGATTAAGCCCCAGTTTTTGTGAAAGTTCGACACCTTGGCCGCCGCCCTTGGCGGCTTTTTTCTACTAAGGTGTTTTTGCAATTTTTTAATCGCAGACTTGCAAACTGCCTGCCGAGGGCATATAATAAACCGTAGAGAGATGTGAGGAGTGAATGGAGTGGAATTAAAACCGATTTCCAAGATCGCGGCAGGGGTGCACCCGTCTACCACGCTGACGATCGACGCGCTGTTCAAACAAATGAAAGCAGAGGGCAAGGATGTGGTCGGCTTCGGCGCGGGCGAGCCTGATTTCCCTACGCCCGAGCATATCAAGCAGGCCGGTATTGATGCGATTGAAAACAACCTGACGCGCTACACGCCCGCGGCGGGGCTGATGGATCTGCGTAAAGCGGCCAGCGACCGGCTCGACCAAGATTTCGGCCTTGATTACGCGCCCGACCAGATCGTGGTCGCCTCCGGCGCCAAGCACTCGATCTTTATCGCCTTGCAAACCCTGTGCGACGCGGGCGACGAGGTCGTGATCGCCGCGCCCTACTGGGTCTCGTACAGCGAAATGGTGCAGCAGGCCGGGGCCGTCCCCGTCGTCGTCACCGCGAGCGAGGAGCAGGATTTTAAGATCACCGCCGCCCAACTGGACGCCGCCGTGACCGATAAGACCAAATGCTTTATGCTCAATTCGCCCTGCAACCCGACCGGCATGGTCTACACGAAGGATGAACTGGCCGCCATCGCCGAGGTCTGCACCCGCCGCAATCTTTATGTGATCGCGGATGAGATCTACTGCAACCTTGTTTACGACAACCGCGAATTCACTTCCTTTGCCTCGCTGTCCGAGGATATCCGCGAGCGCACCATACTGGTGAACGGCGTGTCCAAATCTTACGCCATGACCGGCTGGCGCATCGGTTACTCCGCGTCGAGCCGCTATTTGGCCCGTATGATGGCAAACTACCTCAGCCACTCCACCTCGGCCCCGTGTACGATCTCGCAGCACGCGGCGATCACGGCGCTGATCGGCCCGCAGGAGGATATGATCGCCATGCGCGGCGCTTTTGAAAAACGCCGCGATCATCTGGTCGAGCGTATGAATAAGGTGCCGGGCGTATCCTGCATCAAACCGGAGGGCGCCTTCTACGTCATGATGAACATGAAGCAATTCTTGGGCAAAACGATGTATGGCAAGCGCGTCGAAAGCGCGGAGGATTTCGCGCAGCTCTTCCTTGAAAAGGGACTCGTGGCTACCGTGCCCTGCACCGCGTTTGCCGCGCCGGGCTTTGTGCGCTGGAGTTATGCAACTTCCATGCAGGAGATCGACAAAGGTCTCGATCGTTTGGAAGAGTTTATAAAAAACGCCTGAAACCGGCGAAAACGCGAAGTTTTCCTTGATAACAGCGTTTTAAAATGATAAAATAAGAGCGGACTGCGAAGTCCGCTCTTATTGCGTTAAAAAAGAAAAAAGCGATATAAAAAATGGCAAACGAAAGGAAAGAGAGCATGAGCAACGTGTATGAAAGCCCGTTTTCCGCGCGGTACGCCTCGGATGAGATGCTGTATATTTTCTCCTCCGATATGAAGTTTTCGACTTGGCGGCGGCTGTGGATCTCGCTGGCAAAAGCGGAAATGGCACTCGGCCTGCCCATCACCGAGGAACAGGTGCGGGAGATGGAGGCCCACGTAAACGATATTGATTTCGACATGGCCCGCGCCCGTGAAAAAGAGGTGCGGCACGATGTGATGGCCCATGTATATACCTTTGGCAAAGCCGCGCCGAAGGCCGCCGGTATCATCCATCTGGGCGCGACGAGCGCCTATGTGGGCGATAACACCGATATCATCCAGATCCGCGAGGGTCTGCTGCTCGTGCGGAAAAAGCTGGCCGCCGTACTGGACAAGCTTTCCGTATTCGCGGACGCGCATAAGGCGCAGCCGACGCTGGGCTTCACCCACTTCCAGCCCGCGCAGCTGACGACTGTCGGCAAGCGCGCGACGCTGTGGATGAACGAACTGCTGATGGACCTTGAAGAGGTCGAATACCGCCTGAGTACCCTTAAAATGCTCGGCTCCAAGGGCACGACCGGCACGCAGGCTTCCTTTATGGAGCTGTTCGACGGTGATGAGAGCAAGGTGAAGGAACTGGAAAAGCGCATTGCGGACGATTTCGGCTTTTCGGGCGTGCAGCCTGTTTCGGGCCAGACCTATTCCCGCAAGGTGGACGCGCAGGCGCTTGCGACGATGTCGGGCATCGCCCAGTCGGCGGGCAAGTTTGCCACCGACCTGCGCCTTTTGCAGCACCTGAAGGAGATCGAGGAGCCGTTCGAGGCGCACCAGATCGGTTCCTCCGCCATGCCATACAAGCGCAACCCCATGAGAAGCGAACGAATCTGCGCGTTGGCGCGCTATGTGATCTGCGACAGCCTGAACCCCGCCTTTACCGCGTACGGCCAGTGGTTCGAGCGCACGCTGGACGATTCGGCGAACAAGCGCGTATCCGTTCCCGAAGCGTTCCTCGCGGTCGACGCGATCCTGAACATCATGCTGAACGTCGTTTCCGGCCTTGTCGTTTACCCCAAGGTTATTCACCAACGCGTGATGAACGAGCTGCCCTTTATGGCCACCGAAAACATCATGATGAGCGCGGTCAAGCGCGGCGGCGACCGGCAGGAGCTGCACGAGCGTATCCGCGAGCATTCGATGGCCGCCGGCAAGCGCATCAAGGAGGAAGGTCTCGACAACGATCTGATTGACCGGATCGCGGCCGATCCCATGTTCGGCATGACCCGCGAGGAAATTGAAGCCGAGCTCGATCCCGCGAATTATATCGGCCGCTGCCCCTCGCAGGTGGACGAGTTCCTTGCTGAGTGCGTCCGCCCCGCGATCTCGCCCTATCTGGACGGCGAAGAAATCCGCGCGGAGATCAACTTATAATTTCCACGCGCCGCAGCGCGTATGGAATCGAAAATCAAAACAGAGCGTTTTGATCAAATCAATCGTGTTTGACTTTTTGCGGCAAAAAAGTTATACTGTACTTTATGCTGTGTAAAGAAACGAAGGAGGCTGTAAAACATTGAAGAAGAGTGTGATTTCCTTTATCGCAGTCATGCTCGTGATCGCGATTCTCGCGGTCTTTGCGGTATCGGGATTAACGATTGCCGGTCATGTGATCATTCCAAAGGTGACCGACACGGAAAACGGGATCCGGCTGGGTCTCGATCTGGTGGGCGGCTCGTCCATCACCTATGAGGCGATCTTGCCGGAGGGCTACTCGGGCGATTTGGCAAATGATATGAAGATCGCGCAGACGATGATCCGGGAACGTCTGACGCGTAAGGGCTTTACCGAAGCGACCGTCGCGCTGAAGGGCGACAACCGCATCACGGTGGAGATCCCGCAGATCACCAACCCGGAAGAAGCGGTGCAGACGCTCGGCACGACCGCGCAGCTGACCTTTGTCGATATGGACGGCAAGGAATGGCTGACCGGTCAGGATATCAAAAAGGCGACCGCCGCGTACGGCACGCCGAACAACGAACCGATCGCGATCAACTACGTTCAGGTGGAGTTCACCACGGACGGCGCGAAGAAGTTTGCCGAGGCGACCGAAACGATCGCCGGTATGGCGGCGGAGGGTAAGAACTACCTCGGCATTGTCATGGACGGCGAAGCGATTTCCACCCCCGGCGTCAACCAGAAGATCGACAGCGATTCCTGCGTCATCTCCGGTTCCTTTACGGCGGAAAGCGCCAAGGAACTGGCCGACCTGATCAACGTCGGTCAGATGCCGTTCAGCTTAAAGCAGGTCGAGCTTCGCTCGGTCGGCCCGCAGCTCGGCGCGGACGCAATGCAGACCAGCCTGCTCGCCGGTGCGATCGGCGTGGCGCTGGTGTGCCTGTTCATGCTGATTATGTACCGTATTCCCGGCCTTGTCGCGTGCCTTGCGCTGGGCTTCTATATTGTGATCGAGGCCGTTATCTTCGGCCTGATCCGCGTCAACCTGTCCCTGCCGGGCATCGCGGGCATTATTCTGTCGATCGGCATGGCGGTGGACGCCAACGTCGTCATTTTCGAGCGCATCAAGGAAGAACTGCGCGCGGGCAAGACGGTCAAGAGCGCAATCGATTCCGGCTTTAAGCGCGCCTTTACGGCAATTTTGGACTCTAACGTCACCACGCTGATCGCGGCGGCGGTGCTGTTCTGGCTGGGCACGGGCACGATCGTCGGCTTTGCGACGACGCTTGGCCTCGGTGTTATCGTTTCGATGTTCACCGCGCTGACCATCACGCACTTCCTGCTCAACCGCATGGTCGATTTCCACATCCGTAACCCCAAGGCTTACGGCGCATAAGAAAGGAGGAGATCAATTTATGAAAGCAAAGTTCCCGATTTTAAAGAATTTCAAAATTTTCGGCATTATCTCCATCCTGCTGTGCGCGACCGGTCTGGTCGGCCTGCTGGCGCTGCCGTTCGGACAGAATCTGTTCAATTTGGACATCGATTTTGCCGGCGGCACCGAAATGGAGTTCAATATGCATCAAACGGTGACGCAGGATATCCAGAACGAGGTGACCGCCCTGTTCAAGGAAGCCACCGGCACGGATGCTTCCTCCGTCACCTCGGCGGGCGATAAGGACGAGCTGGTCTCCATCCGTTCCTCCTCCATCGATTCGGAGAAGCGCGCCGCCGTGATCAAGGCGATGCTCGAAAAGTACAGCCTCGATGAAAAGACCGATATCAACAAGAACGACGACGTCAGCCCTTCGGTCGGCAGCGATTTGCAAAAGGCCGCGTTCCTGTGCGCGATCGTCGCCATCGTTCTGATGATGATCTATATCACCATCCGGTTCGAACTGACCTCCGGTCTCGCGGCGGTCTGCTGTCTGGTGCACGATCTGCTGATCATGCTCACCTGTTATGTGGTGTTCCAGCTGCCGCTGAACGTAAACTTCATCGCGGCGGCGCTCACCATCCTCGGTTACTCTATCAACGCGTCGATCATCGTGTTCGACCGTATCCGTGAAAATCTGCGCACCGCGCGTAAGGAGCCGTTCGAGTCCGTGGCCGAGCGTTCGGTCTGGCAGACAATGGGCCGTACGATCAACACCACGCTGACCACGCTGTTCACCGTCGGTATGATCTTTATCCTCGGCGTGCCGAGCCTCAAGCAGTTCACGCTGCCGCTGATCATCGGCATTATCGCGGGCGGTTATTCTTCCATCTTCATGTCCGCATCTCTGTGGAACTTCTTCCGCAAGCATATGCGCAAGAAGAAGGCGTAAAAAGCATATACTGCAAAGGAGGATGCCGCGGCATCCTCCTTTGTCCATTACCGGAAGGGAGCTGAATTCAATGGTTCGCATCGGCATTTCGACCGCATGCTTTTATCCTGAACCGATCGAGGAGGCGCTGCCCGTGATAGCCGGGCTCGGCGTGCACGCGATCGAGGTGTTCGTCAACACAGAAAGCGAATTTTCGCCTGCGTTCGCACAGAGCTTTGGCGCGCAGGCGCGCTCGCTGGGGCTGGATATCGTATCCGTACACCCGTTCACCTCGCTGATGGAGGGGATATTGCTGTTTTCCGATTACAGCCGCCGCACGGACGACGGCATGCGGCAGTATGAACGGTATTTTACCTTTGCCGAGAGCTTGGGCGCGCGCTTTCTCACCTTTCATGGAGAACGCGACATGGGCGGTCCGGACGATCCCGCGCGGTTTGCGCATAAGGCGGAGATATACCGCCGCCTATGCGCGCTCGGCGCGTCGCACGGTGTGACGCTTGCGCAGGAGAATGTGGCGTGGTGCAAATCAAAGAACCCTGCCTTTCTGCGCAATCTGTATGAAGCCGTGCCCGAATTGCACTTCACGCTCGATATCAAGCAGGCCCGGCGCGCGGGGCGCGACCCGCGCGAATTTATCGAAGCGGTGGGCGAGCGGATCGTCAATATCCATATCAACGACTTTGATGCAAACGAAAGCTGCCTGCTGCCTGGCGCGGGCAATATGGATTACGGCGACTTTTTCAGCCGTATGCGCGCGGTCCATTACGATGGGCACGCGCTGATCGAGGTATACCGCTCGAATTTCCACGATCCGGCCGAGTTCACAAGATCCCTTCGCGTGCTTTCCCGTTACGGCACCGTGTAGCAAAGCTGTTTGACAGATGCACACGAGACGTGGTATAATAGCTATAAAGTAGCTATTATACCCGGATTAAATTAATTATACCATCAGCGGCGCCTATCGGAACCCTGACACCTTTCGGTTGTTTGCCGCTGTGGTATAATATAGCATAAAACAAAAGGGTTCTTTCGAAAGCGTGGTTTCGATCGAATCGCTGTTATAGAGAGGGGAATACCTCGATGAAGTGTCCATTTTGCGGGTTTGGGGACAGTAAAGTGGTCGATTCCAGACCGACCGACGAGGGGACGAGCATCCGCCGCCGCCGTGAATGTCTGCAATGCTTAAAGCGATTCACCACCTATGAGACCGTTGAGCGGATGCCGCTTATGCTCATCAAGCGGGATGGCACGCGTCAGGCTTATGACCGGCAGAAATTGCTGAATGGTCTGATCAAGGCGTGCGAAAAGCGTCCGGTGTCGCTGATGCAGCTCGAACAGATCGTAGACAATGTGGAGCAAAAGGTGTTCAGCTCGCTGGAAAACGAAATTTCCAGCATGGTCATCGGCGAGCTTGTGATGGATCAGCTGCGGCTGGTGGACGAGATCGCGTACGTGCGCTTTGCCTCGGTCTATCGTCAGTTTAAGGATATCAGCTCCTTTATGGACGAGCTGAATACCCTGATACGCGAAAAATAAAGTCTTGACAAACGGCCATGAAGGGGCTAAACTATAAACCACGAAAGTAATCACTATTGAAACCGTAGGAAAAGGAGGAAAACCGTTATGACAGCACTGCGAATGTACATGGCAAGCGGTTTTGCTCGTATTTCTGCCGCGAAGGGGCGAATGTGCCTTTCGTAACAGACGCGGGCCGCTTTCCATGCGGTTTTGCGTTTTCTTAGAAAAACGAGCGGAAAGCAAATTGGCTTTCCGCTTTTATTTTGAATTCAAGGGGGAATGAGGTTTGGAACAGGACGCGATCGTCCGCATCCGGGATCTAAACAAGACCTTCCGGACGAAAACAAACACCGTCGTTGCGCTCGACGGCGTCAGCCTCGATGTGACGCGGGGTGAAATATTCGGCATTATCGGCCTTTCCGGCGCGGGCAAGTCGACGCTTGTGCGCTGTATCAATTTTTTGGAAACGCCGACGGCCGGTACCGTTGAAGTGGACGGGCGCGAGTTGGGCGCGCTCTCCAAAAAGGAGCTGCTCGAAGCCAGACGCTCGATGGGCATGATCTTTCAGCAGTTCAACCTATTGCAGCAGCGCACGGCGCTGCAAAACATCTGTTTCCCGTTGGAGATCGCGGGCGTTAAAAAGGATGAAGCGGAAAAACGGGCGAGAGAGCTGCTGGGGATCGTCGGTCTGACCGAACGGGCGGAGGCGTATCCGGCGCAGATGTCGGGCGGCCAACAGCAGCGCGTGGCGATCGCCAGAGCGCTTGCGACGAACCCCAAAATCCTGCTCTGCGACGAGGCGACCTCCGCGCTTGACCCGACGACCACCCGGTCGATCCTCGCGCTGCTGAAAGAAATCAATAAAAATCTGGGTATCACCGTGATCATCATCACGCACGAAATGGCGGTTATTGAAGAAATCTGCCAGCGCGTCGCCATTATCGATTCCAGCCGCATCGCGGAGATCGGCACGGTCGAGCAGGTGTTTACCCGACCGAAGTCCGCCATGGCCAAGCAGCTGATCTACCCGAACGGCGAGCGGGACCGCCTTGCGACAGGCAAGCGCTATTGCCGCATCGTGTTCGACGGCAACTCGTCCTTTGAGCCGGTGGTGTCCAATATGGTGCTCGAATGCAAGGCGGCGGTCAATATCATGTTTGCGGATACCAAGGATATTGACGGCAAGGCCTACGGCCAAATGATCTTGCAGCTGCCCGAGGACGAACGCGCCGCGTCGCGCGCGCTGGCGTACCTCGAAACACAGAATGTGCATGTGGAGGAGGTGGACAACGATGCTTACGCCTGAACTCTGGGGCCTAATGGGCACTAGCCTGCTGGAAACCCTGTATATGGTCATTCTGGCTACCGCTTTTTCCTATTTGATCGGCTTGCCAATCGGCCTTGCGCTCGTTGCCACCGAGCGGGACGGTATTCGCCCGCTGCCGGCGTTTAATAAGGTGCTGGGCTTTGTGGTCAATATTTTGCGTTCGGTACCGTTTTTGATTTTGCTGGTTTATGTTCAGCCGTTGACCCGCGCGATTGTGGGCACCTCGATAGGTTCGACGGCGACCATCGTGCCGTTGGTCATCGCCGCGGCTCCCTATGTGGGGCGTATGGTCGAAAGTTCGATCAAAGAAGTCAGCTTTGGCGTGATCGAAGCCGCACAGTCGATGGGAGCAAGCCCGTGGCAGATCGTAACCAAAGTTCTTGTGCCCGAGGCCAAGCCGTCGCTGCTGGTCGGCGCGGCGATCTCGATCGTCACGATTTTAAGCTATTCCGCCATGGCCGGTTTTGTTGCGGGCGGCGGTCTTGGTACGGTTGCTATCAACTATGGCTACAACCGCTATCAGTTCGATATCATGACCGTCGCAGTTGTCATCATTGTTATCGTGGTGCAAATTTTTCAGGAGTGCGGACTGTGGCTGGCTAAAAAGCTGGATAAACGCAACCGTTAACAAAGATATCAAAAAAATAATATAGAAGCATTAGAAGGAGAGATTTATCATGAAGAAGAAAATTGCAGCCCTGCTGGCATGCACGCTATGCCTGTCGGCCCTTGCCGCCTGCGGTGGCAATGACGCTAAGGGCGAAGAAGACAAGACGATCACCGTCGGTGCCTCGCCTACACCCCATGCGGAGATCCTAAACGCCGCCAAGGACGTGTTGGCCGAACAGGGGTATACGCTGGTCGTGAAGGAATTTTCCGATTACGTCATTCCGAACACGGCATTGGTAGACGGTGAGCTGGATGCGAACTACTTCCAGCATACACCGTACCTCAATACCTTTAATCAGGAAAACAGCGCAGATCTGGCTGTGGCGGTAGAGATGCACTATGAGCCGTTTGGCGTGTATCCCGGCAAGACTGCTTCGCTGGATGAGTTAAAGGATGGCGCGACAGTGGCTATTCCCAACGACGGCTCAAACGAAGCGCGCGCGCTGCTGCTGTTGCAGGACGCTGGGCTGATCAAGCTGAAGGACGGCATTGATCCGACCTCCAAAGATGCTACCGTACTTTCTATTGTAGAGAATCCGAAGAATTTGAAGATTTCGGAGATCGCCGCCGAACAGTTGCCGCGCTCTCTGCAGGATGTTGATATTGCGGTCATTAACGGCAACTATGCGCTGCAGGCCGGACTGAACGCGAACGACAACGCGATCGCTACCGAAACCCCGGATTACGGCAAGGTATACGTCAATGTTGTTGCTTGCCGCTCCGAAGATAAGGATTCGGATAAAATGAAGGCGCTCGCCGACGCGCTGCACTCCGATACGGTAAAGAAATTTATCGAGGACACCTATCAGGGCGCGGTCGTTCCCACGTTTTAAAAGAAAAAAGTAAAACCAAGGAGCTGTATCAAACCTTTGATACAGCTCCTTTTTGTAAATTTGTACAAAAAAATCATGATTGACATGGGAGATATGTGCGGTTATACTAATAAATAGCGGTAACCTTTTATATTCACGATATAAAGGAGAAGGGTAGTATGAAAAAGTTTTTGTCCGTTTTTTTAGCGGCGCTTCTGGTGACAACGTCGCCGGCGGCTCTTGCGGCCAGTTTTGAGATTGAGGCACTGGTCAAACCTACGTATGAGGAAGTATCCAGTTTTTCGGACGGTTGGGCTGCGGTTAAGCAAAATGGCAAGTGGGGCTATATCAATGAAAGCGGCGATATGGTGATCCAGCCCAAATATGATTGGGCCGGTCCGTTCGGCGAAGGCGTCGCGGTTGTTGGCCTGCTCGCTACGGAAACCTATGGTGCGGGTACCGATTACGAGAGCACCGCGGACTATTACGAATTGTATCTGCTCAGTGAAAACGGCTCGGCCAAGCAGCTGATGAGCGATCCCTTCGGAGAGGGCGCGACACCGATGCAGTACTATGTCGACGGAATCGAGGGCGGGTCGATCGAGTCGGACGGCTACGAATGGTTTTGTCAGAACGGTGTGATCAATGTCAACGGCACGCCCTTTGACGCGAATGGAAACGAGATAAAGGTCAACGGCACGCTGGATGACCAATATATTGAATTTTATACGATGACCGGCCCATGTGTCGGCGGCGTGATTCCAATGTATGGGGACAGTGCGGTGGAAGGCGGCGGTCAGGCGTTTTTTATGGACAAAAACGGCAAGATTACACGCAAATTTCCACGCTATAGTGAAAGTAATATCACCGTGGTCTACGCGCCGGAGCAGGATCGGATCGTTGCCGCCAAGGGCAGATATGATGAGGAGGGCAACTGGATCGGCGGCTGGGGTGCAATGGATATGAACGGCAACTGGGCCGTGCAGCCGGTGTATGACGGATTCCGCTATATGATGCGGGGACAGTTTTTCTGCGACGGCCTAATGGTCGTCAATGACGCGAGCGGCAAGTACGGCGCGATCGATCGGAACGGCAAGGTCGTCATTCCGCTACAGTATGAGTTTATGTCCTCGTTCAGCGAAGGCATGTGCGCCGTCAAGCAGAACGGCACGTTCTATTACATTGACGTGACAGGCAAAAAGTATTCGATAGGCGCGCTTTCGGGCGGCGCAGCTTCCCGCGTGGACGCGGCGTCCTTGATGAGCGGTGGCATTTCCCCGGTCTACATTGCGGCGAACGGACAGGCATATTGCGTGCAGAATGTGCCCAAGAATGGTGTGCTGCCCGCAGTGACGGGTACGGAAAACCTCGCGCGCGAAGTGTATTTTCCGGAGTACGATGCAGGATCGGATAATCTGGGCAGGCTTACCACGCTTGGCGACATCATCGCGGTTAAGGAAAACGGTAAGTGGGGCTTCTCCAAGTTGACCTTCCACCTTGATTTGCCCGACGAAAACGCGATGGATTCATGGGCGTACGACGAGGTATGCAAGGCGATCGAAGCGGGGTTGGTGCCGAACGAGCTGCAAAACCAGTACCGCTCGAACATAACGCGCGGCGATTTCGCGCTGCTGCTGACCGAGGTCGCCTGCACGATCACGGAAAAGGATATCGAAACGCTGGTCAGGGATACGACGGGCAAGGAGCTGGACGCGTTGGTGAAGGCGCTGCCGTTCACCGATACGAACAGCGCGGCCGTCGTGGCGGCGAACGCCCTTGGCATTTTAAATGGCTACGGAGACGGCAAATTTGGCCCGTACGATACGATCAGCCGGCAGGACGCGGCAACCATGCTGCTGCGCGCGGCGACCGCGATCAAGGCGGACGCACTGGAAGGCTGGGGCGACAAGATCGCCGCGGCGAACGTACAGTTTGCGGACGGCGCGGCTTTCTCCGCTTACGCCAAGGAGGCGATTCAGGTTATGGCTGCCCTCGACGTAATGAAGGGCACCGGCAACAATCAGTTTTCGCCAAAGGAGACCTATACACGTCAGCAGTCGTTTATGACGGTTTACCGTTTGATGACGCAGATACTGGATCAGGCGGCCTAAACGCATAAAAAGAGGAGGACTTTTTCGTCCTCCTCTTTTTATGTGCTTTATTCGTTGGCGCGGGGAGTTATTCCGCTGCGTCCTGCACGCCCGCCATGTCGGCGACCGGCTTGCAGACGAGTTCTTTGCTGATCTTGCCGGCAAAGCCGGTCAAGGTCTTGCCGGGGCCGACCTCGCACGCGGTCGTCAGGCCCGCCGCCATGCCGTTCGCAACCAATGTCTTCCAGCGAACGGGGGAGACCATGTGCTGCTCTAGGTGAGCGGGCAGGTCGGTTAAAGAAAGCTTCTTGCCGTCTAAATTGGAGTAGATATCCATTGTGGGCGCGTGGAAGGTAAAATCGGCGACAAACGCGCGCAACTCCTTTGCGGCCTCCGCCATCAGCGGCGTGTGGAACGCGCCCGAAACGGCAAGCGGCACCGCGCGGCGCGCGCCCGCGGCTTTGCAGTTCTCCATCGCCTGTTCCAGCGCCCCGCGCTCGCCCGCTATGACGAGCTGGCCGGGACAGTTGTAGTTGACCGGGCGAACGATACCGCAGGTGACCGCATTGCAGGCCTGCTCGATCTTTTCATCGTCCAGCCCCATGATGGCGGCCATGCCGCCGTCGATCGAATCCGCCGCTTGCTGCATCAGCCTGCCGCGCATGGATACAATCTTGATGCCGTCCGCCAGCGATACCACGCCCGCCGCGGCCAGCGCGGTGTATTCGCCGAGCGAAAAACCGGCGGCGGCCTTAAAAGATACGCCTGCTTCCCGCAGCGCGGCAAGCGCCGCCATGGAATGCGTAAAAATAGCGATCTGGCTGTTTTCCGTGCGGGAGAGCACGTCCTTTTCGCTGTCAAAGCAAAGCTTTGCCACGTCGCGCCCGGCGCCCTCGCTCGCTTCCTCAAAAACCGCTCTGGCAGCGGCGCTGCTCTCAAATAAATCCTTGCCCATACCCGGCGCCTGCGCGCCCTGACCGGGGAAAAATGCAAAGCCGTATTCCATCTTTTTTCCTCCCATGTTAGTCCGTTCCGCGGGAAACGGTTGACAATTACTCTGCCATTCATTATAATAGACAGAGATTACTTTGTCAATCAAACTATTGTCGCTTTTCCACGGATCTGGGAGGGCGATTTCGATTTTACAAGGAGCGTGGAAATCATCAATAGTCAAATTATCGGCACCGGCTCGTATGTTCCGGATTTTGTGCTCACCAATAAAATCTTGGAGCAGCTCGTCGACACGAACGACGAATGGATCGTCAAACGCACGGGCATCCGTGAACGCCGCATCGCAAAGGGCATGCGCACGTGGGAACTCGGCCTGAAAGCCGCCGAGCGCGCGCTGGAAAACGCCGGCATCACCGCGGATGAGCTCGATATGATCATCGTGACCACCTGCTCGCCGGATTTCTTTTCCCCGATCGAGGCAAGCGTCATTCAGGACAAGCTGGGCGCGAAATGCGCGGCCATGGATCTGAACACCTGCTGCTCGGGCTTTGTCTATGCGTCCGATGTGGCCGATAGTTTTATTAGGTGCGGCAAAGCCAAAACGGTTCTGGTTATTTCGGCCGAGACGCTGTCGCGCGTGACCGATTACACCGACCGCGGCGTGTGCGTGCTGCTGGGCGACGGCGCGGGCGCGGTCGTCTATCGCGCGATCGATGACGCGGGCAAGGGCATTCAGGCCTCGTTCCTCGCATCCGACGGATCGGGCGCGGACCACCTTTATATGGAGGCGCTGCCGCTGGAGGAAGATCCGCTGCAAGCTGACCGAAGCTACGATCAGTCCAAGCGCTTTCTCAAAATGGCGGGCGCGCCGGTTGTGCGCTTTACGGCGTGGGCCGTTCCAATGGCAATCGACGAGGCGCTCACGCGCGCGGGCGTTTCCGCGGCGGATATTGACTGGGTGGTGCCGCATCAGGCCAACCTGCGCATCCTCGACGTGATTGCGAAGAAATACAACCTGCCGAAGGAAAAAATCTACGTCAACCTTGACCGGTTCGGCAATACCTCGTCTGCCAGCATTCCGCTGGCGCTGGACGAGATGCGGCAGAAGGGCCTGCTGCACGAAGGACAGACCATTGTGTGCACGGGGTTTGGCGGCGGCCTTACTTACGGCGCGTTTGTCATAAAACTGTAAAAGGGGAACAAATAGTTATGAATACCAAGATCACAAAACTGCTCGGCATTGAGTATCCGATTGTACAGGGCGCGATGGCGTGGATCGCCGAGCATCATCTGGCGGCGGCCGTATCAAAGGCCGGCGGCCTTGGCATCATCGCGGGCGGCGCCGCGCCGGTGGACTATATCCGGGATGAGATACGCAAGGCGCGCGCTATTACGGACAAGCCCCTTGGCATGAACATCATGCTGCTTTCGCCCAACGCGGACGACCTCGCGCAGCTCGCGATCGACGAAAAGATCGAAGTGCTGACGACCGGCGCGGGCAATCCGGGCAAGTATATGGAAAGCTGGAAGAACGCGGGCATCAAGGTAATGCCGGTCGTCGCTTCCGTGGCGCTGGCCAAGCGCATGGAGCGGGCGGGCGCGGACGCGGTCATCGCGGAAGGCATGGAAGGCGGCGGCCATATCGGCGAGGCCACAACGATGAGCCTGCTGCCGCAGGTGATCGACGCGGTCGATATTCCGGTCATCGGCGCGGGCGGCGTTGCGGATGGCCGCGGCATGGCGGCGCTGCTGCTGTTGGGCGCGGAAGGCGTGCAGTGTGGCACGGTGTTCCTTGCTACGCCGGAATGCCAGATTTCCGATAAATATAAGGAACTGGTCCTCAAGGCGACCGATATTTCGACCGTTGTGACCGGGCGCCCGTCCGGACACCCGGTGCGCTCGCTCAAGACCCCGATGGCGCGCAAATGCTTGGAGCTGGAGAAGATCAATACAGAGCAGTCGCTGGAAGAGCTCGAGGCCGCGACCGCGGGCTCGCTGCGCAAAGCCGTGCAGGACGGCAACTATGAAGAGGGCACCTTTATGTCCGGACAGATCGCGGGCATGCTGAAAGAGCTGCGGCCGTGCGAGGACGTGATCAAGGGTATGACCGCTAAGGCGGAAGAACTGCTCAAAAACGCTTACAAGCGCTTTGAATAAGGAGAATACAGCATGGGAATTGCAATCGTAACCGGCGCGTCGCGCGGTATCGGCGCGGCGATCGCGGAAAAGCTGGCCGCGGAAGGCCATGACGTGGTTCTAAACTGTGCGTCAAACGCGGCGAAAGCCGAGGCGGTCGCGGAAAAGTGCCGCGCCCATGGGGGAAAAGCCCTTGTCAAGGTTTGGGACGTTTCCGACCACGCGGCCTGTGAAAAGGCCGTGCAGGAGGTCAAGGAGGAGCTTGGCGTTCCGTCCATCCTCGTCAATAACGCGGGCATCACCCGCGACGGCCTGATGGTTCGCATGAAGGAAGACCAGTTCGACGAGGTCATCCGCATCAACCTGAAGGGCGCTTACAATATGCTGCAGGTGTGCGGCGCCATGATGATGCGCGCCAAGGCCGGGCGGATCGTCAACATATCTTCGATCTCCGGCATGGTGGGCAACGCGGGTCAGATCAACTACTGCGCGGCCAAGGCCGGTCTGATCGGCATGACCAAGACCGCGGCCAAGGAGCTCGGCCCGCGCGGCGTGACCGTCAACGCGGTAGCGCCCGGCTTTATCGATACCGATATGACCGAGGGGCTGGCCGACGCACTCAAGGAAAACGCGAAAAAGCAGATCTCGCTCGGCCGCTTCGGCAAGCCGGAGGAGATCGCGGAGGCGGTGGCTTTCCTCGCTTCCGATAAGGCCAGCTTTGTCACGGGTCAGGTGCTCGTGGTGGACGGCGGCATGATATAAAAATTTCGATCGAAACAAAGCCCCATTTCGATCGAGCGTTCCGGCACTGGCGCGCGCCCTACGGGCACACTTAGCCGCCGGTTTGTTCAAAAACCGAGATACATGCTCCCGGTTTTTGGTCAACTTGAAGCAGCGCTTCAAGTTTCCATTTGATTGCGCGCTGCGGCGCGGGGGTTTTTCATTCCGCTGCACCATATCAAGATATTGGCGCAGTATATTTGAGGTGAAGGAGTTGTTAGGATGGAACGAGTAGTCATTACTGGTATGGGCGCGATCACGCCCGTAGGCAATGATGTGGAAACGTTTTGGGAATCGCTTAAAAACGGTAAGTGCGGCATTGGGCCGATCACGCGGTTTGATACGGCTGATTTTAAAGTAAAGCTGGCCGCCGAAGTCAAGGACTTTCAGGTAGAGGATTATATCGATAAGCGCGAAGCGCGCCGCATGGATTTAAACTGCCACTTTGCGATCGCGGCGGCCCAGCAGGCGGTCGATCAGGCCGGTCTGACCGAGGGTAGCTTTGATCCCTTCCGCACGGGCGTGATCTTCGGCTCGGGTGTGGGCGGTCTTAAGGTCGCGGAAGATGAAGTGACCAAGATGAACGAAAAGGGGCCGGGCCGCGTTTCCCCGGTCTGCATTCCGCAGATGATCGCCAACATGGCGGCCGCGCACATTTCCATGCGGTTTGGTTTCAAGGGCGAGAATTTCTGCCCGGTCTCCGCTTGCGCGACGGGCAACCACGCGATCGGCGAGGCCATGCGCGCCATCCGTCACGGCTATCAGGATATCGTCCTTTGCGGCGGCACGGAAAACGGCATCATTCCGATCTCCATGGCGGGCTTCCAGAACATGAAGGCCGTGCACACGGGCGAAGACCCGACGTGCGCTTCGGTTCCGTTTGACGCGCGCCGTTCGGGCTTTGTCATGGGCGAGGGCGCGGGGTGCCTCGTGCTTGAAAGCCTGTCGCACGCCAAGGCGCGCGGCGCCACGATCTTGGCCGAGGTGGCCGGCTACGGCGCTTCGGGCGACGCTTACCACATCACCAGCCCCGACCCCTCGGGCGAAGCGGCTTCCCGCGCCATTCTCGGCGCGATCACGGACGCGGGCCTCGCCCCAGCGGATGTCGACTATATCAACGCGCACGGCACCTCCACCCCGATCAACGAAAAGTATGAAACGATCGCGATCAAAAAGGCGTTCGGCGACGAGGCGTATAAGGTCAAGGTATCCTCCACCAAGTCGATGACCGGCCACCTGCTGGGCGGCGCGGCCGCGATTGAAGCGATCGCCTGCGTTTTGGCGATCCGCGACGGGATCATCCCGCCGACGATCGGCTACAAGGAGCCCGACCCGGATTGCGACCTCGATATCACGCCCAATGAGGCGGTGGAGGGCAAGGTGGACGTCGCGATCTCCAATTCGCTCGGCTTTGGCGGGCACAACGCCTGCATACTGATCAGGAAGGTGTAAAGCATGGATATCAAGGAACTGAAGGACGTCGCCGTAGAGCTGATGGACGCCTTGCAGGCGCGCGGCCTCGGCGAAGTCGAGATAGAGGCGGAGGATGTGCGCGTCTGCATCTGCGCCAAGGAGCCCGCGCCGGTCATGGCGGTGTCTGGCCCCGCGGCGGCGGCCTCCGCGCCGGCGGCTTCGACCGCCGCTCCCACGGAAGAAGCAGCCCCCGCGTCGTCCGACGGCCTGCCCGCGGGCACCCGGGTGGAAGCGCCGCTTGTCGGCGTGTTCTATTCCGCGCCCACGCCGGACGCGCCGCCGTTCGTGCTGGTCGGGCAAAAGGTGAAGAAGGGCGACACGCTCTTTATCATCGAAGCGATGAAGACCATGAACGAGATCAAGGCCCCGTGCGACGGCACGGTCGTGCGCATCCTCGCGCAGCCCGGCGATTTGGTGGAATACAAGCAGGTCGTCGTCGTGATCGAGGAGTAAGCCAAAAAAAGGGTTGCGTTTTGACAGGAGAGGGTTTATACTATGCTGAACAGAGAACAGATTATGGAGATCATCCCGCACCGCCCGCCGATGCTGCTGGTCGATGAGATCACAGAGCTTTCGGAAGAGGGTGCTACCGGCACGCTCCATTTAACGGGGGAAGAGTTTTTCTTTCAGGGGCACTTCCCCGGCAACCCCATCATGCCCGCCGTTTTCCGGCTGGAAGCGCTCGCGCAGGTAGGCGCGGTGGCGTTGCTTTCCATCCCGGAGTATAAGGGCAAAACGGCGGTGTATACCGGCATCGACAAGGCGAAGTTCCGCGCGATGGCCGTTCCGGGGGATACGCTGCGCATGGAGATCAAGTTCGTCAAACGGCGCGGCCCGATGGCCGTGGCCGAAGGCGTGGTCTGGGTCGGCGATCAAAAGGCGGCCGAGGCTGAGATCAAATGCGCGGTCATTCTAGACTGAGGCGAAAGAGGAAACATGTTTCAAAAGGTATTAATCGCGAACCGCGGCGAGATCGCGGTTCGCATCATTCAGGCCTGCCGCGATCTGGGTATCGTATCGGTCGCGGTCTATTCCGAGGCTGACCGTGAAGCGCTGCACGCACAGATCGCGGACGAAGCCGTGTGCATTGGCCCGGCCGGCGCGGCGGGTAGCTATCTGAATATGGACAACATCATATCGGCGGCCATTGCTTCCGGCTGTCAGGCGATCCATCCGGGCTTTGGCTTTTTATCCGAAAACCCGGATTTCGCGGAAAAGACGACCGAAGCGGGGCTGGCCTTCATCGGGCCTACCGCCGCGACCATCCGCCTGATGGGCGACAAGGCCGAAGCCAAGCGCAACGCGATCGAAGCGGGCGTGCCCGTCGCCCTTGGCACGGACGGCACGGTGGCCGATTTTGACGAAGCCGTGCGCGAAGCTGCGCGCATCGGCTTTCCGATCATGCTCAAGGCCGCGTCCGGCGGCGGCGGCAAGGGAATTCGCATTGCGATGGACCCGTCCGAGCTGCAGGCGGCGTATGATAACGCCTCCTCCGAGGCGGAAGCCAATTTCGGCGACGGCCGCCTGTACATGGAACGCTATATCCACAACCCGCGCCATATCGAGGTGCAGATCTTGGGCGACCAGTTCGGCAACGTTGTGCACCTGTTTGAGCGCGAGTGCTCGGTACAGCGCCGCCACCAAAAGCTGATCGAGGAATCGCCCTCCGCCTTTGTGGACGACGAGCTGCGCGCGCGCATGACAAAGGCCGCGGTCGATCTGGCCAAACGCGTCGGCTACCGCAACGCGGGCACGATTGAATTCTTGGTCGATAACGACAAGAATTTCTACTTCTGCGAAATGAACACGCGCATTCAGGTAGAGCATCCGGTAACCGAGCAGGTGACCGGGGTCGATCTGGTGTGCGAGCAGATTCGGGTCGCGGCGGGCGAGCCGCTTTCCTTCACACAGGAGGAGCTGACCCTGCGCGGCCACGCGATCGAATGCCGCATCAACGCGGAGGACCCCTCGCGCGATTTTGCGCCCTGTCCGGGCGCCATCGTTTCCATGCACCTGCCGGGCGGGCCCGGCGTGCGGATGGATACGGCGGCCTATCAGGGCTACCGCATCCCGCCTTATTACGATTCGATGATCGGCAAGCTGATCGCTTACGGCGCGGATCGGCGGCAGGCCATTGCCCGCATGCGCCGCGCGCTGACCGAAACGCTGTTTGAAGGCGTTGTGACCGGTACG
This sequence comes from Butyricicoccus faecihominis, assembly GCF_024462775.1. Classification (GTDB taxonomy): domain Bacteria; phylum Bacillota; class Clostridia; order Oscillospirales; family Butyricicoccaceae; genus Agathobaculum; species Agathobaculum faecihominis_A. The sequence continues at coordinate 43,995 of NZ_JANGCE010000013.1, forward strand.
GACTATCAAATGCATATTCTGCGCTCAAAGGCGTTCGAGGACGCGGCTTTTCACGTCAACTCGATCGCGGACGGCGACTTTGACCGATAACGAAAAGGGGGGACGCACATGCTGATCGATCTGTTCCAAAAGACGCGCGAAGCGTCGCTCGAAATGAAGCCCAAGGACGAGGGCGGCGTGAAAGTAGTCACTTGTAAGGGCTGCGGGGCCGAACTGAAGGCCTATACCTACGGCCGCAATCTGTACGTCTGCCCGAACTGCGGACGGTATGGCCGCCTGCTCGCGCGCACCCGCATCCGTCAGATCGCGGATAAGGATACGTTCCAGCCGCTCTTCGCCGACCTCGCGCCCGGCGATCCGATCGATTTTCCCGGCTACGCGGAAAAGACCGCCGTGCTCGCGGAAAAGGTGGGCATGCCGGATGCTGTTTCCACCGGCGTTTGCAAGATCGGCGGGGTAGAGACCTGCCTTGGCGTGATGGACAGCCACTTTCTGATGGCTTCAATGGGCTCGGTCGTCGGCGAGAAGCTGACGCGCCTTTTCGAGTATGCGACGGAAAAAATGCTGCCCGTCGTATTGTTCACGTGCTCAGGCGGCGCGCGTATGCAGGAGGGCATGTTCTCCCTTTTGCAGATGGCCAAGGTGTCCGCCGCGGCCCGGCGGCATTCCGATAAGGGCCTGTTGTATATCACCGTGCTGACCGATCCGACCACGGGCGGCGTGACCGCTTCGTTTGCCATGCTGGGCGATATCATCCTCGCCGAGCCGCGCACGACGATCGGCTTTGCCGGACGCCGCGTGATCGAAGGCACGATCGGCGAGACCCTGCCCGATGATTTTCAGTCGTCGGAGTTCTTGCTATCGCATGGATTCTGTGATAAAATAGTTCCGCGCAATATGCTGAAGGGAACGCTGGAAAAGCTGCTGAAAATGCACCGCCAGCCCAAAACAAAGAAAAGGCAGGTGTTTAAGCAGTGAGCGTGAAACCCGCATCGGAAAAAATGCGTATTATCCATGATCCCAAGCGTCCCGTGATCGACGATTATATCGCCGAGCTGTTCGATGATTTTATCGAGCTGCACGGTGACCGATACTTCGCCGAGGATCACGCGGTCTGCGCGGGCGTCGGCCTGTTTTGCGGCAAACCGGTCACGGTGATCGGCCTGCGCAAGGGCAAAACGACCGAAGAGAACCTTGCCGCGAATTTCGGCATGGCCCATCCGGAGGGCTACCGCAAAGCGCTACGGCTTGCCCATCAGGCGGAAAAGTTCCACCGTCCGGTCATCTGCTTTGTCGATACGCCGGGCGCGTTCTGCGGCGTCGGAGCGGAGGAACGCGGGCAGGGCGAGGCGATCGCCCGCTGCCTATATGAGTTTATTGAGCTGAAAACCCCGGTGATCTCCATTGTCACGGGCGAAGGCGGTTCGGGCGGCGCGCTGGCGCTGGCCGTGGCCGACCGCGTGCTGATGCTTGAAAACGCGCTGTATTCGGTGATTTCACCGCGCGGCTGCGCCTCCATCCTGTGGAAGGACGCTTCGCGCGAAGCCGAGGCGGCCGACCAGCTGCGCATCACCGCCGAGGATCTCTACAGCTTCGGCATGATCGAAGGCATCATCCCCGAGGGCATGGGGGGCGGTCAGATATTCCGGAGCGTCAAGCGCACCATTGGCGAAATGCTGACCGAGCTCGGAAACGAGCCCAATATGGACGTCATGCTCCAAAAACGGTATGAAAAATTCCGCAAGATCGGAGTTTTCAGAGAAATAAATCAAAATAACGAAGGAGAGTAACCCCAATGTTTGAAAAGATTTGCGAGCTGCTGGCCGATAAGTTCGACGCCGACGCTTCCACCATGACCATGGACACCAAGATCAAGGATGATCTGAACGCCGATTCCCTCGACGTAGTGGAACTGATGATGGACCTCGAAGAGAGCTTTGGCATCACCATTTCCGACGAGGAAGCCACCCAGATGAGCACCATCGGCGATATCGTCAAGTATATCGAAGCCAACCAGTAAGAAACAGCCAAAACCCCTTGAAGCCGAATCGGTTTCAAGGGGTTTTTGTTATTGGTAGGAGCGTTTACAATTACTCCCCAATGGAATATAATAGTCAAAAGGGCCCGAAGCGTAGAGACAAGAAAACGAGGGACGATCGAATGAAAAAACGGCTTATCGCACTGTTGTGTTTGGCAGGGATACTACTTACCGCTTGTGACAGTGAATCGAGCGAGGAACAAACGGCGCTTTTGTCCTACACGTCTGCGATCGGAGGCGTGCGGATCCCGGAAGGCGTGCAGGTGGTTTCTCTGGGTGAATCCTCGCATGGGACGAAGGAATACCACACCATGCGAAAGGACGTGTTTGCTTACCTGATGGAGCAATACGGGTGTCACACGTTTATACTGGAAGCAGCGTTCGGCGCCTGCCTAACGGTTAATGATTATATTCTGGGCAAGGCGGATATCACGGCGGGCGAGGCGTTACAAGAGTTGGGATTTTGGGTGTATCAGACCGCCGAATTTGAGCAGCTTCTCGAGTGGATGCACGATTATAACCAGACCGCGCCGGAGCAGGAGAAGATCCGCTTTTACGGTGTAGATATGCAAGAGGGCGACAGCACAAGGAAGCGTCTGCTGACCTATCTGAGGTCGGTGGCGCCTGAGCAAGCCGCGGCCTATGAGCGGCTGCTGAAGCCGCTGAGAGGACAGGGTTACGACTACACGGAAGCGGAATTGCAGGCGGAACGGCTGGAACCCATTGTCCGCGCGATTGATCAGCTCGCAGAGGAAATGGATTTGCAAAGGGAGCCGTATACCGCGATTAGCGGGGCGTATGATTTTATGATCGCACGCGAGTGCGTGAACGCTCTGCGGGAATACGTGCAGTCGCTGCAGCTGCTACAGGAGTACGCCGGGGATGAAATGAAGCTGCTTGTCGCGAGCTGTGAGCAGCGCGACGCCTTTATGGCGGGCCGCGTCGAAACAATCCGCCAAATAGACGGCGCGCAGCTTGTCTTTTTAACGGCGCATAATATGCATGTAGCCCGCCGCGTGCAGCAGACCGAAGGGATACCGCAGGTAGGGACGATGGGCAGTTACCTGTCCGACCGTCTGGGGGACGCTTACTTTGCCATCGGTACGGCGTTTTGCAAGGGAACACTCACCGCGGTGCACTATGAGCAAAACGTGATACGGACGTTTTCGGTCAAGGAAAAGCACCCGTTCATCCGGCTGTTCGAGGGCCTGCCCGGGGATAGCTGGTATATTGATATAGCGCGCGCCAAAGCGGACGCGCGACTTGCCCCCTATTTGGAAAAGCCGTATTCATTTTTGGATATCGGCGCGGTTTACAGTAAGGCGCTTGATTCCGATAAGAATCAATCCAACAGCATGTATCCGCGCCATCCGGCGGTCCTTGCGGATTCGTGGGACGGTATGCTGATTTTTCAGCGGACACATCCCACGCAACTGCTGCCGCAAAGCGATACGGATGAAGCGGCATAAAAACCCCTTGGCGGCCGGTATGGCAACCGGCCGCCAAGGGGTTCGCGTTATTCCTCGGCCAGCGCCTGATAATACTCGCTCAGGCGCGCGGTTTGCGCGGTGAGCAGTAAAATCGCTTCGCTGCGCAGCGCTTCGTTTGCATACAGTCCCTTGCCGGCGTGGTCGATCGCGCGGCGGATCAGCGCGGTCACGTCGTTTGGCGCGCCGTCTTTTTCCGCGTCGGCTTCGGCCAAACAAAGGCAGGCGCGCGCGGAAAGCGCATACAATTCATCCTCCACCGAGGCGGGGAAACGGCTTTCCTCGGTCGGTACATCCGCATATTTTCCCGCGCGAAACGCAGCCTTGGCCTCGCAAAGCACGCGGTATGCGTCATCTAATACGGGTTCCGGCGCGATGAGCTGGTCGGGCGACAGGCCGAGCACGCCCGCCAGATAGCTTAAGGTCTTTACCGAGGGCATGGCGGCGCCGCTTTCGATCTGGCTCAGCATATTGCGGGTGATAAAATCCCCGACGACCTCGGCCTGCGTCATTTTCTTGGCAAGGCGCGCCTCTTTTATTTTTTTTCCTAGCTCGCTAGCATCCATTGCTCTTTCCTCGTTGTGATGTCCGGAATGTAAATATTATTTACTTACATTGTAACAGGCCCTGTGTGAAATTACAATACGGTACGGAGAAAAATATTTTTAATAGACGGATTGACAAGTTTAAACAGAATGCTATAATGGTGGTGTAAATATAATTTACATAATAAATAACCGGGGAGGGGATACCCATGGCGGAGTGGTGGAACGGTCTGGATAGCGTGCTGCGCGCGCTGTACTGCATCGCGGTGCCTGCAACGCTGCTTTTTTTCATTCAAACGATCTTAGCCGTCGTAGGCGGATTTGGAGACGGCGGCGAAGGCGTCAATTTCAGCGATACATCCGGGCTTGATTTGCCGGATGGGGGAGACGGCGGAACCGATCTTGCCGATCTGAGCGACGCGGATTTCGACGATCTGGCCGCCGCGCACCATACCGACGGCAGCGGCGTTCACGATGCTTCAACGCTGCGGCTGTTGTCGCTGCAAACCGTCGTCGCATTCCTGACCGTGTTCGGCTGGTCCTCCATCGTGGCGATCAGCTCGGGTTCGGACGAGGCGATCAGCCTGATCGTCGGTCTGGCGCTCGGCCTGCTGGCTATGTTTTTGGTGGCGAAGCTGGTACAGGTATCGCGGAGGCTCGCGGAAAACGGCACGCTCAACCCGCGCAACGCGATCGGGGAGAGCGGCAAGGTCTATTTGCCCATCCCGCCGAACGGTCAGGGCGAGGGCAAGGTCATGCTCGAGGTACAGGGGCAGCTGCACGAATTTGAAGCGGTCACGCTTGGGTCGGTCACGCTGAAAACCGGCTCTATGGTGCGGGTGACCGATCTGCGCGGCGAAACGCTTGTCGTAGAGCCCGAACAGTAAGCAATTTATTTAAGGGAGGATAAAAATATGCCATTACAAATGCTCATTACGGTATGCATCATCGTGGTCGTACTGTTTGCGGCGCTGCTCGCCATTCTGGGGCGCTACCGTAAATGTCCCGCGGACAAGATCCTAGTGGTTTACGGTAAGGTGGGCTCCAATAAGGACGGCACGGCCCGCACGGCCAAGTGTATCCATGGCGGCGCGGCGTTCATCGTGCCGGTCATCCAGTCCTATCAGTACTTAGATCTGACGCCGATCTCGATCAGCGCGGATTTGAAAAACGCGCTGTCCAAGCAGAATATCCGTATCGATGTGCCCAGCCGTTTTACCGTCGGTATCTCGACCGAGCCGGGCATCATGCAGAACGCGGCCGAGCGACTCCTCGGCCTAAAGCTTTCTGAAATTCAGGAACTGGCCAAGGATATCATCTTCGGTCAGCTGCGTCTGGTCGTCGCGACGATGGACATCGAGGAGATCAACACCGACCGCGACAAGTTCCTCGCCTCCGTGTCGAACAACGTGGAGATCGAACTGAAGAAAATCGGCCTGCGGCTTATCAACGTCAACGTGACCGATATTAATGATGAATCCGGCTATATCGACGCGCTTGGTAAGGAAGCCGCCGCCAAGGCGATCAACGACGCGAAGAAGTCGGTCGCCGAAAAGAACCGCGACGGTGAGATCGGTCAGGCCAACGCACAGCGCGATCAGCGCGTGCAGGTCGCGGCGGCGAACGCCACCGCGATTGACGGCGAAAACGCGGCCAAGATCGATGTGGCCCAGTCGGAAGCCAACCGCCGCGAAAAGGAAGCGGAATCGCTGCGTCTGGCTACGGCGGCGGAAGCCGTGCAGGCGGCCAAGGCCAAGCAGGAAGCCTACGTTGCCCAGCAGTTGGCGGAAAAAACCCGCGCGGAGCTGGAAAAGGCAACGCAGGAAGCAGACGTTATTGTAAAGGCGGAAATCGATAAGGAACAAGCCGAGATTCAGGCCGAAGCCGAAGCCGAGGTCATGCGTCGTAAGGCGCGCGGCGAAGCGGACGCGATCTACGCCAAGATGGAAGCGCAGGCGCGCGGCGCCAAGGAGATCTTGGAGCGGCAGGCGGAAGGTATCCGCGCGCTGGTCGAAGCGGCCGCGGGCGACCCGAAGGCCGCGGTACAGCTGATGATCGCCGACAAGCTGGAAGAACTGGTCAAGATTCAGGTCGAAGCGATCAAGAACCTCAAGATCGACAAGGTCACGGTCTGGGATTCGGGCGCGGGCGGCAAGGGCGAGGGAAAATCGTCCACCGCAAACTTTGTGTCCGGCCTGATGGCTTCGATCCCGCCGCTGCATGAACTGTTCAAGCAGGCCGGTCTCGACATGCCGAGCTATCTGGGAACCGAGAGCAAACCGGAGGCGGAAACGATCGTGGCCGTGGACACAGCGCCGACCCAGCAGGAGGAGCAGGACCTACCGGAGGCGTAATGCCGGGAGGAGGTACAGATGAATGAAAATCTGTCCAAACCGCTTTCGCTATTTTTGTATGCCAGTGTTTTCTCGCTGGTAATCAATCTGCTCGCGCTGACCGGCATTGCGCAGGGTGCACTCGCAAGCATTGCCGTGTTGATCGCGCTGATCGTGCAGATCAATGCTGTATCCCGCATGCGGCGGGCGCACATGCGGCTGGGCAAGGCATACGGCTTCTTGATCGCCGAATTGATCGTTACCGTCTTTGCGGTGCTGCTTGCAGTGATTGGGGTCGTAGGCGGCGAGGCGATGGGCGCGGCAGCGCTCGCGTTTATGTTGCTGCTCTGCGGGATCGTGCTAGATGTGCTGTATGACTTCAATCTCTACTGGGCGCTCGATGCACTGAACAATGAAAAACAGTACGGCTATCCGAATGGACGCATCCGCTGGTGCTTTTATCTTTCGCTCATCGGCGCCGGTTCGGCGTTCCTGTTGAATTTGGTCGGGACGACGTTTCCGACTGAGCTGATCGCGTCGCTGTTCGCTATCCCGGCGCTGGTGCTGCTGTGGCAATACATCACCGCACTGCGAGCATGGGAACAGCGGCCGCCGTTGCTATAAGGCGTATGAAAAGGAGTGGCGTATCATGAAACTATATAAATGGCTGCTTTGGTACTGGGTCGCGATGGTGGCAAGCATGGTGCTTGGCCTGTTCGATCAAACGGTGCTCATGATTTTCTCGCTGGCCGCTTCGGTTGTACAGCTCTATGCGCTGGCAAAGCTGCGCCCATTCCATGAACGCATACAGAAGTCCTTTACCTATACGATCATTTGTCTGGTTCTGATGATCGTAACGCTGCTGGCGGCGTTGCTCGGCATTTCAACGATGACGACGGGGAGCGGCGCGTGGGTCGTGCTGCTGCTGGCCGTGCTGGTCGCGTCGGCGGTGTTCGCCCTGCTTTCCTCGTATCACTTCTATTGGGCGCTGGACGAACTGCGGGATGCAAACGGCTATGATTATCCGGACGGACGCATCCGCTGGTGCTTTTATCTGGCCATCATCAGTGTGGGCGTAACCTTTGTGGTGCAGCAGATAAGCTATGGTTCCTTCCTCTATTACTTTGTATCGATTGGCTTCCAGATTGCGATACTGGTGCTGCTTTGGCGCTATATTAAGGCCGTGCAGCTGCGGGAGGAACAGGAAAACGATCCGACTTGGCCCGAGCTGTAATAACAAAAAAAGTGGCTGCGACGAAACGCAAATCGTCGCAGCCACTTTTATGCTTATACGGTTTCCGGTACTAGATCCTCTAGGAAAAAGTCCGCGGCGATCTGCGCCAGCTTTTCCGGCATTTCGTTTGGCACCTCGTGCGAGATGCCGGGCAGGACCACATAGGGGGCATCTGGCAGCGCCTGCCGCACCTCGTCCTGATAGTCGGCGGCGAGCACGTCGTCCCGATCGCCCCACAGGATGAGGAGAGGCGCTTTGATAAACTGCACGAAGCCGCGGTTATCGGCTTGATGAACGCCGAACCAAGCGGCGCGCAGCGACGTTGCGCTTAAGCCGCGCAGCGTTGTGAAGTAGCCCATCGGGAAACCGGCGTCGCGGCAGTTTTCGGGATACGGGAGAAAACGCTCCTGCATCTCGGCGGGCGGCATGGCGGCAAGATCCATGGTCGCATACAGATCGTATTGCTCGGCCAGCGACGCCGCGGTATCGTGTCCGCGCAGCATGGCGGCAGCCAGCAGGAGCTTTTTGACGCGGCTGGGGTGCAGGAATGCGAACGTTTGCGCGATCATGGTGCCCATCGAGTGCGCCAACACGTAAGCGGATGGGACGCCCACGGCATCCAAAAACGCGGCGAGATCATCCGCATGCTCCTTGGGGGTGTACAGAAAGTCTTTCGGCTGGTCGGTCTGGCCAAAGCCGCGCAGGTCTACCGCGAAGATATGGAAGCGATCGCCCAGCGCGCAGATCGTTTGCCGCCAGATGCGGCTGGAATCGGTAAAGCCGTGAATGAGCAGCAGCGGCTCCGCGTCCTTTACGCCGGCTTCCATGTAATGCATGGTGATGCCGGTGCGCAGCGCGGCGGACTGGGTATGCGCGTGCCAGTCTCGGTGCGTCGGTACGGGTAACGTAGGATTCATCGTAGGGCCTCCTTTTGTTTGCGCGCCTCCAGATCAAGCATGATCTGCGGCATTTCTTTATCGAGCTTGTAAAACAGCATTAAAAGAGCGATAACGCCAAAGCAAAGCGCGGGGGTGAGCAGATAAATACGGGAGATCATGGTGTTGGCGGTTGCGGTCTGCACGGCGGCCAAGCCGTCGTAGCCCGCGGAGTCGAGCAGCCCGCCCACAATCGCGCTGGCCACGCCCTGACCGAATTTCTGCCCGACCGTGGCCGCGCAAAAAATAACGCCCTCGGTGCGCAGGCTGCTTTTCCAATGCCCATATTCCACACAATCCGCGATCATGGCGAACAGCACGGCAAAGCAGGGGGCGATGCCCGCGCCGCGCAGCACGGCCGCCACCGTGGCGACTGTCAGGTTGAGCGGCGCCGCCAGCGTGATCAGATGTCCGACTGTGACGACGCACGCGCCGGCCAGCATCATATTGCGCTTGCCAAGCCGGGGGATCATAAACGGCACCGCGATTGCGGTCAGTACGATGGTGGATAGCTTTTCCGCGGTGGTGAGCACGCTCATATAGTTGACGTTGTGCATCAGGTACTGGCAATAGTAGGATAGATTGGTGCCGGAGATCGTCAGGTAAAAGGTCGCCATGATCCACACGATCAGGCAGATGAACCAGTACTTATTGCGCAAAAGCGCGCGGAACGCCTTGCCGACGGGAACGGCTTCCGTGCTTTCGCCGCGTTCCTCCGGCGCGGTCTCCTTGGCCCAGAAAAAACACAGGAGATAGCACAGCGTCGCAATGGCGGAAAAACAGAGGATGACGAGGAGCCACGCTCTTTGGTCGCCGCCTAAGCGGTTGGCGACCGGAATGGTGAGCGCGGAGATGGCAAGCTCCATGACCGGCGCGCCGAATTGGCGCAGCGCGTTGAGCTGGCTGCGTTCCACGGGATCGCGCGTCATCAGAGAGTTGAGCGAGCTGAGCGCAAGGCCCGCCATTGTGTTGACAATGGTATTGGCAAAGTTATAGGCGACAAAGATATAGATCAGCTGTGCGAACTCGGACACGGGCGGCACCGCGAACATCGCGATCAGGCCGACAAAATGCGGCAGCGCCATGCGCAGCAGCCAAGGGCGCGCCTTGCCGTACTTAGAATGCGTGCGGTCGATGATAACGCCCGCGATAATATCGCTCGCGCCGTCGAAAAGACGGCTGATCAGCATGATCAAGGCAACCTTGGCAATGTTGATGCCCATAACGTTGGTGTAGAAATAAGTAAGGACTACGTTGATCAGGGTAACGATCGTCGTCTGCGCCGCACCGCCGCACATATAACCGGCGCGTGCGCGCAGGGTGAGTTTATTCTGGGGTGGATTCATATCCCGCGATGGCATGGCGGCGCCGGGTCCGCGCCACCATGCGCTCCTTCCTGTGTATGATGTTGGGAATGGGCGGCCTCAGCCGCGGTCCTTTTTCGGCACGGTGGTGAACTTCTTTTTGCCGAGCACCACGTCAAGTTCGATATCCGCGCTCGGATAACCCGCGATCAGCACGGCCTGCGCGTGGATGCCGGTGTCGCCTGTCTGAATGACCGCCTTGCAGCGGTCGCGCAGCTCGTAGTATTCCGGGGCGTAGTTGATCTGGCGCACCTTGTTTTCACCGAACAGCTCCACAAGGGTGCCGTAATCCTTAGCGTTTTGGTCGGGCATATCCTCGGTGATGATCGCGCCTTCAAAATCGCCGGCCTCGGCAAGTGTGCGGACGATGTCTTCAAAGGTGGGCGAGCCGGTCACGACCTCCACATCCAGATACTCCACGCTCGGGTCGAGCGGGTACAGGGCTTTGGAGCAAGTGCCGCTGCCGGAATCGGCAATAAAAAGCATTTCTCCGTGGCGGATGCTGGCGACGATAGCGGCGAGCCGTTCGTTCAGAATTCTTCTTTTCATCATTCAGGTTCCTTTCCTACGTTGTTTTTTTGTCTGATGCAGGAACGCTTCGTGTTCCTTGCCGGTTTTGCTATCATCAGTATAACGGATCGTAACAGCGCCCGCTCGCGCATAACTGCGGGATTTATCCCGCATAACGATGGGCGTGTGATACGGCTCTGCCGACGCTGCCTGATCAACACGCGATAAAAAACGAAGAAATGCGGGATAAAATGATCCGGCCTGCCGTCGTATAGGGAGTTTCTCTTGTAAAAAGGAGTTTTATATATTACAATATATATTATATATATAAAATGAAATGAAGGCAATTGAAATGCAGGAATTACTATACTGCGCGGGCGTTCGCGTAACCTATGAAACCGAACCTTCCCGCAAGATACACTGGCACGATACGCTACAGATCGTCTATCAGCTTTCGGGTAAATCCCGTGTGGTCCTGCGGGGGCGGCAATACGTGCTGCACGAAGCGGATCTCCTTGTGGTCAATCCGTATGAGCTGCATAATGTCGAACTGCTCGGCTCTTCCGCCGCATTGTCCTTTTGCTTTGCGCAGCCGCTGCTGTCGCGGCTCAAGGGGGCGCGGTTCGACTGCGTTTCTTGCTTGCATACCAAGTGGGAGCAAGCGAAGTTCACGCTGCTTCGCGCCGAGCTTGCCGCGCTGTTCCAGCACTACTACAGCGAACAGGAAGAACGGGAGCTGGAGCTGCTGAGTCACGCCTATTCGCTGTTTCATTTGCTTTTGACCGGCTTCCGCAGCGATACCGACAGCGAAGGCGGCGTGGATCAGTCGCGCGTGTCGCGCATCATGCAGTACTTGCACACGCACTACACGGAGGAAATAACGCTTCGTGATCTTGCGCAGCGGGAATACCTGACCCCAAACTATCTTTCCCAGTTTTTTCGCAATAAGCTGGGCACCACCTTTACCCAATACTTAAATGAAATTCGGTTGGACCACTGCTTTTTTGAACTGTGCAGTTCATCCAAAACTGTGACGGAAATCGCGCTTGACAACGGCTTTGGCCGGGTCGATACGTTTATCGAGCACTTCCGGCGCAAGTATGAGATCACGCCGGGCAAATTCCGCAAGGGCTTACAGAACATCGACTGCACCGATCCCAAACTGGTGCCGCAGTCCGCGCTGGAAAAACGCTTCGAGCCGCTGCTGCGCTACGCGGCCGCGACCGCGCAGGAGACCGTAACGGAAAAGCCGCTGCAAAAGCGGCGGCTCATGGTGGAGGCGGGCGGCGGGGGCGCGCCGGTCGTGCAGGATTGGCGCACGATCGTGAACGCGGGCTATGCGGATGATTGCTTTACCGCCGAGGTGCAGCAGCAGCTTGCCGTGTTGCAGCGCGCGGTTGGCTTTACCTATGTACGCTTTCACGGCATCTTCAGCGATACCATGCATGTGTATCAGGAGGACGCCGGCGGCAACCCCGCGCCGCGCTTCACCTGCGTGGACTTGCTGCTGGACCGGCTGCTCGCCATGGGGCTCAAGCCTTATATTGAATTTGGTTTTTTGCCCCGGCTTTTGGCGGGCAGGCAAAAGCCGGTGTATCAAAACCAAAGCTATATCGGCTTTCCTTCGGATCTGCATAAATGGACGCGGCTTGTTGAAGCATTCCTGCGCCATTGCATCCGCCGTTACGGACGGTCGGCCGTATGCACGTGGCGGTTTACCCTGTTCAGCATCAGTTTCTCATTATACGGTTTTCTGTCGGCCGAGGAATACGGTACGCTGTATCGGGAAACGCAGCGCACGGTCAAGCGGGTGGACGCAGGCTTACGGTTCGGCGGGCCGGGCATCGAAGGCAGCCTGCTGCTGGATGGGGAAGAATCTATCCTGACCGGTTTTTTGGAGGATTGCCGCCGGCAAGCTTGCTTGCCGGATTTTGTGACCATGCATTCTTTCCCGCATTCGTTCCGCGAGATCGCGATGGATTTTAACCGCATGGTGCACCGGAGCGATAGCAGCGCCACGTTCAAGCTGAGCGAGAACGAGCGCTTCATGGGCGACTGTATCGCCGCCATGGACAAAACGCTGCGGGCGCTTTGCTTAGATGAATTGCCGGTGCTGATCGATGAATGGAACGCCACCATCTGGCAGCGCGACCTATGCAGCGATACCTGCTATAAGGCGGTGCACGTCGTCAAAAATCTGGTGGAAAACATGGGGCGAACGGCGGGCAAGGCGTATTGGACGGTCAGCGACCTGATCAACGACTGGAAGCTGGCGGATACGCTGTTCCACGGCGGACACGGCATGTTCACCTGCAACGGCATACCCAAGCCGGTATTTTACGCCTATCAGCTTCTCAGCCGCATGGGAGACCGGCTGCTTGCGAGCGGGGACGGTTGGTATATCACCCGCGGCAAAGGCGGCGTTCAAATTCTGCTGTATAACTACTGCCACTATAATACGATGTACCGCATGCTTTCCGCGTTTCAGGACCCGAGCGACCGGTACAGCGCGTTTCGGCAGGGCGGGCCGGTGGAATATCATATCTCGGTGGAGGGGCTCGCGGGCGGCGGCTTTCGCTGCGAGACTGTTCGTCTCGGAAGGGAGAGCGGCAGCGCCTACGATGAATGGCTGCGCCTTGGCGCGCCCGAGGAATTGACGGCAATGGAAATCGACTATTTGAAGCAAAAAGCCGAGCCGGTGCGCCGCATCGAGCAGCGCGTTTCGCTGCGGGATATGCAAATCAGACTGGAAGCGCTGGAGGTCGTGCAGATGCTGATCGAGCCGATGGATCGGTAGCGTGCTGAAATTAAAACGGTCCGGGCGGGGTCGGCTGCTTCATGAGCCGGACCCGCCCGGACCGTTTATTTTTAGCGTCATGCGCCGTGCGGCAAGCGGAAGGTGACGCGCCAGTCGCCCTCGATCATCGTGTCCGCGGTATACAGGCTGCCGGTCAGCTTGCAGGCGGGCAGATCGAGGTAGGATACGTCGTAGATAAATTCGCTGTACTGCGTATCATCGCCGTCCGTTTGATACATCAGGGTCATGGCCGGCGAAACCTCGGTTCCGTCCGGGGCGGTGAGCTGGAACCAGCCGTGGTTATCATGCGCAAGGCGGCCCGTGGTGGCGTACAGCGCGTGCAGCTTGCCGCCCCGGTAGCCAAGGGCGGAGAGGGAGAAAACGCTGTCCTCGCTCTGCCAGAGCGCCTCCTGCGGCTTTAAGAAATCGTAAGTGTCGGGGATGTCGACCGTGGCGTCCGGCGTGCTCGCGCCGTTCACATACTGCTGCTCGGTGGGCGGGTCGAGCGGTACCTCGCCCAGTCCGTCTAAGATGACAACGTCAGTTTGCTCCCGCTGGCTGGTCAAGAGCTGGCGAACGGAAAAGGTGTACTTGCTTCCCCCAAATACTTCGCCGTCCATATTGGTGATCTCGATCAGGAAGGTCGCGGTCTTGGTCTCGTCATCGTATGCGACGAGCGAGCAGCCGCTCATCTGCCCGGTGCGCGCCGGATAGTGCAGCGAATAGCTGTCGTACAGGTCGAGCGAACCGTTGAAGCGCTCGCCGGTCAGGTCTTGCATGGTGAGATACACGCCCGCGGTGTCGCCGCGCACATAGGCGGAAACGACCTCCATTTTAACGCCGCTTGATTCCGATACCTCGTTCACCGGCATGAAAAACTGCGCGGTCGCGGGGGAGAGGAGATAGAGCGTTTCGTATACGCCGGGCACATTCGCCGCCAGCGCGGGCGTGCCGCAGCCGATGACCAGCGCGGCCGCGGCTGCAATGGCGATCGTACGGCGCATCCTTCGCGCGGGGCGGTTTTTTTGCGCGCTATGCATTTTCGCGGCGGTGGCGGCGAGCAGTTCGCCCGCCGGGGCGATCTCCTCATTCATTTTGCGGTAGTGTTCTTGAAACATCCTCGGCGTCTCCTTTCAGAATATCACGTAGCTTATAGCGGGCGCGGGTGAGCCGCGTGCGCACGGTCGAGGGCTTTTCGCCAAGCATTCCCGCGATCTCTTCCGCGGAATATCCCTCGTAGTAAAATAAATGGATCACCGCGCGGTATTTGGCCGGCAGCTTGCCGAGCGCTTCGTCCAGCCCTTGGTTTTCCGGGTCGGTAAAAGCGATCTGATCGTCAAGCGGCGCAGCAAGCAGCAGCCGCGCGCGCAGGAAATGGCTTTTGGTACAGTTGATCGTCACGCGCAGCAGCCACGCCTTTTCATGCGCCGCGCTTTCAAACTGCGGGCGCTTGCGCACCACGCGCAAAAACACCTCTTGAAAAATATCGTCCGCATCGCTCCGGGCGCGCGTTTGCGCGTACGCCAGCCGGTAGACCATATCGCCGTAGGCCTGAACGAGCTGTTCGGCGGTTTTGTTCTCCAATTCCCTCACCCTCCTTTCACCTGTAATACTCTGTGAAACCACGATTCGCTACAACCGATAGAAAAAAGGCTGTAAAAAAACTGTTGCAAAATAGAAGAGTACCCAAATGTCATTCTGAACGAAGTGAAGAATCTCGCGCGAACGCGCGTTCCCAGCGTAACTTCCGCGCGTTGGCACGAGATTCTTCGTCGCTTCGCTCCTCAGAATGACAAAATTGGTAGCATTCTTCGCTTTGCAACAGTTTTCTATTCACCGATATAAGTAAAGCGGGGGCCGTGATAACCGTCGCGGTCGACCGTTTCGCTCCACATGGCGGCGGGACGGACCCATAGGCCGCGCTCGCCGTACAGCGCGCGGTAGACCACCATGGGTTCCCTCGTCTCCGAATGCCGGGCAAGTCCCAGCACTTCGTATTCATTGCCCTTGAAGTGCCGGTACCGGCCGGGGCGGATATCCGTCACGTCACACCTTAATCGCGATTACTTCGACCTCGACCTTGGCGCCGAGGGGAAGGGCCGCTACCTGCACGCAGGAACGAGCCGGCGCCTTTTCCGGGAAGTACTGGGCGTAAACGCCGTTGAAAGCGGCGAAGTCGTTCATGTCCGCGAGGAAGCAGGTGGTTTTGATGACGCGGTCCAAGCCGACGCCCGCCTGCGCGAGAACGACCTTCAGGTTGTACATCACCTGCGCGGTCTGCTCCTCAATGGTGGTCGCGACGATCTTGCCCACCTTGGGATCGATCGGTACCTGACCGGAGGTGAACACCATGCCGCCGGCTTCGATCGCCTGCGAGTACGGGCCGACGGCTTCGGGAGCCATATCGGTGTAAATTACGTTTTTGATAGCCATGGAAAAACAATCTCCTTTTGTAATAAAATTAACTGGATTACTTTTTGCCGCCCTTGACCTTTTTCAGGCGCTCGGTGTTGGATAGGATCTTTTTGCGGATTCGCACCGATTGCGGCGTGATTTCAAGCAGCTCGTCGTCGCCGAGGAACTCAAGCGCGGCCTCGATCGACATCTGGCGCGGCGGGATCAGGCGCAGCGCGTCGTCCGAACCGGAGGCGCGGGTGTTCGTCAGCTGCTTTTTCTTGCAGATGTTCACGGCCATGTCCTCGCCCCTCGGGTT
Source organism: Butyricicoccus faecihominis (assembly GCF_024462775.1). Classification (GTDB taxonomy): domain Bacteria; phylum Bacillota; class Clostridia; order Oscillospirales; family Butyricicoccaceae; genus Agathobaculum; species Agathobaculum faecihominis_A. The sequence continues at coordinate 59,951 of NZ_JANGCE010000013.1, forward strand.
TTCGCCGATGACCATGCCTTCGTACACGGGCGTGCCCGCGCCGATGAACAGCGTGCCGCGCTCCTGCGCGTTATACAGGCCGTAGGTGATGGATTCGCCGGACTCAAACGCGATCAGCGAGCCGGTCGAGCGCTTGGACACATCGCCCTTGTACGGCTGATAGCTGTGGAAGACGGAGGACAGCACGCCTTCGCCCTTGGTATCGGTCAGGAATTCCGTGCGGTAGCCGAACAGGCCGCGCGCCGGAACCAGAAACTCCATACGCATACGGTCGGAGCCCTTGGGGTTCATCGAGATCAATTCGCCCTTGCGGGAGCCCATCTTTTCCATGACCGAGCCGACCGCTTCCTGCGGTACGTCGGCAATCATGCGCTCGATCGGCTCGCACTTGACGCCGTCGATCTCGCGGAACAGCGCCTTGGGCGCGCCCACCTGAAATTCATAGCCTTCGCGGCGCAGGTTTTCGATCAGGATGGAAAGGTGCATCTCGCCGCGTCCGCATACGCGGAACGCGTCGGTCGTGTCGGTTTCGTTGACACGCAGCGAAACATCCTTCAAAAGCTCGCGGAACAGGCGCTCGCGCAGGTGGCGCGAGGTGACGAACTTGCCTTCGCGTCCGGCGAAGGGGGAATCGTTGACCGAGAAGGTCATTTCGACCGTCGGCTCGGAGATCTTGACAAAGGGCAGCGGCTCCACGTGCTCGGGGTCGCACAGCGTTTCGCCGATCGTTACGTTCTCAATGCCGGAGAAGCAGACGATCTCGCCCGCGCGGGCTTCCTCGGCGGGCTGGCGCTGCAGGTCCTCGATCGTGTAAAGCGTGACGACCTTGGCGTTGTAGGGCTTGGTCGCGCCGTGGTAATCGCACACGGTGACGGTTTGTCCGACTTTCATCGAGCCGCGCTCGATACGGCCGATGCCGATACGGCCGACATATTCGTTGTAATCGATGGAGGAGACCAGCATCTGCGCCGGGCCGTCCGTATCGACCTGCGGGGCGGGGATGTGCTCAAGGATCTGCTCAAACAGGGGGGTCAGATCCTCGCCCTCCACGTTCGGGCTCATCGACGCCGTGCCCGCGCGGCCCGAGCAGTAGACGATGGGGCTGTCAAGCTGCTCGTCGGTCGCGTCGAGGTTCAGGAGCAGCTCGAGCACTTCGTCGCCGATCTCGTTCAGGCGCGCGTCCGGTCGGTCGATCTTGTTGACCGCGATGATGATTTTGTGGCCGAACTCCAGCGCCTTTTGCAGCACGAAGCGGGTCTGGGGCATCGGGCCCTCGGCCGCGTCCACTAGCAGAACGACGCCGTCCACCATTTTTAGGATGCGTTCAACCTCGCCGGAAAAGTCGGCGTGGCCGGGGGTGTCTACAATATTGATCTTGACGTCCTTATAATGGACGGAGGTGTTTTTTGCTAAAATTGTGATGCCGCGCTCGCGTTCGATATCGCCCGAGTCCATCACGCGCTCTTCCACTACCTGATTCTCGCGGAACGCGCCTGCTTGCTTGAGCATTTGATCGACCAGCGTCGTCTTGCCGTGGTCAACGTGCGCAATGATCGCAATATTGCGCAGATCGTTTCTTACCATATGAACCTCCTGATTTGGTCATTTTCCTACGGTTATTATTATACTTTTTTTTGCGGCCTATTTCCAGCTATTTAATGTTCAAAAAACCGGCTCGCAGCGGGGTGAAAACTGTGTGAATTTGCGGATTATCGTGTTTTTGTGTCACAGCACGATCTGTGCGGCGCCGAGGACCAGCATCAGCAGGCCGGAAAGACGGTTCAATCGCTTTCCGCTGACGAGCAGGCCGGCCCGCAGGCCAAGCGCGTTGCCAAGGCCGACGGTCAGAACGCTGGCCGCGCCGACGGCGACCCCGGCCCAAACCGGCGGCACGCCGGCAAGCCCCGCGCCGAACGAAAGGCCGATGCAGTTGGCCGCGAGCGCCGCGCCGAGCAGAACGGCGTCGCGTATCGACAGGCGGCCCCGCGCCGCGCCTTCCTCCGGCGTTTCCGGCTCGGGCTCCAGCATGGCGCGCACGCCGAGCGCGATGATCAGTAAGCCGCCCAGCACGTGCGTCAACCGTCCCCAGCCGAGCAGGAACGAGGCCGCGCCGCAGCACAGAAACGTCGCCACGGCGGAAAACAGGCCGATCAATATGTTGCAGCCCAGTGTGATGCGCCGATTTTGTATGCCAAAGGACATACCGAGAAACAGGTTATCAAGGTTTGCCGAGATGCTCAGCAGAAGCGCTGATAGGATCTCCATAGTTTTTCCTCCCGAATTGCATGCTATTCCAAACTATGGCGGCGGGAGAAAAAGCGTGCGGCGGGGGAAAGCAAAAACCGTCTCGAATGAGACGGTTTCATCTTTGGCAGCCGGAGAAGGATTCGAACCCTCACAAACAGAGTCAGAGTCTGTCGTGCTACCTTTACACAATCCGGCTATATCAACTTTTTTGCTAAACTGCAAGAGTTATTATACAGTATACTCTGCCAGAAAGTCAAGGGTTTTATTCGGGAAATCGGAAAAATTTTAAAAAGTTTGCTATCGCGCCCTGCATTGGGCGGGCGGTCCAGCGACCGACGTGCGCGATGGGGGCATGTTTGCCCCTGTCCGCGCATAAGATTTACCGTGTGAAAGGAGGCGGTGCGCATGACGGGCAGAAGGCCGGTGCGTAAGCATGGCGGAGGTGGCGGCAAGGGTCTGCTGATCTGCATGCTGCTCATTATTGGCTTATTTGTGCTGAAATATGCCGATACGCCATTTGCGCGTTCTGCGCGGGAAAAAGCGGCGGAGGTATTCGGCGGTTTTGGGATGGAGCACGTGCTGGCGGCGCTGGGCGGCGCGGAGAAGGACGAGGGTGCTGAAAACGTGTTTTCCGCCCAGACCGGCGCCGATACGGGGGCGGGCAAAACGGATAAAACCGACAAAGCGGATTACGCGGCGTCCTCCGGCGGCGCGGACGACATTTTGGGGCGGGAACAGACCCTGTTTCCCGACACTGTGGATGAAACGGTGTATCCCATGAAGTTCGAGCACAAGCAGCCGGCGGACGGCACGCTTACCTCGTCCTTCGGCAGCCGGCTCAGCCCGATCACGGGACAGCCCGGCTTCCATTACGGGCTGGATATCGCGGCGGACGAAGGCGTGCCGATCGGCGCGTTCGCGGACGGCACGGTGCGCGAGGTGGGCGAATCGAGCTACGGCAAGTATTTGATCATGGACCACGCGGACGGCTTTTCCACGCTCTACGCCCATTGCAGCAGCATTTCCGCCAAGGTGGGCGATACGTTTACCTGCGGGCAGGAGATCGCCCGTGTCGGGCAGACCGGCAACGCGACCGGCCCGCACCTGCATTTGGAGCTTTGGAAGGATGGGGCCGCGCTTGACCCGACGAGCTACCTGACCGCCGCGTGAGACTGGGCCGTTTGGAGGTGCGCGACGGTTTTTTCGTCACGCTGGCGGCCCTGCACTTGGCCGACGGGGCGGGCGTGCTGCCGCTGTTCCTGCTGGCCGCCGCGCTGCACGAATTGGGGCACGCGCTGACGCTGTACCTTGCGGGCGGCCGTCTGGACCGGCTGACGCTCACCGCCTGCGGCGCGGTGATGCGCTGCCGCTTGCCCGAGGGGCGCTGCGCCCGCGCGGCGATTTGTTTGGCGGGGCCGGCGGCAAGCTTTCTGCTCGCGGCAGCGGCCATGGCGGCGGGGGCGTATGTGCTCGCGGGCGCAAGCGTGCTGCTGGGCCTGTTCAATCTGCTGCCCATGCCGCCGCTGGACGGCGGTATGGCGCTGGCGCATCTGCTGGACGGAAGGCTGCCGCGCGCGCGGCGCGGCATCGCGCTGGCCGCCGCGTTGGCGGTGCTCGCGCTCGGCCTTGGTCTGGCGCGAATTGGCGGCGGCGTTTGGCTGCTGCTCATCGGTATCGCCGTGTCCGTACAGGCGGGGAAAAGCCTTGCCAAAAGGCCGGTGCCGGTGTAAAATAGAAATAACAACATAAAACAGACGGGATCGGAGGATTCATGTTTCGGATCGGCGACAAGATCGTACATCCCCTGCACGGCGCGGGCGTCATTGAGGACATCGTCGAACGCACGATCGACGGTGAAAAGGCGCAGTATTATGCCCTGAAGCTGCCGCTGGACAATGTCGTGCTGTTTTTGCCCGTCAACAACAGCGAACAGCTGGGCATACGCCCGGTTTGTTCCAAACAGGAAGCGACGCGGCTGCTGTCCCAGCTGGAGGCCCTTGCGCGCAGCGAGGACAAGGGCTGGAACCAGCGTTACCGCGAAAATATGCTGCGCATCCGTTCGGGCGATCTGCTCGAAGTGGGGCAGGTTGTCAAAAATCTGGCCGAGCGCGAGCGGGAACGCGGCCTGTCCACGGGCGAAAAGAAAATGCTCGCTTCATCGAGGCAGATCATCGTGTCCGAGGTCGCGTTCGCGCTGAACAAGACCCCGGAGGAAGCCGGGCAGCTGATCAATGAAAAACTTTGCATTCCATAACGAGTAAAAGATAGTAAAGGGGGCTTTGCATGTTCGTGGTGCAGAGCCCTTTTTGACGGAGGTACAAGATGTTTGGAAAACGAAAAAAACGGGCGCAGCCGCAGGTGTGCGCGGTAATCGTGGCGGCGGGTTCATCCAGCCGGATGGGCGGCGAAAATAAGCTGCTGCTCGATTTGGGCGGCATACCGGTGCTGGCGCACACGCTTTTGGCCTTTCAAAACTGCGCGGCGGTGGCCAGCATCGTGCTGGTCTGCCGCGAGCAGGATATCGTGCCTTACAGCGAGCTGGCGCGCGGCTTCGGCGTGGACAAGCTGTCCACCGTGCTGCGCGGCGGGGACAGCCGCACCTCGTCCACGCTGGCCGGCGTGGCAAACTGCCCGGAGGGCACCGAGCTGGTGGCGGTGCACGACGGCGCGCGCCCGCTGGTGTCGGACCGCGTCATCACGCTTGCGGTAGAGGCGGCCGCCGCTTGCGGCGGCGCGGCGCCGGTGGTCCCGATGAAGGACAGCGTCAAACGCATCCGGGACGGCTTCATCGAGGCCGACGTACCGCGCGAGCATATCTGCGCCGCGCAAACGCCGCAGGTATTCCGCCGCGAGCTGTTGGAGCGCGCGCTGAACACAGCCGCCCGCGAGGGGCGGATCTATACCGACGATTGCGCCGCGGTGGAGGCGCTCGGCGCGCAGGTGCGCGCGACCGAGGGCGACTATGACAACATCAAGATTACCACGCCGGAGGACCTGCTCCTTGCCGAGGCGCTGCTTGAAGGGAGGGACGTCCTGTGAGGATCGGACATGGTTACGATGTGCACCGGCTGGTATCCGGCCGCGCGCTTGTGATGGGCGGCGTGCAGATTCCGTACGAAAAGGGCTTGCTCGGCCATTCGGACGCCGATGTGCTGACCCATGCGGTGATGGACGCGCTGCTCGGCGCGCTCGCGCTGGGCGATATCGGCAAGCATTTTCCCGATACGGACGAGCGTTACCGCGGGGCGGACAGCATCGCGCTGCTGCGCCGGGTTGCCGCCATGCTGAACGAGCGCGGCTGCCGCTTAGGCAATCTGGACGTCACCGTGCTGGCGCAGGCGCCCAAGCTGGCCCCCCACATCGGGCAGATGCGGCAGAACCTTGCCGCCGCGCTCGGCTGTGACGTGTCGCGCATATCGGTCAAGGCGACCACCGAGGAGGGGCTGGGCTTTACCGGCGCGAAGGAAGGCATCGCGGCGCATTGCGTGTGCCTGCTGGAAGAATAAACGCCGTGGCGGCGCTTGCCATGGACCGCTGCGCGGGTTATTTATGGGCCTTTCCATAAATTGTGTTGAAATTTGGAACGATGTATTATATGATACAAATATACAGGATACGTGCAGCGCGACGCGTTCGCGTGCCGTTTTCTGAGACACATTGACGGCGCGGAAAGGATCTCTACATGATCGGTTTTGATACGCTATATACAGGGCCCGAAGACTTTGCAGCACTGCTGGACGCGCGGCGCTTTGACCGGAATACGGAGTGCCTTGTCAAGATTTTCACCGCCGGAATGGGGAAAAACGAGGCCGTGCGCACGGCGCGGGAGATCAAGCGCTTGCTGCCCCGCGCGCACCTGATCGGCTCCACCGCCGCGGGCATTGTTTTCTGCGGCAAGCAGTACGAGGGCGCGACCATGGTGCTCATCGAGCGGTACGACCACCTTGCCATCCATACCGAGGTGTTTTCCTTTGCGGGCAAAACCTCCGCGGCGCTCGCCGCGGAGGTTCACCGCGCCTTTTCCGGCGTGGGCAGCCAGACCGTGCACCTGCTGTTTTCCGACCGGTACGCCGACGTCCATGCGTTTATCGAAGAGATAAACAGCCTGTCGCCGCTGATCCGTTTGGCGGGCGGCATGGCGGGCGACCTGATGCGGGACGGTACGCCCGGCTTTGTGTTTACCGAGCAAGGCGCGCTGGAAAACAGCGCGGTCGCTTTCGCCGTGACCGGCGAGCGGGCGGTCAGCTTTGTCGGCATCAATACCTCGCAGGAACCGATCAGCCCGGTGTTCACAATCACCGAGACCGACGGCTGCCTGATCCGTACAATCGAGAACGAACCGGCCGACCGGTGGCTGTTCCGCTACCTTGGCATCGAAGAAATGCGTTCGTTCAGCGATTGGCGAAGCATTGCGGACAACGACCATCTGGTGCGTTTTCCGATCGTACTCGAGGGGCACGGCGACGCCTCGCGCGTCACCCGGTATGATGAAGACGAAAAATGCCTATCCACCTATTTTAGCAAGCTTCCTGCGGGCACGCGCTTTCGCATCGGCTACACCGGGCCGTCCAAGTGTGTGCACGACTGCTATGAGCTGTGCCAAAATATCATGAAGCAGCCGGTCGAGCGCATTTTTGTGTACAGCTGCCTGTTTCGCAAGATGTACATGCAGAATGCCTCCAAATGGGAGCTGCTGCCGCTTGCCGAATACCACGTGTCCGGCGCGTTCGTGATGGGGGAAATCGGGTTCGACGGCACGCGGAACGAGCTGTTCAACGGTTCGTGCGTGATCGCGGGAACCGCGGAAAACGAACGCTTTGTCCTGCCGGATATTTCGGTGTTCGACGATCTGGCCAATATCGAGGACGATTCCGCCATGGTGCGTTTTGCCCTGACCCGGCAGAAGGAGACCATGAGCGCGGAAAACCGCAGCCTGATGGAAGAGCTCATCCGCCAGCGTCAAGAGGCCGGCCGGCGCCTTTATGTGGACGACCGGTTCAGTCTGCCCAATGTGCTGCAATATAAAGAGGACGATAAGAAGCAAGGCTTTGACAAGGTATGCATGATCCGGGTGGAAAATTACGATGTGCTGGTGGCCTATGCGGGCGTCGAAGCGTACATACAAAATTCCAGAGAGATCGTCGACGCGGTACTCCAGTTCATGAAGGCGCGCGGCTACGCGGATGACGCCAGCCTGTACAGCGTCAACCAGAATACCTTTTTCCTCGCGGGGAGCGAGGCTGTTTCGGAGGCGCGTTTCCGCCATATCGTGCAAAAGATATACAAGCATTTCCGTTTCTATAAATCGGAGAAGACCGGCCTGTCGCAGCTGGCCCGGTTTATTCTGGTTCTAGGGCAGCAAAATCCGCTGGAAAGCGGACTGAACGCCTTGCAGGCGACTAAGGATATCCAGTCCCACTTCCTCGTATGCGACAGCAAGATGGCGCAGGATGTATCCTACGCGGAGGAACTGCGCGTGATTGAGCTGCTCAACCGCGCAATCTCGAACGGCGGCGTGGTGCCGTACTATCAGGGGATACGCGATAACCGCGAAGGGGCGCTGACAAAGTACGAAGCGCTCATGCGCATTGTGGACGAGGACGGGCAGGTGTATGTGCCAGCGGCCTTTATGGAGATCGCAAAAAAGTACCACCTCTATTCCTCGCTGAGCCAAATGATGATCGCCAAGGTGCTGGAGGATTTTCAAAACCGGCCGGAAGAGGTCGCGATCAACGTTTCCATGCACGATATTGTTTCCAAGGAATTTCGGGAATGGTTTTTCGCCCGTTTGCAGCGTTTCCCGCACCCCGACCACCTAACGGTCGAATTTGTGGAAACGGAGGATTGCGTGGCCTCCGAAGAACTGCGGGAGTTCGTGACAAAGCTGCACGCCGCCGGCAGCAAGCTGGCGATCGATGATTTCGGCACCGGTTATTCCACGCTGGCCGAGGTCGTCAATATCGAACCTGACTATATCAAGATAGACGGCGGCATCATCCGGGAATTGACCTATAGCCCGAAGAGCATGGTGCTGCTGCGCACGGTGATTTTTCTGGCCCGTCAGTTGCACATCAAAACGGTGGCGGAATTTGTAGAGACCGAGGAGATTCAGCGCATCGTGAAAAAAAGCGGCGTCGACTACTCGCAGGGCTATTTGTTCGCCCAGCCCGTGTCGTTCGCGGAACGTTTTCCGGTACAAACAAGAAAATAAAAAACAGCTTCCGACTAAGAACAGCTCCTGCCTAAAAAGCAGGAGCTGTTCAGCTTGTCAAAGAACCTCCACGCGCCGCAGCGCGCATAAAATAGGATTTTGCCGAAAAAGCAAAATCCATAAAATCCGGGAGCATGTATCTCGGATTTTATACAAACCGACTTCAAGTGTGCCTAAAAGGCGCGCGCAGAAGCCGGAATACTCGATCGAAATGGGGCTTTGTTTCGATCGACAGACTGTCAAAAAATAGTTTTTTGACAGTCTGAACAGCTCCTGCCTAAAAAGCAGGAGCTGTTTTTTTGCGTTTGGATAGGGGCGGGAGGTGTTTAAAATTTAACGTTAAAAAATATTCAATCGGTTTTGCGTAGATAGGCTATTGGTGCATTTCAACAATAAATAATATGATATATTTTTCGGTAGCAGGACTTATATGTACATAATCAACAATAAAATACGTTAGGAGAAGGCGGAACTGACGTTTTTGCAAAAAGCATATTGACTTTTCTAATGTTATATAATATAGTTTAAACAACAAATTTAACATTAGATATGAGGTGTTTCTACCGTGAAAAAACTTTTTGAAAACGTCAAGTTCGGCGCGCATCCGATTTGCTGGTGCAACGACGACATGCTGGATCTCGGCGATGAATACTCGTTTGAGGATATCGTCGATCAGGCGGCGGAGGCGGGCTTTGTCGGCATTGAGCTGGGCCGCAAATTCCCTAAGAACCCCGAAGTCATGAAGACTGAGCTAGGTAAGCGCGGCCTTGTACTGACAAGCGGTTGGTGCGATACCATGTTCGGTTGCCCGGAACTGCGGGATGAATATATGGAGCTGTTTCAGCAAAAGGCGCGCTTTTTGAAGGACTGCGGCTGCGAGGTCGTCGTCGCGGCGGAGGGCACGGGCTCGAACTGCTGGGACCCGCGCGAGTACCGTGCGAAAAAGGGCGTGCAAAAGCTGGACGACGCGGGCTGGAAACTGTTTACCGAAGGGCTGAATGAAGCCGGCGCGTTTGTAAAAAGTTTGGGCATGAAGCTGGTTTACCACGTGCATACCGGTACCTGCTGCGAGACCTATGACGAAACAAAGCGTCTGTGCGACAATACCGATCCCGAATTGGTCTATCTGTTGGCCGATACCGGCCACCTGCATTACTGCGACGTCGATCTGGAAAAATTCTTTACGGACTTTGCCGACCGTATCGCTTATGTGCATTTAAAGAATATCCGCGAGCTGGTGCTCGATGTGGTGCGCGATTACAAGATCGATTTCAACTCGTCCGTCAAATGCGGTATCTTCACCGTGCCCGGCGACGGCGGCATGGATTACCGGCCCATCATGCAGATCCTTTCCGATAAGGGATACGAGGGCTGGATGATGGTGGAGGCGGAGCAATACCTGCCCAGCCCCAAGACGCTTCACTTTATGAAAATGGCACGCGAATACCTCAGAGAGATCACGGGCGTGTAACAAAGAGCTACCGCCCACGGATGGAAGAAAGGGAGTGCAGCGCAGGATGAGCACAGTGACGGAGCGCAGGCCTTTGCTGGAGATCACGGGCCTGACCAAGCAGTTTCCGGGCGTATTGGCCTTGGATCATGTCGATCTGACCATTCACGAGGGGGAAATCCACATTCTGCTCGGGGAAAACGGCGCGGGAAAGTCCACGCTGATCAAGAGTATCATCGGCGTGGTAAAACCGAACGAAGGCTCGCTGATTTGGAAAGGGGAGCCGGTACATACCAACAGCATCCGCGAAGCCTACGATCTCGGCATTGCCGTGATGTATCAGGAACTGAGCAATATCCAGTGCCTGAATGTGATTGAAAACATGTTCGTGGGCAGCGAGATCCTCAAAAACGGCCTGATCGACTGGAAGGAAGAATACCGGCAGGCCAAAGAATACCTGACCAAGGTGGGCAGCACGGTCGATCCCTACACCATCTGCGAAAAACTGGGCATGGGCCAAAAGCAGATGGTAGAGATCGCAAAGGCCTTGCAGCGCAAGGCCAAGCTGATTATTATGGACGAACCCACGGCCTCGCTCAGCCGCCGCGAGATCGACGGCCTGCTGAAACTGATGATGCAGCTCAAAGCCGAGGGCATCTCGATCCTGTTCATCACCCATAAGCTGGACGAGGCGCAAAAGGTCGGCGATGTGGTGACGGTGCTGAAGGACGGCAAAAAGGTCGGCCAGACGCTTCCGATCGAGCAAGCGGACGAGGAGCAGATCATCCATATGATGGTGGGCCGCAGCTTGGAGGAAAAGTATCCCGAGCGCCACGCCGTGATCGGCGACGAGGTGCTCCGCGTGGAGCATTTAAGCGGCGAAAAGTTTCGAGATATTTCGTTTTCTGTCCACAGCGGCGAGATTCTCGGCGTGTTCGGCCTGATCGGCGCGGGGCGCACCGAGACCATGCGAGGCCTGTTCGGCGCCGATCCGCTCAGCGCGGGGCGCATCGAGCTGAACGGCAAGGAAGTGCAGATTCGCAACCCGCGCGAAGCGATCGAGCACGGCGTGGTGCTGATCTCCGAGAATCGAAAGGAAGAGGGGCTCATCCTCATCCATGACGTGGTGGAAAATGTGACGCTGCCCACGCTGGACAATTTTAAAGGCCCGCTGCGCCTGCTGCGGCGGGACAAGCGGGAGCGCAAAACGCTGGAATACGGCGAAAAAATGAAGCTTCGCCCGCTGCATATCCATAAAAACGCAATGAACTTTTCGGGCGGCAACCAACAGAAGATCGTCATTGAAAAGTGGGTCATGGCCGATGCGCATGTGTATATTTTCGACGAGCCGACCAAGGGCGTCGATGTGGGCGCGAAGGTGGAGATTTACTCTATCATCAACAAATTAGCCGAGCAGGGCGCGGCGATCATCATGGTCTCTTCGGAGATGCAGGAGATCCTCGGCATGAGCGACAATGTGCTGGTCATGTACGAGGGCAGGCAAACCGGTTATGTTCCGCGTTCGGAGGATATGACGCAGGAAAAACTGATGGTGCTTGGAACGGGAGGTAAGATCTAATGGACAAGTCGACAGCATCTGCCATGGGCGAACCCAAGACGACGCCGGTGCAGAAAGCAAAGGAAATACTCGCGAAAAGCGGTCCGCTGGTCGCGTTGCTGCTGCTCATGCTCTTTTTGACGATCAAGACCAACAGCTTTTTGACCGTCAATAACTTCATCAACATCATCCGGCAGGCGGCCAGCAGCGCGCTGGTAGCCATCAGTTTGATGCTGGCCATCCTGACGGGCGGCATCGATCTTTCGGTCGGTTCCACCATGGCGCTCGCCATGGTTGTCATGGGCCGCGCGGTGGAGGCCGGCGTTTCGCCGTTCCTCTGTATCCTGATTTGTATTTTAACAGGCGCGTTCCTCGGCTGGATCAACGGCATTATCCTGACCAAGCTGCGCCTGCCGCATCCGTTTATTTCGACGATGGGCACGCAGAACATTTTCCGCGGCATCTGTCTGCTGCTGACCATGGGCACGCCGATCTCCGGCATGCCGGACATGGTCAAATGGGCGGGCTCGGCCTATATTGGCCCCATCCCGGTCAGCCTGATCATTGTGCTGGTCATCTATGTGATCTTCGGCGTTTTCTTTTCCAGCAGCAAGCTCGGCCGCCATATTTACGCGGTCGGCGGCAACCGCGACACGGCGCGGCTGGCCGGTATCAATATCGATTTTACACTGTGCGCGGTCTATACGCTCAGCGGCCTAATGTGCGGCCTTGCGGGCCTGATCCTTGCCGGACGTGTCGACGCGGTCTATCCAATGGCGGGCGTCACTTGGGAGAATGACGCGATCGCGGCGGTCATCGTCGGCGGCGCCTCGTTCTTCGGCGGCAAGGGCTCGATCAGCGGCACGTTCGTGGGCGTTCTGCTCATCGCGGTGCTGCGCAACGGCCTGAATCTGCTCGGCATTACGCCCGATATGCAGACGGTCATTCTAGGCGGCGTGATCATCCTGTCCGTATTCATCGACGTGGTGAGAAACGGCGGATTCGCTCGTGTGAAAAAGCTAAGCCCCGCAAAGGCGGCAAAATAATGAAAAGGCGGCGATCAATATGCTGAAAGCAGCGATTATCGGTTCCGGCGCGATGGGCAGAATCCATGGCGGCATCATAGGCTCCGCCGGCCGGGCCGAGGTAAAATATGTGTTCGATACCGTGGCGGAGCGGGCGGAAAAGCTCGCCGCGGAGTGGGGAGCGGAGCCGGTCACCGATCTGGACGCGCTCTGCTCCAAGGAGATCGATCTGGCCTTTGTCTGCGTACCCAATAAGCTGCACGCGCAGGTGGCGGTCCGTCTGCTCTCGGCGGGGATCAACGTGTTTTCCGAAAAGCCCATGGCGACCAGCGTGCGGGACGCGCAGGCCATGGTGGACGCGGCAAAGGCCGCCGGGAAGCGCCTGTTCGTCGGCCACAACCGCCGGTTCGCGCCGGTCTATCTGGCGGCGAAGCAGAGCGTGTCGCAGCAAACATACCATCCGCACAATATCAACATCATCCAGAACGACGGCGATATGGGCGGCGAGGGCTCGATCTGGGCGGCGGATTTTCAAAATCTGGGCGGCTTCCTGTACGATACGACCATCCACTTTCTCGATATGGCCGAATACCTGATGGGCGAGCTGGAAAGCGTTGCGGCGCTGAGCAAATCGGCCTGCTACCCGGTGGACGATGATTTTGTCATTCAGCTCAAATTCAAAAGCGGCGGCCTAGGCGCGATCACCACCTGCGGCCACGCCTCGTGGATCTTCCCGTTCGAGCGGGTGCAGGTCGTGGGCGATCATCAGTCGGTCATCACGGAGGAGCTGGACAGCTACCGCTATTGTCCGGGCCTGTCCAAGGTGATCGAGGCGAACGAATACACCAAGCTGCCGTTTGAGAAAAAATGGGGCTATTACGCGATGCACCTGCACATGTACGACGCGCTGGAAAAGGGCCTGCCCGCCCTGAACGACGGTCTGGTCGGTCTGCGCGCCGTCAAACTGGTTGAAGCCTGCCACTGCAGCATTGCTCAGAACGGAGCGGCGTGCAGGGTAGACTCCATATAAACAGAAAAGCTCAGATGATGAAGGAGGAAGAAACATGAAAAAGGGCAAAGGCTTACTCTCGATGCTGACGGCATCCGCGCTGCTGATGGGGGCGCTCGCCGGCTGCGGCGGCGCGCCCGACGCAAAGGGCGAAGCGTCTGCGGATGGCGGTCCGGCTGAGGGCGGAAAGAACGTTTCCGCGATCCTGATGTCGCTCAACAGCGATTACTGGCATATGATCGAGTCCGGCGTGATCAACGGCGGCTCGGACTTCGGCATGGATGTGACCATCACCGCGCCCACGAACGAGGCCGATGTCACCGGTCAGATCGCCATGATCGAGGATCAGATCACCGCCGGTGCGAACGGTCTGGTCTTGGCCCCGTGCGATACCAAGGCCGTGCTGCCCGCGCTGGAAAAGTGCAAGGAAAGCGGCATTCCGGTCGTGCTGATCGATATGGATCTGGACGAGGAGAACCGCGACCTGCGCGCCACCTTTATCGGCAGCTCGGAATACGCGGCCGGCGAAATGGTGGGCCAGTACATTGTGGATAATTTTGAACCCTGCAAGATCGCGGTCATTCGCGGCCTCGCCGGTCTGCCCTCGCACGACGCGCGCGCGGGCGGCATGCGCGACACGGTCACCGCCAAGGGCTTTGAGGTCGTCACCGAGCAGCCCGCGGATTCCGAACGCGGCAAGGCGGTCAACGTGGCGGAGAACATCATGGAATCCACGCCCGACGTCAAGATCATTTATTGCACCAACGATGAGATGGCGCTCGGCGCGTATCAGGCCGTGGAAGGCCAGCAGAAGACCGACGATATTTTCATCATCGGCTTTGACGGTTCGCCGGACGCGCTCAAGTCGATCAAGGACGGCAAGCTGGGCGCGAGCCTTGCGCAGAAGCCGATCGAGATGGGCTTTAAGGGCGTCGAAGCGCTGCAGACCCTGCTGGACGGCGGCACGGTGGACAGCACCATCTATACCTCCACGCAGATCGTGGACGCCGCCAACGTCGAGACGTTCGAGGCCGATCTGAACGCACAGATGGAAAAGGCGGCCGCGGCGGCAAAGAAGTAACCAGCTTTACAGAGAAAGGAGCGTTTGACACGATGAAAGTCATGGCGATCGTCGCCCATATGGACGACGCGGAAATCTACTGCGGAGGCACGCTCCGGAAATACATCGAGCGCGGGGACGAGGTAACGGTGCTTGTCGTCACCAACGGCAACAAGGGCAGCCACACGCTCTCGCCGGAGGAGCTGACGCGGGTGCGCCGCGAGGAGCAGCGCGAGGCTTGCCGCCGCTTGGGCGCGAACGAGCCCATGTTTTACGACTACGAGGATGATATGATGATCGACTCCGTGCAGCTGCGGCTCGATCTGGTCGCGGCGATCCGAAAGGTGCGCCCGCGCGTCATCATCACGCACACGCCGCAGGACGGCTCGAACGATCATGGCATGGTGGGCATGGGCGTGACAAAGGCGCTGATCTCCCTGCCGTTCAAAAACATTCCGGTCGAAGAGGAACCGATGGAGGAAATGCCGCAGGTGTTCTTTATGGAGCCCGCCGGCGGCGTGGGCTTTATGCCGGAGCAGTATGTGGATATCACGGACGTGCAGGATAAAAAGGTGCATGCGTTTATGGCCTATGAAAGCCAGCTCGCGTATGATCCCCGCTATTTGGAGAACATTGAGGTGGTGGGCCGTTTCCGGGGCTATCAGGCGGGATGCCGATTTGGAGAAGCGTTTCAGGGCTACCGCTTCTTTGGGTTTATGCCCGATTTCAAGCTGCTTCCCTAAACCTGCCGATATGCAGCAATTCTCTTCTCTTTTTTATTTCCTCTGCGGAAAGGGTCGGTGTGCAAGCGGCACACCGACCCTTTTCTCTTTACTTTTCCACATAGTTTTGATACACTAAAAACAAATATAAACAGTAAAAAATATCCTTACAGGCTGTTTTAGATATAGGAAAGTGAGAATCATGGCTAAGCGAGTAACATTAAAAGATCTGTCCGATCGGCTGGGCCTGTCGCAAAACACGATATCGCTGGTTTTACGGGACATGCCGGGCATTTCGGAAACGACGCGGCAAACAGTTTTGCGCGTCGCGGAGGAAATGGGGTATAACGGTAAAAAACGGCGGACGGAAATGCCCCATATCTGCGTGCTCACCACTTACGCAAACAATACGGACACGTATTTTTTCGGCAGGCTGCAAAACAAAATTGAATACTGCCTAAAAGAGCGCTGCTGCCCCACGATCACGATCAATAATGTGGAGACCTATCCGCTTGAGACCATTGAGGAGCTTTGCGCGGCAAATGATATTTCCGGCATTATCATGGTGGCCGATATTGGCCGGGAACTGGTGGAAAAGATTAAGGGGCTGGCGCTGCCCATCCTTTGCGCGGGCTTTTATGTGCCGGGCATTCAGGTGGACAGCGTGCTGGAGGATAATATTTCAGGCATGGAGATGATCGCGCGGCATCTGTGTAAGGAAGGGTGCAAGCGGGCGGGCTTTATCGGGCCGATCCGGCCGGATCAGGGATTTTTTGAACGCTGGATGGCCTTTTCGGCGATCGCGGAGCGGTACGGCATCGTCGTGGATAGCAAGACCTGCTTGCTCGATATCGATTACGCCGATTTTGGCAACGTGGAGCAGGCGGCGCAGATGATCCACGCGCTGCCAGCCCTGCCCGAAGCGTTCGTTTGCGCGAACGACAGGATCGCGATGAGCGTGATCAAGGCCCTGCAATATAACGGGCGGCGGGTGCCCGAGGATGTCGGCGTGATCGGCTTTGACAACAGCGATCTCGCGCAGCTTTGCACGCCCACGCTTGCGACCGTGGACAATTTTGTGGAGGAACAGGCGGTTTGCGCGGTGGAGCGTTTGCTCAAGCGCATCACGCAGCCGGGCATGCCTGTTCAGCGCATTCTGTGCAGAACGGAATTTGTGGCCGGCGACTCGTTCCGGGCCGCAAAGTAAAAACCGCCCCCGCGCCGGTATGGAAGTTCCGGCGCGGGGGCGGTTTATGGTAGGCCGCTTATTTCTTCCAGCGCTTGAGCGACGGGAAGTATTCGAGCATTTGCAGGCGGGCCGCTTCCTTATCGGTATAAAGGGCTTCGCTGCCCTCTACGTTCAGGCAGATTTCAATCATTTCTTCCATCGTGCAGTCGGCGGTGAACGCGCCCTTCTGGTAGCAATAGCAGCAGTAGTCCGCGCTCTTGGCGCCGTCCGCCTCGGTTCCGTAGTCGGCGTCCTTGGTCATCGGCATACCGCAGCATTGGCAGATGTCCGCGAGGCCGATGTAAATGTTGATATCGCCCTCCATGCTGTCGCCGCAGGAGACGTATTCTTCAAAGTCGACGCCGAAGGCGCGCGGCAGCTTGATCTTCCAAATTTCATCCCAAGCTTTTGCGGTCGATTCGCGTACGTCGCCATGGAAGCTGAATTTGGCGTACTTGCCCGCGGGGATCACAACTTCGGTAAAGCCCGCCGGACAGGTGCCGCTTTCACAGCCCGCGATCACATCGTAGCTCATTTCCTCCCAGTTGTAGTTGGTGTAAGCGCCGTATACCATGGCGTTCTCGCTGGAAGGCTCCAGCTGTCCGTAGGCGCCGCCGCCCATAAAGTCGGCCCAAAGCCTGCCGATCTTTTCCGCGCAGTCCGCCGCGTTATTTGCGGCGCGGGTAGCAAGGCCGACGATGCGGCGTTCGGGCAGTGTAACGATCTCGTAATTCATAGTATTCATCCTTTCCGCTTTCATGGTTTTATCTTACCCTACAAAAGCGGACAGGGCGTGACCGGATTTAACAGTATTTTTCCGAGAGCTTTGCGGTTTCCTCGCGCATGCGGTCGCGCATCGACGGGGGAGAAAGCACCTCCGCGCCCGCGCCGTAGCTGAGCAGATAACCGCAGCCCCAGAAGCCGGCCGGCCATACCGCGCGCACGACGAGCGACCCGTCCGGCTGCTTTTCGATCTGCGCGCGGTCAAATTCATCATATACCCGAAACGCAAGGGCGGGATCGAAGCGAATGGTCAAGTGCTCCATCGGTACGGCTTGCGTTTCAGCGTCTAACTCGGGTGGCGCGGGGCGGGGGGCAAAGGTATCCGCTGCGAGCGTCAGGTTCTCCATGCGCGACAGGCGGAACGTGCGGTAATCATGCCGGTCGCGGCAAAACGCCTGCAAGTACCAGCCCATGCCCTTAAAGCGCAGCTTCATCGGTTCGACGGTGCGGTGCGAACTGGCGCCGGTGGACGCATAGTAATCAAAGCACAGCACGCGGCGGTCGAGCACCGCCTGACGGAGCAGCGGAAAAAGCTGCTTATCCGCCGCGCCGCTGCCCCAGCTGGAAAAGTCCACGTCGATCCAGTCCGTCGTGCCGCGGCGAAACAGACCGTTCAGGCGGCTCAAAACGTTCGCGCCGACATCCACCCCGGTCGCGCGCAGGCTTTGCAGCGCGTAGAGGATTTCGTCCTGTTCGCGTTCGGAAAGCAGCGAGCGGCTGAGCACAAAATCATCCAGCAGACGCACGCCGCCGTTGCGCCCGCGCGCGGCATATACGGGCACGCCGGCAGCGGAGAGCGCGTCAATATCGCGGCGCACGGTGCGCTCGGATACCTCCAGACGCTCCGCCAGCTCGGGCACGGTCGCGCCGCCGCGTTCCAGCAAAACATAGATTATTTCAAAAAGCCTTCCGCTTTGCATGTAGCCTCACCTCGTTCGTTAGTATATCATAAAAAGAAAGGGCGCGCCGCAAGGGGCTTTAAAATTTATGCCCGGCATTTTATAGCGGCCGGTTGACAGCGGAGCAAACATTATATATAATCGATTATATTAAAACAAAAAAGCGGACATTGCAAGTAGGAGGCGGCGGCATGAACCTGACGCACTTGGATGAAAACGGCGCGGCGCGCATGGTCGATGTGGGGGAAAAGGCTGTTTCAGCGCGTATGGCGCGGGCGCAGGCCGAGATCGTCATGCAGCCGGAAACGCTGCGGCTGATCTGCGCCGGGCGGATCGAAAAGGGCGATGTATTTTCCTGTGCGCGTATCGCGGGCATTATGGCGGCAAAGCGCACGTTTGAGCTGATTCCCATGTGCCATCCGATACCGATCGACGGCGTGACCGTGGAATTTGAGGTGCTGGACCCGACCCGCGTGCGCGTGACCGCCACGCTGCGCTGCACTTGGAAAACCGGCATAGAAATGGAAGCGCTGACCGCCGCGTCCGTGGCCGCGCTGACGATCTACGACATGTGCAAGGCGGTGGACCGCTCCATGGAGATCGAAGTGGTCCGGTTAAATGAAAAAAACGGCGGCAGATCGGGTCATTTTGTCAACAAATGTGACAAAAACATGGAATAAAGCTTTTTTCGCGTTGACAAGCCCGCGGTACCGGCATAAAATAAATACAATATGACTGTAAAAACAGGAATCCGATTCCTTTTTTCTGCGACGAGGAGATAAAATTCGTATGGAGTCAATCCAGCCAATCAAAAAACGCGCGCTGTACCGTGATGAAATCAAGGAAGCGATCCGCGGAGCCATTTTTTCCGGAGAATTGCAGCCGGGGGACCGTATCGTGGAGACCCGCTGGGCCAAGGATTTAGGCGTGTCCCAGTCGCCGGTGCGGGAAGCGATCCGCGAACTGGAGATCGTCGGTTTAATTGAGAATATACCGTATCAGGGATCGTTTGTACGTAAGATCACCCGCAAGGACGTGCGCGATTCCTATTTGGTGCGCATGTGTCTGGAGCAGCTCGGCACGCAGGACGCTTGCCGCCTGATCACCGATGAGCAGCTCGTGCGCGTCAAGGAAAGCTTGGACGGCATGGAAAAAGCGGCCGCCGTGCGCGACTTCGACCAATACATTCGGTACGATGTGGATTTCCACGGACGGATTATGCGCGTTTCACCGAATGAAATGCTGCTGCGCCTTTGGGATCAGTGCAATATCCGCGAATGGACGCACTTCGGCACGCAGTATTCCGAAAAGACCCTCGATGTGCTGGCCCTGCGCCATGAACGGATCTATAAGGCGCTGGTGGCGCGCGATGAACAGGCCGCGCTGGAGGAAACGCGGCGGCATATCGCCGAGCTGGTCGATGAATTGGACGAGCGGATGGCGGCTGAGCAGAATTAACAAAAAAGCGGTGCGTTTTTTGGGAATGCACCGCTTCTTTTTTTGATTAGAGGGGCTTGACGGGACGGGGGAACCGGTGATACATTATTGTCATGACAGACATGACAAAAATGCGAAAGGAGCTGCGATATGGAGTTTACCTCGATCCCACGGCGGGGGTATGTCGAACAGCCGACGCCGCTGCAAAAGCTGCCGCGCTTTTCGGAAGCGCTCGGCGGCCCGGAAATTTGGATCAAGCGCGACGATCTGCTGCCGTTCGGCGGCAACAAGCTGCGCAAGCTGGACTATTTGATGGAGGACGCCGTGCGCGCCGGCGCGGACACGATCATCACGGCGAGCACGAACCAGTGCTGCCATAACGAGATCGTGCTGCTGCTGGCGAGGCGGGAAGGCATGCGCGCGTCGCTCATCATGGAGGCGTGGGGCGATCCCGCCTACCGCTTTGCGCAGTCGCCCGAACGCGCGCTGTATTCTTTGGCCGGGGCGGACGCGGTGGAAACGACGACCGCGCCGCCCTCCGGCCCGGTGGAAAGCATGCCGCTGGCGCAAAGGCTCCGGGAGGAAGCGCGGGCAAGGGGCGGCAGCGTTTACTTTATGCCGCGCGGCGGCGCGGGCGCGCTGGGTTGCTGCGGGTATGTGCGGGCGGCGGACGAGCTTGCCGCGCAATGGGGCGTGGACGCGCCGGCCGCGATCGTATGCCCTTGCGGTTTGGGCGGCACACAGGCGGGGCTGATCGTCGGCCTGCACCGGCTGGGCTGTCAAACGCGGGTGATCGGCGTCGGCGTGACCGGGAAAAGCGAAGCGGAAATGCGCGCTTCGGTTCTGGCGCAGTGCGGGGAGCTGGCAAAGTTTCTGGATTTACCGCCCGTGCCCGACGAAGCGGTACAGTGCGTCGAAGGCTATGCCGGGGCTGGCTATGCCAAGCCGTGCGGCGAGCAATATCGCGCGATGTGCCGGTTGGCGCGGACCGAGGGCGTACTCACCGATCCGGTCTATTCGGGTAAGGCGCTCTATGGTTTGACCGAGCTGGTCCGCCGGGGCGCGTTCCCGGCGGATGGCCGCGTGGTATTTTTACACACGGGGGGCATGAATTTATACTACGATTATGCCGCTCTAACGCAATTTGAGGAGGGCTGAAGCGATGGGTAACGAAGGCTTTTGCCGGGCCGATGTGATGGAAAAGCTGACCGGCGCCGCAAAATACGCGGACGATCTGCAGTTTCCGCGCATGCTGCACGCAGTGACCGTGCGCTGCCCGCATCCGCGCGCGCGCATATTGGAGATAGACGCGGCTGCGGCGCTGGGAATGCCGGGCGTGGCGGGCGTATATACCGCGAAGGATGTGCCCGGCGTCAATCAGCCGCCGTGCGATAAACCGATGCTGGCTGACGAACTGGTCAATTCGGCGGGCGACGGCGTGGCGGTCGTCGCGGCGGAAACGCGCGAGCAGGCGGAAGCGGCTGCCGCTGCGGTCAAGGTGCGGTACGAGCCGCTGCCCGCCGTGTTCGATCCGGTTAAGGCGCTGAGCGACCGCTCGGTCGTGCTGTACGGCGACCATAATCTGGCCTGCGAGCACCTCGTCCGCAAGGGGGATGTGGAAGCGGGCTTCGCGAAAGCCGATGTGGTGCTGGAACGCACCTATAAGACCCAGCGCATCCAGCATTCCGCGATCGAGGGGGACGTGGCCGTCGTCGTGCCGGAGGGCGGCGGGATCACGGTATACGCCCCCTGCAAGTTCCCGTTCAACATCAAGAAAAGCCTTGCCGCCACCTGCGGCCTGCCGCAAAACCGCGTGCGGGTGATCCAGCCCGCCGTGGGCGGTTCGTTCGGCGGCAAGGATATCGATATCGTCGTGATCGCAACGCGCGCGGCCGTGGCCGCGATGAAAACCGGCCGCCCGTGTAAAATGGCGTGGACGCGCGAGGAATGCATGGTCGAGGGCACCAAACGTCACCCCTTCCGGCTGACCTACCGTATCGGCGCGACGCGGGACGGTAAGATCACGGCCCTTCGCATCGACGGCGTGGCCGATGCAGGCGCGTACCGTTCGCGCAGTCTGGCGACGATCTGGCGCGCGGCGGTCGAGGCGGCGGGCCCGTATGAAATTGAAAACGTGCATACCCATATTCGCGCGGCGTTCACCAACA
Organism: Butyricicoccus faecihominis; assembly: GCF_024462775.1. GTDB lineage: Bacteria > Bacillota > Clostridia > Oscillospirales > Butyricicoccaceae > Agathobaculum > Agathobaculum faecihominis_A. Next base: position 81,748 of record NZ_JANGCE010000013.1, read on the forward strand.
ACGTTTATTCGGACGCGGTGCGCGGTTTTGGCTCGCCGCAGGTCGACTTCGCATCCGAATCCCTGATCGACGAGCTGGCGAGCGAGCTGCATATCGATCCCTATGCCCTGCGCCGCAAAAATATGGTGCGCGAAGGCTCGATCGGCGCGACCGGACAGACGCTGACCCGCGTCAGCCTGCCGCAATGCTTGGACCGGCTGGAACGGGAATTTCCGCTTGGCGCGCCCGAAATCACGCCGGAGGGCAAATACCGCGCCCGGGGCATCGCCTGCCTGCATCGCGGCGAATCCTACGGCGCTGCCGCGCGCGACGCGGATGTGGCGGGGACCGATGTGCGGGTGCAGGCCGATGGCAGCGTCAATATTTATACCAGCATCAGCGAAGTGGGGCAGGGCGCGCACGCGATCATGGCCAAGGTGTGCGCCGGGGTGCTTGGCGTGCCGCTTGCCAATGTGACCGTGTGCCCGGTCGACACGGCCTATGTGCCGGACAGCGGCGCGACCGCGGGCTCGCGCGGCACCATTTCGGGCGGCAACGCGGTTCGGCTCGCGGCCGAGGCCGTGCGCGACGAGATGGCGGCGGTCGTTGCGGAGCAAGCCGGCATACCGGCCGCGGAGATCGCCTTCGCGGATGGGATGCTGACCGCGCGCGGGCAAACGCTCGCCTCGTTTGCAGAGGCCGCCGGGCTGTGCGCGCTGGCGGGCGTGCGCACGGACGCGCACGGCCAATGGGTCGCGCCGCGGACCAGCTGGGATTTTGAGCGGGCGCAGGGCAATACCTACTATGCGTTCAGTTACGGTGCGGCCGGGGCCGAGGTGGAGATCGACCCGGTGACCGGCAAGATCGAAGTGACCGACCTGCTGTGCCTGCACGATATCGGCGAAATTGTCAATTACCCCGAAGCGTGCGGACAGATCGCGGGCGGCGTGGCAATGGCGCTCGGCTACACGCTGACCGAACAGGCGGAGCCGGAAAACGGCGTATTAAAGACCCGGAATTTCAATACCTATTTGCTGCCCACGGCAATGGACACCAAGGGCGTGCGCGCGCTGCCCTTGGCCGAAGTGCCGGCGGAAAACCCGCTGGGCGTGCACGGGGTGGGCGAAGCGTCCACCGCGCTGGTCGCGCCCGCGGTGGCGAACGCGATTGATCGCGCGCTGGGCGTGCGGCTGCGTGAATTGCCCTTTACGCTTGAAACGGTGCGCGCGGCAGTCGAGCAAAAGCGAAAGGAGGCGCAGGGATGAGCGCATTTTATCAGCCGGACAGCTTGGAGCAAGCGCTTGCGCTGCTTGCGCGGGAGGACGCGCCCGCGATCCTCGCGGGCGGCACGGATCTGGTCGTACAGCGCAGGGAAGGACGGCGCGCGCCCGCCGCGTATCTGGATGTGACGCGCCTTGTGGCGCTGCGCGGGATAAGCGAGACGAACGGCGCGGTTGTGCTCGGCGCCGCTGTTACTTTTACCGAGATCGAGCGAAACGCGCTGCTGTGGGAGCGTTTTCCCGTTCTTTGCCGAGCGGCGGCCTCCATCGGTTCGCCGCAGATACGCAGCCGGGGCACGGCGGGCGGCAATGTGGCGAATGCCAGCCCGGCGGCGGACTTGACGCCCGCGCTGACCGCGCTGGACGCGGTGGCTCATATACAAAGCGCAGGCGGCGGCCGAAACGTTCCGGTGGCCGAGCTTGTGACAGGCGCATCCCAAAACGCGCTGGAACCCGGCGAGCTGATCGTTTCGTTTGCCATCCCGCCGCTGCCGCCGCATACGCGGCAGGGCTTTGATAAGATCGGGCGGCGAAACGCCCTGTCGATCGCGCGGCTGAACGGCGCGTGCCTGCTCACCGCGCGGGAAGGAAAAATTGCCGGGGCGCGGCTGTGCATCGGCGCCGCGACCGACCGGCCCCAGCGCTTTACAGAGGCCGAGGCGGCGCTTTTGGAGCAAAGGCCGGATGACGCGCTCTTTGCGCGCGTAGGGGCGCTTGTATCCGATACCATCCTGCGCGAGACCGGCAAGCGCGCGTCCAGCGTTTATAAGCTGCCGGTCGCGGCGGACTTTACGGCGGCGCTGCTTCGCAAAACATGGGAGGAGGGGACGACATGAAACTGTGCTTTACGCTCAACGACCAAGCCATTGCAATCGATTGCGATCCCGCGATGACCCTGCTCGATCTGCTGCGGGAAAAGCTGCATTTGACAGGCACCAAGAAAAGCTGCGGCGTGGGCGAGTGCGGCGCGTGCACGGTGATCGTGGACGGCGAACCGGTCAATGCCTGCCTGTTCCTCGCGGGACAGGCGGCGGGCAGAACGGTCTACACCGTGGAGGGTTTGCAGCAGGACGGTGAGCTCTCACGGCTGCAAAAGGCCTTTTTGGAACAGCACGCGGTCCAGTGCGGCTTTTGCACGCCGGGCATGCTGATGAGCGCCAAGGCGCTGCTGCTGCGCGACCCGCATCCGACCGAGGCGGAGATCCGGCGCGCGCTGTCCGGCAACCTGTGCCGCTGCACGGGCTATGATTCCATCGTGCGCGCCGTACAGGCCGCGGCGGAATAAAAAAGGTGCTGTAAAATAAATTTTCACAAATGAATAAAAAACTGTTGCAAAGCGAAGAATGCTGCCAATTTTGTCATTCCGAGAAGCGAAGCGACGTAGAATCTCGCGCGAACGCGCGTTCGCGCGAGATTCTACACTTCGTTCAGAATGACATTTGGGTACTCTTCTATTTTGCAACAGTTTTTTTACAGCCTTTTTTTGTTCAATGCTTGTTTTGATCCGATTGCAGGCGCTGCAAGATCGTATCGGTATGCCGCTGGGCGGCGGCTGCCGCGCCGGCCGGGTCGCCGGACTTGATCGCGTCCACGATCGCCTGATGCTGCGCGTGCGACTGGATGCGCGCGTCCGGGTCGGGCAGGTTGCGGTAAAACACGCGCTCGTCCTGCGTGAGCAGGCGGTCATAAAACTCCATAAGAAAGCGGTTGCCGCACTTTTCCGCGCAAAGGCGGTGGAACTCGATATCGGCCTCGATCGCGCGCAGCCAGTTCCGGCTGTCAATGGCGAGCCGCGCCACCGCTAGGCAGTGGTCCAAATCAAGCGCGGCCTCGGGGGTGATATGCTCGGCGCACAGCCGCGCGGCCAATACCTCGATCGCGCCGCGCACCTGCATGTATTCATAGCGGTCGCCCAGATCGAGCGCGGCGACGCGCGTGCCGACGCCGGGCTCGCTTTCGAGCCAGCCCTCAATCGCAAGGCGCTTCATGGCGTCCGTGATCGGGGTGCGGCCCAGACCGAACCGCGCGGCCAGATCGCGGATGGATACCTGCTGGCCGGGCTGAAGGCCGCCGCTTATGATTGCCGAGCGGATCGCTTCATACGCCGCGCGTTCCTTAGTGGCGGGCCGGGGCGTGGGGGACATAGAATAACACTCCTTTCCTGTGACATGACAGGTACGACATTTCTTTTACCAGCATAAGTCAGGGAAGGAAAAAAGTCAAGCAAAAACGGCAAAGCGTTATTTTCTACCAAGAATAAGGCCCTTTGTAGGATTATATAAAAACGATTATTAATTTTTTAACAACCTTACAAACTTCCTGTGACTTGTGTAAAACATCCAGAAAACGCCTTGACTTTGCCGAAGGAGAATGACATAATACACACAATCCGATAATCGATTATATAAAATATTTAATATATAATCGACAAGGCATATCGGAACACTCGGAAATCAAAGAGAAAGTTTGGAGGAATCAACATGAAACGATTGGTAGCATTATTACTGAGCGGTATGATGACCCTTGGCATGCTGTCCGGCTGCGGTGGCGGCGGAGAAGCGGGCGGCGATACGCCGGACACGAACGCGCAGGCGGGCGGCGATGCGCCCGCGTCGTCGAGCGACATCGTGGTAGGCTTTTCGACCGGCGCGGCCGGCACCACGTTCCGTCAGGAAGGGATTGACGACTTTACCACGGTCGCCGAAGAGTACAAGGCCGAAGGCCGTATCAAGGATTACAAGATTGTTAACAACACGACCAACTGGGACTCCAACGAACAGGCCAACATCATCCGCGACTTCATCAACGATGATTCGATCAACGTCATCGTGGTCAACCCGAACAGCCCGACCGATCTGAACGGCGTGCTGGCGGAAGCGGTAGCGGCGGGCAAGACGGTCGTCGCCGCCGACTGCGAGGTCGATGTGGAAGGCGTTTACTGCGTCTCGATCGATCATTACGCTTGGGGCGAACGCGTAGCCAAGTACATCTGCGAAGCGCTGGACGGCAAGGGCAACGTGATTCAGGTCTACGGCGGCGAGGGCCACCCGGCCAACAACGAACGTATCCGCGCGACCGAGGACGTGCTGAAAAACTATCCCGATATCAATCTGGTCGCTTCCACCAGCGGCGGCTGGGACAATCAGGTCGCCAAGCAGGTCACCTCTCAGATCCTAGGCGGCGGCACCGAGATCGACGGCCTGATCACGCAGGACTCGATGGGCTTCGGCTGCCTGACCGCGTTCACCGATCTGGGCAAGTGCCCCAAGGCCGCGTTTATCGAGTGCGGCACGGCCAACTATAAGGAATACGTGAAGCTTAAGGAAGAGGGCAAGGATATCAAGGTTTGCTCGCAGCCGAACCCGCCGAGCATCGTCGCGTCCGGCCTGCGCATCGCGGTCAATCTGGCCGAGGATAAGCAGCTCGATGAATCCAAGCTGGGCGGCCTGTACGGCAGAGCCTGCATCTACGATGTGAAGAACTGGTATACGGACGACAATATCGCCGACGTAGAGCCGCTTCTTGAGGGCAAGGGCGACGATTACCTGCTGACCGAGTACTGGAGCGAAGACGAGGCGCAGGCATTCTTTAAGTAACAAGCGTAGGGGCGTGGGGGGGGGGGGGGGGGGGGGGGGGGGGGGGG
>NZ_JANGCE010000014.1 GCF_024462775.1 Butyricicoccus faecihominis
GGGCGGGGGCCCCTCCCCGGCCCGCCCGCGGCTACCGCCGCGCATATAATTGTGAGCGCCAGCGAACCTCCTATTGAGGCGAAGGCCTCACTCATCGGAAACGCGCGTTCGCGCGGGATTCTTCGCTCTGCTCAGAATGACGGGGATGTGGAAAATGGGCGCGCCAATCAGGCCGGTCCGGCCGTGCGAAGGCTCCCTTCCACGGAATCCCTAGGCACCCGGTACGGCTCTCCCCAACTTGTTAATGATAACAAAAGGGCGGCACGCTCTTCCCCTGACAGGAGCAGCGAAAAGGATGGATGTCAAGAGGGAAACGCATGAGAAAAACAAGGGATTCACCGAGCTAGTAGGGCGCGACGCCCTCGGCGCGCCGTCTCGAAGGGACGTAACACTTGCTGAGAAACCATGTCCCTTCGCTCGGCCGTACCAGCCTGTTTGATGCTCTCACTTATCCCGGTGCTTCGCTCTCGGCGCGCCGAGGGCGTCGCGCCCTACATTTTCTGTGCTTGCGTTACCTTTTTCTCTTGCCTGACCTTATCATAATGACATTGTGGTTGTCCCTTCCTTCTTGCCCCCGCGGCGGGCGCCGCACCGCCCTCGCGGCTACTGCCGCGCATATAATTGTGAGCGCCAGCGAACCTCCTATAACCGCAAAGCAGCCCCGAAGCGTATGCTCCGGGGCTGCTTTTTTAAGCCTTACTTGCGGACTAAATATTTGCGCATATCGATCGCGCAGGCGATCAGGATAATAAGACCCTTGATGATATACTGCAAGTTTGCGCTGACCGAAAGGAAGGTCAGGCCGACGAAGATGATGCGAAGCAGCAGCACGCCAACGATGATACCGCTGATCGAGCCAATGCCGCCGACGAACGATACGCCGCCGATAACACAGGCCGCGATCGCGTCCAGCTCGTAGTTCAGGCCGGTGGACGGGCTGTTGGAACCGATACGGGCGGCTTCGATAAAGCCGGTGATCGAGTACATGACGCCCGCGAGGATGAAGACCATCATCGTATTCTTGGCTACGTTAACGCCGGAAACATTGGCCGCTTCCGGGTTGGAGCCGCAGGCAAACATGTTCTTGCCAAAGCGGGTCTTGTTCCAGATGAACCACATGATAATGGCAATAGCGAGCGCGTACCAAACAAAGTTCGGAATCGGCGTTTTGCCAATGGAAAGGAACGAACCGTTTACCACCTTCTTGTACGGTTCGGACAGGCCGGAGATCGGCGCGCCGGAGTTGCCGTTCAGATTGGTGAACAGAAGCAGGAAGCCGTAAACGATCAGCTGCGTGGCCAGCGTAACGATAAAGGGATGCAGGCCGAACTTTGCAACCGAGAAACCGTTGACAAAGCCGACGATCGCGCCGACGACCATGACGATCAGCAGCGTGCAGATGATCATAACAGCCGGGTGGAACTGCGGCAGATCCGGGAACATTCTATTCGGATAGTTCGCGGCCTGTAACAGCGCCGCCGAGATACAGGCCGTCAGGCCGACGACACGGCCCGCGGACAGGTCGGTACCGGTCAGCACGATGGTGCCCGCGATACCCATTGCAATCGGCAGGTTGGCCGCCGTCAGCGACAGCATGTTGACGATGGACGGAATGCCGAAAAAGCGGTTGTTATAAATGCCGATGCCGATCGCGGCGACGATCAGGAAGATGTACAGCGAATTGCTGATGAACCATTCCTTCCAGAAGTTGCGTTTATCCGCGGCGCTGAGCGCCTTGAAATCTTCATATTTTCCTTTGATATTGAGTTTGCCCATGGTTTTTCCTCCCCCTTAAGCGTACTTGGCCGCGAGCGTCATGATTTCCTCCTGCGAGGTGTTCTTCGCATCCACCTCGCCCGCGAGCCGTCCGCCCGACATGACGAGGATGCGGTCGCACACACCAAGCAGCTCGGGCATTTCACTCGATACCATGATGACCGCCTTGCCGCGGCCAGCCAGATCGATGATCAGCTGATAAATCTCGTATTTTGCGCCCACGTCGATACCGCGGGTCGGCTCGTCAAGCAGCAGAACCTCGGGATCGGTCAGCAGCCAACGGCCAAGGATTACCTTTTGCTGGTTGCCGCCCGAAAGCGAGCGGATTTTTGTCTCCTGCGTCGGGGTCTTGATGCGCATGGCTTTAATCGACCAATCGGTGTCCTTACGCATGGCGCCGTTGCTCAGCATCGGCCCCTTCATGTATTTTTTCAGGCTCGAAATAACGGTGTTGTCGCGAATGTTCAAAATACCGAAAATACCGGTGGCGCGGCGCTCCTCCGTCAACAGGGCAAAACCGTTCTTGATCGATTCGGTGGCGCGGCGGTTATGTACCTGCTTGCCATCCAAGCGTATCGTGCCGCCCTTGCGGGTTGCAACGCCGAATATGTTTTCCAGAACCTCGGTCCGGCCCGAGCCGTCCAGACCCGCGATGCCGAGGATTTCGCCCTTTTTAAGCTGGAAGGAAACATCCTTCACGTGGGAATACATGGCGGTCAGCCCTTCGACCTCCAGCGCGACCTCGCCGGGCTCGTTGGTCTTGGGCGGGAAACGGTTGGTCAGCTCGCGGCCGACCATCAGCTTGATGATCTTATCCATCGTCAGCTCGCTCGCGGGCTCGGTGGCGATCCACTGCCCGTCGCGCATGATGGTGACCTCGTCCGAAATGCGGAGGATTTCCTCCATTTTATGAGAAATGTAAATGATTCCGCAGCCCTGATCGCGCAGCATATTGATGATGCGGAACAGGTGCTCGACCTCTACCTCGGTTAGCGAGGAAGTCGGCTCGTCAAACACGATGATCTTGGCGTCGTACGAGACCGCCTTGGCGATCTCCACCATCTGGCGCTGGGAAACCGGCATTTTGCTCATCACCGTGTGCGGATTGACCTTAACGCCCAGCTTTTCAAACAGGGCGACCGAGTCCTTATACATCTTCTTTTCATCGATACAGTTGCCAAATTTGAGCGGGATACGGCCCAGCCACATGTTTTCCATGACCGTGCGCTTAAGCGCCTGATTCAGTTCCTGATGCACCATGGCAACGCCGTTTTCCAGCGCTTCCTTGGAGGTTTTGAAGTTGACCTCTTTTCCCTCCAGTTCGATGGTGCCGCTATTCTTTTCATAAATGCCGAACAGGCATTTCATCAGTGTGGATTTTCCCGCGCCGTTCTCGCCCATCAGCGCGTGCACGGTGCCGCGCTTCACGGTGAGCGATACGCCGTCCAGCGCTTTGACGCCGGGAAATTGCTTGCAGATTTTCGTCATCTGCAGCAAAACGTCGTTAGCCATACTTTTGCTCCTCCCCTATTTTCGGATAAAAACGGCCGCCGCCGCGTGCGCGGTAGCGGCCGTTTTTGTCATTGCTTCAAATGCGTCCGGGTGGAAGACGGCTTACTCGCCCAGATAAATCTGGTAGGGGATACGGATCTTGTTAACGCCTTCGTCGACCGTGTACTTGTCGGCGATGCCGTCCATCAGGTCCTTGCCGGCGGCCACGTTGGCTACCAGATCAGAGATGCACTGCGCCATGCCGTCCGCGTCCTGCTTGATGGTACCAGCCATCTTGCCGTCCGCGATCAGGGCCTTGGCGGCGTCCGTCGCGTCAACGCCGAATACCGGAATGGTCTTGGCGGCGTCGCCGTTGTTGTAGCCCGCGGTGTTCAGCGCGGTGACCGCGCCTTCCGCCATGCCGTCGTTGTTGCAGATAACGAGTTCGACCATGTTGTTGTTCTGATCGTTGTACTCGGAAAGGATCGTGGTCATGTATTCCTGCGAAGCAGCGGAGGACCAAGAACCGTTCTTGTCAACCAAATACTTATCGGAGTTGTTCGCGTCATAGAATTCGAGTTCGGGCTTGCCGGCCTCGACCAGTTTCTTATTCGCGTCCTCAACGCCGTACTGGGTGCGGGCTTCCGCTTCCGCGTTGCCCTGCTCGCCCTTGAACATGACGTAGGAAATCTTGCCGTCGCCGTTCAGGTCGTACTTTTCATAATCAGCCAGCAGATAATCGCCGATCATCTCGCCCTGCATGTGGCCGGCTTCCGGTGCGTTGGTGCCGACGAAAGCGGACTTGTCATAGCTCTTGATCACATCGTCCGAAACCTCGCGGTTGAAGAACAGGAGCGGCAGATCGCCGGCCTTGGCCTTGTCTACGATACCGGTGGCGGCGTCGTCGGACGAGGTGTTGACCACGTTGACGACCAGCATCTCGGTGCCCTTGGTGATTTCGTTCTGCACCTGCTCGGACTGGGTTGTCTGGTTGTTGTTGCCGTCCTGATCGGAGTGCTTGATGCCCATTTCGTCGAGCTTAGCGGAAAGCGCGCCGCGAACGGAAGCGATGTAAGTATCCGCGTAGTTGTAATACAGTACGCCGATCGACAGATCGTTTGCCGCGGGCTGGTCGCCGCCGGCTTCCGTGCCGCCGCCCTCAGCGGGCTTCTTGTCGCCGCCGCACGCGGTGAGCGTAAACAGCATCGTTGCCGTCAAACCGGCTGCCAGCCATCTTTTTGTGTTCATGTGATAACCCTCCTCAAAATTAACGGAATCTTCTCTTCTTCTCAAAGGCCTCTCGGGCTTTTCTGTGTTTTTATTATATCGGCCGGGCGGCAAAAAAGAAATGGAATCCTTTACTGAAAGGGTTAGAATTTTTACTGAAAACAAAAAGCGACTGGTTTATTCCTACACCACCTTTGGTTAAATCCTATATAAATGTTACTGATTTTCTGTAAAGCTGAACAAAAACTTCTGGTTTTCATCGGAATACATGCCTTCGCGGTCGATCGCGCGCACTTCGGTGTCGATCCGGTCGGCTGAAGGGGTTTTACCGGAGGCGAGCAATCCGGCGTTTTCCACGCCGAGGTAACCGATGGCAAACGGGTTTTGTACGATTAGCACGTCGATTTCGCCGGTTTCCAGCATACCGACTGAAACAACGTTGTTATCGAACCCAACCGCGCGCACCGTGCCGCCCAGCCCCAGCTCGCCGATCGCGTGGCCGACGCCGAGCGTCGTCAGCTCGTTAAAGGTGACGACGGCGTTGATCTCCGGGTGGCGGGTCAACAGATCGCGGGTGGCTTTCTGGGCGGTTTCGGAATCCGAAGAGGTGTTGACCGTTTCGACGATCTCGGCGCGGCTGTCCTCCGCGATGGCGTCCTCAAAGCCCTGCTCGCGCTCCTGTCCGTTTTTGGTGTGCACGTCAAAGCCGATCACGCCGATGCGGAGCGTGTTCTCCTCCCCGCCGAGCACGGCCAATCCTGCTTCCCGGCCGGCGGCGTAGTTATCCGTGCCAATGCGCACCGCGACCTGATCGGAATCCACATCCGAATCGATCACAACGATCTTAACGCCCGCCGCCGCCGCGCGCTCCACGGCTTCCGCCGTACCGCTGAAGTCGATGGCGGAAAGCACGATCGCGTCCGCTCCGGCGGCGACCGCGTCGCCGATCATCCGGTTCTGGCCTTCGTAATCCTCTTCGCTGAGCGGGCCGTCAAACGAAAAGCCAAAGTTGTATTCGCTTGCGGCGGCGTTTGCCCCCGCTTTGACCGATTTCCAGAAAGAAGAACCGGTGGATTTGACGATAACCGCCACAAAGGGCTTTTGCGCCCCTACCCCCTGCCGCGGCGCGGCGCAGCCCGCATACAGCGCGAGCGATAGCAGCAGCATGGCGGCGCATAAGCGTTTCAGCCTAATCATGGTTCCTCCCTTCCTGTCTGCGGCAGACGGATCGTGACGCGCGTGCCCCTGTCTGGCTCGCTTTCGATCGACAGGCCGTACGGCGCGCCGAAATAGATACGGATGCGGTCGGCCACGTTTTTGATGCCGATACCGCCCGGCTCGGATTGGTCGTGCGACAAAATAGCGTGGCACTGCGCCTCATCCATGCCGATGCCGTTGTCCGTCACGGTGAGCACCACGTTCGCGCCGTCCGCTTTTGCGGAAATGACGATCTCGCCATCCTCGACCAGTTCGCCAAAGCCGTGCAGAATGGCGTTTTCAATGATGGGCTGTAGCGTAATCTTGCTGCACAGGCAATCAAGCACCGATTCGTCCACGTCAAACCGATAGGAAAACTGGTCTTTGTAGCGAAATTTCTGAATGATCAGATAGCTTTCGGCGTGCTCCAGCTCGCGGCGGATGGGAATTAGATCGGCCCCCCGCGAAATGCTGATGCGGAACAGACGCGCCAGCGCAGAGACCATCTGCACCGCCTCGTCCGTGCGGCCCACCTCGCACATCCACTGGATGGAATCGAGCGTGTTGTACAAAAAGTGGGGGTTGATCTGCGCTTGCAGCGCCTTCAGCTCGGTCTTGCGCAGCGTTTCCTCCTCGCTCTTTACCTCGGCCATCAGGTTTTGAATACGTACCACCATGTGCTCGAACGAGCCGGAAAGCACGTTGATCTCGTCCGTGCCGCTGACCGGCTGGTAAACAAACTGGGCCGCGTCCTGCTCAAAACGGCGCATTTCATCCACAAGCCCGTGGATGGGGCGCGACACCAGCCGCGACACCAGCACACTGATCGCGAGCAGAATCAGCAGCACAACCGGCACGACGGCCAGAATCCGCCCCAACGCCGCCTGCCTAGGCTGGGCGACCAGTTCGTCCAGATAGCTCACGCCCACGATGCGCCAATCCCCCTGCGGCAGGCTTTTGATCACGCGGATGAGCGAGCCGTCCGCGTGCACGCCGTCCGGCAAAGCGGCCAGCGGCAGGGTATCCTCGCTTTTGAGGCCCGAATAGATCAGCTGCTGCTGCGGGTGATAGACCAACCGCCCCGCGTTATCGATGATGAAGCTGTAGCCGCGCTGGCCGATGCCGACATCGTCCATATACCCGGCAATGGTGGAAAATTGCAGATCAACCGTGACAAACGCGTTCACGCCGCCGTAGCGCGTCAGCTCCGCAGGGCGGGCGACCGATACCACCCACGGGTAGTAATCCATGTAAAGGCTCTGCACGTGCGGCGGCGTGATGTAAACGCCGGTGGAGTCCGCCTCCATCCCGGTCAGGTCGAGCGAAGCGACCGACGCCTTGCGGCGGCGGTTATCCGCGTAGCAGGCGATGAGCGAGCCGTCCTGCCGGTAAACGCCGATACTGGCCAGATCGTCCCGCATCTGCACCATGGTGGCAAAGGTCGCGCTGAGCGTTTCGGAATCATCACTGCTGTTCAGCTCGCCGATGATCCGGCGCAGCAGCTTATTCGTATCCGCCGTATAGTTGGCGATCGCGTTGGCCGCCTGCGTGACGGACTGCTCGGAGCCGGTCGCGGCGTTCGAGCGAAGCGCCGCCGTATATAAGGTAGTAAAAACGAAGATAGAAATCAGCGCGGTCACCGCCGCGACGCCGCTGACCAGCACCACCATCAAGCGAGAGAGCGACAGGGCCTTTTTCTGCTTCATCCCTGCCCGCCTTCCTCCGCGCCGCCTTGCCTGCGCAGGGTGATCGGGGAAATGCCAAAGCGCTTTTTAAAGCAATAGCTGAAATAGTGCTGATCGGAATAACCGCAGCGCGACGCGATCTCCATCACCTTGAGCGAGGTGCAGGTGAGCAGCTCGCGCGCGGTATCCAGCCGCTTGGCGGTAAGCAGGTTGATAAAGGTATCCCCCGCGTTTTTACGGATCAGCGCGGAAAGATAGTTGGGGCTGATATGCAGCTTTTCGCTGATGGTGCCGAGCGAGAGCGATTCGTCGCCGTAGCCGCTTTGAATCATGCCGATGGCCTGCTCGCACAGGACCTCGCCGCTTTCGCGGCACTGATCGGTGATCGCTTCTTTGGCGCGCAGGCAAAAATCGGTCATCTTTTCCTTTAGTTCCCCGGGCGACCGGCACGAGAACGACAGCCCGGAAAGGGGCGAAGCGCTCCAAAGCGCGCCCGCCGCGTCCGGGTCGACCACCGCGCCGATCGAGCGGCACACAGCGGCCAGCAGCTGCACCATCATCAGGTCGATCTCCAGCGGGTCGTGCGCGCCGGTCTGGAAGCCGCCGAACAGCGTGTCGAGAAATCCGGTCAACTGGTCCGTGCTACCGCCCTTGATCAGCCCTTCCAGCTGCGCCGCGGCCTCGGTAAAGTCCGAACGGATTGCGCGGGCGTGCTCCAGATCGGCGATATAGCGCGTTTCGCCCGCGCCTTCCTCCGACGTATAGTGCAGCGCGCCGACGGCTTCGCGGTAGGCCGCGTGGCAGCCGGAAAGCGAAGCGATCTCGCGGCTTACGCCGACCGTGCAGCGCCCGCCAACCACGCGCTCCAAGCTCTGCGTGATCTCGCTCACCGCGATATGCAGGTACTTCCCGATATCGTGCGCCCCGGCGGCGACCAAGGTGAGCACCCGCCCGCCGATTAGACAGCTGGCCGAACGCAGGTATTTTTCCGTGATCGTTTCGACCGCGTGTACATGCGCGCGGTCGGTACAGACGCGGCCAAGGCCGTCCTCTATCTCGGTGGCCAAAACAACGAAATGAGGAGGTACCTCCTCATCCGTTATCAGGCCGCATTCTGCGGCCTGCCGCGCGAGATCTTTTTCCGCCGCTTCCGGCGGCAGGGCGGTATCCGCGCCCAAAAGCAGCGGCATAAGAAAATCATGCGGATGCAGGCGCTCGGCGCGGCTCTGCGCCAGATCGGCCCAGTGCTTGTCCATTTTGGCGCAAATGGTTTTCAGTTCGCGCGCCAGTTCCTGCGAGGAAATGGGCTTTAGCAAATAGCTGATGATGTTGTATTCGATCGCCTGCTGCGCATAGGTAAAATCGTCATACCCGGAAAGAAAGGCGATATGCATGGCGGGCCTGATCTCGCGCACCTCGCGCGCCAACGCGATCCCGGACAAAAACGGCATGCGAATATCGGTCAGCAGCAAATCCGGGGCCAGCCGCTCGACCTGTTCCAGCGCGTCCATGCCGTTTTCGGCCTCGCCCACGACCTGAAAGCCGCACTCCTCCCAAGGCGTGCGCTCAATCAGCGACCGGCGCAGCTCCGCCTCGTCGTCCGCCACTACTACGGTATACATATCGGCATTCCCCTTTCCGTATCCTTCCCCTTTAGTGTATAATTTTTCCCGTCTGCTGTCCAGCATACATAATAATTTTTTTCATACAGAAACGGCCGAAAAAAACCGGCGCACCGTTCATAAAAACAGTGCGCCGGTTTTTAGCACGGCAGAAAAGTTCATAGTACCCATTGCGCAAGGAGCAGCCCTGTACAAAATGCAAGCTGTATAACAATCAGAATTACTGTTGCGACACGAAGGGCCCGCATTTTCCAGCCGCGCCACCAATAGCGATTTAATTGCGTTTTGTAATAGCCGCGAAGCCTTTCGGGAATATCCACACCCTGTGTATATGCTTCTTTGATGAAATATTGTTCTCCGTTTCCACCGTCAAGCGCGACGTGAATCGCCATGCGATAAATGCTATCTAAAGCCAACGGGTCGTTATTTTTATTTAACGTCATGTCAATATACCTCTTTTCATTTTAAGACGTTATAATTATACGTCTTAAATAACTAAAATTCAAGTTTTTAGCGAAGTATAATAAACGTAAGAACGAACCAAACAGGTGATTAAATGAAAAGTGTTCTGGATGAAATTACAAGGCTTCGCTTGAATAGAGGATGGAGTGAATATGACTTAGCAAAAAGTTCAGGTCTATCACAATCAACTATTTCCACATGGTATAGAAAACAGCAAACACCTACCATACAGACTTTGGATAAAGTATGCAACGGATTCGGGATTACTTTGTCACAATTTTTTGCCGGCGGTGAAGAATCATTCCCCCTCACAATGGAACAAAGAACCTTATTGGATAATTGGTCTACTCTGAATTTCAAGCAACAGAGAATTATTTTGGATCTGCTACAAAATATGTAGCAGATATGTTTGTCATCCTGAGCGTAGCGAAGGATCTCGCGCGAACGCGCGGTTCCTACCGAAATTCGCGCGTTCGCGCGAGATTCTTCGTCACTACGTTCCTCAGAATGACAATTTAGTACAGCTTATCTGAATGACATTGGTGACCGCACCACGCCGCGCATTTCATTGTGACCAGACGCAACAACGCCGCCGGGCAAACCCGGCGGCGTTGTTTTATGCAGTTACGAAAACCCTTCCGCGATCGTTTCAAACAATTCGTTGACACGGTCGTACTGCTGGCGCAGGTACAGCCAGCCGAACAGCGCTTCCAGCGCAGTGGCCTGCGCGTACTCGGCGATGGACGCCGATTTGGGCACGCTTTTCGGTTTGGCGTTGCGCCCGCGGCGGAAAACGGCTTCTTCCTCCTCGGTGAGGAGCGGCAGGATGCGCGCGGCCGCTTTGGCCTGCGCAGCCGCGCGGACCAGCTCGGTCGTGCGGTTGTGCAGGTTTTTAGAGGTCTGTGTGCCCGCGCAAGCGAGCAGGGCGCGCACCATGATCTCGTACACCGCGTCACCCACATGCGCGAGCGCCAAACTCGACATCTGTGCGAGCGCGGCGTCGTCCAGCCGGGGGCGGAGGTAGTCCATTACTTGCCTTCCGGCGCGGCGGGAGCGGCTGCGGCAGCCTTTTCAGCAGCGGCGGCCTTGGCCTTTTCAGCCTGCGCCTTCTGCATGGCGGCAAACTTGGCCTTTTCCTCGGCGGTCGGTACGGGCTCGATGCAGCCCTTGGGGCAAACCTTGGCGCACATCTTGCAATTCTTGCACTTGTCGTAGTCGATCTTAGCCACGTTGTTTTCCACGTGGATCGCATCGAACTTACAGGTCTTTTCACACATCTTGCAGCCGATACAGCCGACGGAGCAAACCTTTGTCACCTCCGGGCCCTTGTCGCGCGACATGCAGTTGACATGGGTCTTTTTGCTTTCAGGGGCAAGATCGATCAGCTTCTTCGGGCAGGCGGAAACGCACTGGCCGCAGGCCACGCACTTTTCCGTATCGACCTTGGCTACGCCGTCCACGATGTGGATCGCGTCAAACGCGCAGGCCTTGACGCAGGAGCCGAGGCCCATGCAGCCGAACGCGCAAGCCTTGGGGCCGCCCGCGACGCGCATGGCGGCGGTGCAGTCCTGCAAGCCTTCGTACTTGGCCTTGTCGAGCGCGTTGCAGCCGCCGCCGCAATGTACATGCGCGACCTGACGCTCCGCGTCCGACACCGTGACGCCCATGACCTCGGCGATCTTTTCAGCGGCGGCGGCGCCGCCCACCGGGCAGCCGTTTACCGGCGCGGTGCCCTCGACGATGGCGGCGGCAAGGCCGTCGCAGCCGGGGTAGCCGCAGCCGCCGCAGTTGGCGCCGGGCAGACACTCGCGCACGAGCGGCACGCGCTCATCCACTTCAACCGCGAACACCTTTGCCGCGACGCCGAGCAGGATGGCGAAAACGACACCCATGACAAACAGCACCGCGACCGCCGCGATTACATTTTGCATATTCATATTAATTCATATCCTCCCTTACTTCCAGATCTGTAAGCCGGAGAAGCCCATGAAGGACATAGCGAGCAGCGCAGCGGAAACCAGCGCGATCGGGAAGCCCTCGAAGCACTTGGGGCATTTTGCGGTCGCATCCAGACGCTCGCGGATGGACGCGAACAGCACGATCGCCAGCGTATAGCCGATACCGGCGCACACACCGTAAACCACCGAACCGATGAAGGAATAGCCGTTATCGATATTGGAGATAGCGGCGCCAAGCACGGCGCAGTTGGTGGTGATCAGCGGCAGGAAAATACCAAGCGCGGAATAAAGCGCGGGCATCGACTTCTTCATGAACATTTCAACGAACTGCACCAGCGTCGCGATAACAAGGATGAACGCGATCGTCTGCATGTAGCCAAGGCCCAGCGGCTCCAAAATGAAGTACTGAACCGCCCACGATACCGCGGAGGCCAGCGCCATGACGAAGATAACCGCCATGCCCATGCCCACTGCCGTGTCGGTCTTCTTCGATACGCCGAAGAACGAGCAGCAGCCGAGGAACTGGACCAGAATGTAGTTGTTTACCAGAATCGCCGCGATAGCGAGGGACAGGAGATCGGTGATCCCCATGGAAGCGGGTAATGCGAAAGACATTTACTTGTCCCCCTTTCCAGCCATGACCTTCTGGATCACAGCGAAGATGAAGCCCATCATGAGGAAGCCGCCCGCGGGCAGGATCATCATGACCATGGGATTGGAATTGAAGAACGGTACCGCGATACCCTTGATGCCGTTCACGTAGCCGGACAGGATGGTGCCTGCGCCCAGCAGCTCGCGGAAGAAGCCCATGAGGACCAGCGCGAACGTAAAGCCAAGGCCCATGACCACGCCGTCCAGCGCGGAGGGCATCACCTTGTTCTTGGACGCGAACGCCTCGGCGCGGCCGAGGATAATGCAGTTAACAACGATAAGCGGCAGGAACAGGCCGAGAGAAGCGGCCAGATCCGGCAGGTAAGCGTTCAGCGCCATCTGAATCAGCGTAACGAACGTTGCGATGATGGTGATGAAGCACGCGATACGAACCTTTTCCGGAATAATCTTGCGAAGGATGGAAATAACGACGTTGGAGCAGATCAGAACGACGGTGGCCGCAAGACCCATGCCGATCGCGTTGTTCAGCGAGGTCGTCGTGGCGAGCGCGGGGCAAAGGCCGATGGTCTGCATGAATACCGGGTTGTCGAGGATGACGCCGGCCTTCAGTTGATCACTAAATTTCATAATGGCTTCCTCCTTAACCCAAAGTCGCAGCATACGCCGCGGCGGTGTTGACGCCGTCGGTCACCGCACGGGAGGTGATCGTCGCGCCGGTAATGGCGTTGATCGTGCCGCCGTCCTTGGTAACCTGAAGCTGGCCGTCCGCCGGCTGGCCGGCGTACTGCGCGATCCATGCGTCGTCGGTCTGGCTCTTCGCGCCAAGACCCGGGGTCTCCGCGTGGCCGGTCACCTTCGCGCCGGCGATGGTGCCGTCCGCGTTCACGCCGACGATCATGGTCAGCGCGCCGCCGAAGCCCTTGGGCTGTACTTCAAGGCAGTAGCCCGCGTCGGCGCCGTCCACGTCCGCTTTGTAAACGCCCGAAATGGCTGCCGCCGAGCGGCCCGCCGGCAGCGATACGCCGGCCGCCGCGACGTCTTCCGCCGCAAGGGTCACTTCCATATCGGTGAAATGCGCGCCCGGAATGATCTCTTCCATGGCGGCGTTACGGGTCTTTTCCTGATTGTCTTTGATCAGCGGCTCGGTCACGCCGTTGGCAACGCCGAGAAGCAGCGCGCAGACCAGTGTGATAAGGCCCAGTACGATGACGAGCTGGATAATGCCGCCTTCTTTTTTGCTGCTGTCCATATTACTGCGCCTCCTTTTTCTTTTCTAAAGCGTAGCCGAACTTGCGGGGATGGGTGGCCTTGTCGATCGCCCAAACCAGCGTGTTCATGATAAGGATGGAGTACGATACGCCCTCCGGCAGGCCGCCGAAATAGCGGATGAACACGGTTAAAAGACCGCACCCAATGCCGAAGATGACCTGACCCTTGGGGGTGACCGGGCTGGTGACGTAATCGGTCGCCATAAAGATCGCGCCGAGCATCAAGCCGCCGGAAAGCACCTGCGCCAGCATCCATTCCAGACGCGGCTGGCCGCCCATCGGGAACAGGAAGGTAATGACCGCAACGGTGAGGATGTAAGCCGCCGGGATATTGATGGTAATGACCTTGCGGTACAGTAAGTACAGGCCGCCCGCGATCAGCGCGAGGGCGGAGGTCTCGCCGATGACGCCGCCGGACTGGCCGAGCAGCAGGTCCATCATGCCGGTAACGGGCGCGGGGTTCGCGCCGTTCTGCACCCACGGCAGCAGGCCGGCCTTCATGTTGGCAAGCGGGGTGGCGGTGGAGATCGCATCGGTCACGGCGACATTCTTGATCCAGTCGACCGCGGCTTTCGGCGCGACCCAAGCGGTCATCAGCGCCGGCCAGGAAGCCATCATGAACGCACGCGCGCCGAGCGCCGGGTTCATGAAGTTCTTGCCCAGACCGCCAAACAGCATCTTCACGATGATGATGCCGAACAGGCCGCCGAACACGGGCATCCACCAGGGAGCCGCGACCGGGATGTTGAAGGCGATCAGCACGCCGGTGACCATGGCGGACAAATCGCGCACGGTGACGGGCTGATGCACTATTTTGCAGTAGAGCGCCTCAAACACGCCGCAGGACACCATCGAAATGATGGTGAGCACGAGCGCACGGGGCCCGAAGGTGAACACCGCGACGGCCAGCGCCGGGATCAGCGCGATCAGCACGTCCAGCATCAGGCTGCGGGTGTCGTCCTCCGCCTTGATGTGGGGCGAGGAGGTGACGACGACTTTACTTAAATCATACATATTCGTTTTCCCCTCCTTACTTCTTTTCGGCTTCGGCGGCCTTTTCGGCCTCGGCCTTTGCCTTTTCAGCGTCCGCCTTGGCCTTTGCGGCCATGCGCTGCGCCTGTATCTTGCCCTTGGACAGGCGGAACTGGGCCACCAGCGGAATGCGCGCGGGGCACACATAGGCGCACGAGCCGCACTCGATGCAATCCATCATGCCGCACTTTGCCGCTTCGTCCAGATTATCCGCCTTGCCATACACGTTCATGTACATGGGCAGCAGATGCATCGGGCAAGCGCCGATGCACTTGCCGCAGCGGATGCACTGCGGGTTTTCCACACGCTTATCCTCTTCGCCGCACATAGCGAGGAACGCGTTTGTGCCCTTAAACACCGGGATTTCGAGCGAGTACTGTGCCACGCCCATCATCGGGCCGCCCATCAGAAGCTTATTGGGCGCTTCTTTAAAGCCGCCGCACGCGTCGATCAGCTTTTCGATCTGCGTGCCGATGCGGACTTCAAGGTTCTTGGGGTCCGCCACGGCGGAGCCGGAAACCGTAACGATACGGCGGATGACCGGCATGCCCTGCGCGAAGCAGCGGTAGACAGCGCCCGTGGTATCCACATTGAACACGGCGCAGCCCGCGTCCGCCGGCAGCTTGCCGGAGGGAACCTCGCGGCCGGTGCAGGCGTTAATGAGCTGCTTTTCCGCGCCCTGCGGGTATTTACACTTTAAGGGGTAGAGCTTTAGCCGCGGGTCGGAAGCCATCAGTTCCTGCAGCTTCGGGAAGGTATCGGACTTGTTTTCCTCGATCGCGATGATCGCAGTCTGCACGCCCATGAGATCGGCCAGCATTTTCAGGCCTTCAACGACCTCTTCGGGGCGCTCGAGCAGCAGACGGTGGTCGGACGTGATGTAGGGTTCGCATTCGGCGCCGTTTACGATGATGGTATCGCACTTGCCGATGCCGGATTGGATTTTGACGTGAGTCGGGAACGTCGCGCCGCCGTGGCCGACGATGCCGCTCTTGCGGATATGTTCGATGCGCTCCTCGTTCGTCATTGCCGTAAAGTCATACGGATGCACAGATTCGTGGAGCCGGTCCTCGCCGTCGTTTTCGATCACGATGGAAAGGATCTTGTTGCCGCTTGGATGCAGCATGGGAGCTACTGCCGTGACCTTGCCGGACACGGTCGCGTGGATCGGCGCCGAGACAAAACCGCCCGCCTCGGCGACCGTCTGGCCCAGATCCACGATGTCGCCGACCGAAACGATCGGCTTCGCCGGAGCGCCGATGTGCATAGAAACCGGAAGTATTACCTTCTCAGGCAACGCCAGCTTCTCGATCGGCTTGGTGTTTGTCGCGGCCTTGTATCCCGGATCGCTGTGGGTACCGGGATGAATGCCGCCACGGAACGAATACACCATGTTTTTCACCTCTCTATTTTTTTGCGCAAGAAGAACCGAAGGGAGCCCCTTCGGCTCCATCTTCAAACGATATGGTTAGGCAGCGCCTTCACACAGCCTTACATAGTAGATTATACTGTTGTTTACCCCCAATAAGCAACCCCGAAACTCAAAAAACTTGCCTCAATGCAAAAAAAATTTGCGCACAATGGGTAAATTGTGGTGAAGTGTAACGGTCGATTTGTGAATAAATACTGAACGGCCGCCGCGCGCGAACGCTGCCGAATCATACCGTAAAAAGTATACTTTTGGGAATTTTACGCGGCGAGCAGCTGGACGACCAGCCGTTCCAGCATCACGGCTGCTTCGGCGCGGGTAACCGGGCTTTTTAGATCGAGCGAGCCGTCGGGCCGCCCGGTGAACAGCCCCTTCTCCCGCGCCCACCGCACCGCGGGAAGCGCCCAATCAGAGGGTTCCGCGTTACTGGGAAGGAAGGATTGGCCCGCCACACTTGGGCTTCCGGCGTAGCGGTGCAAGATGGTGACGAGCTGTTCGCGCGATACCGGTCGGTCTGCCGCAAAATCCGGACCGATCCCGCGGATCAGTTCGTTTTCGGCCGCCCATGCGGCGGCCTCGGAATAATAGCGGTTTGCAGCCAGATCGTCAAATCCGCCGTCTCCTTGGGCGGCGGGGCAGCTTTCCAATCGGTGCAGCACGGTTGCAAGCATGCCCCGGCTCATTCCGCCGTCCGGCCAAAAGGTGGTTTCCGTCATGCCGCCGAACAGGCCGCGCGCCGCGACAAAGGTGACCGCGTCCTTCGCCCAGCTTCGGCCGTCCATATCGCTGAACGTTTTGTCTTGATCGACAATGCGCAGCGAGCAGGTCGCGTGGCACAAAAAAGCCACGCCTTCCTCCGATACGGCGGATTTTGGAATCACGCGCTCGCCGCCGTCCGGCAGATGCGCCAGCGGCACCAACCCGGAACGCGGCGAATCGACCGGGATGGTCACGGTAAGCGGCGGCGCGCCGTCCGGCACGGTAACGGCCGCGCTCGTCGCCCCTTCGGGCGAGATCAGCGTATCGATACGCACGCCGGAGGGCGTAAGGTCGCTGATGCGCCGGGTGCCGTCCGTTTCAGTGGTTTCGGTTCGCTTGGTACCGTTTTGCAGCGTCACGGTATGCTCGGCCGGCGGCGTTTCTTGGGCCGCCGCGCCGATACCGCCGGACGGGCCGTTCCCGGTGCCGCCGCCGGTTCCTCCGCCAGAACCGCCGCCCGGTCGGCTCGGATCGGCCGGAGGTTCGGATGGGCCGGGCGGCTCCGGTTGCTCGGGCTCGGTCGGCGTATCCGGTACGTTGGTCGGCGGCAAGGCTGGGGTGAGCGCCGCGATCTCTTGCTCCGTCAAAACTCTATTATATAAGGTAAGCGCGCCGATACCGCCGGTCATGCCTTTCCCAAGATAGGCGGTTGGCAATAGAAAGGTGGAACAATCCGGCAGGCGCATCACGCCCGGCATGGACGTGTCATACAGCATGGGGCCGCCCTGCTTTTTGCCGTCTATGTAAAGGGCCGTACCGTTCCGGTCGCCGGTCAGCACCAGTGTGCACCAGCGACCGGCGGGCAGGTGGGCGCCGTCAAAGCAAAAGGTGTAGTCGCCGCGCCGATAGCCGGGACAGCCCGTCTCTTCCACATTCCAATAAAAAGAGCCGTCCGCGCCTGTGTAAAGCAGGGTGTCGGGCGACATTTCCGTATCACAAAATATATCGATGCGGGCGGTATAGGGATAACCGATCGCAGCGACCGGGAGCGTTAACGCGCCGGTTCCATCGAGACAGAGGGCGGGCCTACCTTCCAGCGTGTCAAACGTCGCGCCCCCCTCGGCCACGCCGTCGCGGCCGTTCTCCGTGCGGTCGGCGCCGTTCGATGCAAAGTCCAGATCAACCAGCATATCTGTTTGAGAGGCGACAAAACGGCCCGGATCGGCGTTGCCCGCCCGCGCGCCGACTTTTTCAAAGCGGCTGGCGAACCGCGCGCCCGTCTGTTTGTCCCCATCGCCGCACCATGTTTTTTCCGCGATCAGCGCCACGGCGTTTTTCATCCGGTCAAATAGGTCGACGGCTGCATAGCCGCCGCCAAAAGAGGCCTGTTCGTTCCAAAGGCAGAAAATCGCGCCCCGCGTTTGCGGATCGGCGGGCGAGATACCGGCGGACACGGCAAGGTCTTCGACCGCATACCGGTCAACCTGCGCGGCAAGGTCGAAATGATCCGGCAAACCGTTTCTTCCGCCGGTCGAAAGCTGGGTCAGGGAGCGGCGAACGTCGATAACGCCCCGGCCGGTTTGAAACGCGGTTCGCGCCGCCGCCGGGTCGTCCGGCCACAACAGGATATCCGCGGCGGACCGCATATCTTTGATTCCGTTCATATACCAGACTCGCGCTTGCTTCCCGGCTGCCCCCGCACGGTCTGCCAGCGCATCCGCAAGCTGTGCCAGCGCCGGTCCGTTCGCTTCGCCGTAGATCCCCGCGCCGACGTCGTAATACGCGCCCTGCAAAAACGGGTCGTCTCCGGTCAGATACGCATCGGTCAATCGCTGTAAGAAGCAGGCGGTCAGATCAAAGGCTTCGGGAAAAGATATATCGAACGCGCCGGTCTCATCCAAGGGAAGTTCGGCGGCGTTTGCAAAGCACGCGCCGCGTGCGGGGCCGACGATTTCGGTCACCACTTCGATTCCATAGGCTTTGGCCTGTGTCTGCAACGCCTGATAGGTTTCCTCGGTGTAGAAGCCGTCCGCAGCGGGCAGCAAGGGAAAGTCCTCACAGGCCAGCCGAAAGGCGGATTTTCCGGAAGCGGCGCTGCTGTCGTTGATGTGAAGGTGCAGCTCGTTAAGCTTGAACCACGCCATATAGCGGGAAAGCTGCGCCAGCTCGTTCGGCGTAAGATAGGCCGACGCGATATCGAGCAGGCCGCCGCGCACGTCGTAACGCGGATAATCACGCGCCTGCCCGCGCGGGAACCGGGTATGCGCCGCATCCTGCCACAGCACCTGTACGAGCGAAACGCCGCCGTATAATACGCCCTGCGGCGCGGCGGCCGATATGGTAAAGACATCGCCGCTGTTCAGCGTGTAGCCTTCCTCACCGAGCGGCGAAAGCGAAGGATCGAGCCGAAGCAGCACATCGCCCGGCGCGGGCGATCCCACGCGTGTGGCAATGGGACGATTCAGCATATCCGAGAAAAAGGACGCGATTTGCCCCGCGGTGCCGTCAAGCGCCACGGCATCCTGTGGGGACAGCACCAAAGCGCTATTGCCGTTCAGGCAGAAATCGCCTTCGCCCCCTTGCCACTCCCGCAAGCCGGGCACCACGTTCGGCTGCTGATTGCCGCCAGGCGCATAAGCGCCGGGCACCGTCACGGTATGGGCCCGCGTCGATTTGGCCGTATCGGACGGGTCGGCAAGGCTGCTCACCTGATACAACACGCTCACCTCGGTATCGCGGAGCGGCTGACTGACCGTGCCGTCCGCCGCGATCAACTGACGGGGCTCGCAGCCGTACAGCGTCACCTGATAGCGCGGGTCGGGCGAGTCCGGAAGGCGCAGCATCGTTCCGTCATCCGACAGGGACGGGGCGCCGAGCCGCTCCAATACCGCCTCCGCCGTGGTGGAATCCGCGCCGTATACTTCCAATTCATAGATCGCAAAGCTGTAAGGCTTGCTGTTGACCTGATAGCCTTGCCGCTCAAGCAACTTCACATAGCGCGCGGACGGAAGAGAGGCAAGAGAAAAGAAGCGTTCCGCTTTTTTGCTGCCATTGCCATCCGATACGGTCACCGCTTCCTCAAAATGCGTGCCGTCCTCTGAGAGCAGGATGCTGTACGCGGGCGATTCACGAAAAAAGAAGAGCGCCAACTGCTCGATCGAAACGATCTTTCCTAAATCAAGCAATAAATAGCGCTCCGCATCATCTGCGTTTGCAAAAAAGTAAGTGGAGCGGTCTCCGTCCACCGCCTTGTCCGGACCGGTATCTTTGCGTTGCCCGCTCGAACCGCTGACCGCGGCGATATGCAGCAGGTTATCCGGCGTACCGGTCTCGCCCGTGCCGACAGCGCCGGCGGAGGCCGGCGCGGCAAGGCCACAAAAAAGCGCTAGGCACATAGCCCAAGCGCGCCATTTGGAGTTTTTCATATGAAATTCCTCCTATCGTCCCTTCTCTTTTTATACGGGACTGATTTATTTTCACAGCAGCAGGCGGAACATATGCCGTCATTTTCGACCGGCGCGCGCAACCCCCTTTCCGTTCCGGTATTCCGATACCTTGAATTGTTTTTAGTGTATCGTTTTTGCACTTTCATGTCAATCCACAGGTGTATATGTGAGACATTTTTATACAAACTACACAAGCTATAAAAAGACGAATTGGAGGTTTTATCCTTAAAAAGATGTGCAAAAAAGTCGCCGCAACTTTGCGCTGCGGCGACTTACCATTTTATATCAATTCCATGATATTGCTGCACGTCAGGCCGAACGCTTCGGCGGCGCCGGGGCAGGTGCAGCGGCCCTTAAAACAGTTAACGCCGTTTGCAAGCCCGGCGTCGTCGCGGACCGCCTGCGCAAAGCCCTTGGTGGCGAGCGCCAGACCGTGTCCGAGCGTGGTGTTCGTCAGCGCGATGGTCGAGGTGCGGCTTACCGCGCCCGGCATATTGGCCACGCAGTAATGCACCACGCCGTCCACCGTGAACACGGGGTCCTGATGGGTGGTGGGGTGCGTGGTCTCGATACAGCCGCCCTGATCGACCGCAACATCGACGATGACCGCGCCCGGCTTCATGCGCTTTAGATCCTCGCGCAGCACCAGCTTGGGCGTGCGGCGGCCCGGCAGCAGCACCGCGCCGATCACCAGATCGGCCTTCTCGATTGAAGCGAGGATATTGGCGCGGCTGCTGTACAGCGTCTGCACGCGGCCGCTGAACTGATCGTCCAGCTCGGCCAGACGCGCCGCGCTGACGTCCAGAATGGTGACGTTCGCGCCCATGCCGGTGGCGATCTTGCAGGCGTTGGTGCCAACGCCGCCGCCGCCGATGATGACGACCTCCGCCTTTTGCACGCCCGGCACGCCGGAAAGCAGGATGCCCCGCCCGCCGAACGGCGTTTCCAGATACTTCGCGCCTTCCTGCACCGCCATGCGGCCCGCGATCTCGCTCATCGGAATCAGGCACGGCAGGCCGCCGCGCGCATCCGTGATGGTCTCGTAGGCGACCGCCGTTGTGCCCGCCTTCAGCAGCGCGTCGGTCAGCGGCCGGTCAGCCGCCAGATGCAGATATGTATAAAGAAGCTGCCCTTCCCTTAAATACCGGTATTCGCTTTCGATCGGCTCCTTGACCTTAACGATCATGCCGGCTTCGTGCCAAACGGCGGCGGCGTCCGCGCGGAACGAAGCGCCCGCCCGCTCATATTCCTCATCCGTATAGCCCGAGCCAAGGCCCGCGCCGCGCTCCGCCACCACCGAGTGGCCGGCCTCCACATAGGCCCTGACGCAGTCCGGCGTCATGCCCACGCGAAATTCGTTGTTCTTGATTTCTTTGACCAATCCAATAATCATTGTGTTCCCATCCTTTCCAGTCTTCTCATGCCGGGAAAGTTCCCTACCCTTATATCCTCCGCGCATACGGCCCTCTTGTCAAGCTTTTTTGTAAAAAAAGCGGCGGGCGGACCAATTCGGCCCACCCGTCGGTGTATGCATGAATTATAGGTTTTCCTTCAAAAACGCTTCCAGCGTTTGCGCGGCCTCTGCTTCGTTATCGCCCTCCAGCGTAAAGACGATCTCGTCGCCGCCCTTGACGGACAGCCCCATAACGGCGAACATTTTAGCCGCGTCCGCTGTTTTTTCACCCTTGGCAAGCATCACCTTGCAACCAAACTCCTTGGCCTTTTTGACCAGCATGCCCGCCGGGCGCGCGTGCAGCCCCAGCGGATCGGTCACGGTATAGCGTAGTGTTGTCATATTCATTCCTCCTGTTGTAATGCGTCCTGCTGCGCCTGCTGTTCGGGCGACCACGCGGCCTCCCAGTCCGCGCACCACTGCTGGAGCGGCTCCGCCATGCGGATGGTCACCTTGTCGTTCAGACCGGGCACCTTGGCAAAAAGCAGCCGGCAGCCTTCCCGGCACTTTTGCACATATGGCGTATCCTGCCGGAGGATGTAAAAATCCCCGGCGGAGAAATGGTACTCGGTTCCGTCCGACAGATCGATATACTTGGTTTCGCCGGACAGCAGGTAGCAGTATTCACTTGTGATCGTGTGGTAATGCGCTTGTTCCCAGTGGTAATGGTCGTAATCGCTGATGCCGATCTCCACGTTTTTATCGAGTAGGAAATTCAGGTGCTGGGGCAGCCGCAGATCACCCGCCAGATACTGTCTGGTGCTGAATTCGAGCGAAGCCTCGATCTCCTCCGCGCGCAAAATCTCGATACGGCCGGAGAACCGGCTGGGCTGCTCGCCGAGCAGCAGGGTTTCCAGCGCCCACGCCACGCCGTCTTTTTGGTTGCTGGGCGCGATATAGTTCGCCTTGGCCTTAAGCGCGTCGCAGGCGTTTCCCATCGCCACGCGGGTGACCGCTTCATCGAACATGCCAAGGTCGTTTTCGCTGTCGCCGATGACCATGATCTCTTCCGGGGCAAGGCCCATGGCTTCGCGCACGGCGCGCACCGCGCGGCGCTTGTCCGCCCCTTCCGGGATGACCTCGATATAGTGCTCGCCCGAGGACAGCGTGACCACGCCTTCGATCGCGTTCAGGGCGACGCGCAGAAACGGGATCTGCGACACATCCCCCACGCTGACGAAAAACTTGTTCACCTTCAGCCGGTGCGCGGAGAGATAGGCGCGCAGATCGGCAACGGTCTTTTGCGTGCCGGAAAAGAAACGGACATGCTCTTCATCCATCCCGCAGGAGCATATCAGCCCCGCGCGGTCCTCCTGACAGTAGGCGCGGTTGCCCGCGTACGCCTGAAAGAATACCTTTTCGCGCATAAGACGCTCTAAGATGAACGAGACCGCCTTGTCGCTCATATACGCCTCGTACAGCAAGTGGCCGGTGCGGTAATCATCATATACCGCGAGGCCGTTCATGGCGATCATATAGCCGTCCGCCTCGATGGCGCGCATGGCGAAATCCGCCTCATAGGCCAGCCGTCCGGTCGCGACGACCGGGGTAACGCCCGACGCGCGCAGCTTATCGAACGCCGCCACCGTGCGGGGCGTTACCGTATCGACGCCCTGCAACAGCGTGCCGTCCAGATCGACGAACACCGCCCGGATCGCCTGCTTTTCGTTCATGCAAAAACCGCCGCCTTTCATATCGATAGGGCGCGGGGCCGCGCCGGGCAAAGCGCACCCGGCCGCGGCCCCGCAGAGAGAGTGGAAATTGATGTGTGGGCAAAACTAGAAAGGGATTTAGAATGTCATGGCATCCTGTTCCTTGCGGAGCTTATAGATGAGGGTGGAGGTGTCCAGCTCGAGCATATCGAGCGTGAGCAGCTGGCCCTTCTTGGCGTCCTTGAGCATCTTGGCGCCCTTGGTCACAAGGCCGTAAGGCACATAGCCCTTGGCGTCGGATTCTTCCTTGGTCGCGATCGAGCCATAGGTGGTGTAGCCGCCGATGCCGTCGATCGTCTGGCCCGCCTTCAGATCGGTCTTGGCGACCGTGATGCACTCGGATACCAGACCGGCCTTGGGCACGATGGTGGTCTCGCCGTCGATCACGCACTTGGCAACGGTCAGCGGGGTCTCGAGGTTGCACAGGTGGTACGGGCGGTACAGCGTCCACAGCGGGCCGGGGCCCATGGAGTGGTACTGCATCTGGTAAGCGATCTCTTCGTTGTCGGTGGAGATGGTGACGAACACGCCGGGGGCGATACCGTTGACAAACTCAACGACGCCGTGCTTGTTCAGGATGCCGCCGTCTTCCTTGAGGCGGTACATATCGTTCAGGCCCTTCACGTCGCACGCAATGCCGTGGCCGCCGATCACATCGGGTACCAGACCGGTCGCGTTGGACATGGCGGTCATTTCCACCATGGTCTTGGTGCCGTCCTTGAACGCGCAGAGCATCTTGGGGCTCATCTTGCGGCGGGTGGCCTCTTCCAGCACGGTATCCGGGTTGCAGTCGCGGGCCAGACGGTTGTTCTTGCCCTTGCCCATGACCTTAACGTCCATACCCATGGCCTTGGCGAAGCAGTACAGCTCCATAACGGCGCCCGGCTCGTCGCCGGCGGAACCGGTATACAGCACGCCGTTGTCCTCGGCCAGTTTTTTCAGGTAAGGCCCAATGACAACGTCGGTCTCAACGTTGAGCATGACCACGTGCTTGCCGTTCTTGATCGACTCGGTCGCCACGCGGGCGCCGACGTCGGGCACGCCGGTCGCGTCGATCGCGCACTCGACCAGATTGGCCTGCGAAATGAAGTTTGCGTCCTCACAGGCAATATACTTGCCGGCTTCCATATAGCGGTTGGCCTCTTCGATGGTCTTGGCTACCACGATGTCGCTGTCGTCCACGCCGGCATACTTGAACGCGTTTACCGCGTTCTGTACCTGAATATCGGATACGATCGCCGGGGTGATACCGTGCATCAGCACCATCTGGGTGACCATGCCGCGGCCCATCTGGCCTGCGCCGACAATACCGGTGCGGATCGTTTTGCCTTCCTGCTCACGCTTGATGAGTTTGTTGTTCATGTTAAGCATAGTTATTTCCTCCATTTATGTAATTAAATAGCTTTCGTTGGTGAAAAAAGCCGTACCCCCCTACTGGCGGCGCGGCAAAACGCGCCGTCACAAGCGAATCAGGCTATTTTCTTTTTACCGGTACGTCTTTTGGAGGCGTGCCGCAGTGGGATCAATAGATCTCGATGGTACCGCCGACCGCAAGATCGGCCGCCGTGAGCTTTTCGCCCTCCAGCATGATGCAGCCGGGGCGCTCGGGCTCCGCCCCGCCCTTAAAGCTGAGCGTGCAGTGGCCCAGCGCGCGCAGGGTCTCCTTGGCTTCGTCGCCTACCGCGGTCACATCGTACACCTTGCCGCAGATCATCAGGGTATCGCCGGGCGCGGGATCGGTGTGCAATTCGGCCTCCGTATGCAGAACGGCGATCTCGGCCAGCTCCTCGGGAGCGTTTTCGTTAAAGAGAATGAGGAAGTTGCACTCTTCGTCTTCGAGAAAGCCGAGCGCGTCCGGTCCCCAACCGGTGATGGTGGAACAGTACTTCATGCGGATTGCCTCCTTCGTAATGATGCGCCGCGGCGCGGCTGAATGATAAGGAAATTGTTATGCAGCGTACAAGCCGATGCTGAATACGAACGCGATGATAACGGACAGCGGGCCGGTGATGACGCGGGAGTACAGAACGGCGGGCACGCCGAGTTCGATGGTCTCTTCATCCGCTTCGCCGAGGGACAGGCCCACCGGTACGAAGTCGCCGCCGACCTGCGCGTTGATCGCGAACAGTGCGGGCAGGGCGAACTGCGCCGGGATATTGCCAAGGCCGATCTCCGCGCCGAGCAGCGTGCCGACGACCTGCGCGATGACCGCGCCGGGGCCAAGCACCGGGCTGAGGAAGGGCAGCGCGCAGATCAGCGAAATCACGAGCATGCCGGGCAGCGTGGAGCACAGGGGCGAAATGGTGTTGGCGATCACATCGCCCAGACCGGAGGCCTGAATGATGCCGAGCAGCATCGAGGTGAAGGCCATGAACGGCAGGATGTTGCGAATGACCATATCGATCGAATCGCGGCCCGCCTGAAACAGCTTGCCGACCACCTTGCCGACGCCGATGCCGATCCGGGTGATGATGCCGGGCTTCTTCTGCTCGCGCATCGCGGCGATCTCAGCCTTAGCCTGATCCTTGCTCTTGGGCTCGCCGGCCTTGGGCGCGGCGGGAGCGGCGGGGGCAGCCGAGGAAGCGGCCGCGACCGCGCCTTCGTCCGCGTAGCTGATGTCGGTTTCTTTTACATCGGACACATACAGTTCCTCGGTGATAAACTTGGCCAGAGGGCCGGTCGCGCCGGAGGGCATGAGGTTGACGGTCAGGATTTTTTTCTTAGGGTAAACGCCGCAGCGCGCGGTGCCGCCGCAGTCGATGACCGCGATCAGAACCTCGTCGTCGGGCGCGCCGCCCTTGAAGCCGTCCACAACGGTGCCGCCGGTCATTTCAGCCAGCTTGATCGCGACCGGGTGGATACCGCCGATGGTCAGGCACAGGATCTTATTTTTCTTCTCGGTGGGCACCGCCGTGATCGGGCCGCCCCAGCCGCCTTGTCCGTGACGAATCGTTACAGCTTTCATTAGTTGTCACCTCCGCGTCCGGCCTTTTTGATCATGTTCAGGTAAATCTTCTCCGTCAGGATACCGCGAATCAAAATGACGATCACGCCCACGATGAAATAGCGCACAGCCAGATCGCCCAGCGACAGGCCCAGCGTCGTGATACCGGCGGCAATGCCCATGTACACAAACAACTCGCCCGCGTTGGCGTGCGGGAACAGGCCGGTGACCGGGTGCAGGAAGGATACGCAAGAATCGTAATAAGCGGGCTTATACTTCTGGTCGACGAAACGGCCGAAGGTATAGCACATCGGGTTGCCGAGGAACAGTACCGCGAGGATCGGGAGCAGTGTATAGCGCAGGACCATGACGTTCGTGATCTTCTTGACGAAGCGCTCGACGCGCTCCTCGCCGATCAGCTTAATGATAGAGTTGACAGCCGTCATCAGGCAGATGACCATCGGAATGATACCGGTGACCCATCCCATAAACGTCTCTCCGCCGGCTTGGAACAACGACATAAAGCCGTTGGCGAGCCAAGTGATAAATTGCATGTTGTTACCCCTTTCTAAAATCATCCTCTTTATATCTGGTATCTATGCGGGATTCTATATAGAATCGGTCCGGGCGCTTTGGCCGCGTTTTGGGGCAGCGGGAGATACCCTTTCACACGTAACCACGCGTTGTCCTGCCGCCGTCGGAGCGGGGCCCCATATCCGACGGCGGCGGGACTTAGCCCGGCCGCTTCCTATATCAAACGCTGGGGGCGGGTTCCGGTTCGACCGCGCCCACAGGCTCGGTCTCGAGCAGTTCGGGCTTTTTCAGGCGCAGTTCCAGCGCTTCGATCGCTTGTATGTAGCCCTTATGGCGCTTGCGCTGTTTTTTATCAAAGGTCTCAAACAGCGCTAAAAAGGAATCGATGCTCGCGCCCACAAAGGGATGGCCGAGAAAGTCCTTCCGGGGTTTGAAATGGGTCAGAAAGGTCAAGCCTTCCATCACTTCGACGCCGGTGATCACGCCTGCCGAATCGCAGGCGACGAGCACCAGATTGCCGGATAAAAACCGGCCCTTGGTCTGGCCGACGCCTACGTTGCCGAGCTTGTGCATGCGCCGTATGGCTTTCTTATAATTTTGAATCTGGAACCAGCCGCCGACCGCCTGCATCACAAACAATGCGAGCGCCACCAGAAAGATCAGTTTCAGTTCATTCGACATGGTGCTTCTCCTTTCCCAATTCGACGAGGCGCTGCGCGCATTCCTCATCGGTTACCAATATATTGATATAACCGCCTTGCAGCGCGCCGTATACGGCTTCGGCCTTGTGCAGGCCGCTGCCGATGCCGATTTTGTTTTCCACCGTGCGCAGCTGCGAAAGCGGCATGCCCGCGACGCGGTCGTTAAACGCCTGATATTGTTCCGTTTCACCGTTGCGGTCGTAGAATTGGAGCGACAGGTCGCCGACGATGCCCTCCTCGACCAGCTGGTTGATCTGTTCGGCGGTGATATAGCCCGCCTTGATCATCGTAGAGCCCGCGCGGTTGGGGATGCCGATGCCCATGATGACCGTTTTGATCTCCTTATAATACTGGATGATGCGCTGCATCGCTTTTTCCTTCATAAAGCCCTTTAGGATCTTTTGATCGGAAAAAACCGCGGGCGCGAAAAATTCCACATATTCAGCGCCGAACAGCTGGGCAAATTCGAGCGCGATCTGGTTGGAATGGATGTTGACCGTCGAACTGCGGCCCGAGCTGATACCGCCTAGGATCGGCACAAAGGTGCAGGCGATGCTGTCCGCCGATTGGCGCGGGCTACAGCATACGTTGTGCAGCGTCATGCCCATGGACACGCCGACGACGTCGCCGTCGCGCAGGTAGGTTTCAAGCAGCCGGATGGTGGCGGAGCCAAGCTCCGTCATATGATCGAACCGGGTGGATAGCGGGCTGTTTTCAACGACCACGGCCTCCTTCAGGCCGTAAAGCTGTTCCAGCTCCTGTTCGAGGCGGCTGTACTCCAGGCTGTTCGGACTGAGCACCTGCACCACGACCATGCCCATTTCCCGGCCCGCCGCCAGCATCCGGGAAACCGAAACGCGGGATATCCCAAGCCGGTCGGCGATTTCCTGCTGCCCGATATGCTCCTCATAATACAGCTTGCAGCATTTGTAAATTAAACGGGGATCATCGACTACTTTTCTCATGGTATCCCCCTCTTTTTATCACTTTTTGGTGTTCTTTTCCGTTTTCCCTTGATCTGATTTGAGTATAGTACCCATGCATCTTTTTTGCAATAGTTTCAGTGCTGAACATATGTAAAAATGCGTACAAATGGGGCCGATTTCATTATCATTTGTAAGCACTCTGTTTGAAAAACACAATTTAGGGGCCGGTTTTCTGTGCACTTTTACCCTCATCTTTTCCATGTGTTTCCATACGCTTTTGCATCTGTTCCGCGCGATGCAGGGATCGTGATGCATGATCTCGTTTGTTCTCCCTCGCCTAAGGCGCTTGCGCGGCGTAAACAATGGGTGTAGAATAGGAGCACTTCTGAAACCAAGGAGGGATACCATGGCGCTTGATACTTATTTGCCGTTTTGGAACCGGCTTACAGAGGCGCAGCAGCGTTTGCTGCAAAACGCCGCGCGGGAGGAGCGTTACCCCGCGCGCGCGGTCCTGCACAACGGATCGGCGGACTGCATCGGCTTTCTCTTGGTAACGAGCGGACAACTGCGCGCCTACCTGCTCAGCGAGGACGGCAAGGAGCTGACGCTTTACCGCCTGTTTGAGCGGGATATATGCCTGCTTTCCGCCTCGTGTATGCTGCGCGGTATCGATTTTGACATCACGGTGGAGGCCGAGCGCGACACCGTGGTCTGGCATATCCCGCCGGAAACCTATAAGCGGCTGATGGACCAATCGCTCGCCGTAGCGGCTTACACCAACGAACTCATGGCTTCGCGCTTTTCCGATGTGATGTGGCTGATGGATCAGGTGATGAACAAAAAACTGGATTCCCGCTTATCCGCCCTGCTGATCGAGGAGCAAGCGCTCGCCGGGAGCGACGCGCTGCACATCACCCACGAACAGCTCGCGCATCATCTCGGCAGCGCGCGCGAAGTCGTGACGCGGGTGCTGAAATACCTGCAAGGCGAAGGGCTTGTCCGGCTGACCCGGGGCACGATCGAAATACTCGATCGCGCGCGCCTTGCGGCGCTGGCGGCGGACAGTCTGCGCTGAACTGTGACTAAGTCACGGAAAGGGCGGGCGTTTTGCGGTATCCTTATCTCAACAAAAACAAATGCGATAAAGGAGCGAAACAAGATGTCTGTTTTTTCTGTTCATGAAGGTAATTTTGAAGCCGAGGTATTACGTGCCGGTCAGCCCGTGCTGCTCGATTTCTGGGCGCCGTGGTGCGGACCCTGCCGCATGCTCGGCCCCGTGGTGGAGGAAATCGCCCAGACGCATCCCGAAGTCAAGGTGGGCAAGGTGAACGTGGATGAAGAGCCCGCGCTCGCCGCCCGGTTCGGCGTGATGGGCATCCCCGCCCTGTTCTACCTAAAGGACGGCGAGGTCGTATCCTCCGCCGTGGGCGCGCGTCCCCGCGCCAGCGTGGAGGCCATGCTTAAATAAACACACCATAACCATATATAAGGGAAGCGGCGCGAAGGGTTCTTTTGCACGCTTCCCTTATATATCTCCGAATTTTTTCTAATTCATTACAAAAGTTACGCGCGTCGCCTAAAAAGAAACCGATATGTAACCGCCCCGGTGTAAGATGATTTTATGATAAAGGAAATCTCGGCGCCGTATCGGCGACATCTCATCGAGGGTGGGGGGCATACCATGAAACAAAATCGTTTACTGGCAGGGCTGCTATCTCTTCAAATGCTTCTGGCATTTGCGCCGGCTTATGCGCTGGCGGCCGAAGAGACTTTGACCAACGGCCAGATTGTTAAGAGCAGCGCCGCGCAGACCGCGGAAGAAACGCTGGAAAACGGCCTGCTCTCCATCAATAAGCAGGTTCTTGCCACAGAAGAGGAAAACCGGTTTCAGATCCAGTTGGATGTAACCACGGCCGAGGATCTGCGGCAAATGGAGCTGCCTGCAAACGCGGCGGTATTTGTTCTGGTGGATAAATCGTCGAGCCTGAACGGCAGTTCAGAGATCATCCCTGATTTGGAGGAGCTGCGCGACGTTGTAGCGCAATTTGATCTGTCGGTAAGCGCGGAGGATTTCCCTGCCCGTACGGACTATGCCAAAGAAACCGGCGCTCTCACCGATGTGGATGATATGTTGAACGCCAATTTCGCATCCGAAGAGACCGATCCTACTGATGAATACGCGGTGCGCGCCGATACTTCTCTTCATTTGTCCGCGGTCAAGCAAGCGGTTTACAACTGCTACCATCGCCGCGCTTGGTTCGAGCGCAAAGCGGTAATCGACTTTTTGGATGAATATACAGCGGATGATTCTGCGGACCGTTATTTTGCGCTTGGCGTTTTTCATCAGGACGCTTCGGTAAAAGCGGATTGGCAGAAGGTCGATTCCGATTGGCAGGACGACGACAGCCTCTATACCACCGTGACCGACTATACCAAGAACGAAGAGCCGTGGAACACGAATACGCAGAAGAATTTTCAAAACGATCCCTCCCCCCTGACCTATACAAGGGGCAGCGGCAGCAACCTTGAAGCCGCTTACCTGCTGGCCCGTAATATGATGTACAAAGCGTTTAACGAACAAAGCGGCGAGCTGGCAAGCGCCAATGTGCCCGCGGCAAACCGCCACGTAATCATTGTTTCCGACGGCGAGCCGAGCTGGAGCTGCTCGGCCGATGCAAGAGATGCGGCGAACAGCGACTGGTCGGACACCGGCAAGATCAAGGGAGATAAAACCACCTACGGGCAGGCTTATGCCGAGGACCAGTTGGAGTCCATGGCTGAGATCGCCCAAAGCGACGATTTTTCGCTGGACGTTGTTTGGTACGGCGAAGCAACGCTGGGCAATTCCATTTATAAGGACGATCCCGAGCGTTTTGCGGATTCCTTTCAGGGCACTGAGGATGAAGACCTGTCCCAGCTTGGCATGAGCGGCATTTTCCGCGAGCTGGCTTCCATCGAGTCGATCGCTTATCCGTGGTCGGTCAGCGATCCCATGGGCGAGTATATTGAATTTACCGGCGCGCCGGAGCAGGACGGCGTACCGCAGCGCGCGGTCACGGAGAAAAACGGCGCGCTTGTCTGGGATTTAACCCAGTGCACGCCGGTTGATACGACCGAAATGGAGATCGAGAACGGCAGCCGTACCCTCTCGCACTACCGGCTCACCTATTTCATCGCGCTTGATAACCGCGCGGACGGCTTTGTCAGCCGCGCGGCTCTCGATACCAACGGCGAGACCGTACTGACCTACACCGTGACCAGCATGACCGACGGCGCGGTAAACGACTATGAAAAGCGCACGGCCCGTTTCGATATCCCGCGGGTGCAGGGCTATCTCGCGGATGTGACCATTCAAAAAGCGACAGGTACCGGCGCGCCGCTCTCTGGCGCGACCTTTGCTCTGACCGATGCCGGTGGCAAGACCCGCACCGCCGTATCGGATGAGACCGGCGCGGTCAAATTTGAAAAGCTCCCTTCGGGCTATTCCTATACGCTGACCGAGACCGCCGCCCCGGCGGGCTACGACCGCAGCGAAGCGAGCTACGCCGTGCAGGTGCGCTATGGCGCGGTCTCCTTTGGCGAGGACGGCGCGCCCACGCTGACCGTTGTAAACACCGCCACCGGCGGCAGCAACGGCGGCGGTAACGGCGGCGGTAATGGCGGCGGTAACAACAGCAACCATGGTAACAATAATAACAACACCGTAAACATTGAAGACGAACAAACCCCGCTCGCCGCGGCGCTCGATTCGGACGATCACTTTGCATACATCATCGGTTACCCGGTGGACTATCGCACCGGCGAGAAAACAGAGGATAAGACCCTGTGGCCCGTCCGGCCCGAGCAAAACATCGATCGGCAGGAGGTGGCGACCATCTTCTTCCGCCTGCTGACTTCGGACTCCCGCATAGAAAACTGGTCGCAAACCAATTCTTTCCCCGATGTGGCGGCGTCCCGCTGGTCGAACAACGCGATTTCGACCATGACGAACGCGGGCATTCTGAACGGCTATGAGGACGGCACCTTCCGCCCTGAACAGGCGATCACCCGCGCCGAGTTCGCCGCGATCGCGGCCCGCTTCGATTCCTCGCTTTACGTTGGCGAACATCAATTTTCCGATATCGGCGGCCACTGGGCGGCGGAATATATCGACCGCGCGGCCCAGAAGGGCTGGGTCAACGGCTATCCGGACGGTACCTTCCGCCCCGACCAGCCGATCACCCGCGCGGAAGCCATGACGCTGATCAACGCCGTTTTGGGCCGACGCACCCATGCGGAGAATATGCTGAATGAGATGAACCACTGGCCGGATAACGCGCCGGACGCTTGGTACTACGAAGCGGTGCAGGAAGCCACCAACGGCCACGATTATGAACGCGAAAACCCGACGGCCTACGAAACTTGGACCGCCATGCAGCCCGCGCGCGATTGGTCCCTTCTCGAACGTCAATGGTCTGTCGCCGCTGCCGCAAAAAATGAAGCAGCCGCGCAGACCGCCTGATCAAGCTTCCACCCTCCCAGCCGGAAACGGCAGCCGGGCCGCAGAGAAAAGCACACGCTGCTTCTCTGCGGCCCGGTATTTTTTACCCGCCGCGTGAAATCAGGAAACTTTTGGGCGGCGGTTTCGTCTATTAAGATATCAAACAAACGATCGTGGGAGGAATGGCTATGAAACGAATGGTCGCAAGGATCGCCGCCGCGCTAGCCGCGCTGGCACTATCGGGCTGCGGCAGCGCGCCCGGCGATAAAACCAGCGAGGTCACCGACCCTAAACTGTA
Source organism: Butyricicoccus faecihominis (assembly GCF_024462775.1). Classification (GTDB taxonomy): domain Bacteria; phylum Bacillota; class Clostridia; order Oscillospirales; family Butyricicoccaceae; genus Agathobaculum; species Agathobaculum faecihominis_A. Next base: position 32,953 of record NZ_JANGCE010000014.1, read on the forward strand.
TTTTGACGCCACTGTTTTAGAGGTGCGGGAGCATTCCGTTTTGGTCGAGCCGCTCGAAGGCGCGGAGGAGGGAAACACCGCCGACCAGATCAGCGTTGGCACGGACAGTATCAGCGAAGAAAGCTCGGTCGGAACCTTAGCGGCCTTGCGGCCCGGCGACACGATCCGCATCGGCTATCATGGCGGTATCACGGAAACCTATCCCGCCGGGATCGACTCCGCCTTTGCGATAGCCTTTGCCGACGACGCGGCGGCCGGGCAATCCGATCTTGCCCCCATGGTCATGGTAGACGGCGCGCTCTACTACGATACAGGCGAGGAAAGCACCATAGACGGCCGCTGCGGCGTGATGGACGGCGAGATCACCTCGGCTGTGAGCGCCTCCGAAATCCCGGCAACAGACGATCAGTCCAACTTTGGCACCGGCTATGGGTACCAATATACCGGAGAAGGCCAAATTGAAATTTATATGAATGAAAAGTGGATGGTATTTGAGGAAAGAGAGTGATCCTGCATCGATCAAACCGTCTTTTGGATTTTTCGTACCTATACAGCAAGGGCGCGTTGCAAAACAAAAAAATGTTCCAAATTCTTGTCATTCTGAGGAGCGAAGCGACGCAGAATCTCGCGCGAACGCGTGGTTTCCACGTTTATTCCGCGCGTTCGCGCGAGATTCTTCACTTCGTTCAGAATGACATACGGAGATCCTTTTATTTTGCAACGCGCCCTTGCTTCGTGGTATTGGTTGCGGGCACACCTCTCTCTATGGTATTTGTTCGCTTCCTTATGCATACTAATATATTAATTCATAAGATGCTTGTTGTCAATCCCCCTTTCGTTCATTTATATCCGGCAATCCACTCTTGACAAACGATAACTTATATATTAATATGTTAATAATGCCTTTAGAAGGGGGCCTATGCCGTGTCTCATCGCCGCTCTGTGCTTCTGCTCGTCGTCACCTCTATTTTATGGAGCTTTGGCGGGCTGTTCGTTAAGTCGATCGGCTGGAACAGCTATGCGATCACGTGCTTTCGCAGTCTTGTCGCGCTGATCGTGCTGCTTCCGTTTGTCGGCCGTCCCCGTCTGCCGCGCAGCTGGTACGGCGTTTTAGCCATGCTATGCTACACCGGCCTGATCTGCACCTGTATCATGGCAACCAAGCGGACAACCGCCGCAAACGCAATTTTGCTGCAATATACCGCGCCTATTTATTCGCTGCTGGCCGGTCACCTGCTGCTGCGCGAGCGTATCCGGCGGCGCGATATCGTTTCTATCGGCGCGCTGTTTTTGGGCATGGCGCTGTTTCTTTCCGACGGGCTGGCGGGCGGCGCGATGTCGGGCAATCTGATCGCGCTGCTTTCGGGCGTGTTCTATGGGTTGATGGGCGTATTCATGCGCAAGGACCCGAGCGGCCGCCCGCTCGACAATGTGTTCTGGGGCAACCTGCTGGCTGTTTTGATCATGCTGCCGCTGATCGGCAAACCGGTATGGACGCCAACAAACCTCACCCTAATCGTACTGATGGGCGCGTTCCAGCTTGCCCTGCCCTATCTGCTGTATTCCAAGGCCATCCACGGCGTGACCGCGCTGGAGATCACGCTAATCACGGTGTTGGAGCCGATCATGAATCCCGTATGGGTATTCCTTTCCACCGGCGAGCGGCCCGGCCCGCTCGCGCTGATGGGCGGCGTGGTCGTGCTGGGCACCGTGGTGCTGCATGAGCTGCCGCTTGGGCGGCGGACCAAGCCGCTCAGCTGACAAAAAATTCCGCATCAGCGCGTATGCGCCAATGCGGAATCGATCGGTATTTTTTATTACGTTTCCACGAAGTACTGGGGGAACTGCTCGCGGATGAGGATTTCCCACGTTTGATCGTTCTTATGGTCGTGGTGCACATCGAGAATTCTGGTAAGCGCGGCTTCATCGCCGTCTTCGATGCAGCGCATGATATTCAGATGCTCCTCCAGCGACTTTTCCAAAATACCCGGGCGCTGCATATCTAGCACCAGCACACGGTTATAATGCGCGCGGGAATTTGAAATAATATCCCAGATCTGCTCATGCCCGGCCCGCTCGAAGATCGCGCGGTGGAACGCGTTGTCATTTTTGATATACTCCACCGGAAGATGCTTTTTGACCGCCTGCGTCATGAAGTAAATTGCCTGCTCGGTCTCCGCCTGAACCGACTGCCTGCGGCGGCACAGATCAAGGCAGATCTCCGTATCCAGCAAATGGCGCATATACGCGATCTCGCGCGCCATTTGAAAATCGATCCGCGCCACATAGGTGCCCCGCTGCGGATAGATATTGACCAGATACTCGTTGGAAAGCCGGATCAGCGCTTCACGAATCGGCGTGCGGCTGACATCCAGCTGCTCGGCCAACTCGGTCTCGCGGATGACCGCGCCCGGCATCAGGTCGAAGTACTGGATCGCGTCCTTCAAATATTGGTATACATCCATTCTATTTTGCTGTCGCCTGCCGCTCATATACAATGCTCCTTATGAAGTACTATTCTAATATTAATATATCACATTTCCCTCCGGCTGTCAAGCCTGCCAGTTCTAACCATTTAATGCCATTCTTCAAACGTAAAATAGGGCTGTAAAAAAACTGTTGCAAAATAGAAGAGTACCCAAATGTCATTCTGAACGAAGTGAAGAATCTCGCGCGAACGCGCGTTCCCAGCGTAAATTCCGCGCATTCGCGCGAGATTCGCGCTCATTAAAATGCCGCTAAGCGGCAGATTAAGGATAGCAGACTACGGTCTCGTCGCTTCGCTTCTCAGAATGACAAAATTGGTAGCATTCTTCGCTTTGCAACAGTTTTCTATTCATTTGTGAGAACTTATTTTACAGCCCCTTTTGGGTGTCTTTGGTCGGCCGAGTGAGGTCACTCGGCCCTACTTTTTCGGTGATCCACGCGGGGGGTGGCGTGTGCCGCTTACTCCGGCCTACGCAGTTCGTAGATGATATGCGGCATGTCCTTGCCGCGATAGTGGCGGATGAATTCCCCGGCGGGCTTCATGCCGCAGGCTTCGGCCACGCGGCGGGAGGGGCGGTTTTCCGGCCGTATGACCGCGACGGCGCGATCGGCGCCAAGCTCCAAAAAGGCGCGGCGGAGCGAGGCTGTCGCACACTCGACGCCGTACCCCTTGCCCCAATGGCGGCGGTCGACGATATAGGCGACGCCGTATGCCGGGCCTTCGGGAAGCTGCTCTACCAACGCGCCCGCGAGGGCGACCAACTCGCCCGTTTGGCGGTCGAAGCCGGCGCAGTGGCCGCAGCCGTCCTCTCGGTAGCGGCGCAGCTCGTCCGCGAGCCAGTCGCATACCTCGTTGTAATCAAAGCCGTGCTCCCATGCGTACATGATTTGTTCATCCTGCAAGATCGGCGCGATCAGCGCGAAATCGTCCGCCCGCAGGCGGCGAAAGCGCAGGCGCTCGGTTTGCATGATCCAGTGCGGTATATCTTCCATAGCGGTTTTCTCCATAAAAACGGTGCGGCTTTTGGCCGCACCGTTTGCGTGTTGAATCGAAACTTACTTGGTGCCGAAAATGCGGTCGCCCGCGTCGCCCAGACCGGGCAGAATATAACCGTGATCGTTGAGCTTTTCATCGATTGCGCCGACAAAGATTTCAACGTCCGGATGGGCCTTCTGTACCGCTGCAACGCCTTCCGGCGCGGCAATCAGGTTGAGAAGCTTGATGTGCTGCACGCCGCGGCGCTTGAGGCCGTCAATCGCGGCAACAGCGGAGCCGCCGGTGGCCAGCATGGGATCGAGCAGCAGTACGTCGCGATCCTGAATGTCGTTCGGGAGCTTGCAGTAATATTCCACCGGGTGCAGGGTCTGCGGGTCGCGGTACAGGCCGATGTGGCCGACCTTGGCGGCGGGAATCAGTTCGAGCATACCCTCGACCATGCCGAGACCGGCGCGCAGGATGGGCACCAGCGCGATTTTCTTGCCCGAAATGACTTTGACGCGGGCTTCGCTCAGCGGGGTCTCGATCGTGATTTCCTTGAGGGGGAGGTCGCGCGTCGCCTCATAGCACATGAGCATGGCGATCTCAGCGGTCGCCTCGCGGAATTCCTTAACGCCGGTGGTTTTGTCGCGCATCAGGCTGAGCTTATGCATGATGAGCGGATGATCCATTTCATGAACGGTTGCCATATCGGTTCTCTCCTTTATTTCGATTGTGCCGCGCCGAGCCTTGCCAAACGTTCGCGTTCGGCTTGGGGACGGCGCAGATAGACAGCGTCCAGCTGCTGGGCCGAGAGGATTTCGCCCCTTTCAAAGTAGGGCAGGGCGGCGGCGGCCACGCCGGTACCGCGCGGCCAGCGCAGTTCTTCCGGTGCGAGGGCCAAGCCCGCGCACTGTTCTTTGAGAGTATTATAACACATTTCCGCGCCATCTCCAACCAGAATTTGCGGGGAGGAAGCGATTTCTTCCGCAAGCGCGGAAAGCTTTACCGCGCGGTCGTCGCAAAGACGCGTGAGCGCGCCGTTTTCGCACCGGAAAAGCGCGTTGTACACTTGCCCGGCGCGCGCGTCCATCACGCAGCACAGATCGCCGCAAAGCGCACGTGCGCCGTGGGCCATCGCTTCCAGCGTGGACACGCCGACGCAGGGCCGGTCCAACCCAAAGGCAAGTCCCTTCACCGTCGCCACGCCGATGCGGATGCCGGTGAAAGAGCCGGGACCGGCGGCGACCGCGAAGCCGTCTATTTCGCTTAAGGCCACGCCGCATCCGGCCAGCAGGTTTTCCGCCATCGGCAGAAGCGTGCGCGAGTGCGTCAGCCCGCAATTCTGGAAGACCTGCGCGATCAGGCGGCCGCCCTCCGTCAAGGCAACCGAAGCGGATTTTGCGGAGGATTCAAAACTAAGCAGCTTCATGCGGTGTGCTCTCCAATCGTGACTGTGCGTTCATTATTGTCGTTTCCATACGAAATATGCACGGTTTTGTAGAAATCTGGCAGTGAATCGCCTGCGTTTTCGCTCCACTCGATCAGCACGATACGGCTGCCGTCCAGATACTCGTCAAAGCCGATCTCGTACAGGGAATCGGGATCAGTCAGGCGGTACAGGTCCAGATGGACGACCGGCCCGCCGGGCGTTTGGTATTCGTTTGCAATAGCGAAGGTGGGGCTGGTGACGCGTCCTTCGTAGCCAAGGCCGCGCAGCACACCGCGCGAAAAAGCGGTCTTGCCCGCGCCCAAATCGCCGGAAAAGGCGACGATGTCGCCGGGGGACAGCGTTTTTGCAAAATCCGCGCCCAACTGCTCTGTTTGCTCGGGCGAATGCGTATGATATTCCATAAACGGGAACCTTTCCGAAGTCTTGACAAAATTTCTTCCCTTATCATATCACGAGTCGCATAAAAAGACAAGTATTCACAGCTGTACGTTTGCGGTCGCGATGTGGTCGCAGAAGCTGCGGTCGTGCTCGACAAAAAGCAGCGTGGGCCGGTACGCGGCGATCAGCTCTTCCAACTGAATGCGGGAGAAAAGGTCGATATAATTGAGAGGCTCATCCCAGATATAAAGGTGGGCGCGTTCGCACAGGCTGCGTGCGAGCAGCACCTTCTTTTTCTGCCCCTCGCTGTAAAGCGCCATATCCGTTTCAAACTGCGCGCGGGAAAAATCCAGCTTGCGCAGGATCGCGAGAAACAGCGTCCGGTCGACGCCGCAGCGCGCGGCGTATTCGGTCAAGCCGCCGGAGAGGAAGGAAGCGTCCTGCGGCACGTAGGAGATCGTAAGACCGCTGCCTCGGCTGCAAACGCCGGCGTGCGGGATATCCTCGCCGCAAAGCAGCTTTAAAAGGCAGGATTTGCCCGAACCGTTGGCCCCCATAAGGGCTATGCGCGCGCCGCGCGTAACCGAAAATGTGATATCGCTGCAAACGGTTTTTTCCCCAAAGCGAACGGCTACCTGCCGCAGCTCGGCCAGCCGTTCGGCGCGGTAGGAAAGGGGAGAAAGCTTCAAGGCGTCGGCGCTTTCAATGTTGTGCAGCAGTCCCGCCTTTTCCTCCGCCGCGGCGTGCTTGCGCGCTTCTATGGATTTGGAGCGCTGCATCATTTTGGCCGCCTTGTGGCCGATATAGCCGCGATCGGGCCGCAGGCCGGAATTCCGCACATGCTTTTCCTTTTCAGTCTTATCCGACCATTGCGAAGCGCGTCGCGCGGCCGCGTCAAGGCGGCGGATATCGCCCTTCAGCCGTTCGTTTTCCGCTTGTTCCCATTCATCCCGCCGCCGCTTGTTTTCCCACCACGTGGAAAAGTCGCCCTGCGTCAGTTCGATGTTCGCCCGGTTGATGGACAGCACATGGTCGATGCAGCCGTCCAGAAAAGTGCGGTCGTGCGAGACCAGCAGAAAGCCGGATTTACCGCGTAAATAATCCGCCACCAGCGCGCGGCCCGCCTGATCGAGGTGGTTGGTCGGTTCGTCAATGAGCAGAAAACGGTCTTCCCGGCAGAACAGGGCGGCAAGCAGCAGCCGCACCTGTTCCCCGCCGGAAAGCGTGGAAAAGGGGCGGCCCAGCAGTTCTTCGGACAGCGCCAGCCGGTTCATCTCGAGGGCAAGCCGCCAGCTTTCCTCCTCCGGGCACAGGGGCAGCACGGCTTCGCGCGCGGGCCGTTCGGGACTCGCGATGGGAAACGGGAAGTACTCAAACGAAACAGACGCGGTAATGCATCCCTGATATTCAAATTGGCCGCGCAAAAGGTTCAAAAACGTGGTTTTGCCGCGGCCGTTGCGGCCGATCAGGCCGAGTCGCCAGTCCGAGTCGAGACGGAGTGAAACATGGTCGAAAATGGTTTCCGCGCTGCCTTCATAGCCAAAGGTCAGGTCGGATATTTGAATCATAGACATAAAAAATGCACCTCCAATTACCAAACGGGTGCAAGAAAGCAAAGCCCTGTCCGGCGCATGGAAGCGCTGAAGCAGTGGGCGGATGAAAGAAGCTTTCTTGCAGGTAGGCATGACAAACCAAACGGTTTGCCCGCCAAACAACCTCACAAGAATGCTTACTTCATCTTTCCACCTCAAATCATTTTGAATAAGCACAGTATAGCGTACCCGTCAAAGGTTGTCAAGCTTGTTTCCATGCAGTATACTGAAAGAAAAGAAACGGGAGGGAACGATCATGACACGTGATTTGGGAAAACGCCTGCTTGGCGCGGCGCTGGCGCTGGGGCTTACGCTGTATCCGGCGGGCGCGACCGACTGGGGCCTTTCCTATCGGGACGGCGCGAACCGGCCGCCCTATGGCGAGGACACCGCCGATAAGCTGCGCCAGTACGGCGCGTATTACATGGGCGACGCGGACCGGAAAACCATCTATCTCACCTTTGACTGCGGTTATGAAAACGGCAATACCGGCCGCATTTTGGATACCTTAAAGCGACGGCATGTGCCGGCCACCTTCTTTGTGGTGGGCCATTATTTGGACGCCGAGCCCACGCTCGCCCGCCGCATGGGGGACGAGGGCCATCTGGTCGGCAACCACTCGGTCAACCATCCGAACATGACGAAGGTATCGCAGGAACGCATGGTGAAGGAACTGCGCGATCTGGAGACCCAGTATCAAGCCGTGACCGGACGGCGGCTCGATCCGTTTTTCCGCCCGCCGGAGGGATCGTACAATTATAACAGCCTTTCATGGGCGCAGTCGCTCGGTTATCACACGATTTTGTGGAGCGTCGCCTATCACGATTGGGACGAAAACAACCAGCCCGCCTACGGCGACGCCATGCAGACCCTTTCCACGCGCGTGCATAACGGCGCGATCGTGCTGCTGCACGTTATTTCCAAAACCGACGCGGATGTGCTGGACGAGCTGATCGGCAAATGGAAGGCCGAAGGGTATGAATTTGCCGCCCTTTCCGCGCTGCCCGGCCTGCCGAATCCGACGGTTACCGCCGTGCCGGGAAGCGCGTCTTTCACGGTGGACGATACGCCCGCCGCTTTTCGCGCGTACCTGATCGGCGGGAACAACTATGTGAAGCTGCGCGACGCCGCGCAGGCGCTGAGCGGCACGGACAAGCAGTTTTCCGTAGACTATGACAAGGCGGCTGAAACCGTGACGCTGACGAGCGGGACGGCGTATACGCCAATTGGCGGCGAGCTCGCCGGCCCCGCCGACGTGGCCGCCATGCAGGCCAAAACAAGCAGCCAGATTTTGACGCTGGACGGCGCGGCGCTTACGCTGACCGCCTACGAAATCGAGGGTGCGAACTACGTAAAACTGCGCGACCTTGCCGGGGCGCTGGACTGCGCCGTGACCTATGACAAGGAGACCGGCGCGGTCGGGCTGGATACCGCGCTGCCGTATACGGCATAAGCAAAAAAGGGGCTGTAAAATAAGTTCTCACAAGAGGATAGAAAACTGTTGCAAAGCGAAGAATGCTACCAATTCTGTCATTCTGAGGAGCGAAGCGACGAATCTCGCGCGAACGCGCGGAATTTACGCTGGGAACGCGCACTTGCGCGAGATTCTTCACTTCGTTCAGAATGACATTTGGGTACTCTTCTATTTTGCAACAGTTTTTTTACAGCCCTTTTTTTATATTTTGACATGGAGGCTGCAATAAAAAACCTTTTGCATTGGTCTAATAGGCAGAAAGGAGGGGAACGGATGCAGGAAATGACAATGGCCGCCGCGCGGGACGGCGCGTTCGATCTGGACCGGGCGATGGACGAGCACGGCACGGCGCTTTTACGGCTGTGCACGCTCTATCTCGGCGACCGCGCGCTGGCCGAGGACGCGGTGCAGGAAGCGTTCTTCCGCGCATGGCGCGCGGGCGGTTTCCGGGGCGAAGCGTCGGAAAAAACATGGCTGACGCGCATTGCGATCAACGTATGCAAAAGCTATCTGGCCGCGCCGTGGCACAAACGCCGCGTGGACGCGGCGGCGCTCGACACGCTGCTTGCCGATACGCCGGATGGAACGGACGACACGCTGATTCGCGCGGTCTTATCCCTTGCGCCCAAGTACCGCGCGGTGATCCTGCTGCACTATTACGAGGGCTACAAAGCGCGCGAGATCGCGGAACTGCTGCATATGCGCACGAACACCGTGGTGAGCCAGTTGGCGCGTGCGCGGGAACAGCTGGGACTGATGCTGAAGGAGTGGTATTATGATGAACCGGTTTAAAAAAGAGTGCGACGGCGCGCTGGAAGGCGTAACGTTTGACGAAACGATGAAAAGCACGGTGCGCGCCCGAACGGCGGGTCACGGCCGCGCGCGGACATGGCGGCGCACGGCTATCGTGCTTTGCGCGGTGCTGGCAATCGCCGTCACCGGCGCGGTGGCGGGCGTGATCGGGAGCGGCAAGGTGGCGTATTTGGCCAGCAGCTTGCGCTGGAATGCCTCGTGGACAGATTTTGATAAGACCGAGCAATACGCGGAGAGCAATGTACCGGGCATGAAATACGTCGAATCGTTTTCCACAGGCTTTACCTTTTATAAAGGCTGGGAAAACTGGACGGACAAGCGGGATGAGGCGGATCAGACGCTGGAATCCTATCCGGGCATCATTTTGGGCTATCAAAATGATGCGGGGGTCAAAGTCTCTTTTGATGTAGACCCTGTACAGGCGGATATGCAGTATGGAGAAAATCCGTTTGAAGAAACGCGCGAAATTGATGGGATACCGGTTGGGTACCGCGCCATGCGATCGATCACGCTGCCGTCCGGTACGAAGCCGACGGAAGAGGAGCAGGCCTTATTTGACAGCGGTGAGATCAATATTGGCTGGGACGCAGAGGACACGGCGCGTGAAGAATCGACCTTTTACCGTGTGTCGTGGGTGCAGGATGGTAACAGCTACGCGATCTATACCTACCAGCCCGACGACCTGACGAAGGACGATTTTTTCCAAATGGCGGCCGAGGTCATCGCCGCGTGAAGACATAGAAAAATGCGCGTTGCCGAATAAAGCAACGCGCATTTTTCTATGTCTATATCGTTTTTTAAAACAGTCCCGTGATCTTGCCGTCCGCGCAAACGTCGATCTTTTCTGCGGCGGGAATTTTGGGCAGGCCGGGCATGGTCATGATCGCGCCGGTCTCGACGACGACGAAGCCCGCGCCCGCGGCAAGGCGAACCGCGCGAACATTGACCACGAATTCGCTGGGACGGCCAAGCAGGGCGGGGTCGTCCGAGAGCGAATACTGAGTCTTGGCGATGCACACGGGCAGATCGCCGTAGCCCATCTCGGTGATGTTTTGCAGTTCCTTATGCGCGGCGGGCGCGATGGTCACGCCGAGCGCGCCGTAAATCTCCTTGGCAATCTTGCGGATCTTGTCTTCGAGCGGGAGCGAATCCTCGTAAAGCATATGGAAATCGGCCTTGCCCTCGTCCAACACGGCAAGCACCTGCTCCGCGAGCTCGCGGCCGCCCTCGCCGCCCTTTGCAAATACTTCGGAAAGGGCCACGCGCACGCCCCGACCCGCGCAGTGATCGCGAATAAAGTCCATTTCTTCCTCGGTATCGGTCGGGAAAGCGTTGACCGCGACGACGACCGGCACGCCGAATTTCTGCATGTTATCAAGGTGTGCGTCAAGGTTGCAAATGCCGCGTTCGAGCGCCGCAGGATTCGGGGCGTTTAGCTCGGCCTTGGGCACGCCGCCGTTGTACTTGAGGGCGCGCACGGTCGCGACGATCACAATGCAGTCCGGCGCGAGGCCCGCCTTGCGGCACTTGATATCCATAAACTTTTCCGCGCCAAGGTCGGCGCCGAAGCCGGCTTCGGTCACCGCGATATCGGCAAGGCGAAGGGCAAGCCCCGTCGCCTGCACGCTGTTGCAGCCATGCGCGATGTTGGCAAAGGGGCCGCCGTGCATCAGGCAGGGCGTGCCTTCGAGCGTCTGTACCAGATTGGGCTTAATCGCGTCGCGCATCAGCGCGGCCATCGCGCCCTCGGCGCGCAAATCCTTGGCGTAGATCGGCTTGCCCGCGTAGCTGTAGGCCACCAGAATGTTGCCGAAGCGCTCCTTCAGATCGGCAAGGTCGGAGGCAAGGCAAAGAATCGCCATGATCTCGCTCGCGACCGTGATCATAAAGTGATCCTCGCGCGGCACGCCGTTTAACTTGCCGCCAAGGCCGATGGTGATATTGCGCAGGCTGCGGTCGTTCATATCCATCACGCGAGTGAAGATCACGCGGCGGGGATCGATGTTTAAGAGGTTGCCCTGCTGCATGTGGTTGTCGATCATGGCGCAAAGCAGGTTGTTGGCCGCGGTGATGGCGTGCATATCGCCGGTAAAGTGGAGGTTGATATCCTCCATCGGGACGACCTGCGCGTAGCCGCCGCCCGCCGCGCCGCCCTTTACGCCGAACACCGGGCCGAGCGAAGGCTCGCGCAGCGCGATCACCGCGTTTTTGCCCAGCTTTGCGAGCGCTTGCCCCAGACCGACGGTCGTGGTGGTCTTACCTTCGCCCGCGGGCGTGGGGTTGATTGCGGTGACGAGCACAAGCTTGCCCGGTTTTTTATCCTGAAGCTTTTTCCACACGTTTGCGCCAAGCTTGGCCTTGTACTTGCCGTACAGCTCCAGATCGTCCGCGTTGAGTCCGGCGGCCTCGGCCACCTCGGTGATCGGTTTCATCGTGCAGGACTGCGCGATCTCGATATCGGATAACATAGGAAAACACCCTTCTTTATATGGATTATCAAGCGGCGAAACAGGTATGCGGAAAATGCGCGCCGCTTTCACGTTTTTTATTATAACACAGGGGCACGCGCTTGGAAAGTGCGATCTGATCCGGAAAGTGGCGCAGAATGCACAGGTTTCCAAAAGGAAAAGCAAAAAATTTGCTGAAATTGCTCCTCGCCAACGGGCGGCAACTGTGGTATGATGAAAGGCAGATATATTTTCAGAGATAATATGGAGGTACATGGATGGACGCGCTCAAGGCGGTCAAGCATTATTTAAAAAATACCGACCTGTATCTGATGTTCCTTGCGCTGATTTGTTCGGCGTACGGCATGGTGCTGATTTACAGCGCCACACGGGGTTCCGGGTCGATGCGCTATGTGGGCATCCAGTTTATCGCGACCATGATCGGCCTTGCGGCTTTTGTGATCATGTCGCTGATCGATCTGGAGGCCATGAGCAACTGGTGGAAGATATTCGTGGTGCTCAACGTTATTTTACAGTTGACGCTGATCCCCTTTGGCACCGAAGCAAACGGCCAGCGCAGCTGGATCAATTTTGGACCCATGAGCCTACAACCGGCGGAGCTCGGCAAGCTGTTGTTCATTTTCACCTTTGCGGCGAATTTATCCGAGATACGCGAACACATCAACGAATGGCGCGGCATTATCATACTGGCGCTGCACACGCTGATCCTGATGGGCGCGATCGTTTTAAGCTCCAAGGATACCGGCATGGCGATCCAATATTTTATGATCGCGCTGGTCATGATGTTCGCGGCGGGCCTGAGCTTTAAGTGGCTCGGCCTTGGCCTTGGCCTTGGCGTGGCAAGCATCCCCATCCTGTGGAATTTTGTGATGGAGGATTATCAAAAAAACCGTATCCTCGTGCTGTTCGATCCATCAATCGACCCGGATACCGCCATGCAGACTACGCGCGGCATGACCGCGATCGGCGCCGGTCAGTTTTCCGGGCAGGGATTGACCAACGGCGCTATGACCCAGATGGGACTGGTGCCCGAAAGCCGGACCGATTTGATCTTCTCGGTCGCGGGGGAGGAACTCGGTTTTATCGGTTCCATGTTGATCGTCGCACTGCTGTTTCTGCTGATCCTGCGCTTGTTTTACGTCAGTTTTCGCGGCAGCACAGGTTTTTCCTCACTCATGGCGGTGGGTATCGCGGGCATGTTTATGTTCCAAACGTTCATGAACCTGTTCATGGTGCTTGGCCTACTGCCGGTCATGGGCCTGACGCTGCCGTTCTTTTCTTACGGCGGCACCTCGGTCATGACGATGTATGCGGCGCTCGGCATTGCGGCGGGCGTGCGTATGCGGGAAAAGCCAAGCTGGCTACAGTAAAGGCTTTTCCGTAATCACTTGTTTTGTATAGACTTGCAAGGAGGTTTTTTCAAAATGGAAAGAAGCAAAGCTTGGGAACTGCTGCGGCAGTATAACAAGGAACCGTTTCACCTGCAGCACGCGCTGACGGTGGAGGGCGTGATGCGTTATTTTGCCGGGCAGAAGGGCGAAGACGTGGATTTTTGGGGCGTTGTAGGTCTTTTGCACGATATTGATTTTGAGCAGTGGCCCGATGAGCACTGTAAAAAGGCCCCCGAGCTGCTGCGCGAGGGCGGGGCGGATGAAGCGCTTATCCATGCGGTGTGCAGCCACGGCTGGGGGCTTTGCTGCGATGTCGAGCCCACGCACGAAATGGAAAAGCTGCTTTTTGCTTCGGACGAGCTGACCGGCCTGATCGGCGCGGCGGCGCTCATGCGTCCCTCCAAAAGCACGAAGGACATGGAGCTGAAAAGTCTGAAAAAGAAATTTAAGGATAAGAAATTTGCCGCCGGCTGCTCGCGCGACGTGATCGAGCGCGGCGCGGAAACGTGCGGCATGACGCTGGACGAGCTGCTTGCCGTCACGCTGGACGCCATGCGCGCATGCGAGGACACGGTGAGCGCGGAAATGGCCGCTTGCTGAAAGGGACGGAATGCTCCAGTGAAGCGTTCACGGTCAAAAAAATTGTAAAAGACGGGGCAGCCACTGAATAGGGCTGTCCCGTCTTTTTTGCAATGCGCTTCTGCCTTTTGCGTTTAGGCTTCGTATAGGGCCGCGATTGCATGGATTTTGCGCTTCATTTCCGCACGGATATGTAACGGCTCCAAGCACTCGCATTTATCCCCAAAACCAAGAAGAATATCATAGTGGTATTCGTTCTCTATGAAAGGAAAACGAACGATATAATACGCATCGCCGTCTGGCGAAAGATCTTCATAAGAGCAAAAATCAAGCACCCGATCCAACACGGATTGATGAATACGGATTTTGATTTTAGTTTGCATCGTTTCAAAAATATCCGCACTGTCTAAAGTCGGTTTTGGATAATCTCGTGGTGTAAAAGTCTCTTCTTGTATTTGTAGATTGGACATGCGAGACAGTCTGAATAAGCGGAAGTCATTTCTTTTATGGCAATACCCTTGCAAATACCAATGATTACTTTTTAATACAAGCTGATACGGCTCGGCGGTCCTCGCGGTTTTTTTCCCATGGTGGGCGATATATTCAAACGAAAGCAGCTTGCTTTGCTGTAAAGCTGTTTTGATCATTTCTAAGTAAGGCTGTATGTTCCCATTGCCCATCCACGAGCTTAAATCTATGTTAATTTGATTCGCTTTCAGTGCAATGTCCTTCGCTCTTTCGGCAGGGATAAAACTCTTTACTTTCGCAAGGGCGTGTACCAGCTCATCACCTCGTACCATGCCCGCAAGGCTGGAAAGCCCCATCATGATAGCGGAAAGGTCGGCAGTCGAAAAAACCTTTTGATCAATTTTGTATTGCTGCATGATCTCAAAGCCGCCGCCCACGCCCGATATGGAACGAATAGGAATTCCCGCCATGTTAATAGCGTCGATGTCGCGGTAGATTGTGCGGGGTGAAACTTCAAACAGATCGGCTAATTCCTGCGCGCTAATGCGCTCCTTGTCAAGTAGTATCATAATCATGCTAACAAGCCTGTTCACTTTCATCCGACCGCCTCCTTTCAATATTCTTTTTAATTGTTGCCATGCTGTTGTCAACGATTACATGGTACTATAAAAATGCAAACAAATCAATGAAACAATGAAAATGGAGGAAGTTAAATGTTTACAATCTATGTTTATGTTCTTGATACCTTAGCCGACTGGGAGCTCGGGTATGTTATGGCCGAGCTGAATTCCGGTCGGTTTTTCAAAGAGGGCGCGCCGTGTGTATCGCTTAAAACGGTCGGTGACTCAAAAAAGCCGATTCAAACCATGGGCGGCCTGACAATCGTGCCCGACTGCCTAATCGACGATATGGTTGTGCGTGAAACAAGCGTGTTGCTGTTGCCGGGCGCGAACACATGGAACGCCCCAAAGCATGGCGCGATCATTCAAAAAGCGAGCGAATTTCTATCGCTAGGCGCTACGGTGTGTGCAATCTGCGGGGCTACCGCTGCACTTGCGAACATTGGCCTACTGGATCATCGCCCGCATACCAGTAATGGGCCGGGTTTTCTCGAAATGGTTTCTCCCGGTTACCAAGGGCAAAGTTTTTATATAGACGAGCCGTCCGTAGCGGATGGCAACCTGATTACTGCAAGTTCCACCGGAGCTTTGCTGTGGGCGAAACAAATAATTGAGCGTTTGGGTGTTTTTGGAGCGGAAACTTTAGAGGCTTGGTACGCATACTTTCGTACCGGCGAGCCAAAGCATTTCTTTGCCCTGATGCAAAGTTTGCCGTCTGGCAATGAAAACTGATACACTTGGTTCACGGGAATAGGGGGCAAAACCTTCTTATTGACGCGGCCTGCAGGAGCTTTCAAACACTGCGCTGCCGCGTGACAAAACGGGCGCATCGTCGTGAGACGATACGCCCGTTTTTTTATTGCGTGTGTCAGTCGTTAAGGTGGTTTGGGTTTTCATGCTGCCTGATTGCCATGCGGATCAAACCAAGGGATAGCGACTTTATAACGCGCTGATCGTGTCGACGATGGACATTTGACGAATGCGCTTAGCCGGTCCGCGCACCGCGAGCAGCGAAGTGAAAAGGACGATCGCTGCGATGATACCCAGCGTGCCGAGCGGCAGCTGCCAGACGTCGCCCCAGCGGAAGCTGACCAGCCGCTCGAACAGCAGCTTGTGCACCGGTAGCCCGATGATGCAGCCGGCGGTGATACCGAACAGGGCATAGGTCGCGGCTTCGGCGGCAACCATGCGCACCAACTGCCGGGCGTCCATACCGATGGCGCGCATGGCGCCGTACTGCTTCATCCGCGCCGAAACGCTCATGGAAACGCTGTTGACGATGTGCAAAACGGTGATAAGCGCGATCAGCGCGAGAAAACCGAACACAAAAAGGGCGAAGGCATAATAAGCGCCCTTTACCTCCGCGTTGTTCGCGCGCCGGTCGGAAAACATAAGATCATCCCCCGCGAGGGCGCGGATAGCGGCGACGTCGCCCTCTTGCGCGTTCTTGGCAAGCTGCATATCGATCACCGTGTAGCCTGACCCGCCGATCAGTTCCTGAAAGGTCTGTTCGGAACAGAGCACACTGCCAAAGCCTCCTGCGCCGTTAAAGGGGCTGGTGGACAGCACGCCGGTGATCTCGAGCGTTCGGGTCCGGCCGCCGCTCTCCACTGTGAGCACATCGCCCACCCGGAGCGGATTGGTCGGGGTATATACCGTCAGCGCGGCGTCACGCCGTTCCACCGCTTGCCGCACGGAGCCTTCCAGCAGCACGTCCTCCGCCCATTGGAACTGGTGCTGCTCGTAGGAGATCAGGTCGATGGTACTGTCGGTCCCGCCCACGGTCGCGGGCAGGTCAAAAGCAAACATGCGGCCATACACGCGCTCCACCGCGGGATTTTGCGACAGTTTTGTCAAAACCGTTTCGCTCACCGCGCGGGTCTGATCTCGGCTGACGATGGAGAGGTCGGGCGTGGAGGGAGCAAGCGGCGTGACGGCGTGGTTCATAAACGCGATCAAAACTGAAAACGACAGGAACAAAATGATGCTGAGCGCGAAGGACCCGCCCATGAGGATGAAGTTTTTTCGATTGGACCCGGCATGGTGCACGCCCAGCGCCATATCCACGCGGAGCCGCCGGGTGCCCGCGGCCTTGCGAACGGGCGCGGCCGTGTCGGCGTTGCCGGAGACCGCCGTCAGCGGGGACACGCGCGCCGCGCGTTTGGCCGGTGAGCGGGCGGCCAGCAAAACCGTCAGCAGTCCGACCACGATGCCCGCCAAGATGCTGGGCAGGCTTACGGCAAAGACCGGCATGCCCGCGAAAAAGTAGGGACTGAGCCCGCGCAAAAGCGCGCACAGAAGCCAAATGAGGACCACGCCGGTGGCAATGCCGGCGGGTATGGCCAGCCGGCACCAAGCGAGCGCTTCTGCGCGCACCAGACGGATCACCTGCTTCGGCGTCGCGCCGACGCAGCGCAGCATGCCGAAAAACTGGGTGCGCTGCGCCACGTTGCTGTTCAGGCTGCTCGCGATCATCATCACGCCCGCGATCAGCACCAAGACGAAAAGCGCCGCGGCCGTCAGGTAAATTTGCAGCATAAAGGGATCGCTGCTTTGGCCGAGCAGGCCGAGCAGCCGGGTGTTTTGCGGCGCGTCCGCATCGGGAATGCTCAGCTGCGCTTGAATATCGGCAATGGCCTTTTGCATATTGCACCGGCCCGAAAGCTGCACGTAAAACAGCCCTTCGCCGGTGTCCGCCGCCGGGCGGATCGCGCGGAACTGCGCTGTGGAAACAAACACGCCGTAGGCGTCGTATCGCAGCATCATGGCGGTATCGTCCGCGAAGCCGGAGACGGTGAGCAAAAGCGGGCCGTTCGGCGTTTGTACGCGCACCGTATCCCCGATTTGCAGGCGCAGCGCTTTTTTCGCGTTTTGGGTCAGCACCGCCTCCGCGTCGTCCGAGGGGAATCGCCCTTCGATGATGCTCGCGTCCGGGTAAAGATCGGTCAAAAAACTTTCGTCCAGCCCGCAGATGGCGGCAGCCTTGCCGCCGATCGAATAATCTGTTTCCGCCTGATAATTCAGAATATCGTACCACGAGCTGCTCGCGACGTCGGGCCGCGCGGCAATGATGGCGGCCTGCTCGTCGTTCAGGTTTTTAAACGCCACATGCCAGTTGCCGTCGCTTTGGCGGGTCTGAATGAGCTGGCTGCGCAGGAACATGTCGGCCATGCCAAAAATGGCCGTGACGAGCAGCACCGCCAGCGCGATACACAGAAGCGACATGCGGTTCGCTTTCTGGTGCACCTTTGCGGCAATGGGCACCAGAGATAGATAGCTTTTCATGCCCGCACCCCGCCGAGATCGGTCAGCACGCCGTCCGTCACCCGCAGCACCCGGTCGGCGGACGAGGTCAGCCCCACGTTGTGCGTGATCATCAAAATGGTTTGCTGGTAGCGGCGCGAAGCCTGCACGAGCAGCTCGATCACATCCTGACTGTTTTTGCTGTCCAGATTGCCGGTTGGCTCGTCCGCGAGGATCAGCATGGGCTGCATCACCAGCGCGCGGCCGATGGCTACCCGCTGCTGTTGGCCGCCGGAAAGCTGGCTTGGCAAATGCCGCCGCCGGTCGGTCAGCCCCAGAACCTGCAAAAGCTCGTCGATCCGATCCTGATCCGGCTTTTGGTAGTCCAGCAACAGCGGAAAGGCGATGTTCTGCTCCACGGTCAGCTCGCTGACCAGCTGGAAGGACTGAAAGACAAAGCCGATATTGCGCCGCCGGAAGATCGTTCGTTCCTGCTCTTTCATGGCGAACAGCTCTTCGCCGTCCAATCGGATCGTGCCGGAGGTCGGCGTGTCCAGCCCGCCGATACAGTTGAGCAGCGTGCTTTTGCCGGAACCGGATTCGCCGATCACCGTGGCGAACTCACCCTTCTCTAAGGAAAAGGTAACGTTTTGCAGGGCATCCACCCTTGCTTCTCCTTTGCCGTAGGTTTTGCATAGGTTTTCAACTTGTAAGGTATTCATAGGCTCGTTAGCCTCCTTTTCTGGGAAAAGCATAACAGGTGCAGCTTACAAACAGATGAATGGCGGCTTACGGTTCCGTAAGAAACGAAACGGAAAAGACCGTTCCCTCGCCGGGCGTGCTGTGAACGGAAAGAACGCCGCCCTGCCGCTCAAAAATTGTTTTGGCCAGCGGCAGGCCGAGGCCCACGCCCGGCCGGTCCGACGCATGCGCGCTGCGGTAAAACCGCTTGAAAATATGGTGCAGGTCCTCGGGGGCGACGCCGCCGCCGTCGTCCGCGACGGAAAGGCGCAGCATCAGGGTCGAGCGCTCCCACGCAACGCGAATATGGCCGCCCGCCGCCGTGTGATCCAACGCGTTTTTGATCAGATTGCCAAGGGCTTCGGCCGTCCAGATCAGGTCGCAGCAGATCGGCTGCTCAGGATCGCCCTGCCATGTGAGTTCTTTTTGCTCAAGCGCGGCCCTCGTGGTCAGCTCCTCCGTGGCAAGCCGGTATAGCGAAAGCGCCGTGTGCGGCGCTTTTTCAAAGACAATGCTGCCCGCGTCCAGCCGGGTAATCTTCAAAAGCGCGTCGATCAGCTGCTCAATGCGGCCAAGCGCCAGCGCGGACTTGCCGGAAAAGGTCTCTACGGCCGCGATGTTGCCGGGTTCGCCCGCAATGATCTCGTTGTACATGCAGAGCGCCGCCAGCGGTGTTTTTAACTGGTGCGAGATATCGGAGATCGTATCCTTTAAAAACTCCTTGGACTGGTGCGCGCGGGTGTTCTGCGCCTGCAAGGCTGTCGCCAACTGATCGACCGCGGCGTAAAGCCGTGAAAGCGCCCCTTCATCGCTGCGGGGCAGGTGCGTATCAAAATCGCCATGGGAAAAGTGCCGCACGACGCGGGTCGCGTTGTGAAGCGAGCGCGCTTGCCGCCGCAAAAACAGCAGCGCGAGCGACCAAAGCGCCGCCGCGGCAAGCAGCGTGCCGGTCAGGGCGGTACGGTATAGCCCCGCGGAAAAATCCCGTACCGGCGCAAGCAGCCAAGGCGGCGTTTTTTCGCTAAGACCCAGCTGCCGCAGCAAAGCGCGGCCCTGTCCCGCGTCCCCTTCGCCGGTAAGCGCGGCAGCCACCGTTTCGGGCGGCACATTCCGTTCCAGCAGCGCGCCGGCCACGGCCTGATCATGAAAAACCAGCTGCGCCTGCATGCGCTGCGTCTGTACCCGGCAGAAAAGCAAAGCGGTGGCCGCCAGCATAACGCAGAGCAAGAAAAGCAGCAGCAAATAGCGCCGGTTGTCCCGGTCGCGCCAAATATTCATAGCGGCACCTCGTTCCATTGATAGCCAAAGCCGCGCACCGTGGTCAGGTGCGTCGGGGCGGAGGGATCGTCCTCTACCTTTTCACGCAGCCGGCGGATATAGACGGATAGCGTGTTATCATCGACAAAGCTGCCGTTTTGATCCCACAGGGCTTCCAAAATGCGCGCGCGGGTGACCACGCGGCCCGCGTTGCGCACCAACAGACAGAGCAGCTTATATTCGCCGATGGTCAGTTCGAGCGGCTTGCCGCGCAAAACAATCTGGCTTTGCAGCAGATCGATGGCGGTATCGCCGCAGCGGATCACGGCCGGATCGCGGCCCGGTCGTCCCGCGCGGCGTAACAGCGCGCGGATGCGGGAGAGCAGCTCGCCGATCTTAAAGGGCTTTGTGATATAGTCGTCCCCGCCGCTGTCCAGTCCGCGGATCACGTTTACCTCTTCATCCGAAGCGGTCAAAAAGATGATGGGCGTCGTATCGCCTTGTTCGCGCAGCCTTTGGCATACCGAAAAGCCGGTGCCATCCGGCAGCGTCACGTCGAGCAGCAGCAGATCGAACCGGTTTTCGGCAAGCGCGGCGAAGGCCGCTTGCACGGTCCGGACGACGGCGACCGCAAACCCGTTGGTTTCGAGCAAATACTGTAAGCCCTCCACCAAACTGATATCATCTTCGAGCAGTAAAATTCGGTTCATTTCAGCGCCTCCCCGGCAGCATGGTTTTGCTTTATTATATCAGTTGCGCGCGTTCCCGTCATGCATTCGTGCGCAAGCTTACAAAACTGTAAGAAGAAATAGGGCGGACAGCCCAAAGCTGTCCGCCCTAAAAAGTCGTTATCGTCTTCTGTTGTAACGCGAGCCGCGCGAACGCATCATGCGTCGCTGTTTGCGGCGGCGCATCCGGCCGAAGGTAAGGTTAAATAGGATATAAAGGATAACGAAAACCAGCAAAACGACAAGCAAAATTTTAAAGACCGAGCCTTTGAAGAAATTTTCAAGCTTGTCCGCATAGTAAAGTACCTTGGAAAGCTCCACATCGTGCAGAGCGATCAGTTCCACGGTGCCGTAAACCGTACCGGCGTAGGAGTAGGTCATGCTGCCGATCACGTCGCCCGCCTTGATCGGCGCGTCCACGCTTTTCGGCACGGTTGGCGTAGCCTCCATGTCCTCCACGTCTAGGTTCTTCGGCACCGAAGCGACCAGATCCCGCTTGGCGGTGAGCACCAGCTCGTCCGTGTCGGTGGAAAGGCGCACCTTGGTAGAGGTGATGCTGTTGCCCTGCTTGGCGAGCGTTTTGCTTTTAAAGTTATCATAGCCCCACTCGAACAGCCGCTTGGTCTCGGTAAAGCTTTTGGCTACCGTGGAACTGTCCGGCGCGTCGGCGCAGCCGAGGACGACGGAGTAAAGCTCGCTGTCGCGCTGGTCCGCGTAAGCGACCAGACAGTTGCCCGCTTCGGCGGTGTGGCCGGTCTTGATGCCGTTGCACCAGCCATAGAACCAGGGCTGATAGGAACTGAAGATCAGCTGGTTGGTGGTAAAGACCTTGCGTGAATCGTGCATGTTGGTTTTGGAGATGGTCTTTACCGCGGTCTTGGCGATCTCTGCAAAGGTCTCGTCCTGCATGGCGGCGTGCGCGATGGTGTACAGGTCGCGCGCGGTGGTGTAGTGGTTGGGATCGTGCAGGCCGTTGGGATTGACAAAGTGCGTGCCCGTGCAGCCGAGCTCCTCCGCTTTGGCGTTCATCATGTCGGCAAAGCCCTCGATCGAGCCGCCGACATGGCGGGCCAGCATATTCGCGGCCTCGTTCGCGGAGGGCAGCATCAGGCAATACAGCAGATCGAGCACCTTTACCTGCTCGCCCTCTTTGATATCGGCGTTGGAGGCGTCCCACGACACGTTTTCAAAATCGACTTTTTCCGCCGTGACCACATCGTCCAGCTTCGCGTTTTCCAAAACGAGCAGCGCGGTCATAATCTTGGTGGTGGAAGCGGGGTAACGCTTCTCATCCGCGTTTTTTTCGTACAGCACCATGCCGGTGTTCGGGTTGACCAGAAGGGCCGCGGTCGCGTCGATCTTGGGGTCTTCCAGAACCGCGTCCGGCTCATTTTCTCCGTCGTCCGTCGAGCCGGAAACGGGAGCCGTATCGCCCTCTTCGCCGCTGTCCGAGGTGTCGGATACGGGGGCGAATTCGTCCTCGTCGTCCGGCGCGGCGAAGGCGGGCGGTAAATAGGCGCAAAGCAACAAGGCGAGCAGCAGAAAAGCGCCCGCGCGTTTCAACAAATTACGGTTCATGAGTCGTCTCCCAGAGAAAAATCAGCGTGGGTGAAATGGCCGCGAATGGCCGCGGGGCGCGGCGGCGTGCGGCGCAAAGGGTCATAGCGGAACGAGCGGCAGTGAAAATCAGCCGCGACCACGCCATGGCGGCGGCAGGTGAGCTTGTCGCCGCCCGAAAGCGGCGTGCCGTATTGGCAGTATGTACAGCGTGGTTCGATATCCTTACGCATCAGCTTTTTCAGCGACATGCGGGTCACTCCTTAAAATGTGTGAATATACCCATTATACTGTATCGCGCTCTTTTTTACCACCCCTAAACGGAAACAAAACGACAAAAAGTACGGCAAGCGCGGGCGCGGCCCAGTACGCGGCAGAGGGCGTGAGCGCTCCCGGTACGGGCGCGAACACCGCGAGCGACGCGGGGAAGAGCCGCCAAACAAGCGTGGTGATGGCCGCTGCAAACACGCCGTGCAGCGTTTTGCCAAGCGTAAAGCGGCGCAGGCGCAGGTCGAACGGGTCCAACAGCGCGCGCACCTGAAAGTGCACGCTGAGCCCCCCAAAGCCCAAAAGGAACGAGGTGAGCGGCAGCAGCACCCCCGCGGGGATGCCGCAGCCCGCCAACCGGTCAAGGCCGCAGGTCAATTCCAGAATACCCTCTACGCCGGGAACGCCGGATAAAAGCGCGCGCACCGGCAGCAATAGCCGCAGCAAAATGGAGAAAACGACCAAAAACGCGGTGACGGTCAGCGCGGTCTGCGCGGCGCTCTGCACCGCGCCGCAAAAGGCGGGGGCAAAGGCTTCCGGCGCGGTGGGGCGAAGGGCGCCGCCGGTTTCGCGCGGCGCGCCGCCGTGCGCCGCGACCAATCCGGCCAGAAGGGCGGCGGCCAGATGGATCAGGTACAGCGCCGCCCCGGTCTGCGCGCTGCCGGTGAGCGCCAGCCCTGCCAGACCGATGCAAAAGGCGGGGCTGGCGCAGTTGCAGAAGGATACGGCGCGCTCGGCCTCGTCCCTTGTCAGTGCGCCGCGCCCGAGCAGGTCGGCGACCGTGGCCGCGCCGACCGGATAGCCGCCTATTAGGCCGAGAGCGACTGCCGGGGCCGCCGCGGGGGGCAGCCCGTACAGCGCGCCGAGCGGGCGGCGTAAAAGGCGGGCGGCGGCGGCGCCCGCGCCGGTGCGGATCAGCAGGCCGCTGGCCACGAAAAAGGGGAACAGCGCGGGCAGCGCCTGACCGGCGGCCAGCCGCAAGCCGTCGCGCACGCCGTCGGCGCAGGCGGCGGGGCACAGGAGAAAAGCAAAAAAGAGCGCCGCCGTCAAAAGCGCCGCACCGGTATTACGCATAAGGCTCACCTCGTTTTTGCTTCTATCCTACGCGGGTCTGGCAAGTTTCATGTCCCCGCCGCATACAATAGCCCGAACGGAGGAGAATGCATGGCATACGAGGGCTTTGGGGCGGGCGCGCCGCAGCTTTTTGAGGATCTGCGCGGTGACCGGCCCCGCGTGGAGATCATCGGAAACTGCCGCGTCGTGGTGGAAAACCATAGGGGCATTTTAGAATACGACGATACTCTGCTCCGCGTCAAATGCAAGGACTGCGAGGTGCGCATCCTCGGCGATTCGCTGACGCTGAACGCGCTTTCGCTTGATGAGCTGGCGGTGACGGGTACGATCGTTTCGGTCGAATATCGCAGCCTCGCCTAGCGGGACGGAAAACAAAAGGAGGGAAAAGATATGGTTTCGCGGTGGCTGCATCTTGCGCGGGGACAGGTACGCCTTCGGGTGACGGGCGCGAGCCTGACACGCTTTTTAAACGTCTGCGCGTCGCATGAGCTGACCCTGCGCCGGATGCGGCGCACCGCATGGAACGAGCTGACTTGTTTTATATCGGTGGAGGATTTTCGCGCGCTGCGGCGCTTCATGGGGCGCACGGGCTGCCGCGTACATATCGCTCAAAAGGCGGGCGTGCCGTTTTTGGCGGCGCGCTTGCGGCCGCGCACCGTGCTGTGGGGCGGCTTTGTTCTGTTCGCCGCGCTATGTTGGCTGATGATCACCCGCGTTTGGGCGATCGAGCCGCATATCGACCCCGCCTTGCCGCGCGCCGCGGTCATGGAGGCGCTCGAGCGCGAGGGGGTGCGCATCGGCGCGTCGAAGGGCATGAATGTCAAACAGATCCGGTGGCGCGTGATGCAGCAAGTGCCCGAATTATCGTTTTTGTCGCTCAATATCAGCGGAAACCGGCTGACAATCGAGGCGACCGGCTCGGTCATGAAGCCGGAAATGCTGGATGAGGACGCGGTGGTCAAGGTTGTCGCCACGCGGGACGGCGTGGTGGAGCAAATGAACGTTTGGCAGGGCGCGCCGCTCGTTCGTCCCGGCGACGCGGTCGCGGTGGGGGACACGCTGGTGAGCGGCCTAGTGCCGCCCACGACCGAAACCGGCGGCTATCATTTGACCCACGCGCGCGGTGAAATCATGGCGCACACCACCTATGATGTGGATACCCGGCGCGCGCTGCAAACGGAAAAAAAGACCTATACCGGCAAGGTGAAAAAGCAGTATGCGCTGGTTTTTGGCTCGCACCGGCTAAATTTGTATTTTGGTAGTGGAATTGCAGGGGGAAGTTGTGATAAAATAATAGAAACAAAAACGGCGTGGCTGTCGGACAGCGTGGTATTCCCGGTGTCGCTCGTCCGGCAGACGTATGTGTATTACGAGCGGCAGCCGGAAGCGGCCGCCGCGGAGGACGCGGCCGCCGATATGGCGGCGCGCGTGCTCGCGCGGTTGGAAGCGGGCATGCAGGGAACGATCACCGGCGAGCGCCAGTCGTTTGACGAGCGGGACGGTGCGGTCACCCTGCATTTGCAGGCGCAGGCGATAGAGCAGATCGGCGCGGAAGCGCTCGATGACAGCGTAATCCCCGAAACACCGCCCGCACCCAGCGAGGATGCGCCGTAATTGAAGCGCGCAGGAGGAAAATAACGGTTGTATAAGGAAAGAATTGATTTAGACGTTGGGACCATGCAGGAACTGTTCGGCGTGAACGATCAGAACGTAAAAAAGCTGGAAAACGAGCTTGGCGTTTCTCTGCTCACGCGCGAGGGCATGGTGGAGCTTTCGGGCGAGGACGTGGCCGCCGTTAAAACGGCGGTGGAAACGCTTCGCACGCTGAACCGCATGGGCGAGCAGGGCGAAACGCTGGGCGAGTTCGCGGTTGACCGCGCGCTGGATTTCGTCCGCACCGGCTCGTCGGATGCGGCGGTGGAGGCCATGCGCGATACGATCGCGGTATCCTATAACGGCGCGCCGATCAAGTGCCGCACGGTCGGCCAGAAAAAATATGTGGAAGCGCTGCGGAACAATACCGTTACCATCAGCATCGGCCCCGCCGGCACAGGCAAGACCTACCTTGCGGTAGCGGTGGCCGTCGCGGCGCTCAAGGCGAAAAAGGTGGCAAAAATCGTGCTTTGCCGCCCCGCGGTAGAGGCGGGCGAAAAGCTGGGCTTTTTGCCGGGCGACCTGCAAAATAAAGTCGATCCCTATCTCCGTCCGCTGTACGACGCGCTGGAGGAACTTCTTGGCCGCGATACGATGGGCCGCTATTTGGAAACCGGCGTGATCGAGATCGCGCCGCTCGCCTATATGCGCGGGCGCACGCTGAAAAACAGCTTTGTCATCGCGGATGAATGCCAGAATATGATGCTCTCCTCCCATATCATGATCCTGACGCGTCTGGGCGAGGGCTCGAAAATGGTGCTCACCGGCGATATCACGCAGATCGACCTGCCCGATCCGCGCGATTCCGGCCTGCGCGAGTGCGCGGAGATACTCTCCGGTATGGACGATATCGCGGTGATCCGTCTCTCCGGCGGCGATGTGATCCGCCATAAGCTGGTCGCGCAGATCGTCAAGGCGTTTGAGCAGCACGCGGCGGCCCGCAAAAGCACGGCTCCGTCCAAGAAGCCGACGCATCCGGCGCTATATACGCGCCACGCCAAGGGAAAATAACAAAAGAGCGTCCGGCGATTTTACGCCGGACGCTCTTTGCGTTTATGATCATACCGTCAGATCGTCCAACAGTCTTCCTTGCGCGTCGTACACGCGGTAGGGCTCCGCTTCGGTCTCTGCGCCGATATCGTACAGAATGCGGCAGTTGCGGTAGGAAAAAATGCTCATGTCCTGTTCGCCATGCGTAACGGTTTCCGCCGCGCCGCTGTTCACGCGGCCTAGCGTGACGCGAAGCCGTACCTCCGGCAAATAGCATTCGCTCAGGGTGATGCTTTGCTCGTCCTCTTTCAGCTCGTGCGGCACGGCCGGACGGATGCCCGGCGCGATCGCGGCCACATTGTAGCCCCATAGCTGACACTGTAAAAACGCGCAGCTCAACAGACCCTGATCGTCGTAATAGAAAAGCACCTCGTACGGGGCGTGAAGCTCCTCCCGCACGATTTCGCCGGGGCCGCGGTTTTCCGCGTGGCGCGCGGTATAGCCGCGCAGCGCATCCTCCGGCGTGGCGCCGTCGGGGAGCATGGCGGAAACGATGAGGAAGAACAGCAGCGCGCACGGAAGCAGCACAAAGATCACACAAATGCGCCGTTTATTTTTCACAGCAACCATGGAAAACAGCCCTCTTTTCTGTTACGGACGAATGGCGGGGCTTATATATACACTGCAATTTATGATACAGCCATTATATCACCGTTATGAAAAACAGCAATAGCAGCTTGGTTACAATTTCACTCGCTATGCGTAAATTGACGGAGCGGTTGGTCTTAATAAGCGGTTCTCGTTATTTGACATTTGCGTGGGCGGAGATTAAAATAGTTGCGAACTCGACTGCAAATTTTCCGTGTCGGACGAGTCGCAATAGACTGATCACGTAAACGCTTTGCTTGAGGGGCGGCTGATTAGGTGAACTGACCGGACCGAAGCCGTAGAGGTATCAACAAATATGGAATATAAAGTGAATGACAGCGAAATGAGCGCGTCGGCGTTTATCCCTTTTGTCAATCAAATATGGCCGGGGAATTATGATGTGGAGAAAACACAAGTCGCGTTATCGAAAACATTGAATATCTGCGCTTATGATGAAAACGTTCTTGTGGGATGTCTGCGAATCCTTACAGACGGTTATTATTTCGGAACCATAACGGAGCTGCTCGTTCTTCCGGCATATCGGAAGCAAGGTGTTGGCAGCGAGCTGCTCCGGCTTGCCAAGGCTCACACACCGACTATGCTATATTTTGGCGCACAGCCGGGGTTAGAATCGTTCTACGAAAAAAACGGATGCCAAAGAAGTTTGCAATCCTTTATTATGGAAAAGGAAAAATAGCTGCTGAAGCGGGATTCGCAAGGGGAATATCGCTTTCAATAGGTACCAACCGCCTGTATGGGGATGTAAAAAAGGAATAGCGGCACGGAACGGCATGCTTTGATATGCGCCCTCCATGTTGACAGCTGCTTTCACTGTCTCTCATAGAGGGCGCAAATCATTTTAGGCCGGACCGTCTTTTTTTATTTTTCGGCGGCTCAGGTATTCAAAAAACGGGGAAAATGCGGTATAATAGGTGCAAAGCACCTATTATACTCGGATTCAATCAATTATACCGCCAGCGGCGCCTATCGGATGCACGAGACCTCACGTTTGCCTTGCCGCTGTGGTATAATAGCCGCAAAACGGCTACTATACCCGGATTAAATTCATTATACCATCAGCGGCGCTTAGATGCGTTTTGACTCTTCGGAATTGCTTGCCGCTGTGGTATAATAGCCATACTATCTTTGGGGGTTACAGATATGGTATATCAAATCAGCGTGGCTTTTGAAACGGCGGTGCAGGAAGAAGAGCAGGTGCGGGAGTTGATCGAAACCTGCGCCAAGCGCGTGCTCGAAAGCGAGCAGGTGCCGTTTGCGGCCGCGATCGATGTGACCGTGGTGGACGCGGAAACCATCCGCGAGGTCAACCGCGAATACCGCGAAAAGGATACCGTGACCGATGTGCTCTCGTTTCCGATGTACGAGTTTCTGAACGGTGCGCCGCAGGAAAATCTGGAGACCGATCCCGGCACCGGCTGCGTCATGCTGGGCGATATGATGCTGTGTTATACGCGCGCGGTGGAGCAGGCGGAAACGTTCGGCCATTCGCCCGCGCGGGAATGCGGCTACCTGACCACGCATTCCGTGCTGCACCTGCTCGGCTATGACCACGAGCGGAATGAGGAAGACACCCGGCTGATGCGCGAGAAGGAGGAGTTGAGCCTCGCCTTTCTGGGGCTGAGCAGGTGAGCGATATGAAAAAGGAAATCCGAAAGCTGCATGAAAGCTTTTTAAACGCTTTTCGCGGTCTGGCGCTCTGCATCCACAGCGAACGCAACTTTCGCGTGCACATGGTCGCCGCGCTTTATGTGACCCTGTTCGCGCTGATCGGGCGCGCCACCACGGCCGAGGGGGCGATTCTCTGCATTTGCTTTGGGCTGACCATGGGGGCGGAGCTGATGAACACCGCCATTGAACGCCTTTGCGATAAGCAGACAAGCGGCTACGACCAAATGGTACGCAACGCGAAGGATATCGCGGCGGCGGCCGTTTTTGTGTGCGCGGCCGCATGCGCGATCATCGGCCTTGTGCTGTTCCTTGGCGAGGGTCTGCTCAGTGAAGCGCTTGCGTACTTAGGCGCCCGCCCGTGGGCGGCCGGGGCGGTGGTCGTATCCGTGCCGTTTGCCCTGCTTTTTATTTTTAAATATGGGAGAATACAATGAAAATTACCAAAACAGCGGTCGTTTCGATCGTGGGCCGGCCAAACGTCGGCAAATCAACGCTGACGAATAAGCTGGTCGGCCAGAAGGTCGCCATCGTTTCCAATAAACCGCAGACGACGCGCACGCGCATCACCGGCCTTTTGAACAAAAACGATACTCAGTACGTCTTTATGGATACACCCGGCCTGCACAAGCCCCGCTCCCGTCTGGGCGATTTTATGTGCAAGGTGGTCACGGATACGGTGTCCGAGGTCGACGCGGCGGCGCTCGTGGTCGAACCGATTGCGAACATCGGCCCGGCGGAGCAAACGCTGATCGATCAGATCAAGGCGACCCACATGCCCGCCGTGCTGGTCATCAACAAGATCGATACCGTGAAAAAGGAAGAACTGCTCGCCGTGATCGCGGTCTACGCCGCGGCGCATGAATTCGAGGCCATCGTGCCGGTCTCCGCCCGCACGGGCGAAGGGCTGGACGAATTTTTGGCGGAGATCGATAAATACGCTATCGACGGCCCGCAGCTGTTCCCGGAGGAAATGGTTTCCGACCAGCCGGAGCGTCAGCTCGTCGCCGAGATCGTCCGCGAAAAGATGCTGCGCCTACTCGACCGCGAGGTGCCGCACGGCATCGCCGTGGGGATCGAGCGCTGGAACGAGCGGGAGGACGGCCTGATCGAGATCAGCGCCGTGATCTACTGTGAAAAGAACAGCCATAAGGGTATTATCATCGGCAAACAGGGCGCAATGCTCAAGGAGATCGGCAAGCTCGCGCGCGTCGATATGGAGCGCATGCTGGATACCAAGGTGTTCTTGGAGCTTTGGGTCAAGGTCAAGGAAAACTGGCGCAACAACCAGTATCAGATGCGCAACTTCGGGTACGAGGATTCCTAAATGGCCGAGGTCAAGCTGCGCGCGCTCGGCCTGCGCGAAACGGATTTCGGCGATTATGACCGGTATCTGACCGCGCTGACCGAGGAAGGCCGCAAAATAGAGATCCTTTGCAAAAACGCGCGGCGCGGCAATCAGGGCAAGACGATCGCGGCGCGGCAGTTTTGCTTTGCCGAATTCGTACTGCGCGAGCGCGGGGGGCGTTTTACCCTACAGGAAGCCTCGATCGTGCGTGATTTTTTTGCGATCGCGGAGGATATCGAGGCGTACGCACTGGCCTGTTATCTGTGCGAGCTGACGAACACGCTGACCGACGAGAGCGAGGAAAGCCCCGCGCTTTGCCGCATGCTGCTCGGCGCGCTGACCGCGCTTTGCGCCGGCAAGCGGGCAAAAAACTTGGTAAAGGCCGCGTTTGAATGGCGCGCCATGGCCGAAAGCGGCTACGCGCCCGATCTGTCCGCCTGCGGCGTTTGCGGCAGGGTGATCGAAACCCCGCCCGTTTTCTTTTCCGTCCGCGCCGGGCAGGCGGCGGATGAAGCCTGCGCCCGCCGGATCGGCGGCGACTACGCGCGCCTGTCCGAAGGCGCGCTGCGCGCCTTGCTACATGTGCTGACAAGCGAAGCGCGCCGGGTGTATGCCTTTGCGCTTTCAGGCCCCGCCGCCGCGCAGTTCTGTGAACTGGCGGAACAGTATACCCTTTATCATCTGGGCCGCGGATTCGACAGCCTGAAATTTTATCGATCGCTTTGCCCGCCGGTTTTTGGTTAAGCTAGGGGGAGATTTAAGATGAAGCTCTCGTTACGCTGGAATTTTATCACGCTCGCCGCGCTGGACGCAGCGGCGCTGCTTTTTTGGGCGGCGGGCTGGGAAGCCGGTATCGTTCTGGGCGTATCGGCGGTTGCCATCCTGATCGAAATGTTTTGGAGCGTACACAACGCGATGAACGATCTCAAGCGCAATGTGCCCAACGAAGAATATCAAAAACTGGCGGCGCGGGGATTATTTTACGGCAGTATGGCGGGAAGTATTTGGTTGATGTTTCCCATGCTACGGAACACGAGCAAAACAACGCGTCGCATTTATCGCATTTGGCGACTGTTTGGGCTGGCTGTGATCATATCTTTGTTGTTGCTGCTTGCCGCGTATGGCGTACTGGGCGATATACTTTGAAGAGTTAGGCGTTAGAAAGCAGGCGTTAAAATATGGTATCGCGCAAAGCAAGATGATTAGTTGGCCGCCTTCGGCGGCACCCTCCATTCCTAACTCCTAACTCCTAATTCCTAATTCCTAACTACAATGAGGTTTACCATGAACAAACTAGGCGAGAAATCTTTGCGAACATTAGAATATTTTACGATACTGGAACGGCTCGCCGCGCAGGCGGCCAGCGATAAGGGGCGTGAACGGTGCCTTACGCTGCGGCCGCTGGACGACCGGGAGGAGGCCCGCGTCTGGATGGACCAGACGACGGACGCGAAAAACCTGATGATTCGTCAGGGCAGTCCCGCGTTCGGCGGCATCCGCGAGGTAGGCGCTATCCTGTCCCGCGCCGATCGGGGCGGTGTGCTTAACCCGCGCGAGCTGCTTGCCGTTGCGAGCGTGCTGCAAACTTCGCGCCGCGCGCTGGCCTACGACGCCGAGCACGAGGAAAAAACCACGCTTACCCCGATCTTCGGCATGCTTTCGGGCAACCGTGTGCTGGAGGAACAGATCACGACCGCGATCGTTTCCGAAGAAGAAATCGCGGACGGCGCCTCCGCCGAGCTGCTTTCCATCCGCCGAGAAATGCGGCGCATTTCGGGCAAGGTGCGCGAAGCACTGGGCCGCATGCTTTCCGGCGAGCGCGCCAAGTATTTGCAGGAAACCATCATCACCCAGCGCGGCGGCCGTTTTGTGGTGCCGGTCAAGGCCGAGCACCGGGGCGACGTGCCCGGTCTGGTGCACGATACCTCGTCCACCGGCGCGACCGTTTTTATCGAGCCCGCCGCCGTGGTGGAAATCAACAACCAGATCAAGGTGCTCGAAGGGCGCGAGGAGCAGGAGATCGAGCGCATCTTATCCGCGCTGTCGGCTGATGTCGCGCTGTACAAAAACGCGATCGCGCAGGATTACGACGCGCTCACCACGCTGGACTTTATCTTTGCGCGCGCCAAGCTATCCTTTGACATGAACGCCGCGCCGCCCTTGTGGCGCGATACGCCGGGCGCTTGCCGTCTGGTGCGCGCCCGCCACCCGCTGCTCGATAAGGAGAAGGCGGTGCCGATCGATATCGCCATCGGCGACGAATACGACACGCTGGTCATCACCGGCCCGAACACGGGCGGCAAAACAGTGTCGCTCAAAACGCTGGGGCTTTTATGTTTGATGGCGGCTTCCGGCTTGCATATTCCCGCGAGCGAGCAATCCGAGATCGGCCTGTTTGAGCACGTTTACGCCGACATCGGCGACGAGCAGTCGATCGAGCAGTCGCTTTCCACCTTTTCCGCGCACATGAAGACCATTGTTTCCATCATGGATGTGTGCGGGCAGGGCGATCTGGTGCTGTTCGACGAGCTGGGCGCGGGCACCGACCCGGTCGAGGGCGCGGCGCTCGCCGTGGCCGTAATCGGTTATGCGCGTCAAATGGGCGCGCTGGTCGCCGCGACGACGCATTATGCCGAACTGAAAACCTTCGCCCTAACGACCGAGGGCGTGGAAAACGCCTCCTGCGAATTTGACGTGCAGTCCCTTCAGCCGACATACCGACTGCTGACCGGCATTCCCGGCAAGTCGAACGCTTTTGCGATCGCGGGCCGTTTGGGGCTTCAGCCCACCATCATCGAGCGCGCCAAGGAGCAGGTATCCACTGAAAACGCGCGGTTTGAAGACGTGCTGGCCGAGCTGGAACGCGAGCGCCGCCGGATAGACCGCATGAAGGAGGACGCCGCCAAAATGCGCGCCGCCGCGCAGTCCGAGCGGGACAAGGCGCTGCGCACGCGCGACGAGATGGAGCAAAAAGCGGATAAACTGCTGGAAAGCGCCAAATCCCGCGCCGACCGTCTGCTCAAGGACGCGCGCATGACCGCGGAAACCGTATTTGACGAGCTGGACGAGATGAAAAAGAAGGCGCGCGAAAGCGTGCCCGATCACAACCTTGCGGCGGCCCGAGCGGCGCTGCGCGGTATCATCACGCAGACGGAAAACGAGACCCGCCGTTCGGGCGAAAAGCGCACGGTGGACGCGCACGAGCAGCGCAAGCTGCAAAAAGGCGACCGCGTGCGGCTGATCAATGTCGGCGGCGTGCTGGCGACCGTGCTCGCCCCGGCGGATAAGGACGGCAACGTGCAGGTGCAGGCCGGGCCGATGAAAATGACGGTAAAGGAGAACGAGCTGCGCCTGACCGAGGAGCCGAAGGCGGCTTCCAAAACGCCGCGCCCGCGCTCCGGCCCCGCGCCAAAGCTTAACCTGACCGCAGCCGAACGTGAGGTCGATGTACGCGGCCTGAGCGCGGAGGAAGCGATCTACGAGGTGGATAGCTTTTTGTCGCAGGCGATCATGGGCGGCTTGCCCACGGTTACCATCATCCACGGAAAGGGCACGGGTACGCTGCGCGTTGCCATTCAGCAGCATTTGCGCCAGAATAAGCGTGTCAAAAGCGTCCGTTCGGGCGTATACGGCGAAGGCGAGCAGGGCGTGACGATCGCGGAACTTCGTTGATCAAAATGCTGGGAACTGCGCTGGAAATAAGCGAACAAGGGCATAATGCCTGAGGAAATTGGGTTTTGCGCGCGCAAATTCATGGAAAACGCGAACCCGCTGTTGCCAAATTGCCCTTGACGAAACGGGCAAAAGGCGGTATTCTATATATATCGGATTTGAAGAAATAGGAGCGATGCAGATTATGTTTTCTAAAGAGGTACAGGTTACCAATCAGGTAGGTTTATACGCCCGTCCCGCAACTTTTTTCATTCAGAAGGCCAACGAGTTTAAGTCAACCATTCTGGTAGAGAAGGAAGAGCGCCGCGTTAACGCGAAGAGCCTGCTCGGTATCCTTTCCCTTGGCATTACCAAGGGTACGACCATCAACCTGATCGCCGATGGTCCGGACGAGGAAGAAGCAGTCGCCGCGCTTGTCGAGCTGATCACGTCCAATTTTACCGACTAAGGTTGCCCGGAAAGTTATCGCATCCTGAAAAAAGCGCCGAATTTCGGCGCTTTCTTTTTTGTTTGGAAAGGCGGCGGAGCATGTGACGAGGGAACAACTGAAGGAGCGCGTGCGCAAGCTGCCCATGCAGCCCGGCGTTTATCTGCATAAGGATAAAACGGGCAAGGTCATCTACGTCGGCAAGGCCAAGGCGCTGCGCAACCGGGTGTCGAACTACTTTCAAGCGCCCGAACGGCTGAACGCAAAAACGCGCCAGCTCGTTTCCCATATCGATGATTTTGACATCATCGTGACCCAGACCGAGTTTGAAGCCCTAGTGCTGGAAAACTCGATGATAAAAAAGTACAAGCCCAAGTACAATATTCTGCTCAAGGATGATAAGGGCTACCCCTATATCCGGCTGAGCCAAAACGCGCCCTATCCCGCGTTTTCCGTTGTTTCGCGGCCGGAGGAGGATGGGGCGCGGTATTTCGGCCCCTATCCGGGCCGCGTCGCGGCGCGCCGCGCGATCGATACCATCAGCGAAGCGCTGCATTTAAAAACCTGTTCGCGGGTATTTCCGCGCGATATCGGCAAGGAGCGCCCGTGCCTGAACCAGCACATGGGCCGGTGCTGCGCGCCGTGTACGGGCAAGGTGTCCCCCGAGGAGTACCGCGCGCTGATCGCCGAAGCGACCTCGCTTTTTGAGGGGGACGCGAAAAAGCTCGAACGCGAACTGACCGAGCGGATGAACGCGGCGGCGGAGGAATTGCAGTTTGAACGCGCGGCCCTGCTGCGCGACCGCTTACGCGCGGTGCAAAAGCTTTCTTCCCGCCAGCATGTGGTGGCGGGCGCGTTCGCGGAAATTGACGCGGTCGCGTTTGTGCAGGGGCAAACGCGCGCCTGCGTATGTGTGCTGCACTATGCGGCGGGCGCTTTGCAGGATAAGGAATACACCCTGTTCCACCTGACCGAAAGCGACGCGGTCGAGGTGCTTTCCGCCTTTGTCAAGCAGTACTATGCGCGGCGATCGGCCGCGCCGAAGACCCTGCTGCTTTCGCACGAGATTGAGGACGACGGCGCGGTGGCGGAGTATTTGACGAGCATCGCGGGCCGCAAGGTCGAGATCGCGGTGCCGCAGCGCGGCGAACGGCGCGACCTGACGCGCCTTGCTGAGAAAAACGCCCGCGAAGAGATCGAGCGGCACGAGCAGCAATCCGAGCGTCGGCATAAGTCGCTCGAGCTGTTGCAGCGCGTGACCGGTATGATCGCGCTGCCGCTTCGGCTGGAAGCGTACGACATTTCAAACTTTGCCGGGCAGGATACCGTCGGTTCGATGGTGGTTTTTGCCGAAGGCCAGCCCAAACGGAGCGATTACCGCAAATTTAAGATCGAATGCGCGGCAAATGGACAGGATGATTACGCTTCCATGCGTGAAATGCTCACGCGCCGCGTGCAGCGCTATGTGGATGGAGATGAGAAATTCTCGCCCCTGCCGAATGCGTTTTTGATCGACGGCGGTCTTGGCCACGTGCGCGTGTGCCAAGAAGTTCTCGACTCCTTTGGCCTTGATACGCCCTGCTTCGGCATGGTCAAGGACGACCGGCACCGCACCCGCGCGCTCGTTGCGCCGGATGGGCGGGAGTTCGGCATATCTGCCACGCCCGCGTTGTTCGCGCTGATCGGACGCATTCAGGAAGAGGTGCACCGCTTTGCGATCACCTACAACCGCCAGCTCGGCGCGAAAAAGGTGCGCGGCTCCACGCTGGATAAGATAGAGGGCGTGGGCGCGAAACGCCGCGGCCAGCTTTTGCGCCATTTCGGCAGCATTGACAGCATCAAAAACGCCACTGAGGAAGAACTGGCGCGCGCCGTGCCGAAAAATACCGCGCACGCGGTTTTTGAATATTTTCATGGCAATGAAAATATTCAAAAATAATTAGGAATTAGTAGTTAGGAATTAGTAATGAAGCGCCAGCGGTTAGGCAGGCGAAATAGCCGCCTGCGGCGGCTTTGACAATTTCTAACTACTAATTCCTAATTTCTAATTATTCAGAAGGGGGTTAAATTAACGTGAGAGTCGTATCCGGCTCCGCGCGGGGGCTAAAGCTTCAGCCCGTGCCGGGCATGAACACCCGGCCGACGACCGACCGCGTCAAGGAATCGGTTTTCAATATTATCCAAAACCGCGTGCGGGACGCGCGCGTGCTCGACCTGTTTGCAGGCACCGGGCAGCTTGGCATCGAGGCGCTGTCGCGCGGGGCGAAAACATGCGATTTCGTCGAGCGCGACCGCGTCGCTTTTGCGACGGTCAAGAAAAATATTGCGGCCGCCCGCCTTGTCGATCGTGCACAGCTGCACAGCACAGATGCGGATAAATTTATAGCATATGCGAAAAAAGATGCTTACGATTTGATTTTTTTGGATCCGCCTTACGGCGGCAAAATCCTTGCGGCGGCACTTTCCGCGATAGAAACGTTTGACATTCTCTCGACAAATGGTATAATAATATGCGAAAGTGCTGTGGAGGACGTGTTTACCTCCGGTTTTGAGACGGTAAAAACCTACCGCTACGGCGCTACTTTGATTACCGTCCTACAAAAGGGCGGCCGAACGGATGAAACAAATGAGAATTGCGATCTACCCGGGCAGCTTTGATCCGCCCACGCTCGGGCATCAGGATATCATTCGCCGCGCGTCAGTGGTCTTTGACCGGCTGATCGTCGCGGTGATGCACAATCAGAACAAAACGCCGATGTTCACCGTGGAGGAACGCATGGAATTCCTCGAGCGGACGACACGCGACACCCACAATGTGGAAATCACCTCGTTTGACGGCCTGCTGGCCGACTTTGCGCGGCAGCACAGCGCCTGCACGATCATCAAGGGGCTTCGGGCGGTATCCGATTTTGAATACGAGTTCCAGATGGCGCTTGCCAACCGCAAGCTCAATCCGGAGCTGGATACCGCGTTCTTGATGACAAGTGCGGAATACATGTATCTTTCCAGCTCGGTGGTGAAGGATATTGCGGTACACGGCGGCAGCATCGCCGGCTTTGTCCCGGGCGAAATCGTGAACGATATCATGCTTCGAACAAGAAAGGAAGGCTAAACGAGATGGCAACTTTAGACGAACTGATCAACAGCATGTACGATATGGTGCAGGATGCAAAGGGCATTCCACTGGCAGGTGAAAAGTGCATCATGGAGCGCGACCGCCTGCTCGACTTGCTGGATGACCTGCGCGCCACGCTGCCAAACGATTTGAAAATGGCGCAGGATATCGTGGAAAAACGCAACGATATGCTGGCCGCCGGCAAGCGCGAGGCCGAGGCGATCCGCCGTCAGGCCGAGGAGGACGCTCGCCAGATGGTATCCGAGACCGAGATCGTCGTCGCCGCGCGCCGGAAAGCCAAAGAGGTTGCCGGAAACGCTGAAATACAGGCCCGCGAACTGCGCCGCGTCGCCAACGAGTACTGCGAGGATACCCTCAAACGCACCGAGGAGGCCGTCGCCCTTTCGCTGGAAGAGGTCCGAAAGGCCCGCCAGCGCTTTAAAAGCGTGGCGAAATAACATTTGTTCACATGGAAAGAAACGACTGAATGGATATTCGGCCGTTTCTTTTTTTATGCATTATTTTTTTTGCGTGCGAAAATCGTCGGGTCGTGTGAAATACAGAAAAAGGTAGGGATTTCGCCCCACTTTGGGAAAATGACCGGGTAATACAGCAAAATTGTAATTTCATCGAACAGGTGTTTGTAAACAGCGAAAAAACGAAAAAAACGCAAATTGGAGGCTTATTTTCTGCAACATTTCCCGAAAAACATCTTGCAATATGAGGGGCCTGCCGCTATAATGGATTCATGGTGGTGCGAAGTGGGGAGAAGTGTCATGAGTTCCACCAAAGAGAAAGCGTGGTGTAAAATCGGTGAAAGGGGAATACAAGCATTCCATAGACGCGAAGGGGCGTCTGGCCATGCCTGCCAAGCTTCGAGAGGAGCTGGGTGACCGTTTCACCGTGACCAAAGGACTCGATGGCTGCCTTGCCATTTATCCCGAAAAGGAATGGGAAGGCCTTGAAGAACGTATACGCTCGCTGCCGATGAGCAAATCCCGCGATCTGCAGCGATTTTTTTTCTCTGCGGCGTTTGACGCGGAGATGGACGCGCAGGGCCGCATCTTGCTTCCGGTCAACCTGCGAGAGTTTGCGGGACTGAGCAAGGAGACCACCATCATCGGCGCATCGAACCATGCGGAGATCTGGGACAGCGCCAAGTGGGCCGCCTATAACAGCGGCATCACGGACGACCGTATCATGGAAGCAATGGAAGACCTAGGATTTTAACACGGCCTGATTAGGGGAGGGGCTTATGGAATTTCACCATGTATCCATTCTGCTGGGCCCCTGTATCGAGGCGCTGCAAATCAAACCAAACGGCGTTTATGTGGACGCCACGACCGGCGGCGCGGGGCACTCGCTCCGTATCGCTGAAAAGCTGGATGAGACCGGCCGGCTGATCTGTATCGACCGGGACGACGAGGCGCTCCAAAACGCAAAGACCCGTCTTGCGGATGTTTGGGACCGCGTCACGCCGGTAAAAAGTGATTTTAGAGAGATAGACCGCGTGCTCGCGGACCTCGGCCTTGCTGGGGCGGATGGTATTTTGTTCGATCTGGGCGTCTCCTCGCCCCAGCTCGATCACGCAGAGCGCGGTTTTTCCTACATGCAGGACGCGCCGCTCGATATGCGCATGGACCGGAGCCAGCGCCTTACCGCTTACGAGGTGGTGAACGACTGGAGCCGGGAAGAGATACGCCGCATTCTTTTCGAGTATGGCGAGGAACGCTACGCGCCGCTCATCGCGGCCGCGATCGAACGCGAACGGGAAGAAAAGCCGATTGAGACGACCTTGGAGCTTTCCGACCTGATCCGCCGCGCGATGCCTGCAAAGGCTCGGCGCGAAAAACAGCACCCCGCCAAGCGAAGCTTTCAGGCGATCCGCATCGCGGTGAACGACGAGCTTTCCGCCGTGCGCGAAGCGATGGAAAAAGCGATAGACTGTCTGGCGCCCGGCGGCCGTCTGGCGGTGATCACGTTTCACAGTTTGGAGGATCGCATCGTAAAGACCGCCTTCCTACGGGCGGCGCAGGGCTGCACCTGTCCCAAGGATTTTCCGGTTTGCGTATGCGGCAATAAACCCAAGGTGCGCCTAACGCCGAGAAAGCCGATCCTGCCGGACGAAGCGGAGATAGAAGAGAACCCGCGGGCGCGCAGCGCCAAGCTTCGGGTGTGCGAAAAGCTATAGAGCAAGCGGGAGAAAGGATCCTTGACCATGATGAGTGCCAGCCGGGACAGCATAGCGTATGAGCAATATGAAGAGCGCTTTATGCCTGTTCCGAAGCAAACCAAGCGGGAGCTGCGCGAGGTGCCGAAAAAAAAGACCGGCAAAAAGCGAAGGCTTCGCCCGGCGGTAACGGCAAGCTTCGCGGCGGTCGTGCTGACGGTGGTCTACATCCTGATCTGTCAGATGCAGTTGACCCAGCTTACGGCCGAAGTCACGGCACAGACCGAACGGCTCGACGAACTGACGGCGGAAAGCGTTTCGCTTTCCAGCAAAAAGACGTATAACTTGAACATGGATGAGATCGAGCAATACGCGGTGACCAATCTGGGCATGGTCAAGATGGATAACGCCCAGATCGAATATGTGGAGCTGGTCAACCCGGACACGGTAACGGTAAAGGATTCCGGCGTTTCGTTAAGCTCGCTGTTTTCCGGTTTGGTCCGCAGCTTTTCCGCGGTAGTGGAATATCTTAGGTAAAAACTTGAATAGGATAGCGGTACGGGGAGTGAGAGGTGGCAAACACTTCTGACTCCTTACGCTTTTTCGGTGGAGGAACAGGAAAAGACATGGCTATGAAGGGTCCGAACAATCAAATGCGGTCGCGTGTCGTCGTTTTGACGCTGCTATTCGTGGTCGTGGGTTTTGGGTTGGTGGGCGCACGGCTGCTTTACATGCAGGTGTTCCACCATGATTTTTATGTGCAAAAGGCAACGATGCTGCAAACGCGCGATTCGATCATCACGCCCAACCGCGGCACGATCTATGATTGCAACAAGCAAGTCCTTGCTGAATCCGCCACCACCGAAAAGGTGACGATCAGCCCGAAAAACGTGATAGACGAGGATAAGATCGACGCGGGTATCTCGGCCGAGCAGCAGCAGGAAACGCTGGCTAAGATCCTGTCGGAGGAGCTTTCGCTCAATTACGAAACCGTGCTGAAAAAGGTGCAGCGCACCGACACCGCTTATCAGGAAATTGCGGAAAAGATTGATAAAGAAACATCCAACAAGCTGTACAAAGCGCTTGAGGACGCGGACTGCAAGGGCGTCTATCCGGAGCCCGATACCAAGCGATATTACCAATACGGCGCGTATTTGTCCGCTGTGCTGGGCTATGTCAGCGGAGACAACAACGGCGTAATCGGCGTGGAAGCCAAGTACGAAGAGGAGCTTGCCGGCACGGCCGGCCGCGTCGTGCGCGCGCAAAACGCGAAAAATCAGGATATGCCGTACGATTACGAGCAATATATTCCTGCGACAGACGGCAATTCGCTGGTGCTCACCATCGATAACGACATTCAGAGCTATCTGGAAAAGCATTTGGAGACCGCCATGGCCGATAACCCGGACGCGCGTGACGGCGTTTCCGGCGTGGTCATGAATGTGAAGACCGGCGAAATCCTCGCCATGGCGTCTTTGCCCGATTTCGACCCCAACCAGCCGCGCGTTATCACCAATCAGCGGTATCAGGACGAAATGAAAACAAAAGTAGCCGCGGTTTTAACGGAATATGGGGTTTCCGCGGACATTCCCGACGCATACTACGAGAAGGGCGGCATGGAAAACCTGCCCGAAAGCGTGAAAGCCAACGAAAAGCTGGTCGAGGCGATCGGCAACGTCCGCATCGACGAGTTGAACAAAATGTGGCGCAACCCGGTCATCATGGACACCTACGAGCCCGGCTCCACCTTCAAGCTGATGAACGTTTCGACCGCGTACGAGATCGGCACCGCGCACGCGAACGACACGTACAACTGCGGCGGTTCGCTGATGGTAGGCGACTGGTCCAAGCCCATCAACTGCTGGAAGGCGGGCGGCCACGGTTCCGAGAACCTGACCGAAGCGCTGATGAACTCGTGCAACGTCGCCATGATGCAGATCGCGTTCAAGACCGGCATGGACCGTTTCTATGAATTTTACAAGGCCTTCGGCATGACCGAGATCACCGGCATCGATCTGCCGGGCGAGCAGAAGGGTATTTTCCACGATATCACCAATACGTCGGCATGGAACGAAGTATCGCTCGCGGTCGCGTCCTTCGGTCAGCGCTTTACCGTGACCCCGATCCAGATGATCAACATGGTCGCCGCGATCGTGGACGACGGCAAGCTCAAAAAGCCCTATGTGGTCAAGGAAGTGCTGGGGCCGGACGGCTCGGTCAAATCCACCACCGAAACCACCGTGGTGCGGCAGGTCATTTCGGCCGAAACCTCGGCTTTCATGCGGCAGGCGATGCAGCAGGTCGTCGAAAACGGCACCGGTAAAAACGCCTATGTCGCGGGTTACCGCGTGGGCGGCAAGACCGCTACCTCCGAGCTGCTGAAAGAAAAGGACGATACGGAGGACCGTTATACCGCGTCCTTCATCGGCGTAGCGCCGATGGACGATCCGCAGATCGCGGTGCTCGTCGCCATCAACGACCTGCCGGAATCCGCAACGCACGGCGGCGGCGCGATCGCCGCGCCCGTGGTCGGCCGCGTGATGGAGGATGTGCTGCCCTATATCGGCGTCACCCCGATGTACGCGGACGAGGAAGCCGACCGCCGCGAGGTATCGGTGCCCAGTCTGATTGGCATGGATGAAAATCAAGCGGCGGCCGCGCTGAAGGAAGTCGGCCTGTCTTACCGCGTTGTCAGCAACGAGGGCGGAACGATCACCGATCAGGTGCCCGCGGGCGGTATCAAGATCCCCGCGTCCGGCTCGGTCATCCTGTATATGGGCGGGTCTAAGCCGACCGAGCAGATCATCGTGCCCGACCTGATCAATCTGTCTCCGCAGGAATGCCGCGATACGCTCAGCGAGCTCGGCCTGTACATGAAGCGCAAGGGCGTCGCGACCTCGCAGACGACCGGCGAAACGGTGGCGGGCAAACAAAACCCGGTATCCGGCACCAAGGTGAATATCGGCTCGGTCATTACGGTGGACTTCACCAACTCGACCGACGTCGGCGATTAAAAAAGAATGAGTTTTGGGAGTGAAATGCATGAAGCTGCGGGAACTGCTCGCGGGCGTGGCGGTAGAAAACGTCGCCGCCGATCTGGATATGGAAATTGGGCAGGTGCGGTATGATTCGCGTCAAGTAGGCCCGGGCGATCTGTTTGTCGCCATCCGCGGCTACGCGACGGATGGGCACCAATATATCGCGAAGGCGCTCGAACAGGGCGCGGCCGCGATCGTGTGCGAAGAGGCGCCTGACGGCGCGCCCGCCGTCACCGTGCAAAACGCGCGCCGCGCGCTGGCCGAGATCGCGGCTAACCGCTTCGGCCACCCGGCGGACCGCATGGTCATGGTCGGCGTGACCGGTACGAACGGCAAAACGACGACCACCTACCTTGTCAAGCACATGCTGGAAAAGGCGGGCCATAAGGTCGGGTTGATCGGCACCAACCAAAATCTGATCGGCAGCGAAATCATCGAGACCGAACGCACCACCCCGGAAAGCTATGAGCTGCACGCGCTGTTTGCGCGCATGCGGGACGCGGGCTGTACCCATGTGGTCATGGAGGTTTCCTCCCATTCGCTGGTTTTGGACCGCGTGCACGGGATTCGTTTCGCGGTGGGCGCGTTTACCAATTTGACGCAGGATCACCTTGATTTTCACGGCACGATGGAGGAGTACCGCAAAGCAAAGGCGCTGCTTTTCTCCATGTGCGATAAGGGCGTCGTAAATCTTGACGACCCGGCGGCCGAGGCGATGCTGAGAGATGCGAAATGTGAAACCCTTACCTTTTCCTGTGATAAGGACGCGGCTGGGCTGACTGCCAAAAACATCCTGATGCGCGCGAACGGCGTGGAATTCATCGCCTGCACCACGGACGGATTGGCGCGGGTAAAGCTCGCGATCCCCGGACATTTTTCGGTAGAAAACGCGCTGGCCGCGCTGGGAATCGTGTTACAGCTCGGTCTGCCGATCGAGCAAGCGGCGGAAGCGCTCGGCACCGCGACCGGGGTGAAGGGCCGGGTCGAGGTCGTGCCGACCGATACCGATTACACGGTGCTGATCGATTACGCGCATTCGCCGGACGGCGTTGAAAACGTGCTGAAGGCCGTGCGCGGCTTTGCCGCGGGCCGCGTGGTCGCGCTGTTTGGTTGCGGCGGCGACCGCGACAAGACCAAGCGCCCCAAGATGGGCGCGATCGCGGCGCGGCTGGCTGATTTTTGCATCGTCACTTCGGATAATCCGCGCACCGAACAGCCGGACGCCATCATAGAAGATATTTTAGCCGGTATGCAGGAAAGCAAAACGCCGATCAAGGTGATCGCCGACCGGCCCGCGGCCATCCACTGGGCGCTCGACCACGCGAAGAAGGATGATATCATCGTGCTGATGGGCAAGGGCCACGAAACGTATCAGGAGATCAACCACGTCAAGCACCACATGGATGAGCGCGAGATCGTGGCCGCGTATTACGCGGAAAAAAGGAAGTAAAAATAACTGTATGGGGGACGAACGAATGGAACGCTTTACGCTTGCGCAGGCCGAGGCTTGGACCAAAGGAGAAGCGCGGGGCGAAGCGGTGCTGAACGCCGTCTCGACCGATTCCCGACATATTCCCGCGGACGCGCTGTTTGTGCCGATCCGCGGCGATAAATATGATGGGCATGATTTCATCGCCAAAGCGATCGATAACGGCGCTCCGGCGATTGTGT
Source organism: Butyricicoccus faecihominis (assembly GCF_024462775.1). GTDB lineage: Bacteria > Bacillota > Clostridia > Oscillospirales > Butyricicoccaceae > Agathobaculum > Agathobaculum faecihominis_A. Next base: position 76,937 of record NZ_JANGCE010000014.1, read on the forward strand.
CCCACCGCCGGAGCGAGGAATACCGGGTGCCCGTGCTGTATGTGGAAAACACCTCGCAGGCCTTGCTTGATCTTGCGGGCGGGTACCGGGAGCTGTGCGGGGGCAAGGTGGTCGGCGTCACCGGCTCGGTCGGCAAAACGACCACCAAGGAGCTGACCTACGCCGTGCTTGCGGAGGGTTTCCGCGCGCAGAAAACAGAAGGCAACCTGAACAACGAGATCGGCCTGCCGCTCACGCTCTTCCGCATGACGCGGGAGACCGAGGTCATGGTGGCCGAAATGGGCATGAACCACTTCGGCGAGCTGAGCCGCATGACCATGGCGGCCCGGCCGGATATCGCGGTGATCACCAATATCGGTACCTCGCACATTGAGTTTTTAGGATCGCGCGAGGGCATTTTGCAGGCAAAGCTCGAAATTTTGGAAGGCCTAAAACCGGGCGGCTGCGCCGTTCTTTGCGGCGACGAGCCGCTTTTGTGGGAAAAACGAAATTCTCTCGGTTGCCGCGCCGTCACTTACGGCATAGAAAACAAGGCGTGCGATCTGACCTGCCGCATGGCGGAGGACGGCTCGTTTACCATCATCAATAACAGCCTTTCGTGCGAGACCCTGCCGGTGAACGGAAACTTTGCGGCAAAGCTGAGCCTGCCGGGCGCGCACAATGTGCTCAACGCGCTGGCTGCTGCCGCCGTCGGCCTTGTGCTGGGCGAAGCGCCGGAGCGGATCGCGCGCGGCCTTGCTTCGTATGAAGCGAGCGGCATGCGGCAAAACATTTACGAGCAAAACGGCTTTCGCATTTTTGCGGATTGCTATAACGCCAGCCCGGACGCCATGGAGGCGGCGCTCGCCGTTCTGGGGCGTATGGGCGATACCGGCAACCGCATTGCGGTTTTAGGCTCCATGCTGGAACTGGGCGATTACGCGGAGGAAGGCCACCGGCGCGCGGGCCGCGCGGCGGCGGAAAACGCCGATGCGCTCTATGCCTACGGCCCGGACGCGGACGCCATGGTGCGCGGCGCGCGGGAGCAGGGCATGGCCGCGGCGTTTGCCTTTGCCGACCAGAATGAACTCGTGCGCGAGCTGGTGAAAGCCGCGCGCACCGGCGACGCGCTGCTCTTCAAGGGCAGCCGCGGCATGAAAATGGAACGGGCGCTCGGCCTGTTTTTGGGGGAGGACGTGGAAGAATGAGAGAAGCATTGCTGATCTGCGCGATCGCGTTTATCGCGACCGCGGCCATCGGCCCGGCGATCATCCGCTATCTGCGCAAGATGAAGTTTGGGCAGAAGATTCTGGAGATCGGCCCCAAGTGGCATATGAATAAGCAAAACATACCGACGATGGGCGGCTTCATGTTCATCATCGGGATCGCGGTCGCCGTGGCTGCGGGCCAGCTGCTCACCGGCGGGTTGCAGGTATCCTCGCTCGCCATTCTCGGTTTGGCGGTCGCGTACGGCGCGGTCGGTCTGGTGGACGACTACGCCAAGATCAAAAAACGGGAGAACGCCGGATTGACCGCTCGCCAAAAGCTGATCCTGCAAATCTTGGTCGCGGCGGCGTTTATCGTCATCCTGTTTCTGCAAAGCGAAGACGGCCTGCCCCGCATCTGGATGCCGTTTACCGATATCACGTTCGGCCTTCCATGGCCCGTGTACATCATCTTCGCGGCGTTCGTCATCGTCGGCGCGGATAACGCGGTCAACCTGACGGACGGCATCGACGGACTGGCCGCGGGCGTGACCCTGCCGGTCGCGGTGTTTTTCGCCGCCGTGGGCATCATACGCGGCAATATCGGCGTTACCATTTTCGCCGCGGCGCTGGCCGGCGGTCTGGCGGGCTTTTTGATCTATAACTTCAATCCCGCCAAGGTGTTCATGGGCGATACCGGTTCGCTGTTTCTCGGCGGCGCGGTGGCCGGCCTTGCCTTTGCGTGCGATATGCCGCTCATCCTGCTGCTGGTCGGTTTGGTGTACATCATCGAAACGCTTTCCGTCATTTTGCAGGTGACGTATTTTAAGGCTTCCGGCGGCAAGCGCCTGTTTAAAATGGCCCCCATCCATCATCATTTTGAGATGTGCGGCTGGGGCGAAAAGAAAATCGTACTCATTTTTGCGGGCGTTACCATTTTGCTGTGCGCGCTCGCCTATTACGGCGTCATCACACCGATGCGTTAACGTTCATCCATTTTCCCTGAGACTGTGAGGTGTCCTACGTGGCTACTATTTCGACCAAAGAACGGCTGCCCGCGGTGCGGCAGCAAACGCTGCCCCGTACGCATGCCCGTACCCATGCCCGCGCGCGCGCCAAAACGTGGGATGCCGGACTGCTGCTGTCCATCACGCTGCTGCTCGTGATCGGCCTGATCGCGCTGTTTTCGGCCAGCTATTCGACCGGTTATTACCGTTACGGCAGTTCGACCTTTTTTATCGCCCGTCAGGGCATGTTCGCGGCGGCGGGCTTTGCCGCGATGATGTTGATTTCCAAGATCGATTACCGCGTCTACGCGCGGTTTTATAAGCCGATCATGGGCGCGGCGGTCGTGCTGCTGGTGCTTGTGGCCATCCCCGGCATCGGCACGGTGACCAACGGCGCGCGGCGCTGGCTGTTTGGCTTTCAGCCGTCCGAGTTGGCAAAGCTGGCCGTTATCGTCTGCTTTGCCTACTGGATCGCGCGCGATCCATCGAGCGTGCGCAGTCTGAGAACCATGGCGCGGCCGTATGGTCTGCTGCTTATCGTGTTCGCGGGCCTGCTGTTTTTGGAACCGCATACCTCGGCTACCATCATCATCCTAGGCATGGCGATCGTTATGCTGTTCGCGGCCGGCATGCGTTTGTGGTACTTTATCCCCGTCGGCATTGCGGGCGGCGCGCTCGGCGTGGTGTTCTATACGCAGCTGGAGCATGTGCAAGACCGCATCAACGTCTGGCTCGATCCGTTTATCGATATGGCGAATAAGGGCTTTCAAGGCTCGATGAGCCAAATCGCGATCGGTTCGGGCGGCCTGTTCGGCCTTGGCCTTGGGCAGGGGCGGCAAAAGCACCTGTATCTGCCCGAACCGCAAAATGACTTTATCTTTGCCTCGTGGAGCGAGGAAATGGGCTTTATCGGCGCTTTGATCGTCATTTTGATCTTTGCCTATTTGATCTACCGCGGCTTTACAATCGCGCGCGCCGCGCCCGACCGGTTCAGCTGCATGCTGGCCACCGGCATCACCGCCAAGCTCGCCATTCAAACGCTGATGAACCTGTTCGTCGTCACGGGCATTATCCCGGTCACGGGCGCGAGCCTGCCGTTTTTCAGCTATGGCGGCACGGCGCTGCTGATGCAGATGGGCGAGATGGGCATATTACTGAATATATCACGCTATATGCGGGTTGACGCGAAGCAGGCGGAATAATTGGAATAAAAAGACTGAGCGGAGCTCGGCCTTTTTATGAGAATTCCGGCGAGCCGGAATTCTCTATTTTTGATGCGCTGCGGCGCGGGGGTATGATAGGCTTATGCCGGCCTTGCGGTGCAAACGGGGGGAATTGGTTTGAAGTTGTATATTACGGGCGGGGGAACCGGCGGGCATGTGACGCCCGGCCTTGCCATCGCCCGCTATTTTGAGCAGAAGCATCCGGATGCCGTGATTCGTTTCGCGGGCTCGGCGCGGGGTATTGAAAATAAGCTGATCCCGCGCGAAGGCTATCCGCTCGATACGATCGAGATCATCGGTCTTTCGCGCTCGATGAGCCCGAAGGGCATCGCGCACAACCTAAAGGCGGCGAAGCTGGCTGTTTCCGCGGTAGCTAAAGCCAAGCGGCTGCTGCGGAAGGCCGCGCCGGACTGCGTCATCGGCTGCGGCGGCTATGCCTCGTTCGCGGTGGTAAAGGCCGCGCAGCAGCTCGGCATCCCGACGGTGCTGCTCGAGGTGAACGCCCTGCCCGGCAAGGTGACCAAGATGCTGGCGCAAAAAGCCGACCGCGTGCTGGTCTGCTTTGAAGAGGCAAAAAAGGCGCTCGGCGGCGGCGACAAGGTGATCGTCACAGGCGCACCTGTGCGGGGTGAAATAGCCGCAGCCAACCGCGAAAGAGCGAGAAAAAAGTACGGACTTGCCGAAAATGACCGCTTGGTCGTTTCTTTCTGGGGCTCGATGGGCGCCAAATATATGAACGAGCATATGGCCGGTCTGCTGGCGCTGGAATGCAAAAACAACGTCGGCTATCACCATGTGCACGCCTCAGGCGCGGCGGCGCGCGAGTGGCTGCCGAAGCTTGCCGCGGAGCAGGGGGCCGATCTGGAAAACCACCCGGGCCTGCAACTGGTCGAGTATATTTATGATATGGACGATCGCATGGCCGCGGCGGATCTGATCTTGTGCCGCGCGGGCGCGGCCACGCTCGGCGAGCTGTGCCTGATGGGGCGGCCCAGCATTTTGGTGCCTTCTCCCTTTGTCGCGGAGAACCATCAGGAAAAAAACGCGCGCGCGCTTGAAAATGCGGGAGGCTGCCGGGTATTGCTGGAAAAGGACGCTTTGCCGCAAACGATGTTCGACCTGATCCGCGCACTGCTGTCGGACGACGCCCGGCTGCGCGCGATGGGCAGAGCGGCGACGAGGCTTGCTTCTCCGGACGCCAGCGAAACGATCTACCGCCAGATCATGCAGGCGATCGCATCGGGTAAAAAATAAGCAAAAGGGCGGAAGACCATGAAACGACGAAAACAAAAAACGCCCGGGAATAAACGGCGGCGGCAGAAATCGCCCGCCGCCCGCCGCAGACAGGCCAGCCGCCGGCAGCGCGTTCTGCACGCGGTGGGGCGCGCGGCGTTCCTGCTGATTCTGGTTGCCGCCGCCATTACCGCGCTGACCGTGTTTTTCAAGGTCAGCGCGATCGAGGTGACGGGCACGACGCGTTATACCGAGGCCGAGATCGTATCGGGTATGGATGTGAAAGTGGGGGACAACCTATATCTTTGGAACAAGGTAAAAACCAGCGATGCGCTGCTGGCCAAGTTCCCCTATCTGGAATCCGTGCTGATCCGCCGTAAGCTGCCGGACAAGCTAACCGTGACCGTGACCGAATGCAAGCCCACGCTCGCCGTGCCGTCGGACGGCGGCTACTATCTCGTAAGCGACAAGGGCAAGGTGCTGGAGCAGCGCGCGGACGACGGCGGCCTGCCGGTCGCGACCGGCGTTTCGCTAATGGGCATGGAGCCCGGCAAGGTGATCGACCGCACGACCGACGCTTACGCCGACGCGTTGATGTGCGTGCTGGACGCGCTGCGCGAGGGAGACATGGTAGGCGGTCTGAAATTTATCAACCTGCAATCGCTGACCGATATCCGCATCGGCTATCTGGGGCGGTTCGACATTCGCGTCGGCACGGTGGACGAGCTGAGCTATCGTTTGCGGTTCGCATCCATCGTCATCAGCGACCGGCTATCCCCGTCCGACATCGGACGGCTGTATTGGGACGCGCGGGACCGGCTGCACTTTGTGCCGGACGCGGCCGAGAACGTGGCGCATTCGGCGGTTTCGCTGGATGGCGTGGACCAAACGGCGCTGCAAAACGGCCAAAAAACGGAAAACGGCGCGGACGGCGCGGGACCCGATGAAACGCTGAACGGTATGGAGGACGGCGGCGGCGAAACCGACGGCGCGGACGATACCGGGGACGCCGAAGACGACCAAGGCGATCAGGAGGATGAAAATTGGGAAGACGACGGGGCTTAAGCGCCTTTTGGTCGAATGGCACAGAAATTTCAAAGTTTTTTTGAGGAATTCACTAATATCTGTTGCAAAACCAGTCAAAAAGGGTTAAAATTAAAACAATAGGGACATATGGCCGCGCGCGGGAAAGTGCGCAGCTTCCCATAGACCGAAAATTAATCAGTCAGTTAGATTCTTTATCATAAACGGAGGATGGCAAGAATGGGTTTTGAGTTTGAACAGGGCCTCGATAATGTAGTTAACATTAAGGTTATCGGCATCGGTGGCGGCGGTGGAAACGCGGTCAACCGCATGATCAGCAGCGGCGTGCAGGGCGTTGAGTTTATTTCGGTGAACACCGATATGCAGGCGCTGAACTACTCGCAGGCGGATACCAAGATCCAGATCGGTGAAAAGCTGACTAAGGGTCAGGGCGCGGGCGCGAACCCCGAGATCGGCCGCAAGGCGGCGGAAGAAAGCAAGGATCAGATCACTGCCGCGCTCGCGGGCACCAATATGGTATTTATCACCGCCGGCATGGGCGGCGGCACCGGTACGGGCGCCGCGCCGGTCGTGGCGCAGATCGCGCGCGAAATGGGCATCCTCACCGTGGGCGTTGTCACCCGTCCCTTTGGCTTTGAAGGCAAAAAGCGTCTGGAGCAGGCGCTCGGCGGTATCGACGAACTGGGCAAGAACGTCGACTCGCTTGTCATCATCCCGAACGAACGCTTAAAGTTTGTATCCGAGCAGAAGATCACGTTCAAAAACGCGTTTGAAATCGCGGACGGCGTGCTGCGTCAGGCGGTCGCCAATATTTCCGAACTGATCACCGTGCCCGGCTTCATCAACCTTGACTTTGCCGACGTTACCTCCGTCATGAAGGACGCGGGCTTCGCGCATATCGGCACCGGCCGCGCCGCTGGGAAAGATAAAGCCGCGGAAGCGGCGCGCATGGCGATTTCCAGCCCGCTGCTCGAAACCTCGATCGATATGGCGCGCGGCGTCATCGTATCCGTTATCGGTTCGGACGATATCGGTTTGGACGAAGTGGAGACCGCGGCGACCATGGTGCAGCAGGCCGCGCACCCGGACGCGCACATCATCTTCGGCGCTTTCATCGATGATGAGATGGACGATGAGATCCGCGTCGTCGTTATTGCGACCGGCTTTGATAAGGCGCCCAATTCCGCTCGCATGAGCGGAGAAGGCAAGAAGGACGAACCCGCGCAGGCCGCCGGTCTGTTCACCGAAGCGACCGCCACGGCCGCGGAGGACAAGCCCTCGCCCTCTAATGAGGTCGGCTCCGACGATGCCGCGTTCGATGTACTGATGCGCATCTTTGATAAGGATCGGTAAAAACGCTGGGCTTGCGCCCAACGCATGTTTTATGGAAGAGCCCGTGAGGCGGCGGAAATTTGTTTCCGCCGCCTCACGTCTCGATATTTTGTAACAAAGGAGTGAACGTCGTGAGTTCGGAACCCCGAAGTATTGATCGAAAACGAATAAGCGGCGAGGCGCTCCGGTAGCCTGCCGCAGAAAGGTGGCAGGAAATGGTAGAATTTTACAAAACAATCGATGGAAGAGTGACCGAGCTCTCCGCCTTTGAGGAGGGCTGCTGGGTCAATATGGTGCGCCCCAGCTCGGATGAGATCGATATGATCTCCGGTGCCGCGGGCGTGGAAGAAGAGTTCGTCCGCGCGGCGCTCGACCCGGAAGAAAGCTCCCGTGTCGAAGTCGAGGAGGACCAGCTCCTCATGATCATTGACGTGCCGATGGTCGAAAAAAATTCGGTGGAGGGCGGCCAGCAGATGTTTTCGACCTTGCCAATGGGCATCGTCGTGGGCGGGGCGGCTGTCATCACGGTATGTCTCGAAGATAGCGTGATCCTTCGCTCGATCGCGGAGGGCGCGGTAAAGGGCGTACATACTTCGATGCGTACGCGCTTCGTGTTTCAGATTCTGCTGCGCGTGGCGGGCCGCTTTTTGAAAAACCTGCGCATGATCGAGCGCGACTTTACCAAGATCGAGAAGCGCCTGTACGATTCGCTTCAGAACGAGGAGCTGATCCAGCTGCTTGGTCTGTCCAAATCGCTGGTTTATTTCTCGGCTTCCCTAAAGGGCAACGAAGTGACGATGGAAAAGGTGCTGCGCGGCCGGGTGCTCAAGCTCTATGAGGATGACCGCGACATACTTGAAGACGCGCTGATCGAGATCCGGCAGGCCATTGAAATGGCGGGCATTTATTCAAGCATCCTGTCCGGTACGATGGATGCGTACGCGTCGGTCGTATCGAATAACCTGAACATCATCATGAAGGTGCTGACCGTGCTGACGATTATCATGACCATTCCCAATATCGTGTTCGGTTTTTATGGTATGAATATTGAAAACGGCGCGATTCCGGGCGATGTGTTCTGGTGGATTCCCCTGATCATCTCCATGGTTGCCTGCGCGGGCGCATGGTATCTAATGAAAAAGCGCAACCTTTATTAAACGATCAAAACCGGCCTTTTGGCCGGTTTTTTTGTGCTTGAAGGCACTGGACGAACCGCAAAACGCAGTACAAATGGACGGATGCGGCTTATAAGGCCATGCTGCGCGCCGCCGGTGTGGGGCGGCTGGTGTATTGGACCATCCCGGGGCGCTGCCCCTTTGGCCCTGCCGTGATCCGGCGCGATTGACAAGACGTAGGCCCTTCTATATAATGAAGGGGCAAGGATAAAAACACAGTCCGGTCGGTAGTCCGGGCGCGGCGGAAACGCCGTCAGTAACCTGCCTCCTTTGGTTGTCCGTTCCTTGCAGAGCGATACCTAAAGGAGGAATGGACCATGCGTAAGGTTCAAAGCCGTGTGACCGTTTTTTTCGACGATCCGTTTTGGGTCGGCGTTTACGAACGGGAAACGGAAGGCAGGTATGAGGCCTGCAAGTGGATGTTTGGCGCGGAGCCGCGGGATTATGAGGTGTACGCCTTTCTGTTGCAGAATTGGCGGCGCCTTCGATTCAGTCCGCCGGTTCGTGCCGATGGCCAAAGCGAGCGGCGCGTCAACCCGAAGCGCATGCAGCGCGCGGTTAAGCGTGAACTGCAAGCGACGGGCGTGGGCACCAAGGCGCAACAGGCCCTTGCCGCCCAGCGCGAACAGGGCAAGGAAGCGCGGCGCGTCCGCACCCGCGAGGAACGCGAGCGCGAGCAAGCCGAGCGATACGCCAAGCATCAGCAAAAGCGCAAAGAAAAGCACCGGGGGCATTGAGCCTCCCGGTGTTTTGACATGTTAAAGCACCCTTCGCGCCGCAGCGCGCATAAAATCCATCAAAACCGGGAGCAAGTATCTCGGTTTTGATACAAACCGGCTTCAAGTGTGCCTAAAAGGCGCGCGCAGAAGCCGGAATTCTCGATCGAAATGGG
>NZ_JANGCE010000015.1 GCF_024462775.1 Butyricicoccus faecihominis
TGATTCGGCCATTTTGGTTTTTAATAAAGAATATATGATGTAACACATTTTTGCTGCAGCTGGCCGGCATCGATCTAAGAAAATGTGTTACATGGCTTTTCGTTTCTCGAAATCTTCTAAAATGGCCCGATGTTTTGCCGACATCCTTTGTCGGCCGAACTTAAGTAATTCGATCAAACCACCAGTACCAAAGGCCTGATCATACATGGCCAAACTAGGCGCAATCTGATACATCAACCATTCCTTCGATCTTTCGATGGTATGCTGTATCGGCTCTGGCAACAGTAACTTCACAGCTTCCACACTTTGCAAAAAGTCCAGCCAAAATTGTGCAGTCGAACAGCGCGTAATATTAGAATCGTCACGTTCGATAAAACGAATATGATCGTTTAAAATGCCGCTGGCAAGCTGGCCGAGATCATCCGAATTGCAATATGCAGCAACAAAGCCTTGCGCCAATTTACCACGCATGACCATTTCAACACGAACCCAAGGTTCGTTATACCCCTGCTCCCCCGGCTCGAACTGCTCTTTTGCCTTATCATAAATACGGATTCTAAATGGACTAGTAGGCGCACCAATATATAAAGTTTGCCCACGGCACTTCCCCTCTTTTTCTGAAATATGGACATCAAAAGAAGTGATACGGGAATCAATACATTGCGCAGACTTATAACGAATAATCGTATCCATATCCAATGTACCGCTATGATCATCAACAGCCAGATCAACACGGGTAGCATTAATATCGGGATTTAGATAAACCAACTGCAAAAGATAGGCAAAAGCACCCTCTGACTTAAATCGAAACACAGACATATTTTCAAAAGTACGGCAGCCAGAGCCGGGCATAGAAACACATACACCCATCTGCTCCGGCGACTTAGAATTATGATTAGAATCCTTAGTATCTGGAAACAACCCCGAAGAATCATAACAAACAGCAATACCACCAAACACCTTAGATCGACGATAACCCGGAAGCGGTGAAGATTCCCGAATCTCAAATAGCGCGGGGTCAAGACCAAGCTGCTCCACCACCTCGTCCGGATCTGATTTACCGGCCCAGCGAATCGTTAAGTAGTCAATCAAGTTTTTGCATTCCATATGTCTTTCCCCTTCCCTTGTCACACAATCATTCACACCGTCGATCTCCGATCAGCGCGGCAGCCATCAAATAATGTGTGACATTATTCAATGGCCTTAAGCCAGCGCATAAAAATCATAGCCGCATAAAATACACCAACGCAAATAGTCCACGCAAGCATGGTTTTTACCATCTTGCCAACCGGCACAAAATAGTTCACATATCCTAGCATCTGCTGAACAAAATCAGGTACCCAATCTATCCTAAATGGGCTGTCTGGCAAAAGGTCTATAACAGACTTGATACCATCGACAACCCACGAAGTAAGAGATTTTATAATATCCATATCATCACCACTTGATTACATTACGAGTAACGATAGCAAGACCAACGAGGAAAAGTATATATTCACCCCAGCGAAGAATCTCAACCAATTCTGCATATTGTGAAAACTCCAAAACAAATTCCGTATCTGCTACATTTGGAATCTTGACGGGAATATGAAAAACAGGTGCCACCGGATCAGCGTCCACCACCTGCAGCATAGCGTAAAGATCAAACGGAATACTAAACGGAAACTTGGTGATGATCAGCTGCGGAATAGTCAAATCACCCGGCTTCGGCAACGAGCCGCTGGGCGTGTCCGGAATATCTGGATTATCCGGTATATCCGGGTTGTCAACGTCTATCTGTTCGCCGGTAGTTAAATCCACTGGAACATCAAACGGAACATCAACTTTTTCACCAGTATCAGCAATCGGAATATCGGCCAAATGATCAGCAGGATTCAACGGCAATTCAGGATAAACAACTAATTCTTTGCCGTCAGCATCCGTCACCACGTCTGGCAGATCAGGCGCTTTGACTATATAATCATCACTGGGATATACTAGATCACCACCAACTGGAATAGATACCGAACCAGACATCGAAATAGAATAATGCCAATAATCAATATTACCTTGCATTTTTGCATCTAATTTAGAATCAGGATTAAATGAAAATGTAACAGAATTACGCAACATATAAAACCAATACAACCGTTTACCATCCAAACCAGAAATACTAGTACCATACAAATTAGTCACACGATATGAATCATCGACAGCATCATAATAAAAACGATATTGCCTTGCAACAACCCCATTAGACCGATCAGTTTCCGTGTACAAAATATCATAATTAGACGGCACACTATATATTTCACCATCGACCAAGGGATTAGAAATATCATCAAAAACCGTATCATCTGATGGAACAACAATTTCACCATCTACCGTTAAAGATAAAATAGCATCCTTAATCGCGTCGATCACCTGCCCCGAAACCCGAATACCAGCATTGATTTTATCCAACCCGGTATACTTTTCCGCCCAAGTCCTAAAAAATGTTGCAATATCTGCCCTATTGGTTTGCAGCCAATCCCATATCTGCCCGGCAGCTGCGCGGGCATCCTCAACCAATCGAAAGATAAAGCCCGAGCCAATTATCACAGTTGCTATGATATGAATAATCTTCGCAGTCGTCAGGGCTTCAACCAGAACTGCTTCCGCCGCTGGTATCATGATCGGCATCACAGCAATTAAGATCATCATCACAAACGCCAGCAACCGGAACAGTATGCGCTTCCCTATCTGACAGCGGCTTAGTAACATCTACATTACCCCCAAACAAATCTGACAATTCCACGTGGTCCACCATCTGCGGGATGGCCGAATGAAAGAAATCGTAAATAGAAGATCGTAACCGAGATAATGCCGAAGCCGCTACAGCATCCTGTGCGACACAATCCGGTGTCGGCTCCGCGATCGGTTCGGGCGCATCGCGTGCGGGGCCCCCGAGTTCCCCACCCGCAGCAGCGTCCGAGCCGTCGCGGGAAAACTCAGCGTAAGTATCATACAGACTACCAATTCGACTTCTATATCTCATTGCACGAGTTTTAATAACAAGCTTATCCCTGCTGGCGTACCAATACTGCTTTGCGATAAAGATATTACCGCCAGCCAGCAAGGATAAAAGAAGCCCCAAAAACTGATAATTGCGCAACTTACGATGTACCATTTCATACTCCACGCACATTCTGATCTGCTTGTCCACTTGCCGGTCAAACTGTGTCGCAAGGATAAAATCAAACCCATAATGACGATGCTTTGCGAAGAAGTCCGTCCAATCCTGTCTATCCTTCGACCCAAACTGACGGCAGTTATAGACTATCCCAGCTTCATCAATAATGACCAGCGTTTGACCTTCCTTCTGCTTCTTATGATGCTCATTTGCAAATTTTAAAAGATTCTCCGGTGTGATCTCAGGATTTGACCAATACTCAAAATGCCCTTTTAAGGCACGCTTATTATACTTGGAAAAGGTGATCTTACCGTGCGTCTTATCGGTAATAAGATGTTTCAGCCAACCAAGCCACGTATAAGCTACATAGTCCATATTCAAAGCAAAATTAGCAATGATATTAGTCTTGTTGTAGCGTAATATCTCAAAACAGCGCTGGGCAAGATGATAGCTCTTGCCACTACCCGGCGTACCTGTATAAAATGTAATCATGTGTGTACCTCTCTCCCCTACCAAAAAACCCCGAAGAATCGGGGTTTTTCAGCAGAGAGATTATGTTTGCAAAATTGATAGTTATGCCTTGCCGACCAGCCGTTTGATAAACTTAATAACGAGGATTGCGACGATACCAAAGCCGACAACATTGATAATAATAGGCAAGACAGCGGCCATACCACCCATGGCATCATCTGCAATCGTAGTAGCCGCAGCGGTCATGGCCGACTGAACCGTAGGTGTATCAGCGGAAGCACCAGCAAAGCACAAAAGCGTAGAAAGCGCACCAGCAACCATAAGGGACAGCTTTGTCATCTTAGAATTAAACCATTTCATTTGATCTACCTCCTTTTTAAAATGTTAGTTTTAAAACTCGAAAGATCGCTGACAGGCAATAATGAATAACCAACGCAAAGAACCCAAGCGCCAACCCAACACCTACCGCAATACAAAGGATATCCAAATGTGTCGTTAACACCTGTTCCATATTAACCACCTGTCTTTATGATCAGAACGAGTAATAAACCAATGATCAGACCGAAACCAATGGTGACGAACACCGCATAGTTTTGCAAAAAATCAGTCAGCTGAACAAGCTGCTGTAATGCTTCATCGGTCACTTAGATACCTCACTTATACAGACTGCAAACCTTGCCATACTGGTTAAACTCAAGGTTCAGTGAATCATTGGGTTTCAAACCGTCGGGCAACCGAACCTGTGAACCCTTCTTGATGAAAAACTTTGCGGAGGCCATTCCATCAACATGCGGATCAGCGTAGGCATAGAAAATGCGCATTCCTTCTACCAGCTCACCTGTTTTCTGGTCTGTGAATGATGTATCGCCCTTACCAAGATACGTTACTTTCATTTGGCTACTCCTTTCTTCAAAATTCTATTGTCACACATTTCACGCGGCGATCCTTCAGCTGCAGGATCTGCCGGCGCAAAATTTTGTGTTACAACCTTATTAACCCGGTTAAACTCGTTATATAAACGGTCAACCTCCATAACGCAATTCGATGCCTTAGTCTCCAATGATCGAAGCGATTCATAAATTCGTTGAAGCTGCCGAACCTTGTCAAGCTTGTCCATAATGGATTGTTGTAGCTCTGCTTCCCGCTTTTCAAGATTCGGAAGCATGTAGAAGCAGCGCAGCACAAGCTGTTCAAACTTGTCATTCTGAGATTTGCCGGGCTGCTGGGCGAGAATCGCGTCTACTTCATCCGAAAATCGGAACGACCTACAATTAGTTTTCATAAGAAGCCATCCCTTCTGGCCAATGAATGCAGTGTTCCAAACACCACTGTTCATCGAAATGGTTATCGCAAAAACAACAAAAACCAACAAACTCGCACTCGTCGCATATAGATGTACAATAACTCGGAAAAACGTTACAACTAAAAAAGTCTTGTTTCTTAATTTCCGTGCCGAGCTCTTTTTCGCTCTGTGCCATTACGGTTCATCTCCTTTTCTTCACCCGCCGAAGTGACCAAACGCCATGTTTCATCAGGCCTGCTAACGATGAAAACACCTTCGTCACGATTGATGCAATTTACGATTGCCCAGTAGGATTCACTGTCCATAAAATCACCATTTTCATTCAGTGGGTGCATACATAATCTTGTCAAGTGGTAAGTATTACCCTGTAAACGATTGTATATTTCATAATGAAATGATATCACAGATTATTTCAAAGCGCAATATATTTCGGAATGAAATTGTGATAAAATAAAAATCATATAATTATAATCATGAAAGAAGGTGTAAAATGGTCGACTATGAAACTATAATACCGTTAAGATTAAAATACCTTAGAGAGAAATTCAGCTTATCACAAGAGGAAATAGCAAAACAATTAAAAATCGGCCAAAGCACCTATGCGAACTGGGAAGCAGGTAGGAGAACACCCAGCATCGGAAAAATAGCCCAGCTAGCCGATATATACGAAACATCAGTTGACCTACTCCTAGGACGTACAGATATAGACAAATAACGTTAAGGGCGGGATAGAGAAATGACAACACAAGTAGCAAGCAATCTAATTGCAGACAGCGTAATCCTTTTCCTACTTTTCGTCGCGATCGTCGTAGTGATCAACATACTAATCCTAAAATTTATTACTTGGGTAGTAACCAATACCGTGCTGGACGTACTAGAAAAAAGAGGATACGGCAAGGGTGTTTGGAAGCGATAGCACACAAAAGAAAAGCAGCTGCCTTCCTGATCGAAGAGCAGCTGCAATCTATTTGTGTTACAAAATGAAGCGAGGATATCCATGAAAGCCAAAATTAAGGAAGCAATCCTTGTAGAAGGACGCTACGATA
Source organism: Butyricicoccus faecihominis (assembly GCF_024462775.1). Classification (GTDB taxonomy): domain Bacteria; phylum Bacillota; class Clostridia; order Oscillospirales; family Butyricicoccaceae; genus Agathobaculum; species Agathobaculum faecihominis_A. The sequence goes on from NZ_JANGCE010000015.1 coordinate 5,972, forward strand.
TCAACACCGTGCGGCAAGTCGTTGATACCGTTGTTCTGGAAACAGGCGGTTTCCGAATCTTCAAGGACGATGAAAAACTAAATCTTCTACGCCGAATCGCGGAAACGCGCGGGCTGATCATCCTGACGGATTCGGATGGCGCTGGCTTTGTCATTCGAGGTTATTTAAAGGGCGCACTCGCGGCTGGTACGGTCAAGCAGGCCTATGTGCCGGATATAACCGGTAAGGAGCGCCGAAAGCGACACGGCTCCAAGGAGGGAAAGCTCGGCGTAGAAGGTATGCGACCAGAAACGATTCTGGAAGCGCTGCAACGCGCCGGGGCAACCTTTGAAGATACAGCACCAGAACCAAGCCGCGAACAAATAACCAAAGCAGACCTTTACACCATGGGCCTTACCGGACAACCAGATAGCGCAAGACTTCGCCAGCAACTTCTACACGCCCTAAAATTGCCCGAACACATGACCCCCAACTCCCTGCTTGACTTCATGAACGCCACCAGCACGCGCGAAGAAATCCAGCAAGCATTACAAAGCATCGCACGAGTTGAACAAAACGGATGAATCATTTTGTATAATTGGATATATACTTTTTTACCTGCCTTGAACGACTCCCTCCTTGTTTAGGAAGTTCTGTGTTTATGAAAACACGCATCAAAGAAGCAATATTGGTCGAAGGACGCTACGATATCAACACCGTTCGTCAAGTCGTTGATACCGTTGTGTTGGAAACTGGCGGTTTTCGTATCTTTAAGGATGACGAAAAGTTAAATCTTCTACGCCGGATCGCGGAAACGCGCGGGCTGATCATCCTGACGGATTCGGATGGCGCGGGCTTTGTCATTCGAGGTTATTTAAAGGGTGCACTCGCGGCTGGTACGATCAAGCAGGCCTATGTGCCGGATATCGCCGGTAAGGAACGCCGCAAGCGGCATGGTTCCAAGGAAGGAAAACTTGGTGTGGAAGGCATGCGTCCGGAAACGATCTTGGAAGCGCTGCATCGTGCCGGCGCTACCTTTTTAGACGGCGATGGATCGTATGCCGCCCAGCACCCGCCCCTCACCAAAGCCGATCTATATCAAATGGGTTTGACCGGGCGGCCGGACAGCGCAATCCGCCGCCGCGCTCTGCTGCGCGCGCTGCGCCTGCCCGAGCATATGACCGCGGGCGCCCTACTGGATTTCGTCAACGCTGTGGGCACGCGCGAAGAAATTGATCGAATCTTAGCGGATTTTTCGGATAGTCATTGACAAATGTGAGCGACAGCGCTATACTGATACCGTAAACTAAATCAGTTCTGTTTCAGGGCGGAGTGAAATTCTCCACCGGCAGTGAACGGGGTTTTCCCCGATAGTCTGCGAGCCGCAAGGCATGATGGGTGTGAATCCCAACCGACGGTATAGTCCGGATGAAAGAAACAGGTGTATTTCGGTACGTCTGCACGCCCTTGGACTTTTATGTCCAAGGGTATTTTTGACCCCGTTGAAAGCAGAACTCCTATCAAAAGGAGATCGACGACTATGACAAAAGCAAGTAAGATCACGTACACCGCGGTATTTGCCGCCATCGCCACCATCCTGATGTTTTTTGAATTCCCGCTACCGCTCATGCCTCCGTTTCTGAAGGTCGACCTGTCCGGCGCTGTAGTGCTAATCGGCGCGTTTATCTTTGGCATCGGTCCGGCCATTACCATGATCGGTATTAAGGATCTGATCCATTTAACCATGTCGCAGACCGCCGGTTCCGGTGAGTTGGCAGATTTCCTCATGCTTTCCACGCTGGTTGTGGTTGCCGTACTGCTCTATCGTACGCATAAAAGCCGCAAGATGGCAGTGCTGGGCTGTGTGCTGGGCGGCGTCGCCATGTCGTTCGTCGGCATGCTGACCAATTACCTGCTGATTATCCCCTTCTATTCCACGATGATGCCTCTGGAAGCGATCTTTGGCATGTGTGCGCAGGTCAATCCCTCTATTACCGGTATGGCGGGTTATTTGCTGTTCGGTATTTTGCCGTTTAACCTGATCAAGGGCGCGATCCTGACTTTGATCACCATGCTGGTCTATAAAAAGCTCAGTGTTTTTATTAAATCCAAGCAGATCTCGTTCCACCATGCAGGCACCGAGGTCAACCGTTGATTTGATTTAACGCGATAAAAAAAGCGTTCCGAAAAACTTCGGAACGCTTTTTTATCGCTTTTTGTCGTTTTTAAAATTTGCTGCAAGCGTGAGTAACGTCAGTTCTATTTGCTTTTGCCGGTCCACGGCGCTGCCCTTGAGCGCGGCGTCTGTCTCTGCACAGATGGCCGCGGCGCGGCGCAGCCAGCTCAGCGGCACTCGCCGCGCGGACGTTTGAATGCGGCGCGCATAGTAGGGGGATTTTGTGCCAAGAAGTTCAAGGAGCATCCGCTCCCCTCCCCTTGCCTCGTCGCAAAGCTTCGCCCCGTAAAGGCGCTGGATATGACGCAGAATGACCGTAAAGATCATGACCTCGTTATTTTTCTGCGCGATCAGATCGCCGGTAAGGGCAACGGCGCGGTCGAACCTTCCCTCGGTGATCGCGTCGGTCAGGTCAAATACGACAGCCTCGAGCACGCGGGAACAAACGGAATCGATGTTATATTTTAAAATCTCGCCGGTCGTGGCATGCGCTGCTGCTTTTTCGATTTCGCCGGAAAGATTGGTCATGGAATTGCCGCACAGGAAAATCATGTAGGAGCAATTTTCTGGCGAAATCGCCCGATCAAGCGCGCGGCACCGACGCTCGATCCACGCGCAGAGCTCTCGTTCCTCCAAGTGGTCGAACTGAGCGAAGCAGGCCTTTTTTTCAAGCGCTTTATATAGCTTGGTGCGCTTATCCGGCTTGCCGTCCATGACATCGTAATAAAAGACAAGGCATAAATAGTCGGGCAGATCGGTAAGAAGACCGGGCAGCAGATCGGCAAAACCGCCGGGCGGCTTCCAAAGATCGAAATCGGTGACGACGACCAGCTTTTTTTCCGCCATGGCCGGGTAGCTGTCTATTGCTTCGGTCAGTAGCTCCGGCGTAAGGGATTTGCCTTCAAACTCTGTCAAATTGAACTCCGCAAAGGTCGGATCAACGACCACTCGCTTCAGCTCACTTAGATAGTGTTCCTTCATATAGGTCTCTTCGCCGGAAATAAGGTAGAGCGAACCGACGCTCCCCTCCCGCAGGTCGCGGATCAGCTGCGCCTTCCCTTCGGACGCGTTTTTTGCCGCCAAGGATTATTCCTCCTTCCAAGGATAAACTTGTTCGATCTCTCCGACTTCATATGGCGTCACCACAGGAATCCCGTCAAACCGGCCGATCGCGGGCGCACCCGATGCCAGCAGGATACTTTCCGCGCCTGTTTTCGCAATTGTACGGCGCAATAAATCCGGGTCTTCGATATGGCTCTGCGAGAGCACAAGCGTTTGCCCGTGCACCTCGTTTTCTTGCAGAAATGCAGCAAGTTGTTTTTGTGTGGGACTGTGCAAAATCAGCGTATGTGTGCCGATCTGCACGCCAAGCTTTCCATCGGCGACTGAAAAAACAGTAAGCGGTAAGCGGCTCGAAACCTGCTCTTGCCCGCTCACCTGCGTCACCGGCACTTGAGTTGTATCCAGCAGTTTTATCAGTTCGGTATTGTGTTTGGTTTGTTTATAACCTGCGGGGATCACGATCATACCGACAGCCGTATCCTGCAACAGTTGTGGCAGGTCGCGCGCATGTCCTAGATCCACGGCGGTCAGGACCAGAGTATCGATCTGGTCGAATTCGTGCCACGCCATCCATTCGCGGACTTTGCCAGCCGCATCCCGATAGCCACTGCCGCTGCAATCGATCAACGCCAGATCCGAGCCCGCACGGGATACCAGCACAGCCTGCCCTGTGCCGCAGGGCAAATACGTAACCGTATAATGCCGTTCGGCGTAGGCTGACCCCAGCACGGTACAAAGGCAGATCGCGCCGCAGAACACAGGCAACGCAACGCGCCATTTCACGCGCTGCGTATCGAAGGTCCAAAGGAGCACAGCGGTGAAAAAGAGTAAGACCGACGCCATGCCAAAGGCATCGCCCCAGTGAATCAGGCCAAACGGAAGCATGGCAACGCTGTTTGCAACAAACAAAACATACCGCAGAAACGGCGCGATTAGCGCACCAGCCACATGAGCGGCGCCGGGCAGTATGGGAAATAACAGGCAGGCGGCAAAACCGCCGACAAAGCAAAGGCCTGTTACGCCGACGACCAAAAAATTGCTGAGCAGCGACAACACAGAGACATAGCCGAAGGAAGACAGCAGCACCGGTGTGGTGAACAAGGTGGCGCAAACCGTACACGACACCGCGCTAGCCAGCACGGAAAAGGCGCCGCGCAGTAGACGCGGCCACTTCTCAGCCCCCTGCATCAGCCTGCGCTGCATTCTGCCGGACAAGAGGATCAGACCAAGCGTTGACAAGAAGGACAACTGCAAGCCTAGGCTGGCGATCGCATGCGGATTGGCCGCAAGCAACACCGCCAAAGCGATAAAAAGCGAATTGAGACTGTCCGCCTGTTTTTTAAAGCAGAACGCGCCCGCTGCGATGCAATACATGATGCCCGCGCGGATTACCGAGGGCGTTGCGCCGGATACCGGAATGAAAAACAAAATGAGCAGCACGGAAAGCGGCGTGCCCCACCTTCTGCCGAATAGCAAAAAGCAGAACCCAACCAAAAAGCCCACGTGCAGTCCGGATACCGCCACGAGGTGACTGAGCCCCGCCTTGCGCAGCGCGATAGCATCCCTATTTGACAGACCGCTTTTGTCGCCGAGCAATAAGGCGGTGAGCAAGCTGCTTTCCCGTTCGGGCAGAAGCTGCTGTATCGCGGCACGGCATTGGCCGGCAAAGCGCTCCGGCAAGAAAAGAAGCCGATCGCGCTCACTGCCGGTAACAGCGAAAAAGGCGGGCGAACCGTCCTGTTGGTCCGCATCCTTGGCATAGGAAGCGGCGATAAAACATCCATCCGCCGCCTGAAAGCGGAAACGGTCAAAGCCCTCGGCATCGCTCGCACGGTAAAACTTTACCGTTGCCTGTATCGTGTCGCCCGCTTGAAGCGGCTTTTCAGTCAGCGGTAAATAGCACTGGGTCTTAAAGGCGCGCGGTACCATGTCCCCTGCTTTGACACGAAGGGTCGCTCGCTGACTGTCTTCGTAAACGGTTGGATCATGGCACAGTACTGCGGAAACCGTTATGGTTTTACCGTTCAAAGCCTGCACCGGACGAACAAGAAGTAAATCATAAACCGCTAGATAGGCAAAAGCGCTTGCCGCGGCAAGCGCAATCACCAATACCGTTCGTATACGGGGCCGTTCCAAAAACACCGCCATCGCCACAAGCAGCGCCGCTAACACGAGCAGCAGCAGGCGCAGATCGATGCTGACGCCATACAGCACCCCAAGGGAAAATGCCGCTGCGCAGACCGGCACGCAGAATACAACTGGCCGTTTGGTCATGCGGGCGGCACCTCCCCTTAATCAGCAAATGGTTTGATCGATCAGCCCGGCGGCCAAGTCATATCGCGGCCCGCGAGCACGTGGAAATGCAAATGGAATACGCTTTGTCCCGCCTGCTCCCCAATGTTGGAGACCACGCGGAAGCTTTCCAAGCCCAGCTCTTTCGTAATCTTGGCGATCACCTCAAAGCAGTGCGCAACGACCGCGCTGTTTGAGGCGTCGACCGCGGCGGCGGATTCGATATGCTGCCGCGGTATGACAAGAAAATGCGTGGGCGCCTGTGGATCGATATCGTAGAAGGCGTAGCAAAGGTCATCCTCATAGACCTTTTTAGATGGGATCTCGCCCGCCGCGATCTTGCAGAACAGACAATCCATGATCATACGCTCCTTTCAAGAATTTCAGAGGAGAGAATCAACGATATTGTTGACTGCCTCGAGCGCCTCTTCAAGCTTCGCGGCGTCCTTGCCGCCCGCGGTCGCGCTGTCCGGCTTACCGCCGCCGCCGCCACCGCAGATCTTCGCGACTTCCTTGACGATCTTGCCCGCGTGCGCGCCCTTTTTCACAGCTTCTGCACCGCAAACACAGAGGATGCTCACCTTTTCGCCCGCCACGCAGGACAGGACGGCGACCATATTGGGCGCTTTTTCCTTCACGCTGTCGCCCATGGTGCGCAGCATATCGGGCGTTGCGTCGTCCAGCTTAGCCGCCACCACATTTACGCCCTTTACATCGCGCGAAACATTGAATAGGTCCACCATTTGCAGATTCGCCAGCTTGGCGTTCAGGCGTTCAACGTTCTTACCCAGCTCGCGCAGCTCGGTCACCGTTTGGCCGACCTTCTGTACCAGCTCAACCGGCGTAGTCTTCAGGCTCTTGGCCGCGTCTGACAGCAGCTGCTGGTGCTCGTCGATCAGACTGAGCACAGCCTTGCCCGTCACAGCCTCGATACGGCGCACACCGGCGGCCACCGAAGCCTCTCCGATGATCTTGAACACGCCGGCCTTAGCCGTATTATCCAAATGGGTGCCGCCGCACAGCTCTACCGAAAAATCACCGGCCTGTACCACGCGCACGGTAGCGCCGTACTTTTCGCCAAAGAGCGCCATCGCGCCGCGCTTCTTGGCTTCCTCGATCGGCATTTCCTCCGTCTTGACCGAAAAACCGGTGAGGATCGCGTCGTTTACGATTGTTTCCACCTCGCGCAGCTCGTCCTCGGTCAGAGCGGCAAAATGGGTAAAGTCAAAACGGATATGGTCGGCGGCGGTGTAGGAGCCTGCCTGCTCGACATGGTCGCCCAGCACCGTGCGAAGCGCCTTTTGCAGCAGGTGGGTCGCGGTATGTGCGCGGCAAATGGCTTGCCGGTAGGCGGGATCGACTTCGGCCTCTACCTCGTCGTCCACCGAAAGGCTGCCCTCGGTCACGCGGCCGATGTGCATGAACTTGCCGTCCTTGGTCTTTTGCACGTCAGCCACAGCCGCAATGCCGTTCTTGCCGACGAGACGGCCGTGGTCGCCGATCTGGCCGCCCATTTCCGCATAGAAGGGCGTATGATCTAAAACGATGGTAATCTTCTCGCCGACAGAGGCCGTACCGGAAGGCTCGCCCTCGCAAATGATAGCAAGCACTTTGGCGGCCTCACGCAGCGTGGTATAGCCATCGAATCGGGTTTTAATCGCTTTGTCAAGACCGAGGTCCTCGCTCTGCCAGCCAAGATCGCCCATCTTCTTGCGATCTTCACGGGCGCGCTGACGCTGTTCGTTCATCAGGCGGTCAAACTCGGCGCGGTCGGTCGTCATGCCCTGCTCTTCCAAGATTTCGAGGGTCAGATCGATCGGGAAGCCATAGGTGTCGTACAGCTTGAATGCGTCGGACGCCGGAAGCGTGCCGGATGCCTTGGAAGCCGCGATCATATCGTTTAGAATGGAAAGTCCGCTGTCAATGGTCTTATTAAAGCTAGCCTCTTCATTTTCAATGACCTTATGAATATAGACTTGCTTTTCGACAAGCTCGGGATAAGCGCCGCCCGATTCTTGAATGACCGTGTCCGTGATCTCGGAAAGGAAGGGACGGTTGATGCCGAGCAGCTTGCCGTGGCGCGCGGCGCGGCGCAGCAGGCGGCGCAGCACATAGCCCCGGCCCTCGTTGGAGGGAATCACACCGTCGCAGACCATCATGACCGTGGAGCGGATGTGATCGGTAATGACGCGCAAGGATACGTCGGTCTTGTCGCTGTCGCCGTAGTGCTTGTCCGCGATCTTAGAGATGTGGGTCGTGATATTGCGCACGGTGTCCACATCGAACAGAGAACCTACGCCCTGCACCACACAGGCCAGACGTTCCAGACCCATGCCGGTATCGATATTCTTCTGCTTCAGCTCGGCGTAGTTGCCCTGTCCGTCGCTTTCAAACTGGGAGAAAACGTTGTTCCAGACTTCCATATACCGGTCGCAGTCGCAGCCGACCGTGCAGCCGGGCTGGCCGCAGCCAAACTCAGGGCCACGGTCATAATAGATCTCAGAGCACGGACCGCACGGGCCGGAGCCATGCTCCCAGAAATTGTCCGCTTTACCAAAACGGAAGATCCGTTCGGACGGAATGCCAATATCTTTGTTCCAAATTTCAAACGCCTCGTCGTCGTCCTCGTAGATCGAGGGATATAGGCGGTCCGGGTCGATGCCGACCCAATCGGGGCTGGTCAGGAACTCCCAGCTCCACGCGATGGCTTCCTTCTTAAAATAATCGCCAAAGGAGAAGTTGCCCAGCATCTCAAAGAAAGTGCCGTGCCGCGCGGTCTTGCCGACGTTTTCGATATCGCCGGTGCGGATGCACTTCTGGCAGGTCGTGACGCGGTGGCGGGGCGGCTCCTGCTCACCGGTGAAGAAGGGCTTCATCGGCGCCATGCCGGAGTTGATGAGCAGCAGCGAGGGATCGTTCTGCGGGATGAGCGAAAAGCTCGGCAGACGCAGATGGCCTTTGCTTTCAAAAAAGCATAGGAACATTTCGCGCAGTTCGTTTAAACTTCTGTATTGCATGATATTCCTCCAAATAATAATAACGAAATAAAAAAGCCTCCGCCCCTGTCTGTTAGGGGCGAAAGCGATCCTTCCGCGGTACCACCCTAATTTGCCCGCATTCGCGGGCATCTTAGCGATCCGGTATCGGGGATCAAAACCGGCCTGCTTTTCACAGGCTGCTCCAAAGTGGCTGCTTTCCGCAAGCGGCTGGGGGCTTTCACCAATTCCCCTTCTCTTGAAACCGCTGCCGTGAAAACTCGCTTTGTCATCGCACTTTTCGTATGAACGGATATATTATACCGCTTTTTACCGCTTTCGTCAATAAAAAACCGGCCTTAAAGGCCGGTTTTTGAAAATAAAATGCCGTCATGGCGGACAGCGGCAGCACGATGCACCACATGCTGACCAAATTCAGCTTTGCGCCAAACGCCGTGTCATCCCCGCCGCGAATGATGCCGATATCGCAGGCCATTTGGTATGCCGTGCCCACCGTGGCAATGGTCAGCACATTCAAGAACTGCAACGGTCTTGACGATCGACTTCAGCTTCCCTATAAAAAAGCCGGGATGCCATGCATCCCGGCTTTTTTATAGATTAAGAGGCCATAATAACGCGAATTTTACCGCCGTCTGAAAGTGACTTATTGGCATATAAGCGGAAATCCTTATAATTGATTTTTGCACTGGAAAGCGAGATGAACTCCTTCCGTGCGCTAACATACACACCAATATCATCAGCGAGTTCAAAATATCCGTCCTTGGTACGCACGCCAGTAGAACCTTCAAAGGCATCTATACCGACAGTATCGATAAGTGATAATGGCAACGTAGAGAAGGAGGAATTCGCGATTTCTGTACTATATCCCTTGGGTACACCTATCGGACCACTACCTGCGCCGGAATACAACGATATGACCGGGAATGTGTCAACAACAGATTGTCCATCCTTCCAATTTGTAACAGCATACTTATAGGTTTCATGATCATTCTTATACTGACGCTGTTCTTCGGCAGACATGTTTTTCCATACATCTTCGTCCGGTTTTGAGTAATCACTAATAATATTTCCCATACCATATACCCAGCTTTCTCCTGTCACATCACCCAGTATAATATTGGTGATGGATCCGGAATTATCCGCAACAGTGTAGCGAATATCACTGGATGGAATAGACGATAGATGGATATCGGACAAAGAAATCGCATTGAGTGGCGAACCGCTCAGAACCTCCTCATAAATCCGTACCTTGGGAGACACGGTGCGGTCTCCTAATTTACCGGATTCGACTGTCCAGCTTCCGGGCTGCTTACTGTTTAACGCAATGCGCGTTAAATACGCCTTACCGTTAGAAGAAGATCCTACGGATACAAAGTATCCATTTAAAGAGCTAAGCTTTTCACCTTCGCATTTCGGTTTAATGGTTAAACCATTTGTCAGCAAAATAGTAACTTCACTATCCTTGATATTCGTCACAACGCCCTGCATCTCGGCGCTCACCGTATTTTTCGGGTAAGCCGCGACCACGCCGCCCGCCGCGTCAAACAGCAGAGTGATGTAATCGTCCAGCTTCAGATCCGCAAAGGTTTTGGCGGCATTGTCCGAGATCGTGTAGTCTGTGCCGAACATGCTGACCCTCTGCGGATAGCTGAACGTGGGTTCGCCCTTGTCATAGCGGCCGGAAAGGCGCGTATCGGATACGAGCGCCTGCTTATTCGTCGGATCGAGCGTGACCACATCGTATTTCTTCACGCCCGTGCGGTCGATGGTCACACCGTTTTTGACGATGGTAAAGTTGTTCGGAATGTTAGCGGAGGTTTGCAGACCGTAAACGAACGAGTTGGCATTCGCGGACACGGTCGTCGTCGGCAGGTAAGCGATCAGTGACAGTTGACCGTAGCTATTGTAAAACAGCTGCAGCTTGCTGCCGGCGGGAACGTCGGCCCATGCCTCGGACAGCTTCTTGGGCGTGGAGGTTTCGCCGGTATAAAGCAGCGTATCCCGATCCGGTCGAATGGTTTCCTTTTCGGTTTTGATGCCGTCCGGACCGATGCTCTGCACGGTCACCGTTTCCACCTTGTTGTGGTTGGGCACGATGCCGATGGCGACGGAATCGTTATCCTTATCAAAGATCACAGTACCGCTCAGACCGACCATCGATTGATCAAGCGAGCCGATTGTTGCGCGGGTCTGCACATCGCTGTTTTCAAAAAATAGCGCTTCTCCGGCGCGCAGCTTGGAATTGGTCTCGCTGGTCGCGAGCAGAATGCTGTTCTCCACCACGCCGCTGGCCACCTTTTTCAGCAGCAAATCGCCATCTTTTTGCTTGACGCCAAGGGTGTTAAGCAGCATTTGCGCCGCGTCCGCACGTTTGACGGCGGTCTTGGAATCCGTAATGGACACATCGTCCGTCAGGCCCAGACTCTTGGCCTTGGCGATATAGTCCGACGGCCAGAAGGGACCTACGTCTTCCTCGGTATAGGCCAGCATGCGCAGCAGCATGGTACAGGCTTCGCCAAAGTTCACGGTCTTGTCCGGTCCAAAGTTGCCGTCCGCGTAGCCGCGGATGATGGATAGCTTTTTCAGTTCCGCGTGACGGACCGCGGCGTTGATGTAAGGCGCGGCCCAGTGTGAGCTTTTCACATCCGGGAAAATCGTATAGCTGCGAAACGCGCTCACATCGTCAACGCCCAAGGCGGTCACGGCCAGCTTACAGAACTGGGCGCGCGTCAGCTCGCTGTTTGGATCGAACCGGTCGCCGCCCACGCCCTGCATAATGCCGAGCGCGCTCAGCACCGATGCGGTCTGCGATAGCTTGGCATCCGAAACATCCGCAAACGCGGCGGAAGCGGATGTCAAAAGCATCGTCAGCGCAAGCGCAAGGCTTAATAATCTTTTTTTCATTCCTAGTGATTCCTCCCCTTACTGCGTGCGCAGCGCATCGACAGGCTGTAGATTGGACGCTTTATTTGCCGGATACAGGCCGAACAAAATGCCGAGCAGCGCGGAAAACAGAAACGCGCCGATGATGAGCGGCACCGACGGCAACACGGTGAACTGCTCGACCTGCGGCATCCACATTTGCTGCTGCATCTGCTGCGCGAGCAATAGATTGCCGATGATCGCGGATAAGAAGCAGCCTAAAATAATGCCGATAATACCGCCGCAGCAGGATACGACCGCCGCCTCGATCAGGAACTGGCCGATGATATCCCGTTTGCGCGCGCCGATCGCCATGCGAATGCCGATCTCACGCGTACGTTCGGTAACGGAAACGAGCATGATATTCATAATGCCGATGCCGCCGACCAGCAGAGAGATGCCGGCCACGCCCGCGCCAAGCAGCGCCAGCTGATTGCTGGAAGCTTCGGCCTGCTCCTGATACTGATTATTGGAATAAGCATCAAAGTAGCCGTTGTTTTGGTCGTAACGCGTGGACATGAATTCCTTGATCTGATCGATTGCGGGCTGAATGGAATCCTTGTCCTTCGCTTGAATATAATATTGCTTGCTGCCGCCCGAATAGCTCATCATCCGCTGCTCCAGTGAGTATGGCAGCACGATCATTTGATCCTGCGAGTTAAGCTTACCGCCGTATTTTCCCTTATAAACGCCGACAACCTTGAAGCTCATGCCGCCGATACGGATCGTCTGGTCGATCGGGCTCATGGCGCCAAAAAAGGACTTACGCACCGTTTCGCCGATGACGCACACCTTCGCGGCGTTATTACAGTCTGTCTCGGACAGATCGCGTCCGGCGGTGATCACATTATTGGTGCAAACGCCGTAATCCTGATTGCCGAAATAGATCTGCGTGTTATTGACATCCAGCGTCTTGGAACGATATTTGATGCCCTTGTTCTGCCAATCCCAATACTGGCTCTGCGGCGACCACGCCGAAACCTTGTCGGACATTTCGTTATCCAAATACTCCTCCATGGCCTTCCAGTCCGCGTTTTTCGGACCGTAGCCATAGATCTGTATCTGGTTGGCGCCCATCGCTTCAAACTGCATGCGCTGCAACTTGCTCGTGCCCTGAATGGAGGCGACGATCGCGATAACGGACGCCACGCCGATGATGATGCCGAGCATGGTCAAAAACGAACGCACCTTACTGTTGGAAATTGATTTGAAGGCCATGCGGACTGTTTGCATCCAGTTCATTGAACGGCCCCCTTCCCCGGCTCATCTGATATGATGTGGCCGTCCTGTATGGTGACGATGCGCCCCGCCGACTGCGCCAAATGGTTGTCGTGCGTGATCAGAATGATCGAGGTGCCCTGCCGGTTCAGCTCGATCAGCTGGTCCATGATTTCGCGACCCGAAGCTGAATCGAGGTTGCCGGTCGGTTCGTCCGCCATGATGATCGGCGGCTTGGCCGCTACCGCGCGGGCGATCGCCACGCGCTGCTGCTGGCCGCCGGACATTTCGCCCGGCCGGTGATCCATTCGCTTTTCCAAGCCGACCTTGGTGAGCGCATCCACCGCCAGCTCATGCCGCTCTGCGCGGCCCATACCGCGATAGATGAGCGGCAGCTCGACGTTCTCCTCGGCGGTCAACGCGGGGATCAGGTTAAAACCCTGAAAAATAAACCCGATCTCTCTGTTGCGAATGCCGGAAAGGACGGAGGGCTTCATATCGCTTACCGCTTGACCGTTGAGCTGGTAGCTGCCGTAGGTCGGAATATCAAGGCAGCCCAAAATATTCATCAAGGTGGATTTGCCCGAGCCGGACTGGCCGAGAATGCACAGAAACTCGCCCCACTTGACCTGCAGCGAAATGCAGTCCAGCGCGCGCACTTCGTTTTCCTTGCCCTCGTTATAGATTTTACTGAGCTGCTGCACATCGATCAGCAGATCGGAAGCAGACTCTGCTTCCTGATGCGCGATATCCTCGATGGGCGGCGCTTTTCTATGAAACATGTGGCAGCCTCCTTAACCGACTGCAACGGTCATGCTATCGTTCATCTCCGCATACAGATCGTCCGGACCGGCCAAATAAACCTCGGCGCCCTCGTCGATGCCCCAAAGGATTTCGGTGTTCGCCGCGTCCGCGATGCCCACTTCTACCGGGACAAGCACAAATTCGGGCGGCACATCGGTGCCTTCGGGCAGCGGCAACGCGTTTTCAAAGGTTTCGCCCTCGGCGGGCTTCGCAAATACGGCCGCGCCTTCTTCGGTATTGACGACCGCGCTGGAAGGCACCATGACACAGTCCATCGACTGGGCGGTCGTGATTTTATACTGCACCGGATAATCCGAACGCAGCGTCTGCCCTTCCATGGGATCCAGCGTGATGACCGCAGGGAAGGTCGGCATGCTGCCTTGTCCGCCCGACTGATCCTTGGTGGCTTCCATCGAAACTGATTCGACCGTGCCGGTCAGCATCGCTTCTCCATCGTTGGTGTACATGGTCATGGTAGCCATCTGGCCGGGCTGTACGGCGGAAACGTCGGTCGCGGTGATCTGCGCGTTGACGATGATATCGCTCAGATCGGCTACGACGCAGAGCGCGCTCGTGCCTTCCACATCCTGACCGGCCGATACCGGCAGGCTGACGACAACGCCGTCGATCGGGGACTTGATGGTCGCGTTTTCGATCAGCTTTTTCAGCTCAGTGATGCGGTCCTGCTTGGTCTTCACCGTCTTCTGCGCGGTGGTTACATTATTGCGCGCGGATACCACATCGCTCTGCGCATCCTTCACATCGTTCTGCGCGCTGTCGCTCGTCAGGCGCATAATGACCGCGCCGCTCGAATAATTGTAATAATCGATGCCGCCGACCGAGGTAATCTCGCCGGACACCTCCGCCGTAATGGCCTCTTCGCGAGAATACTTGAGCGTGCCGGACTCGGCGGGATAAACTTCGTCGCCCGCGGCTGTCTTGATTACGGCGGTCGCGTTCATACCGTCGGTCAGCGTACCGGGGTTGTCCACCGTGATGATCGCGCGAAACAGCTTAACGCCCTCGGCGGATACTTTTTCGGCCTGCTCGATCGAACTGACCTTGCCGGTCACCTCGCTCATGGCCGAGGGGATGGAAACCGTGGCTTCCTGACCGGACTGGATATCACTCATGTAAGCGGTGCTGAAATATAGGGTCAGCTTCATCGAACTATCATCGACCATGTAGCCGATCACTTGACCGCTGGAAATCTGCTGGCCCACCTTAAATTCAGGCGCGGCCGAGCCGTCCTCCTTCAGCCCCGGAATGATCTTGCCGGAAAACGGCGCGGTGATTGTCAGCTTGCCCAGATCCTTCTGCGCGGCGCTGACCTTGTTGAGCGCCTTGGTCACATCGGATTGCGCGGTGGCGACGGCGCGCTGCGCGTCGGCCAGTTCTTCCTGCGCGGTGGTCAGCTCCTTGCGTGTCTCGGTCGGGTCGACGACCAATAGCTGGTCGTTTTTCTTGACCTCGTCGCCCACTTCGACGAGCACCTTGCTCACCTTGCCCTTGAGATCCTTGCCAAGCTCCTCACGCTTTTTTGCGGCGGTATAGCCTTCGCCCTCGATATACGTTTCCAGCATACCGCGCGTGGCGAACGCCGTCTTGCTCGCGGCGCCGTCGTCAGCGGGCTTGCGGCTGCGCATGACGAGGAAAATACCCAGACCGATCAGCAGCGCAATGATCAGCACTGTGATGCCGATCCGCACGCCGCGGCTCAGCTTGTGCTTCTTTTTGTTCATCTTATCCGCGTATTTGTTGCGCTTTGGGCCTTCGGACGCGGGGCTCTCTTCGCCCTCGGTTGCGGGCGCGGACTCCGCGGGCAGCGTTTCTTCGGGAACGGCTACTTCGCCCTTTGCCGATTTGGCGATCGAGGTGCCTGCCTTAGCGACATGGGCCCCGCCCTTCTGCTCGGGGGGGTTCTGCTGCTTATTTTCTTCGCTCATAAACGAATCCTTCCTTTATACATCCAAGTATTACTCGGTCCGGGAGTGTACTAAGCTGTCTCATACACCCATCATCATACCTTGCGCAGGTGGAACTGTCAAGCGATGTTTGGCATCATTTTAGCATCATTTTGACGTAGACGGAGCGGCGCTTGTTCCGCTCCGCGCGCAATGCCGTAAAAACTGCCGCCCATGCGATGCGGTAGCCGGCTATGTCAGCTTATCTGCAAAAAAACGTTCCACTCGCTCGGGCAGCTCGTCCAATCCGCAGTCATTGATAAAAATATGGTCATAGCAAAAGTCGAGCACCCCGTCATCCGAACGGTTGCCGAGCAGACCGCGCTCGGCTTCCAGCGAGGGCCGCCGCACGAGCAGCGCGGCGCAGCCGCTGCCGACGGCTTGCCGAAAACGTTCGATCTCCGCAGGCTCGCGGATATGGACGAACAGCAGTTCCTCCGGACCTGCCAAAAACTTTTCATATTGCTCCATACAGTAGCAAAAGGAAAGATCGTTAAACTCCGTGCACGCCTCTTTCAGGCGCGAGAGCAGACGCCGTGCCGCGGGCGTTTTTTCACCGTCCCAGCCTGCCGCGCGCGCCACGGTTAGGATCGGCGTGATGGACGAAATGTTTTTCACCTTCCAGCGCTTGGCAGCCAGTTCGCACACCGTGTCCTTGCCGACCCCCCCGCTGCCGTTTATGATAAAAACACGTTTCTTCATGTTTCACCCCACATATGCCTTAATACTTTTCAATTTTAGCACAACATATAGCGCAAGGCAAGCGGTAACCCGGGATAACTCTGCCAAAAATACACAAAAAACGACCCCGGATACCGAACCATTTCGGCTTCCAGGGTCGTTACCGTCACAGGATGATACAAATCAGCCCGCCGGCGCTTTCGTTAATAATTTTTTCCAGCGTTTCGCGGATTTTCCCGCGCGCGTCGTCCGGCATGCGGCTAAGCTTGTGGGAAAGCTCCTCGCGAACGAGCTCGCTGAGCGATTTGCCGAAGATATTGGTATCCCAGATCTTTTCGGGCTGCTCTTCAAATTCGCTGAGCAAATAGTGCACCAGCTCTTCGGATTGCTTTTCCGTGCCGACGATCGGGTTGACCTCGGCCTTGATATTAGCGCGCAGCAGGTGTACCGAGGTGGCAGAGGCCTTCAGGCGCACGCCGTACCGCCCGCCCTGCCGCACGATTTCCGGCGGTTCGAGCGACAGCTCCTCGACCGAGGGCATGACGATGCCATACCCGGTCTGATATACCTGATCAAGCGCGCCGCGGATGCGGTCATACTCGCGCTTGACCTTGGAGAAATCATCCAGAACGGCGATCAGGTCGGCGGCGTCGCCGATATGAATGCCGGTCTGTTCGCCGACGATGCCGTAAAATACGCTTTCCGGGATGTCAAAGCGCAGCTGCGCCTGCCCCGTGCCGAGCGCGAGCTGGTCGATCGTGGCGCGGCCGATGTACTCATTTTCAGCCAGCACGCCGCACATGGCGCGGATATCGCGCATGCACTGGCCCGGACGGGCCGCGGAACGGATGGCGTGGTAAATGCTCGCCTGCACCGGGTGGCTGGGCGGCAGCGAACCGACATAGCGCGGCAATACAAAACTGATCTCCTGAACCGGGAATTCATATAGCACCCGCTGTAAAACGTCGGCTATGCCCGCTTCGTCCAGCGCTAGGCAATCCACCGCGATCGGATCGACGCCGTATTGCTCGCGCAGGCTGTCGCAGGCAAAACGCGCCGCTTCGCCCTGTGGTTCGGCGGAGTTGACCAGCACGACGAACGGCTTGCCGATCTCGCGCAGTTCGCGGATGACGCGTCCTTCCACCGGTTCATAGCTGGCGCGCGGAATCTCGGTAAAGGTGCCGTCCGTCGTCACCACAAGGCCGATGGTGGAATGCTCGCCGATCACCTTGTGCGTGCCCAGCTCGGCGGCCTCGGCCAGCGTCATCGGCGCTTCGCGCCATGGGGTGGATACCATACGCGGCGCGTCGTCCTCCATGCTGCCGAGCGCGCCGTCCACTAAATAACCCACGCAATCCACCAGCCGCACGCGGCAGCCGCCGCCATCCGGCAGCGCGATCTCGGCCGCTTCCTCTGGAACGAATTTGGGCTCCGCCGTCATGATCGTCCGCCCGGTGCCGGACTGCGGCAATTCATCCCGCGCCCGCTCGCGCTTATATACGTTCTCCATGTCGGGCAGCACCATGGTTTCCATAAAGCGCTTGATTAACGTCGATTTGCCTGTGCGCACCGGGCCCACTACGCCGATGTAGATATCGCCGCCCGTCCGTGCGCTGATCTGTTCATAAATCGCGTTGCTTTCCATTGAATCCCCCACCTTTCAGCCTCCAATCGGAATCAGCAGCATGGTCTCGGCCGCCGTCTGCGCATCCGCGGGCAGTTCGTTTGCCCGGCGTATCGCCTCCATCGTTGTGCCGCAGGCTTTGGCGATATCCCACAGCGGCTGCTCGCGGTCGATGTAGCGCAGCTTGAGCGTCACGCCGTCCGCCGCGCAGGGCGCGTCGATTTCGTTTAGTTCGGTGATGCAGCGGAACGTACATTGCTCCTCCGCCGCGATCTGACCCTTTGCGGAAAGGGTTAACATCATGCCTTGCTCGCCGGAAGGCGCGCCCCGCGCCACAAGTTCCAGCTGCGAAAGCTCGCCCTGCCCGGAGCATGGGATTGATACGGGCAGCATCCGCTGGAGAAAACAAAGCTGCTGGTCGTCGTCCAGATAAAGCACCTGCACAGCGGCGGTCATCTGGGCCTTTTCCCCGTCCGCGCGCTTCGCATCGCAGCTAAACGCCCCGGCGGAAACGATATGGGATACGTGCCGCGCGGTTTGCAGCGTTTCCGTCGTCTCACCGGCAAAGGCGGTGGCGGGCGGCGTTGAACGCAGCACGGTCTTTTCCTGCGAAAGCTGCAGCTCCTTGCCCGGGATGTACAGGTCGTCGATATTTTGCAGCGTTTGGGCGCGACGCATCAGCAAAAGAGCCGCTGCGTTGACCGTATAGGAAAGCAGGCCGTCCGGCTCAAGGCGGCAGTCCAGCTCCCGTGCGGTCAGGCTGGCCGACAGGCTGTCGCCCTCGCCCACCTCGGGCATCTCGAGGATCTGGGTAAAAGGCGTCGCGCTGGTCAGAACGCGCACGGCGTCGTCCTCCTGCAAGGCAAGGCAGGTGATGCTGGCCTCGCCTTTCAGCACCGCTTTGCCCTGCATGGCGCGGCACTCGGTCGCGCGCAGCACGCATTCGGCGTGTAGAAGCGAAAGCCCGGCGGCGTCCGGCATGGTCACGTCCTCCAGCACTGTAATCGGGCAGGTTTGCGCCTGTTCGATCAGCGTGACAAGGCGCGGCGTGCAGCGCAGCTCCGCCTGCGGCAGGTCGACCCCCTCGGTCACATTGCATGTCGTTTTTTGGTACCCCTCGGATTCAAAGCAGAGGGATGCGTTTACCGTCAGCTTACGGCTGTTTACCGCTACGGCCTCCACGCTTGCCACCCGGCAGGTCGCCAGACACACCGCGTCCGTGTTCAGCGCTTCGCATTCCTCGATATGCGCAAAGCTGATCGGGATATTCAGCAGCCGCAGGCCGCCCCCCTCCTCCGGCTGGTAAACGACGGTCGTACGCACCATACCGGAAATCAGCAAGCGCCCATTTTGCGGCGTTTGATCCTTGACGGACGCGACCCCATACGCACACACCACGCGGCCCACGTCCGGGTAGGTGTCTGGCACGATCGCGTCGGCCGATTCGGTGCTCATAGCGGTGCGCTGCAGCCGTCTGTCATAATAGCAGATGCTTGTTTGGTTCAGTTCCATTGTGCTGCTCCTCCTTTTCACTGCTGCTCCTGATAAACAATATGTCCACCCCGACGTGAATATGAAAAGCTCTGCAAAAAAAGAAAGCGCAGAGGCGTATCCCGCCGCGCGGACCGTTGAAGGCCGGTTCACATAACTTACCGCGCACACACTTCGTGTGTAGCTTGCAAAGCGTTCGGCAAAAGGGTACAATAGTAAATAATGCCTCAATCAGGCGGAGGAACAATATATGACTGATGAAGAGCGAATCAGGCAGGTTTTTCAGGATTTTGAGGATGGCGGTCTGGTATCCAAGGATATCGATAAGGTTTTAAGCTGCATTGCAGATCGTGTCATTGGGATCGGCATCGGCGAACAGGGCTTTGTCCGATCCAAAAGTGATATTCAAGAAATATTCGCCAGCGGGCTTCGTGAAGACGACTGCGCGGCTTATTCGCTGCAATATGCGCGGCTGGATATTTTGATCCATGACGGGCAATTTGCCAACGCCTGCGGCGAGGTGATCATCCACCGATCGGAAAACGGAAACGTTACCAAGAGCAAGCTTTTGCAAACGCTGATCTTTGTCAAAGAGGGTGGCGATTGGAAGATATGCGGGCTGCACGCGTCCGCACCCGCGATCACGGCGGAAAATATGGAGGCCTATCCGCTCAAGGTTGCGGAAAATTTGCTGCAAAACATGCGCAAGGAGATCGGTGAAAAAGCCTTTATGGCGGAGCAGCAGTTCCAACAAGCGGTTTTGGCGGACACGGTCGCGTTTTACATCGTCAATTTTTCCAAGAACTGCTTTGAACAATGTCAGGTGAACCAAACCATTTGCGCCTATGCCGAGCCGGGCACGCCGTACGAAGCCTTTGTGCGCGAAAAGATACCGGAGTATGTGGCGGAGGAAGACCGGGAGAAATTTTTATCCAAGCTTTCACTGGGCAGCGTTTTAGACGCCATCGAGCGAAACGAAACCGAGATCAGCTGCGAATATATGCTGAGCCACCCCGGCGGCAGCTCCTTTTGGGCCGTGACCGTTATCCGCCTGATCACCGACTGTATCACCGGCGAGCACAAGGGCATCATGTATGTTAAGGATATCGATCAGCAGAAGCGCCGGGAACTTGAGATGAAGAACAAAGCGGAGCGTGACGACTTAACGGGGATCTATAACCGCACGGCTTTCGTACATCACGTGGAACGCCTTTTATCCCATAGACCGCAAGCGACAGGCGCGTTTTTCATGCTGGATATCGATCGCTTCAAAGAAATAAACGATACCTTTGGGCATCCCTTTGGGGATTTTGTATTGGTATCCGTCGCGGAGGCGCTCAAGGAGCAGTTCCAAGCAGGCGGCATCCTCGGCAGGCTGGGCGGGGATGAATTTGGCGCGTTTGTGCCGGAAGAAACCGCCCAGACCTTGGCCGAAGGGCGTGTGGCCGTATTGATGGAAAAGCTGCTGCAGCTGCAAGCGCCGCAAAACATATCCATTCCGATTTCCTGCAGTATCGGCATCGCGGACGCCGAGGGCGCCCGCGCCTTCGCGCAGCTCTATCAGCAGGCGGATGAGGCGATGTACCGTTCCAAGCACAGCGGAAAGGGCCGCTGCACGATCTATACGCAACAGCAATAGCAAATACAACCGCACGAAAAGGGGCCGCAGCGCACGATGCTTTTCATCGTTTCGCCAAGGCCCCTTTTGTCATGTAATCATTTATCTATATGGAACAGCCTGCTTAGGATACCGCGCAGATACTTCGGACTCTGCCATATCACTACCTTCATTCCGCCACCTCCCCTTCACCATCTTGCAATGAACACGCCGGCCACGATCAGCGCAAGGGAGAGCAGCACCAGAAACAGCCCCAGCGGCAAGATACAGCCGAACACTACGCCGGCGCCAAAACTTATGAGTGCAAGGCCGATCGCCTGACCACGGCAAAACATTGCGCATCACGCTCCTATCAACAGTATAGGCGCGTTTTTGCCAAGGTGTTACAGCCCCGCAAAGAAAAAGAACACCCGTAAAAACGGATGCTCTGCCGGGTCTAATCTTGGTTCTTGGCGGATTTTGTCGTGCTGCCAAAGCCGCCGTGCCGCTCGCCGACGGCATTGTCGTCCTGCGTAATGCCGAAGGGCACGAAAATGCCCTGTGCAAAGCCGTCGCCCGCGTTGACGTGCAGCGATTTGCCGATCTTGGAATCGTTGGTCATTTTAATAAAGATATGCCCCTCGTTATCCGCATAGGCATAGTCGCTGTCGATAATGCCTACGGTATTGTCCATCTGCAGCCGGTAGCGAAAGCCCAGCCCCGAACGCGGGTAGAGCTGCAACACCCAGCCCTCCGCGATCTCAGCGCGGATGCCGGTCGGGATGCGAAGCGTTTCTCCCGGTTGAAGAGAAAAGGAAACGGGCGCGAAAAAGTCGTACCCTGCCGAGCCCGCGGTCGCGCGGCGGGGCAACCGTATACTCTCAAAAATCGCTTGCGCGCGGGAAGGGTCGCAGTGCGTTTGCTCGCACCAATCCGCCAGAAAGCGAAAATTACTAACCTTGTAAAATTGTGCGATTCTTTGCATATCATCCACTCCCCTTTCGAGTCTTTATTGTATCACAGCGATGGACAAAGCGAAAGAGCGGCTGCGAAAAAAATGTCGAACAACGCGCCTCTTCTTCACATGGGCAGGCTGATCGTCACACAAAGCCCGTGTAACAGATTTTCAAACAGCACCGCGCCGCCATGCGCCTGCGCGATCTGGCGGACCAATATTAGCCCCAGCCCGTGCGCGGGCAGCGTATCCTGATGGGGGGTGCGCAAACGCGCCAGAACATCGGCCGGCAGCCCTGCGCCGTTGTCCGTCACCAGAATATGACAGGCGTTTGCCGTGCGCCGCAGCGATAGGCGGATGGAAACAGTGTTCCCGTTGTGCGCCAGACTATTGCGCAACAGGTTTTCGACCGCCCTTATGAGCAATTTTTCATCACCATAAATGGACAGCTCGCCAAGCTCCGGCGGGATTCGCACTTCGATTTGCGCGGCGGCGTCTTCCGGCAAGCTGTTGAGCGCTTCCGCCGCGACGGTGCGCAGCAGTGCGGCCGGCCGCAACAGTATTTTCTGCAAAGGCTGCATTTCATATTCGAGCTTGGAAGCTAAATTTAAATCGCTGACCAGACGCCCCATGCGCTGGCTGTTTTGACGGATCAGCGCAGCCCTTTGTCGGGCGTCCGCCGGAAGCCGCGCATCCTCCTCCAGCTGCGCCGCGCTGCCCTGCACCAGCGCGAGCGGGGTGCGGATATCGTGCGATACGCCGGCGATCCATTCGGTGCGCGTGCGGTCGCGCTTATCGAGCAAGTCGCGCTGTGTGCGAAGCTTTTGGGAAGCGCGGTTCAGATCGGCCGAAAGATCGCCCAGCACGCCGCGCACGGGCAGCGCGACCGGCTGCTCCTCCGCGAGCTGTTCGATCCCGCCTGCGAGCGGGGCCGCCGCGCGATACATGCGCCAGCCCAGCAACAGCGCCAACAGCAGCGCCGTGAGCAGATTGAGTAGCAATACGCCGGGAACCCAGCGGATGCCTTGCTGGATCAGGAAAGAGGATGTGGTGACCGCATATTTCCATTCGCTGCTGCGCGCGCTTGCCAGCACCAGCAGGCCGTCCCCGTCCGACCAGACATAGACCGGATAATCCTCCAAATACCAGCGGGCAAAGGAAGCGATATCGCTGGCGCTGTAATGGCGCGGCAGATCTTCCGGCAAGCGGTCGCCCCAAATAACATTGCCTTGCTCATCCAGCTGCATGGCCCAAACGTATCGCTCATCCAGCGCGCGCCGTGCCTCGTCTGAAACGGCAAAGGAACCGTCCGCCTGCCGGGAGACGCCATTTGCGATCAACGTCACGCGGTCCTTGGTCTCGGGCGCGCTCTTTTGACAAAGCACGCCAAAGGCAATAAACAACGAAAAATTGAGCAGGAGCAAAAAAAGCCCCACACCGATAGCCGCGCCGACGTAGCGGCTGAGCATTTTGGTCAGTCCCCGCATCAGCTATCCTCCCGTTTTAGCTTATAGCCCAGTCCGCGCGCTGTCAGCAAATACCGGGGGCGCGAGGGCTCCTCCTCGATCTTTTCCCGCAAGCGGCGAATATGCACCATCAGCGTGTTCTCATAACCGAAGTTCTCGTCACCCCAAGCCGCGTAGCAAAGGGCGTCGATCGTTACGATATGGCCGCGGTTATCTGCAAGTTTACGCAGCAGAGCGTATTCCTTGGCGGTCAGCGCCGTCTGTGTGCCGCCGCGCGATACCGTGCCGCTTGCCCAATCGACCGTTGTGGCGCCCAACCGCAGTAGGCCGTCCGCACATTTTAGGCGGTCGGCATAGGCGCGGCGCAGCACCGCGGTCAGGCGGAGCACCAGCTCCCGCGGCAAAAAGGGCTTTGCGATATAATCGTCCGCCCCAAGTCCCAAACCGCGCAGCCGGTCTTCGTCCGCGTCGCGCGCGGAGAGGAACAGGATGGGCACGTCGCGTCCGCGTCGCAACTCTTCAATGAGGCTAAAACCATCGCCGTCCGGCAGCATCACATCAAGCAGAACCGCGTCCGGCCTCCATTCAGCAAACTGCCGCCGCGCCTCTGCGCAGCTTTGCGCCGTTAGCACATAGGTAAAGCCGGCGTCCCGCAGGATATCGCTTATCATGCGGCAAAGCGCCGGTTCGTCGTCTACGATCAGAATTTGAAAATTTGATAAAGCATTCATTTTACTCACCATCTTTATCATAGCACAAAAGCGCCGCCTTGCTGCAAAATGTAAGGAAAAAGTAAGGCAGGCTTCATGCTGCCGTAAGGTAGCTGCTTTATGATACGGTATGGAAAGGATGTGTGCAATGATATGCGCAATATGATCGAAACAGAGGACTTGTGCAAGGCTTACGGCGGTAAGCTGCGCGTGAAAGACCTGCGCCTCGCCGTGCCGGAGGGCGCGATATACGGATTTCTCGGACCAAACGGCGCGGGCAAATCGACAACGCTGAAAATGGTGCTCGGCCTAGCCCGGCCGACAAAGGGCACGGTCACGGTTTTCGGCAAACGGATGGAGCCGAAAAACCGCCTTGCGATCCTGCAAAGCGTTGGATCGCTGATTGAATCCCCTTCCTATTATGGGCATTTGACCGGGGAGGAAAACCTGCATATTTTACAGACCCTGCGTCGGCTGCCGAAGCAAGCGGTCAACGAGGCGCTGCAAATCGTGCGTTTGACCGGACAAAAGGATAAAAAAGTATCGCAGTATTCACTGGGCATGAAACAGCGGCTGGGCTTGGCGGCCGCGCTGTTGTCACGGCCGCGTTTGCTCGTGCTGGATGAACCGACCAACGGTCTTGATCCGGCGGGCATACAGGAGATGCGCGAGCTGATCAGCGATCTGCCGCGTCGATTTGGCATGACAGTCGTGGTATCCAGCCATTTGCTGAGCGAGATCGACCAGATGGCGACCCATGTCGGCGTGATCGCGGACGGCGCGCTGGTGTATCAGGATCGAATCGAGAGGCTGCACGAGCGAAGCGAGCACCGACTCGCTCTGCGCACGCTGCAAAACACGCAGGCGCAAAGCGTGCTATCCGGTCACGGCGTACCCTGTGAAACGCTGGACGATTACCTGCTGCTGCCACCCTTTGCGGATGAAAAGACGGCATGGTGTATGCGCTTGCTGCTTGAAAACCATATCGGTATCGTACGGCTGGAGGACCGGCAAAAAAATCTGGAAGATCTATTTCTAGAGCTGACGGAGGGGGCTGCCAGTCTGTGAAAGTATTGCAAATGGAGTTTTATAAGCTAAAGCGCCGTAAAATATGGCTCGCTCCGCTGCTGATGCTCACCGCGCAGCTGCTTTGGGGGCTGTGGTCCTTTTCTGACATGAGCGCCAAGGAGCTTTCACAAGGCTGGGCCAATATCCTATATAACTTTCCGATGCTCAACGCGATGATGACCCCGGTGATCGCCGCGGTGATCGCATCGCGCGCGGCCGATATCGAGCATAAGGGCAATACCTATAAGCTGCTTCAAACCGTCGCTTCTCCCGGGCGGCTGTTCGATGCCAAGCTGCTCTGCGCCGCCGTCTGGCTTACGGCAGCCATCGTGCTGCAGACGGTGACGATCACGGTTTTCGGCACGCTGCGCGGCTTCGCGGGAGCCCCGCCGGTCGATGAGATTGCGCTTTATTTCGTGTCCACATTAGCGGTCTCTCTAACCATTCTGCTGTTTCAGCTGATTCTGTCCATGCTGGTGCCCAATCAGATGATCGGCATGATCCTCGGTCTGGTCGGCGCATTCATCGGGCTGTTCTCGCTCTTTTTCCCGCAATCATTCCAAAAGCTGTTGATCTGGGCGTATTACGGCGTGCTTTATACCGTGCGAATGGATTGGGATCGCGCGACCCGTGTGGTTGATTATTATTTTGTTCGCTATGATTCAACAGGTCTGCTTTGTATTTGCCTGTTTTTCATTGCCCTATATGCGATCGGGCGGCGGCTGTTTATTCGCAAGGAGGTGTAAGTATGCTGATCAGATCGTTTCGCGCCGAAAGCATCAAACTGCGGCGCTCCTTTATTTGGCTGGCGCTTGCCGTGCTGCCGCTGCTCTCCGCCGTAATGGGTACGTTTAACTATCTAAACAATCTGGGTATTTTGACCCAGCAGTGGTATTCGCTCTGGACCCAGCATTCGCTGTTTTACTGCGCCCTATTCGCACCCGCGCTAACCGGCGTATACTGCGCTTATGTGTGCCGGTTGGAGCATCTGGGACGCAACTGGAACAGTGTAATGACCATGCCGGTCGCACCGGCGCATATTTTCTTCGCCAAGCTCGCCATCGTTTCCCTGCTTTCCGCGTTGACACAGTTGCTGATCGGTGCATTGTTCCTGCTTTCAGGCAAGCTGGCTGGGCTGACCGCGCCCGTGCCGCCCGAACTCTACTTATGGCTGATACGCGGCTGGTGGGCGCTGACCGTGGAGGCGGCTCTTCTTCTATGCGTGGCGCTGGTAATCCGATCATTCGCCATCCCTGTCGGTCTGGGCATTTTAGGCGGCTTCTGCGGAATCGCCGCTTTTGCCAAGGGCATTGGCGCGTATTTTCCTTTTTCTCTTTTGCAGCTTAGCATGTGCACGAACAAACCGGATGAACCGATGCAGTGCGCTCCCCAGCTGTTTGCGGCCACCTCTACCCTGTTTTTTTTAGCAGCTTGCGCATTCGGCGTGCTCTGGCTTAAAAAACGCGACGTCAAAACCGCATAATGCGCCTCAATACGCCGTAAATATGGTTCATATGGAAATACAGGTGGAAACAGGAGTTCCATGAAGGGCGAAGCAGCGTTAGCTTCGCCTCGCTATGTTCCCATTCGCCAGTTTCTCTTCTTTCATATGCTGTCGTACCGCAAGCGTTTCGATTCTTTCAAGAGTGAAATGGTCAAGCAGTTCATTGTCCAAATCATCGAGCAGGTGTGAAGGTTCCGTATCCGGCGTATGATCTGAGCGCTTCACACAGTACCGGGCAAAGCAGTTAAGCGTGGCATAGCACGGTTGTGCACCCTCGATGCCTCCATTTTCGTCAAGTAGCTCATAATCACGTAGGTTATAACCAAATTTCAATTTCCTGATCGTTTTCAGCGTTGTATTCTGCACCCCGCGCTCTATTTTGCCTAGAAGTTTTATCGATATGCCAGCGCTGGCTGCCGCCTCGTCTTGTGGATATACATTGGTGCGCGATAACGGCTTATCCGGTTCGGGCCGGTTTAATTCCCGCACCCGCAATGCATTTCTTGCAACGATGTCTTTTAACATGGGATACCTCCTTTTATTTATCAAAAGAAGCGTATCGCATTTTGTCATATTTTGAAAGGTACTCCGGTGCTTGACTATTTATGCATATAAAAGAAAGTCCAACTGCTCCGTAAAAAGAGCAGCCGGAACCTTGCGCAGTAACGGCAGAAGCGCGCTGGCTGAGGTATAGCAATAACCACCTTATTTTCATAAGGTGGTTATTGCTATACCATGTTAATCCCCTGTATAGACCGGCCGATCTTTTAAAACTTATTGATATTGCCCGTTGCGTATTCTCCGGGAATGCCGGGATCAATCACTTCAAATGCAATCGGAAAAATCCCAATAGACTTGGAGTCTTCATTCCAGTCAACTTTTGCATTTCAATATTCGCACGCCGCACGCACCGGGAGCATCGCACGTCCGTCAATCAGTTGTGGCGCAACATCCAGAGTAACCGCTCCGTCTGTTACATCTGCGTCACAGTAATACATTATTGGGTTGTCTATTTGCATCTGTTCAGATCGGATTGATCACGTACGCCACGCGTAAAGCGGACATATAGCTGTTACCGTAAAAATCCTGCACATATTGGCACGCTTGCTCAATGCGGGGTGCACGACGTATAAAGACCTTGCGCAGCGCTCCGTCTTTGTCGTTGGAGACAGCAACCAGATTTGTATTTCAACATAGAAAAAGACTTGAAAACCCACGAAAATTGAATTTTCAAGTCTCATTTATATGGTCGGAGTGTAATTATAGGATTTGTAGAAACCCAGTTATATCAATGGTTTGTAGGCAATTGGCAAACTGTATTTAAATATAGATTACAAAATCATCCACCTAAAATATCCCCAGGCATTCTGTCTTCCCACCGACTTTCAAAAACTGGATGAGTTATAATTTGTGTTCGCATCCTTAATAGTTGCTCCAACAATATTCGAAAATCAATAGTTTTGGGGACTAACTGCCCCTTACGACGGATATAGGTGTAATAGCAATTATTACTTCGGTCAAAAGTTCTAAGATGATTATCATTTAAAATTGTTGCTCGTATATCTGGCGGAGTATTATGGTCCAAGATGTTATAATCGCCAACGTTCCACCTAAACTCATCGAACCGTTCATCAAAGTGTTCATTTGTATTCCTGACAGCCTTATCAAACACCAACGGAAATTGACTTATATTGATATCGAATGCTTCTCTCAACAATAAGGGACGATTTATACTATTATTATGATATCGCATCCACATAC
Source organism: Butyricicoccus faecihominis (assembly GCF_024462775.1). Classification (GTDB taxonomy): domain Bacteria; phylum Bacillota; class Clostridia; order Oscillospirales; family Butyricicoccaceae; genus Agathobaculum; species Agathobaculum faecihominis_A. The sequence continues at coordinate 34,242 of NZ_JANGCE010000015.1, forward strand.
CATTTCCGTAAAATATGTTATACAAATTGCCGCAAGCCGTCAAAATACTTTGGATATGAAAGAAAAAATAAGTATGTTCGTCTTGAAAAAGCGCATAATCTATGTGATTCGGTTCCAATATACATGAAAGGGATATTTTTGCAAAATCAATATTTTTTACTGCAAGATGGGCAAAGAGAAATTCAATACTGTCCTCACCTGCTTCAAAATATCTGTTAAACATTTTACACCCCCGTTTTGACAATTATAACAGATAAATCGGAAGACATCTATTGGAATATAGAAGGCCATCGAATTCGACTGAATTCGATGGCCTTCCCATTTTGGTCCGAGTGACAGGACTTGAACCTGCGGCCTCTTGACCCCCAGTCAAGCACGCTACCAACTGCGCTACACCCGGATAATACAAGGAATAACTCAAAACCTTGCCTAATTAGAATACCAAATTTAAGTGCTCCTGTCAAGCATTTTTTCAAGTGTTCCGGAATGACTTAGCCATGATTCTCGGCTAAGTCATTCCGGGCTGCGTTTTCAAAATATCTTGATCACAGGGTCGCCTTGTGGAAGGTCTTTTTGCCCTTTTTAATGATACATTCGTTTTCAAAAACCGATCTGTTCAGCATCTGCTTGGGGTCGGCTATCTTAGCGCCCGCAACGGATACGCCGCCGCCCTGCACCAGCTTACGCGCTTCCCCGTTTGAAGCGGCGAGACCGCATTTGACCAGCAGGGTCAGCACGCCGATCTCTTCGTTTATGAAATCGGCATCCGTGAGCTTTGTGGTAGGCATATTTTCGCTGGAGCCCCCGCTGACAAAGATGCTCTTTGCCGCGTCCTGCGCCTTATTCGCCTCTTCCTTGCCATGCACGAGCGCAGTGAGCTCATAGGCAAGAATCTCCTTGGCGCGGTTAAGTTGTGCGCCCTCCCAGCCGTCCATCTCGTTAATCTGCTCAAGCGGCAGGAAGGTCAGCATACGGATACACTTGAGCACATCCGCGTCGTCGACATTGCGCCAGTACTGATAAAAATCGTAGGGCGAGGTCTTGTTCGGATCGAGCCAAACCGCGCCCGCGGCGGTCTTGCCCATCTTCTTGCCTTCCGAATTGAGCAGCAGCGTGATCGTCATTGCGTGCGCGTCCTTGCCGAGCTTACGACGGATCAGCTCTGTGCCGAACAGCATATTGCTCCACTGATCGTTGCCGCCGAACTGCATGTTGCAGCCGTAGTGCTGGAACAGGTAGTAAAAATCGTAGGACTGCATGATCATGTAGTTGAACTCTAAAAAGCTAAGGCCCTTTTCCATGCGCTGTTTATAGCACTCGGCACGCAACATGTTATTGACTGAAAAGCATGAGCCGACATCGCGCAGCAGCTCGATATAATTCAGGTTCATCAGCCAGTCGGCGTTATTGACCATCTGCGCCTTGCCCTCGCCAAACTCGATAAAGCGCTCCATTTGCTTTTTGAAGCAATCGCAATTATGTTGGATGGTTTCAACCGTCATCATCGAACGCATATCGGTACGGCCGGAGGGATCGCCCACCATGCCGGTACCGCCGCCAATCAATGCGATCGGCTTATTGCCGGCCATCTGCAAGCGCTTCATCAGGCACAGGGCCATAAAATGACCAACATGCAGACTATCCGCCGTCGGGTCAAAGCCGATATAAAAGGTGGCCTTGCCATTGTCGATCATTGTTTTAATTTCTTGCTCGTTTGTGACCTGTGCGATCAATCCGCGGTCAACGAGTTCCTGATAGATACCCATCGTCACTTGTTCTCCTTGTTTTTAAATCTATTTTAAATACTTTTTAACCATAGATTCACGGCGCCCGTTCCTTGCGGCGTTCATCAATAAAGCCGGTCTCTCGATCCGTCTTATAGCGCTGCGCCTCATGGAGCAGCTCGGCGGCATTGCCGCGCGAGGCGTCGGTGATCGTTTCCCCTGAAAGAAGGCGTGCGATCTCATCGATCCGCCGCGCTTCATCCATCTGGCTGACATCCGTATAACTGCGCTCGCCCCGCACCGACTTGGAAATGCGCAAATGATGGTCGCCCATCGCCGCGATCTGCGGCAAATGCGTCACGCACAGGGTCTGCTTTTGTCCAGCGATCGCGGACAGCTTACGCGCAATCTGCTGTGCGGCGTGACCGCTGACGCCGGTGTCGATCTCATCAAAGATCAGCATGCCGACCTCCTCGCCTGCCGTCAGCACATTTTTCAGCGCCAGCATGATCCGCGAAAGCTCACCGCCGGACGCGACCTTGGATAACGGTTTTTCCGGCTCGCCGGGATTTACCGATATCTCGAACGCGACCGTATCAAAGCCGTGCTGCGTCAGCTTGGTACCGGTACGTACCGCGATGCGAACCCGCACTTTTTCCATGTCCAGCTCGCCGAGTTCCCGCACGATCGCCTGCTCGAGCCGTCCCGCGGCTTCTACGCGGGCCTCGGTCAGACGGGCAGCGATTTTCTTGGCGTCCGCCAATTCCACACGATACTGCTCGCGCAGAGCGTCACGCCGGGTATCTGCGTTTTGCAGCCCATCGAGTTCTTCCGTTATCTTGGCGTGATAAGCGAGGATCTCCTCAATCGTACCGCCGTATTTCTGCTTCAGGCGATAGATCTCGTCCAGCCGCTGCTCCGTTTGGTCACGCTCCGCGGCGGAAAATTCTAGGTTGCCACAACCACCGGCCACGCTGTCCCGCAGATCGGCGGCGAGATATCGAAGCTCCTGCGCACGCTCGGCGATGCCTTCATACGCATCGGATATTTCTCCGATCGCCCCCAGCGCTTCGGCAGCGCGGTCGAGCAGAGAACACGCGCCGGCCGCATCGTCTGCATCCTCATCCCCCGCCAGCGCAAGGCGAGCCTCTTCAAGCGCCGCGGCTATCTTGCCCGCATGGTCAAAAAAGGCCTTTTGCTGCGCAAGCGTTTCATCCTCACCCGGCTTAAGCGCAGCTTGCTCAATCTCTTCCTTATGAAAAGAGAGCATGTCAACCCGTTGCAGACGTTCCTGCTCGCCGGTTTCCAGCGCGGTAATCTGCCGGCGCAGCTGCAGAAGCGATTGATAGCGCGGCTGATATTCCGCCAGCAGCGCTTCATTTTGCGCAAAGCCGTCTAAGTAATCAATGTGATACTGCTCGTCCAACAGCTTTTGTCCATCGTTCTGGCCGTGAATATCAATCAGATAAGGCGCAAGCGTCTTTAGTACCGCGGCCGTAACAGGCTTCATATTCACACGGCAGGCGCTCTTGCCGTCCGCGTTGATCTGCCGCTGGATATACAGGGTATCCGGCTCCTCGCCGGTCAGGTCGAGCTCCGCCAAAAGGCGGTTAAGGCCGGGTGAAAGCGCGGAAAATACCGCGCTGACAAAGCCCTTCTGCGCGCCCGAGCGGATTAGCTCGCGGCTGACACGACGGCCGAGGATCGCGCCCACGGAATCGATCACGATCGATTTACCCGCGCCGGTCTCGCCGCTCATCACGGTCAGGCCGGGTTCGAGTTCGATATCCGCCTGCTCGATCACGGCAATATTCTCAATATGCAGCAGCTCGAGCATGACAGCACCTCCCTTTCCAGCCGCTTATTTTCATTGTAGGATTTCCTGCGCTTCGCGGCAAAAGCGTTCCGCGCTTTCGTTATCCCGCATTACGGCGAACACCGTATCGTCCCCGCCGAGCGTGCCGATGACCTCGGTCGCGCGCATCGCGTCGATCGCCATTGCCGCCGCCTGCCCCAGACCGGGCAGCGTTTTGATGACGACCATGTTCTGCGCAGCCTGAATGCTGGTCACACACTCGCGGAAAATATTACGCAGGCGTACGGTAAAGCTCTCCGCTGTGCCGGATGTAGCCGCGGCGTATTTATATTTTCCGGTTTCAGAGGAAAGCGTTTTGATCAGCCGCAGCTCACGGATATCGCGCGAGATCGTCGCCTGCGTCGTATTGTAGCCCATGGTGCGCAGGTGGTCGGTCAGTTCCTCCTGCGTTTCTATCTCAAACCGATCGATCAGATCAAGTATCTTGGCTTGACGCTGAAATTTCATGCCGCATCCCTCCTCGCCCTATAATTTTTGCTGTAATATCTTGTAAAAGCTATTGCCCTTCAGACGGATCAGCTTCGTCCGCAGCGAAGAACGCGTGATCTCCACTTGATCCTCCGGACGAATGGCAAAGCCCTGTCCGCCGTCCGCGGAAACGAATACCTCGCTGCCGCCTTCGCACTGCGCGTTGATCGTGATGCGGCGTTCCGGTCCGAACACAAACGCTTTTGCTTGCAGCGCATGCGCGCAGATCGGCGTGACCGCAAGGTTTTCCGCGCTTGGTTCAATGATCGGCCCGCCGGCGGAAAGGCCGTAAGCCGTCGTACCCGTCGGCGTGGAAACGATCACGCCATCGCCGTTAAAGGCTGTGACATCCTCATCATCCGCCGCAATGCGCACACACACCACACGAAAAGCGGTACCCTTGGCAATGACGATATCATTGAGCGAATCGTTTTCATAGACCACGCGATCCCCCCGCCGAATCGCCACGTGCAGCATCATCCGGCTATCCAGCGTATATTCGCCGGTAAACAGCCGCTCCATGAGAGAAAGCTCGTCACGCTCCAGTTCGGTCATGAAACCGATATGGCCCAAATTGATGCCGAGCAGCGGTACGCCGTGCTGCGCCGCTGCTCGCGCGATGCGCAGCATGGTGCCGTCTCCGCCAAGAACCACCGCCGCATCCGACACACGCATGGCATCGACGGATTCCAGAAAATCCGCGCACTCGATTGTGCTCTCCAGCCCGCGCAGCCGTAGAGGCAGCAGCAAACGCGCCCCTTGCCCGCTCAGCAGCGAACAGACCTTGGGCAGGATACCGCGCACGCCTTCTTTGCGCATATTAGGGTAAACAAAAATGGTTTTGATCATTCTTTATCCATCCAATTCCTCGTGCGCCTGACGCACAATCTCGGAAAGGTCGGGAACGCTGTCCGTCCCCTGCTTTTGCAGATAACCCAAAAACTCAATGTTCCCTTCCGGCCCTTTGATGGGCGAAAAGGTGACGTTTCGTACGGCAAATCCGGCAGCGCGCGCATTTTCCACAAAGCCCTCGAGCACTTCTAAATGGATCTCCGGCTCGCGCACAACGCCCTTTTTCCCCACCTTGCCGCGGCCCGCTTCAAATTGAGGCTTGATCAGGCAGGCGACGCGGCCCTGCTCCGACAGAAGCTCCGCCACGACGGGCAGAACGATACGAAGCGAAATAAACGAAACATCGATCACACACAGCGAAGGCGTGTCCGGTAATTGCTCGGGCGTCACATAGCGGATGTTGGTGCGCTCCATGCATACAACGCGCGGGTGCTGCCGCAGACTCCAAGCCAGCTGGCCGTAGCCCACGTCGATCGAATAGACCTTTTCCGCGCCGCGCCGCAGCAGGCAATCGGTAAAACCGCCGGTAGACGCGCCCACGTCCATCACGGTCAGGCCCTTGGGGTCGATCTGGAAATAGTCAAGCGCCTTTTCAATTTTGTGGCCGCCGCGCGAGACAAAGGTCTTGCCCATATCGCGCACTTCTATGTTGGCATCTTCCGGTATGGTCATGCCGGCCTTGTCCGCCTTTTGGCCATCCACATAAACCAGACCGGCCATGATTGTCGTTTTCGCGCGCTCACGCGACGGGACAAGACCGCGCTCAAACAGCGCGATGTCCAAACGCAGTTTACTCATTTCGCGATCGCCTCCCTCAATGTTTTTGCCAGACTGGCCGCATCCAAGCCACAGGCCCGGCGCACCTCCTCCACGCTGCCGTGCGGCAGAAATTGGTCGCCCGTAGAACAGAACAGCAAACGCTGCGGCGCACAGCTACGCGCCGCAAGCAGCGCGGCCAAATACTCTCCCATGCCACCCGTTTGCACCACGTCCTCCGCGACCAGCACCGCGCGATAGGCGCCCAGTTCTTGTAATAGCGCTTCGCCGGGCGACGCAGAAAGCTCGTTCCATTTATAAACAGCGATCTCACATCCGGTATCCGCAAGCGTATTGGCCGCCTGTAGCGTCTCCTCCAGCATCGTGCCATAGGTAACGATCGCGGCAGACTTGCCTTCTTTGATACGAACAAACGGTTCGGATACCGTGGAAGCCGTGAAGGAAGCCTCGCCGCCGCGCGGATAGCGAATCGCGACCGCGCCGGTATCATGATACAGCGCATGACTGAGCATGGCGCGCAGTTCGGCAAAGTTGCTCGGCGCGTAAATTTTCAGGCCCGGTACCGAGCGCAGAAAGGCCACGTCGAATACGCCGTTATGCGTCGCGCCGTCCGCGCCGACAATGCCCGCGCGGTCGACCGCTAAAACGACATGCAGCCCTTCGATCGCCACATCATGAATGATCTGATCATAAGCGCGCTGCAAAAAAGTGGAATAGATCGCGCATACGGGCAAAAGCCCTTGCTTGGCCATACCAGCTGCCATTGCCACCGCGTGCTCTTCCGCGATACCGACATCAAAAAAGCGGCTGCGATAGCGTTCGGCAAAACCGGTCAGGCCTGTGCCGGATGGCATCGCGGCCGTAACCGCGCAAATGCGGCCATCCGTTTCGGCCAACCGGCAAAGCTCCTTGCCAAAGCAGGCGGAAAAATCCTGTTTGGTCTCTCCGCCTGTAATACCGGTCACTGGATTAAACTTAGAAACGCCGTGATAGGTCTCCGGGTCCTGTTCGGACGGCGTATAACCCTTGCCCTTCCGCGTCATGATGTGCAACAGCACCGGCTTTTTCATTTTTTTAGCCATACGCAGCAGCTCGCACACGGATTTTATATCGTGCCCATCCACCGGGCCGAAATAGGCAAACCCCATCTGTTCAAAGATCGAGGTCGGCAGCAGCAAAATCTTCAAGCGGCGCTTAATACGGGAAAGGCCATCCGCCAGCTTTTGGCCGCCGGGCATACGACTCAGCACGCCTTTCACCCGTGTCTTTGCGCGCAGATAGCGCGGGTTGACACGTAAGCGGGACAGGTGGCGGTTTAGTCCGCCAACGTTTCGCGCGATCGACATATTATTATCGTTCAGCACAACGATCAGCGGTTCGCGGCTGGTGCCTGCGCTGTTGAGCGCCTCATAGGCCATGCCGCCGGTCATTGCGCCGTCGCCGATCACCGCGATCACATGGTATTTCTGATTTTTCAGCGTGCGCGCGTGCGCCATGCCGAGAGCGACCGAGACCGAACTGGACGCGTGCCCCGTGATACAAGGATCCGCCGGGCTTTCTTCCGGCTTCATAAAACCGGAAAGGCCGCCGAATTGACGCAATGAATCAAACCCTTCGCGCCGATCGGTCAATATTTTATGCACGTAGCTCTGATGACCGACGTCATATATGATGCGATCCTTCGACGAATCGAACTCGCGTTCCAGCGCGACGGCCAGCTCCACCACACCGAGGTTAGACGCCAAATGCCCGCCCGTCTTTGAAACATGATCCACAATAAACTCGCGCAAAGACGCTGAAAGCGCGTCGAGTGAATTGTAGGACAGGTTTCGCAGATCGGCCGGGCTTTTTACATTATCTAAAATTCCGTAGCGTTTTTTCATACTTTCCCCTTGGGTGGCAGCTCCTTTTTTCGGCTATTTCTTTTTATCGAACGCGATGGGCAGCACAGAGAGCACCCTGCCGCATACCGCGAGGATCTTGCCGTTGTTGGCGATCGCAATGCCCTTACCGGCCGCCTTGCCACCAATGGTCATGGCGGAGATCATACCGGTGATCGCAAGGGATATGATGACCGCGCGCAGCGCACCCGCGCCCGCCGTCATGTGGGCGACGATGAGCGCGCCGGTCGCGCCTGAGATGATGCCAGCGATATCGCCGATGACATCGTTGCAGATGCTGGATACCTTTTCGGCGTTGCGCGTCATCCAGACCGCTTCCCTTGCACCCTTCACTTTGCGGGCCGCCATGGAGTGAAATTCTTTTTCAGTCGCCGAAGTGGCGGCCACGCCGATCATGTCAAATACGATGCCCAGCGCGATGAAAAGAAACAACACGATAAACGAAGTGATCGTATTCGCGTTGTTGAGCGCTTCGCTTGAGAGATAGGACATTGTCATGCTCAGCACCAAGCTGACCGCCATGATCGTTACGACCCATCGCACATTGATCAGACGCGGCGGGCGCGGCGCTTCGCGCTGTTTTTTCTTCTGTTTGTCGGTTCCTTCCAAGGATGAAACTCCCTTTTGACGAAAATAACGCCCTTACGGGCGATGGTTAATAAAATAAAGTGGCGGCAGACAGAGTTAATCTTACGGCTTGAGGTTCGGTTGGTTTTCCCCGCGGGCTGCCATGCGTCGCCGCTATGGGGGTTTCCCATTAAAGCCCGTGCCGGGATGTTACCATCACCGGGACCGAATTGCCACTTAGTCCGTACTGCAATCCTCTGTCTGCCTCTTTTGGAACAGCCTAGGTGCTTTCCACAACAGGCAACGCGATTCTTAGCCTCTTTTGCAGCTATGGTTTCAAACGTCAATTCCCGCGGCGTTCCTGGCCGGGAAACCGCGGGCGGATACCTTATCCACCATAACCACGCAAGGCAGGCTACACTGCACACAGCGCTTTGACGTACCGCGCAAACGGGGTTCAATCCCGTCGCGCGCGGCTGCCGCCGCACCGCAATACAGGTTTCATCCTGTACCGTAGGCCATCCGTCAACCCCCGAAGAGGTGCTATAGGTGTCCCACGCATACAGGTCTCCACGGCGGGAGGGTCGGTACTTCATGCCATTGAAGCGCGCCCTCGAGCCTTAACCTCCAGCATCCACCCCAAACTGGGCGTAAGAAGCAAACACCAGAGACTTCATCGATATGCCCTTCTACGGATTTTTAGGCCCGTCCTGGGAATCGCATGCGCTGACTAGGATACTGCGCCACTTTTTACACACTCGATCGCAACGTCTGTTTAACGTCGTTTATGTCTGTGCGTTTTCAATTATAACACTAAATACAGTGCGATTTCAAGAAAATTTTACTGTTTTTTGCGCACTTATATTATCTTTTAAGATCATCGAATTTTTTCTGCATCCATCAGTAGATTACAGCGTGCCACTTTCCGCGATATGCGCGGACACATCCTGATACATTTTTCATTCCGCAATGCTTCTGATAGCCTGATTATTATACCACTAATCAGAGGTCATCACAAGACGAAGACAAGTATTCCACTAAACCAGATTTGTACCCCATTCCAAAAAACAAATGACTGAAAAAGCATGAGGTCTCGTGCATCCGATACGCTGGGAACGCGCGTTCGCGCGAGATTCTTCACTTCGTACAGAATGACATTTGGGTACTCTTCTATTTTGCAACAGTTTTTTACAGCCCCTGCCACAGCGGCAGATATCTGATACTCTCTGAGTACACGCTACCATACTTAAGCACAGTTCTATTGAGCCGCTATCTGAAGAACCTTATTTTTATAACGAAATACGCGCAATGTCCCTTGCCAGCTGCTTTTTCATTTCGAGGTTGGACTGTCTTGCGATCATGATGCGCTGTGCCTGCGGCGAGCCCGCGCCGTGCATGGATTCGGGCAGATAACCGACAGCCGCCGTGCCCATGGTCATGTTTTCGATCAGGCGCAGCACGCGCATGCGGTCCTCGGTCGGCACGCTCGCCACGCCCTTTAAGTACTTCTCGATGTAATCATGTGTCGCGGGGTTGCGGTAGTCTGCTTCGGAGGGCTGGGTCACCATGACGCCGCCCGCGAGGTCCTGCGCGAGTCTGGCGATCTCGTACGGGAAGCGGGTCACGTTCTGCTTGCACACGTTGGCCAGCAGCAGATCGATCAGGTAGTTGCCCGCCTTGGTCTTGGTGCCCTGCGACGAGCACGCGATCCCGCAGCAGTACAGCGTTTCGTTCAGATGCGTCATCTCGATCAGCTTATCCTTGACGTGGCTGGCCTTGGCGGAACCCGCCATGTCGCCCGCGAGCGCGGTCGCCCCGATCAGTACATCGCCTACGCCGACCTTGCAGCCGCCGTAGCTTTGGCGGTGGTAGCCCGCGAAGCGCTCCACCATCATGCCCGCAAAGTCCACTTCGCCGTTCAGGAAGATCATGTCGTTCGGGATGAACACGCGGTCAAAAATGACCAGCACCTCGTGACCGCCGTATACCTTGTTGCCCACGTCGATATCGTTATACTCCTCAGTCTTGCGCGTGTCGCAGGATTGCCGGCCGAGAATGAGCGTGATGCCGTCTGCGTCGGTCGGGCAGGCGAAGGAGATTGCGTAGTCCTCGTCGCCCTCGCGCATGGCGATGGTCGGCATGACGAGCACGTAGTGCGAATTTAAGTAGCCGGTCTGGTGCGCCTTGGCTCCTGTGACGTATACGCCGTCCGCCGTGCGCTCGACCACGTGCAGGAACAGATCAGGATCAGCCTGTTTGGAAGGAGAAAGCGAGCGGTCGCCCTTCACGTCGGTCATCGCGCCGTCCACGCCCCAGTCGTTGTTTTGCACCTCGGTCCAGAACTGTTTGAAGTTTTCGTGATAGCTTGTGCCGTGGGCCTCGTCTGTTTCAAAGGTGGTGGAGAACACGGCGTTGGCCGCGTCCAGACCGACGCAGCGCTGGAAGCAGGCCGCCGTCTTTTGCCCCAACAGGCGCTGCATCTTGACCTTTTTGATCAGGTCGTCGGCGGACTGGTGCAGGTGGGTAAACCGGTTGATCTTTTTGCCGGTTAAGCTGGAAACGGCGGTCATCAGGTCCTCGTACTGCGGGTCCTCGGCCAGCTCGTAGGTCGCGGCGAAGGCGTTGAGCGAGGGTCGTACGACCTCGTCGTCCACCACGTTTTCCACCTTTTCGCCAAAGCGGTACAGGTTCAGGTGCAGCCCCCGCAGGGATTCCACGTATTGCTCTTTTGTCATCATGGCGTTTTTTCCTTCTTTCTTCAATAATTCAGCATGCGGGCGCTTCGCCGAAGCGTTTCTCAAACTCCTCCGAAAGTTCCGCACGGAATTTGGGGTGTGCAATGGCGATGAGCCGTTTCGCTCGTTCACGCAGCGTTTGTCCGCGCAAGGCCGCGACGCCGTATTCGGTCACGATATAGCCCACATCGCAGCGGCTGGTCGTCACCGGCGCGCCTTCGGTCAACGTCGCGACGATTTTTGAGTGGTTACCGTCGCTTGTGGTCGAGTGCAGCGCAATGATCGATCGGCCGCCCTTGGACAGGTTTGCGCCGCGCACGAAATCCATTTGGCCGCCGATGCCCGAGATCTGCCGCAGGCCGATCGCTTCCGCGCACACCTGTCCCTGTAAATCCACCTCGACGCACGAATTGACCGAAACCACATTGTCGTTCTGCGAGATTACCGCCGGATTATTACAGATATCCACGGGCAGCATGTGGAACATCGGGTTATGGTCGACAAAATCGTACAGCTTCCGGGTGCCCATCAGGAACGTCACGCAGATCTTGCCGATATCGCGCTGCTTGCGCTGTCCGTTGATCACGCCCGACTCGATCAGCGGGATGATGCCGTCCGAGATCATTTCGGTGTGCAGGCCGAGATCCTTCTTGTCGCCCAGAAACGTACACACCGCGTCGGGCAGCGCGCCGATGCCGAGCTGCAGGCAGTCTCCGTCGCGCACCAGATCCGCGATATACTTGCCGATCTGCCGGTCCTCCTCGCTGATTTTCGCGGGCGCCGATTCGGGCAGCGGCTCCCACGAGCACAGAAAAGCGTCGATCTCCGACACATGCACAAAGGTTTCGCCAAAGGTCACCGGCATATTGGGGTTGACCTCAGCAATGACCGTCCGCGCCGACTTGACCGCCTGCGCGCCGTAGTCGCACGAAAGGCCGAGCGATACATAACCCCGCTCATCCGGCGGCGAGCAGGTGAACGCGAACACGTCCACCGGCAGCGAGCCGTCGCGGAACATGCGCGGCACATCGGAGAAAAACGCGGGGGTGTAATCCGCCCGGTGCTCCGCAATCGCCTTGCGCGCCGGACCGCCGACGAACAGCGCGTTGTGCCGAAAGTGCCCTTCCATGCCGGGCTGCAAATACTCGCCCGAGCCAAGATAGACCATGTGCGCCACCTCTACGCCGCTGAACTGATCGGCCAAACGCGCCATCGTCCGCTGGAACACGATCGGTTCGCCCACCGCGTGACCGAAGACCACGCGGTCGCCGTCGCAGATCAGGGATACCGCCTGTTCCGGGGTCATGGTGCGCTTCTTATAGTGTTCTCTCCAGTCCATTTTCGTCTCCTCCTTCCTAAAACGCCCAGCGGTAGATCTCCAAAATATCCTGTTCGGAAAGTTCCACGTAATTATTGCCGAGCAGACGCTGTTGGGTCTCCAGCACATTCTTGGCGAACACCGGCAGCTCCTGTTCGGTCACGCCATGCGTGCGCAGAGGCGCTTTTTCGATCACTTGATCCATTAGCGCATACAGCGCGTCCAGCGCGTGTTCCGGTGTGCAGTTCAGTTCGTTTGCGAGCAATTCCTGCAGCCGGTTCAGCTTGCCCACCGGTTTTTTCTCCTGATATTTGCGCATCACATCCGCGAACATCAGCTGGTTGGCCTGTCCATGCGGGATGTGATGCACGCCGCCGAGCGGATAACTTAAAGCATGTACAGCCGCGCAGCCCGCGTGCCCAAAGGCGATGCCCGCAAAGTTGGAGGCGCGAAGCAGCTCCGCCGCATAAGCCTTCCAGCCGTCCTTGCTGCCTGATGCGACCGCGCCGCGCCAGCTGCACAGAATGAGGTGCAGCGCCCGTTCGGAAAATACCTCGCTGATCGCACAGGCATTGGGGCTTAAGTAGCTCTCAACCGCGTGAATCATCGCGTCGACCGAGGAGGTGGCAAACACGCCGTACGGCAGGCTTTGCAGCATGCCCGGGATGAGCGCGGCCTCATCTGCAAACATGGACGGCGAAACGATGCCCTGCTTCACGCCCTTGGTTGTGCGGTTGATAATAGAGATATTGGTCACCTCGCTGCCCGTGCCGCAGGTGGTTGGCACGATAATGAGCGGGTGCACCTTGGTAAGCGACGCCATGCGGTCATACAGGTCGTCCACACGGTCGTTTGCCACCGCGACCGCCAGCACCTTGGCGATGTCGATGATCGTGCCGCCGCCCACGGCGATGATGCGGTCATATTCCTTATCCCGCAGCTCGTCCAAAATTGCGTCCACCATCACGTCCGTCGGCTCGCCCGCACCGTATCGCTCCTGAAACAGGGTCTGGCAGCCGAGGTCGAGCGCCGAGATCGCCGGATGATAGATGTATTCGTTCGTCAGGATCAGGTCTGTCCTCCCTAAACGCAATTCCTGCGCCAGCGCTCCGAAATCCGCGTACTCTCCTATTGCTGGTGCCAACTGAAAGGCTTTCATTTCTTTCGCCCCCTTAGATTTCTGGAAAATACTTGGCGTCCGGCGCGGTTATCCACTCGTATTCCTTCACCGTCGTGGTGACGATATTTTTATCATCCTGCAATCGGATACACCATAGGTAATACTCCGCGTAACCGGGCGCCGCCGCCTGCGAGTGGGTCACGTGTGCGGGCATGCCGGTCAGGTCGTTGTGCTTAACCTTATAGGCGTCGTCTCCAAACTCCGCCAGACCGTAGCCGTTTTGCGGCAAAAATTTGTAGTAATACATCTCCGGCTCCACATGCTGATGCGGCGGGTAGGATGACCACTTGCCCGGAAAGTGCACGACCTCGCCGATAAAAAAGTTGGTTTCCGGGCAGTTGGAACGGTCAAAGAAGGTACGCACCATCCGGGTGGAGCATTCGTTCATTTGGCCCGCGCCGCGTTCCTCGTTGGCGCACAGACAATCCTCGGGACGCATGAGCTTGGCTGCGAAGCTGCGTTTGTTCTCGGTGCGCGCAACCGCCACCTCGGTCTCGGTTTCAGCGGTGATCGTTACCTTGACGCACTGTGGCACATGCAGCAGAATCGCGCCTTCATGAAAGCAATCCTCACGCGCCACGGTTTCACTCTTCCCATCCCACGCAAAAGTCACCTTGCCGGAGAGCAGATCATAAACGACCTCCTGTGCGTAGTCAAAGTGCATGACATCGCCCGCCGCCATTTTGACGACGCCGAACTCCATTCCCTTCATTTCCGGGTTCTCAACCGCGGAGATCATCTTATTATAGCCCTGCTCAAAAGAGCCGCTGCTGGTGTATTTCATGTTCTTAACTCCTTATAAAATCATTATCGTTTCATATTCGGCCGAGCCGTTTCGGCATGCTTCCTGACAAAATTCAATCTGCAATCTTCAGGATCACCTTTAGGCACTGCTTGTTTTTGACCAGTTCCATGGCCTGATGGACGTCTTCCATCGGCAGGACGTGAGAATAAAAATTCTTCGGATTGATCTTACCCGCTTCAATAAGAGCAACCAGCTCCGTCATGAATCCAAACCGTTTATACGGCTGGCTATGGATATGTACCGAGGTGTTGTTTTGCAGTTTATGCATATTAAGCAAGTCTCTTCCTGCCCCCAACACCCCAAGCGCGCAAACCTTTCCGCCCTGCCGCAGATAATGCGAGCTTTCCTCAATAATGGAAACCGCTCCGACCGCGTCGTAAGTAAAGTCGAATTTTTCCCCCGCCAGCGCCGCCGACACTGCTGTCCGCTCAAAATTGATCGTTTGGTCGACGCCAACCTCATTTTTAGCGGTTGCAAGGCGTGAATCAATGCTATCGACTGCGACGATACGCTTCACGCCGAGCGCGCGCATGATATACATTGACGCAAGCCCCATTGGGCCGCAGCCATAGACAAGCACGCTTGCCCCTTCTCCGATTCCGAAATCTTTTACCGCGCCAAGGCATTCGCACAGACTGAGCAATACGCCCCCATCGATCGGATCGATATGTTTCGGAATTTTCACAAAATTCGGCTCTACCCCAATAATTGTATTTCCGTTAAACGGCAGTTGATCTTTGGACCATCCGTCTTCCAACATTGCCAAGTGATCGGGAACCAGCGCATATTCGCACATATTGCCATAGGTCATCGAATAATCGCCGCAGGGACGGTTGACCGGATGAATCAACCGATCCCCCATATGCAGATACCGCACCTTTGCCCCGACTACAACAATATCGCCGCAGCCTTCGTGCCCCAGTATGGTGGGATATGCCCCGAGGCCCTCTTCTTTGGTCAGGGAACCGTCAATGACGTGGAAATCGGTCCCATTGCAGAATCCGCAGGAATACATCTTTACCAGCGCCTCATATTCTCCTATTTGCGGCATCGGGATATCGTTCCGTACTGCAACGTCATTTTTGTCCCGTACCACGACCGCTTTCATTGTTTGCTTCATGTTTCGCCTTCTTCCTTCTGTTGGTTTGCTTTTTGCAGATTCTCCGCCCAGAGGGGTTTTTCTTCGCCCAGCCATTCCATTTGCGGCATGATTGCCGGTTGGCGTTGATTCCGCATCCGAAAATTCTGCGCGGCGTGTTTTGCCAGACTGTGATATGCATAAATATCATCTTCTTGCAAGGGCAAATGATAAATATATATCCTTTCTGCATCCAGCTTTTCAAAAAACCTTTTCGATTCATCCCAGATCAGGTGATAGGCATTGCAAAAGACCGCGTTGAAGCGCCCAAACGGTTGCACAAGCCTCAGGTCCTCCTCCCTCCAACGGGAATCTGCCGCTACAAAAAAACGTTCTGTTCCCTGACAAACGATAAAACTGCAGTTCGGCAGCGCAAATAATGCCTTATTCTTCTTACCGATGCATTGATGCGGCGCCGCCACAGCATAAATCGTGAAGGCTCCTACTTCCAAGCGCTGTATTCTGCTGTCCACCCGGTCGGCATGCAGCGTGTCATCTGATTCACCGAACAAAAATACCGCCGGCGGCTGCTCGTGAAGGTGTCGGTAAAAGTGCAGCGCATCCCTATCACAGTGATCGCCATGCGCATGCGTAAACAGCAGCGCATCCACATGTCCGAATATTCCCTGACGTTTGAGCATTTGCCTTCGGATCGGCGCGGACAGCGGGGAAAAGCATTGATACGGTCCCGCGCCGAACAAGCCATCAATCAGTATCCCAGTCCGATCCGCATAAAAAAACAGGCTGGAATTTGCAAAATGAAAAATCCTCGTCAACACATCGTCCTTCTTTCGACCCTTGCAGGCAAATAAAAAGAAGACAAGCCCTCTCAGGAAAGCATTGTCTTCTTTCAGAAGTTTTACAAATCACCTCCACGTATGCCTTCCCCGGTGTATTCTGCGCCTTAAGGCAATACGCCGCATTGCCCTGCTTTCTATAAACCGAGATATGCCTTTTTCAGCTCTTCATTATTGAGCAGCTCCTGACTGGTTCCTTCCATTACATTGCGCCCGATCTCCAGAACATAGCCGCGTGAAGCGATCTCCAGAGACGACATGACATTCTGCTCAACCAGTAGGATGGTGGTTCCCATCTGATTGATCTTTTGCAGCACTTCAAATATCTGCTCAACAATGACCGGCGCAAGACCGAGCGAAGGCTCGTCCAGCATCAACAGCTTGGGCTGCTGCATCAATCCTCGGGCGATCGCGCACATCTGCTGTTCGCCGCCAGACATGGAGCCCGCCATCTGCTTGCGGCGTTCATACAGCTTTGGGAACATTTCGTAGCACAGAGAGAGGGTGTCACTTCTCTTGTCGTGTACACTCTTGAGATAGGAGCCAACCAGCAAATTATCTTCCACCGTCATGAACGGAAACAGCTTGCGTCCTTCCGGCACCTGTATAATACCGAGTTTGACACGTTCATACGGCGGCATATTGTTAATGCAGGTATCATTGAAATAGAGTTTTCCGGCGTTTACTTTGGTCATGCCTGAAATGGTGTTGATTGTAGTGGATTTTCCCGCACCGTTGCTTCCCAGCAGAGCAACGATTTCACCCGGATTAATCTCCAGCGAAACATCATAAAGTGCTTTAAAATTTCCATAACTAACATCAATATGCTCTACCCTTAACATATTACTCCTCCTGCTTCTGCGGTGGATTCTTACGAGACTTTTCACCCAGATAGGATTTAATGACTTCCGGATCCTTGGAAACTTCCTCCGGTAGTCCGCTGGAAATCAATTTACCCTGATTGAGTACATAGAGCCGATCCGACAGCGACATAACCGCTTTCATCACGTGTTCGATAAGAATAATCGTCACGCCAGATTCATTAATCTTTCTGACAAGTTCAATCACCATAGCGCTGTCCGACGGATTGAGTCCCGCCATGACCTCGTCGAGCAAAAGGATTTTTGGCTGGGTCGCCAGTGCGCGCGCCACCTCCATACGTTTCAGTTCCGGCAGGTTCAAGTCACGGCCCAGCACATGCATGCGCTTTTCCATTCCCAGAAATTTCAGGATCTCCTTTGATTTCGTACGGGCTCGATTCACGTCCGCGTCGCGCACCAGCGCGCCCACCATGGTATTTTCCAGCACGCTCAAATCCGCAAACGGCTGCACAATTTGATAGGTTCTTCCGATTCCCAAATTGCACATTTTGTGCGCCGGCAGGTTTTGCACCTCTTTCCCTTCCAATAGGATCTTTCCAGAGGTCGGATGAAACGAGCCGGAAATCATATTAAAAATTGTTGTCTTCCCCGCGCCGTTGGCGCCGATCAAGCCAACGATTTCTCCTTTGTTTACAGTCATATCAATGTTGCTGACAGCAACCAGACCGCCAAACTTTTTGACAAGATTGCTTACCGCTAAGATCTGTTCCATACTTCGCCTCCCATTTCAATCCAACGCCTTTTTTGTTTCGCGGTGTTCCGGATTCCTATGCTTCTTATAAAATGCCTTCATATTGGGAAGCAGACCGCCGGGCAGGAAGAATACAACGAGACACAGGATCAGTCCGTAGAGCAGCGGGCCAAGGCCGGAAAACTGCGCGCCGAAGTAGCTTCGTGTTAATTCGTTGATTGGGACCAGCAAGACCGCACCCAGCAGCGGCCCCAAAATCGTACCCGCGCCGCCAACCACGGCGAACAGCATGATCTCCATGGAAAAGTCTGCGCCAAAGATTCGCTGCGGGTCGAGGAATAGGATAAGCTGCGCGTAGAAGGTGCCGCCGATCGCGGTAAAAACCGCGCTGATAAACATCGCTTTGAGTTTATAGCGGGTCACATCCACGCCCAGCGATTCCGCGGCATTCTGGTTGGTATTGATCGCCGCCAAATAGTAACCCGTTTTGGAATGACGAATGTAATAGGATACCATCAATACAACTGCGAGCAGCAGCAGAATCACATACAAATAATCCCTCTTGTCTTGAAACTGCATATCCAGCAGGCCGCCGTTTCTCCACTTTACCTGCAAGCCCTGCGCACCTCGGGTCTCAAAGCCCAAAATCTTATCCTGTGTTGTAATCAGCAATCGGATCACATGCAGAAACGCAATCGTCGCAAGCGTAAAATACGATCCGCTCAGTTTGAAGCAGGGGTAGCTGATCAGTATTGCCAGCAGGCCGGAAATAACGGCGCCGACCAGCATGCCGATCCAAGGCGTAACCTGATAGAGATTGAACATAAGCGTTGATATGTACGCGCCAATGCCGAAGTAGACCGAATGCCCAAGTGAAAACTGTCCGCCGAATCCGCCGATTATGTTCCAACTGCACGCCAAATATGCATAGAGGACAATCATGATCAGCGACTGGAGAATATAGCTGTTGTCAATCACAGCCGGGGCAACAAGCGCAAGCAGAACGACGGCAAGCGCGATAATCGTCTTGGGGGATTTTAAATTGATTGCTTTCATATTATCGCCTCCGTCATCAGCTTTTTTCTTTGCCCAGCAGCCCGGAGGGCTTGCAAAGCAAGATCACTACAAACAGCAGGAACAGGATAATCTGCGCATAGGCGTCGCTGAAAAACAGGCCGCCCACCTTCTCTGTCAAGCCGACGATCAGGCCGCCCAGCAGCGCCCCGGGGATACTGCCTTTACCGCCCATAACGACAATGACAAAGGCCTTAAAGCCGAAAACGAGCGAAACCGTCGGATAGACGGAGAAAAAGGGGATCAGCAGAGACGCGCTGACGCCGACCAGCCCTAACGAAATGCCGAAAGCAATCGAATATATCTTCTTCTCATTGATGCCCATCAGCGTGGCCGACGATCTATCCTGCGACGATGCGCGGAGCGCGCGCCCGGTCTCTGTTTTCATGAGGAAGAAATAAAGGCCCGTCGTGATGACCAGCGCGATCATGAAAGAAATGAAACGCGGAATCGAAATCATCATTTCTCCAAGAACGATGGATTTGCCCTGATAGATTGTAGGCGTGATTCTTGTGTTTGCGCTAAAGAGCAACAGCGCGCCGTTTGTGAGCACCATTGCCAGACCGATCGTAAACATCATAACGCTCATGGGCTCTCTGGCCTTTTCGCGCTGGAGTAAACGGTTAAACAGCCCTTTTTGCAGCACATAACCGACGATAAAAAAGACGGGTCCTGTAATGAGGATAGACAGATATGGATCCACTCCCGTGCTCGTCACCAAAACATTGGCTACATACATGGCAACCATCAGGAATTCGCCATGTGCCCAGTTAACAATACGCATTACCCCGAATGCCAGACTCAGTCCCGCGGCGATCGTGGCGTAAACACCGCCAAGGAGCAATCCGTCGATCAATGACTGGAGAAGTTGCATCACTTTCCCTCCCTGTTTTTATTAATTTAGCCTCATCTACCAGAGCAGATGAGGCCAAAAAGCATTAGCGATCAGCGTTCCGCCCAGGCCGGTACAGGCAGCACCAACGGAGATTCATCTCCAACAAGACTGTACGGCGCTACCAGTTGGAAACGTCCATCCAGAATCTGTACAGCTATATTGCAACTATAGATATTTTGGTTCGTCATGCCGTCCCGTTCACCGAACTTCACGCCTTCATAAGGCATCAGCAGCAGTTCCGGATCATCCGCAGTAATATCCGTGGCAAGGAAAGCCTCTCTGATTGCATCCGCGTCGGTGCTTGCCGCGCGCTCCAGAACATTCGCCATAACAGAAGCGTTGAAGTAGCCGAACGCACCGTACTCATCAAGTTCCATGCCGGTCTTTTCCGTGTACTTCTCATTGATTTTCTTGGCTTCTTCAGGCTTGTAGTCAAGGATGCCGGTGCTCCACCCCGCATTGGTGATCGCATACTCAGCCGCCGCGCCCGCATTGGTACAGAAGTCAGATACGGCAAAGCCGCCGCCGGTGGCAATCAGGGTGGTGTTCGCCTGATACTCGGAAAGCTGCTGCGCGAACAGGATCGCGTCGTTCAGATAGCATACCGGAAACACGACGTCTGGTTGTTCGCTTTTAATTTTGTTGATGATTGAACTCATGTCGGAGGTATTGGCCTGATAGGGTTCGTCGAGGACCAACGTGCCGCCCAAGGTGTTCTCCACCATATCCTTCAGCTGGATGTAATTCTCCATACCGTAGTCAGTGTTCTCATATACGATGCCGTAGGTCTTGGGTTCAAATCCGTTTTGACCGCTGTAATCCTGCAGGAATGTGCTGATGGTAGCCAGAATATCCGAGGTGCAAGAGTTGGCGCGGAATACGTATTGATAATCGTTCTTCATGATTTCGTCTGCCACACTGCTTAAAATCAAATACGGTTTCTGGTACCGCTCCGCGATCGGCGCCGTTGCCGCGCCGACGGAACTGTTATAGGGTCCGATCAGGGCGTCCACGCCCTCTTGATTGATCAGGCGCTCTATCTCGGTAACACCGGTCTCCGGTTTACCCAAAGTATCTGCAAAAACCAGATTCACCTGCGCGCCATCCATCGACTGAATCCCGCCGGCCGCGTTGTAGTCTTCAAAGAATAATTCGATCGCGTCCTTCTGCTTGCTGCCCATAACCGCGGATTCGCCAGAAAGCGGCAGCAGCACGCCGATATTCACCGTTTTGGCGCCGCCTTGTTCCGTGTTGCCGCCTGCTTCGCCGGAAGAAGGCGAGCCGCCGGAGCAGCCTGCTATTGCCGATGTCATCATAGCCGTCATCAATAATAAAGCGAGCTTTCTTTTCATTTTTTTCCTCCTATACCAGTTCCCGTTTATCATAGCAAATGGTTTCCGCCGTTGATATTGACTCTGTATGGCTTTTTATTCAATAATCATTTTCTACGCAAACACTTCTTACAAATTTCTATCAGCCGTTTGACGTTACAAACTCATGCGCATCCTCCATTCCTAAACTTGATCGGACTGACGCCGACTTCGCTTTTAAATATCTTTGCAAAATAGTTCTGCCCGGAAAATCCAACCGCCTCTGCGATCTCTGCTGCGGTTTTGTTTGTCGTGCGCAGCAAACGCTTCGCCTCCTGAATGCGTACATATTCCAAATAACGGCTGTAGGTCATCCCCAGCTTTTTTTGAAACAGTTGACTTAGGTAAGATTTATTTAAATGTGCTGCCACGGCTACTTCATCCTGCCGCAGCGGCCTCCAGTAGTTATGTCGGATATAATCCAAAACCTGCACGATCGGTTCCGATTCGTCATGATTGCCCTTCAGTTTGATCTTCAGCATACAGATGCCGAAGTTTTCAAGCGCCCCTTCCATTGCAGACGGGGAATCCGCTTCCATGATCTGCTCCACCACCGTGCTTTGGCCGCTGTCGTAAATTCGATCGCCGCCGTTTTCTTCCAGCCCCGGCTCGAAAGCGTACAGCAACCGCATCACCGCATTTTTGATGCTGGATGGGCGACAGAATTCCGCATGCGCCTTCTGGACAAATTCTTTCAAGCGCAGCACGGCTTGATCAAAACAACAGACGCAACACAGCTTTTCTATTTCCCTCCGGCAGGCTTTCAGTTCGTTTAGGGGTACGCTTCTGCTGATACCGGGCAAGGAGTGATGATAATATTGGCACGCACGCATCCTTGTCATGCTATTTTGCAGCTCGGCGCCGAGCTGCACCGTATTTTCGCAGGCTGCGCTGATATGTGTCAAAATAGTAAATCCAAATTTCGCGTTTAGCTGCTGCGCAAATTGTGTAAACCGTTGTTCCAGCGCTTGCGTATGTTTTTCCTCCAGTAAAAGCGTAAAAATGCTCTGTGGTACGGAAAAAACGTGTCCCTCCCAGCCGCATTGCTTCATGCAGCTTAGAATGGCATCATGCTGATCCAGCAGAGACATGTTGAGCAATTTGGATACATCCATACTGAACAGGATCATCCCCACCCCTGTTGTCCGCTTGGGAAACAGCTCCTGAAAATACTTTCCATCCAGATCCCCACACAAAAGGCGCTCTAAAAATGTGTTGTTTCTTTTCAGTCTTTCCGCCTTGATCTCATATACCGCGTTAATCCGAGAGACTGCGGAATGTTCGGCTGTACGTATCTGCGGTATGCCGGCTCTCCACTCCCCCTGACTGCTTCGCATCCGATCCGTTTCAGGCATGACACTAAACGGATAGATCTGAAAAGAAGCCTGTTTCCCTTTGCTTGCGAGCCGTATGTTTTCCAAAAGCTACACCTCCCTATTTTGTCGTCTTCATGCATTTTATTTTTTACTTTTTAATTTATAAATATATATTAAGTTTTTATTTACAAAATGTCAATGCTTATCCCATTGCCGAATTATACTGATTTTGCAGCTAAAGTTTATATAATTTCACCATTTTTCATATAGCAGCCCAACTATTTTAGGATGTACTAACAGCTTTTCCCTAAAAGCTTCCGCCTTTTTAAGTGCATTTAAAAAAAGATCAACGCCCACAGGACCCATTCTCCTGCGGGCGTTGATCGATCGCTAATCAAATAAATTTCTCTGAGGCCCTGTCATCATAAGCTTCCTTGGTCTGCCAAACAATGTTCAGCTGCTTTTGCAGTTCCTCATCAAAATGTACGTTATATGAAATTTTCGTATGGTTGTGAACCATATGGAGCGCTTCTTCCGTTTGATGGTTTTCCAGACAGTCCACAATACGCAGATGCTGTTCCAGCCCTTCTTTCAAGTTATCCGGCGAGGTGACGTGTAAGGTTTGCCATAGCTGTATCATCAAAATGATACGGTTATAGAGGGAATATAAAAGCTTATTCTTCCCAATTTCAATAATTTTTAAATGGAACTGTGCATCAAGCGCATGACGGCGCAGTATATCCCCCGCTTCATTGGCGGCGATACAGGCCTCTGCCAGCTCGCGCAGCTCGGCAAATTCGCGGATGCTGCCATTATATATGGCCAGCGGAATGGCAAGTTCATCATGCTGCCACCGCACCAGCGCAAGCTCTTGAACCGCATTTTCATCAATGACCGTCACCGTGGCGGAGCGGTTGGGGGTGATTTCAATCAACCCTTCCCATGACAGTAATCGAATGGCTTCTCGCACCGGGCCTTTACTAATGCCAAGCGTTGCTGCGATCAAGCTTTCCGGAATCTTCTCGCCCGGCTTGATCTGTAAGGTTAAAATCATATCGCGGATATATTCATATACTTGCTTTTTAATGCTGATATCTTCTATCTTGGCCATATAGTCACCCCTTGTACATTTATTATTATAAATATCATACCACACGTAATCTCCCGTAACAAGAAGGATTTTCAAGTGAATTTAATAGAATATGTATAATTTTTTCTTTTCAATCTAGTATTTTTGTCCAACAATCCGCCATGGAAGGGTATGAAGACTATTTATGCGAACGGACAGCGCTTCGCCGCCGCGAGGGATTTTTTCTAATTTGTCTAAACAAAAGCTATATACAATTTTATTTTTTCTATGTATTGTATATCTCGAAATATATTTATATTTCTATTTTATAATAATAAATCCAACAAAGGAGATGCTATTTAGGATGGGGAATCATTTGAGCAAACAGCTTGCACAAACCATGTATAGAGACATGTACAAGATCCGCCGGTTTGAGCAGGAAGTATTTGAGTTTTACAAAACCGGCCGCATGGCCGGTCTGGCGCATCTTTATATCGGCGAAGAGGCAGTTGCCGCCGGCGCCTGCGCGGCCATCGACTTCCGCGACTTCATTGGCTCCACCCACCGCGGACACGGCCATTTAATTGCGCGCGGCGCAGATATGAGCCGTATGATGGCAGAAATTTTGGGCAAAAAAACCGGTTACTGCAAAGGCAAAGGCGGATCAATGCACATTATGGCCATGGATCTCGGCATTCTCGGCGCCAACGGCATTGTCGGCGGCGGCATACCGATTGCCACCGGCGCCGGTTATAGCTGCAAATACCGCGGCACGGATCAGGTCGTACTCTGCTTCTTCGGCGACGGCGCGTCCAACGAAGGCACATTCCATGAGAGCGTCAACATGGCGGCGGCATGGGACCTGCCGGTTATATATATTATTGAAAACAATCTTTACGGCATCACGGTGGACAGCCGCCGAGTGACCAAAGAGCATGATTTGGCCAAGCGCGCCATTGGGTATGACATTCCGGGCTATACCATCGACGGCAACGACGTGGCAGCCGTATATGAAACCGTTCGGAAAGCGGTGCAGGATGCGCGCGGCGGCAAGGGTCCGTCTATCGTGGAATGTAAAACTTACCGCCACCACGGTCACAACGGCAGCGATCCGGGCACCTATCGTCCGCCGGAGGAACTGGCTGCATGGAAAGCACGGGATCCGCTGGATCTTTTCAAGCAGAAAGGCTATCTGGACGAAGCGGAAATGCAGGCGATTCAGACAGAGGTGGACCAAGAAATTCAGGTCGCCTGCAAGTTTGCCGACGAAAGCCCGTATCCCGACGCCTCGGAACTAATGGACGATATTTTCTGCGATTAAGGAGGGGAATACAATGAGAAAAATCTATTATCGCGACGCTGTTTTGGAAGCGATTGATGAAGAAATGGCCCGCGACCCGATGGTCATGATGATTGGCGAAGATATCGGTGTTGGCGACGGCACATGGCGGTGCTCCAAAGGGCTATACGAAAAATACGGTGATCTGCGCATGAAGGATTCTCCCATCAGCGAAGCCGGCTTCGTTGGTATGGGCATCGGCATGGCTTTGACCGGTATGCGCCCCATTGTTGAAATCATGTTTTCTGACTTCATGCTGGTGGCAATGGATCAAATCGTAAACCAGATGGCTAAGGTATGCTATATGTCCGGCGGACAGAAGGGCGCCCCGATGGTAATCCGCACGACGATCGGCGCGGGCCGCGCCGCCGCCGCCCAGCATTCGCAAAACTTAAACGCGGTGATCGCGCATTTCCCGGGCAGTAAAATTGTCATCCCCTCCGATGCATATACCGCGAAGGGGCTGCTCAAAACCGCGATTCGCGACAACAACCCCGTTATTGTGGTGGAACACCGCAAGCATTACAGCATGGAATTCGATATGCCGGATGATGGGGACGAAAACCTGCTTCTGCCCATTGGCAAAGCCGCGATTGTCCATGAAGGCAATGATATTACCGTTGTGGCGAACTCTTTTCAGGTCGGCCAGTGTGTGAAGATCGCCAAGCGTTTATCCACAAAGGGGGTCAGCGTCGAGGTGATCGACCTGCGTACGCTGGTGCCGATGGATAAGGAAACCATCATCCAATCGGTCAAAAAGACCGGCAGGCTGCTGATCGTGGACGAAGGCTATACCAGCTTTGGCATCGGCGCGGAGATTTGCGCAGCCGTCCAAGAAAATGTTTTTTATGATCTTGACGCGCCGATTATGCGTCTGGGCGAGCCGGATGTTTCCATACCATTCAGCCCTGCGCTTGAAAAGCTGGTTGTTCCAAACGAAAAGACCATTCTTGCAGCCATTCAGAAGCTGGTACAGGGGGTATAAAAATGGCAAAGGTAATCGTAATGCCTAAATTGGGCTATACACAGGACGAAGGACAAATCGCGCAGTGGCACAAGCAGGTTGGCGATAAGGTTGAAGCGGGAGAAGCGTTCTTTGACGTTCATACGGACAAGTCGGTCGTCACGGTTGAGGCCAGCTGCTCCGGCACCCTGTTGAAAATTGCCCTTGAGCCCGGAGAGACCGTTTCGGTTCTTACGCCGATCGCCGTTGTCGGCAGCGCGGACGAGGACGCGGATGCAATTTTAGCGAATTATGTGACCAAAACCGCGGCGGACGCGCAGGACGACGCGGATCTCGACGACCTGCCGGAGGAACAGCCCACGGCAGAAGCGGCAGACGCTCCCGCGGAAAGCTTGAAACTGACGCCGCGCGCGCAGAAGTACATACAGGAAAATAACCTTGACTCCGCTTCTATCGCCGGGATCAAAGGCACCGGTTTCGACGGCGGCATTACGGAGCGGGACATCAAGGCATCGCCGCTTGCCCGCAAGCTCGCGGCCGCGCAGGGCGTTGCGCTGGACAGCCTGACGGGAACGGGCGCAAACGGCAAGGTGATGAAGGCCGACGTCGAACACGCCGCCGCTGCGCGGGCCATGCAATCGACCGAAACGCCCGACCTGCTGGTAGAAAGCGAAACGCCCTACAAGGGTGTGCGCAAGATCATTGGCGACCGCCTGTCCCAAAGCAAATTTACCGCGCCGCACCTATACTTCACAGATGGCGTGGATACAACCAACCTAACAGCTTTCCGCAAGCAGCTCAACGAGCAAGGAACCGTCAAGTACGCGGTTTCTGACCTGTTGGTCATGGCGGCGAGCAAGGCGCTGCGCAAATTCCCGGGTATCAACTCCGCGCTGGTCAAGGATCAGATCATCACTTACAAAAGCACCAATATTGGCGTCGCTGTCGAGGGCGACAACGGTCTGATCGTGCCGGTCGTCAAAAACGTACAGTTTAAAACCCTATCCGATATCGCGACCGAGACCCGCGATTTGATCGCCCGCGCCAAGCAGGGCCGCCTCTCGCCTGACGAGTACAGCGGCGGCACCTTCTCCATCTCCAATTTAGGCATGTTCGGCATCGGCAACTTTACCGCGATTATCAACCCGCCCGAGGCGGCGATCCTGTCGGTCAGTTCGGTCAGAAAAACGCCGGTTGTTATCACGGACGAAAACGGCGAGGACGCTATCGCCATCCGCCCCATCATGAACATTCAGCTTTCGGTCGATCATCGCATCATCGACGGGCTTCTCGCTTCTCAGTTTGTCGAATATATGAAGCAGCTGCTGGAAAACCCAGTCGCCATTTTACTGTGAGGTGAGCAGGTATGATTTACGATTATGATATTGCAGTCATCGGCGGCGGTCCCGGTGGGTACGTCGCCGCCATCAAAGCGGCGCAGCGCGGCAAAAAAACCTGTATCATAGAATCCACTTACATTGGCGGCACCTGCCTGAACGTGGGATGCATCCCAACAAAGACACTGATTAGGAGCGCCAATCTCCTCCACGAGGTCAAGGAATCTGCAAAATTCGGCGTAACCGGCGTTGCGGCGAATCAAATCGGGGTTGATATGAAAGCGGTACAGACGCGCAAGGAAGGCGTGGTCAAGCAGCTTACGCAGGGCGTCAAAAGCCTGTTGACTGCAAACGGCGCAAAAATCATAACCGGCTCCGCCCGCTTTATAGACGAGCACACCCTCTCCGTCGGAGACAATCAGATCACCGCCCAGTATTTCATTATTGCGACCGGCTCCACAAGCGTCATGCCAAGCTTTATCACGCTGGAAGGGGCCAATCATATTCTTACCAGCACGGAAATGCTTTCGCTCAACGCCCTGCCCCAGACAATCGCTATTATCGGCGGCGGCGTGATCGGTGTGGAGTTTGCATATTTGCTCCATAAAATGGGCGTTAAAGTCACCGTGATCGAGCTTATGGAGCACATTCTGCCCATGGTTGACCATGAGATCTCCGACCGTGCAAAAAAACGCCTGTCAAAGGACGGCGTCGTCTTTCATCTGGGCGCGCGCGTGGAAAAAATATGCGACGACGCGGTCCATTTTACCGTGGGCGCCGAAAGCAAATCCGTGAAAGCCGACATGGTGTTCATGGCGGTTGGCCGCGCGCCCTATACGGAAGGGCTAGACGCTGGAAAAATCGGTATTGCGTTTGAACGGAACGCGATCAAGGTCGATGCGCAGCTCCGCACCAATATCCCGCATATCTTCGCGATCGGCGACGTCAATGGCAAAGTGATGCTCGCGCACACCGCTTCGGCCGAAGCGGAAACGGTGGTGGACTGCATTTGTGGGAATGAAAAGTCCATGCGCTATGACCGTATCCCATCCTGCATCTATTTAGAGCCCGAGATTGCCTGCATCGGCCTGACAGAAGCACAGGCGCGCGAACAGTATGGCGACCGGATTCAGGTAGGCAAGTTTCCCGCCATTGCAAGCGGTAAAGCTCTGGTTGAGGGCGATACCGACGGTATGTACAAGATGATTCTGCACGGCGAATACGGCGAGATTTTGGGCGCGCATTTCTATGGCCCGCATGCAACCGAGATGATCGCTGAAATCGCGCTGGCGATGCAGACCGAAGCCACTGCCGACGAAATCATCGACACCATCCATCCGCATCCGACGGTCAGCGAAATGATCCGGGAAACCGTGCTTGCCGCATGGACGGGCAAAGCAATTCACAACCTCTAACATGCCCATATGACTTGAGGAAGGATGATCACTTTGCGTGCATTGCCTATGGAATATCAAACGCTTCCGTTGACCGCGGCTTATATTCTCCCAGCTTTTCGCGGAAAAAGCAAACCCATTGGCTTCCCGATCGCGCGGCATTTGCCCGCTCCCTCCATCACTCAAAACGCATTTGTATCCGCATATTCCGACCTGTCCGCCGTTTGGATCGGTTGTTGTGAGAGCATGGGCGCATTATACGACCAGCTTCGTGCACTGCCGAAAAACACCTCGGTTCTGGGCATTGAAAATATCGGCGTTTTCTCGTGCGCCGAAACTCCCGCGCGTGCGGATGCGCTTCTGAAGCAATTCACCGGCCGCGATACGGTCGCGTCTGCGGAACCCGCGCTGCCGTACGGAGTCCTGCACGGACGCATTGCCGTAATCACCGGCGCAGCGCAAGGTTTCGGCAAGGGCATTGCGCAAGTGCTTCTCGATGCGGGCGCTTATGTCGTCCTGTCCGATATCAACCAGACAACGCTTGCCGCCACTGCACATGCGTTCTCGGAGCGGTATGGGCCGGACCGGGTTTATACCGTCATCGGAGACGTCTCCAGCGACGACGGCATCAGCCGGCTCTGTGAACAGGCGGTTTTGCATTACGGCGGTATCGACGTCATGCTCAGCAACGCGGGCATCGTCATAGCCGGCGATCTGGAAAACATGACTTCCGAGATCATGAAAAAGATATCAGATATCAATTATGTCGGTTATTTCCGGTGTGTCAAGTGCGCATCCCGCTTTATGAAAATTCAGTCGGCTTTTGATGCGGATTACACAGCTGACATTTTACAAATCAATTCGGTTGCCGGCCTTATTGGATATCAAAAAAATTTCGCCTACTGCGGCAGCAAATTCGGCGCGCTCGGCCTTACCGAGTGCTTTGCGAAAGAACTACTCCCCTATCGCATCAAGGTCAACGCCATATGTCCGGGCAATTATTATGACGGTCCCCTATGGAGCGATCCGGAAAAAGGCCTTTTTATCCAGTACCTAAAGGCCGGCAAGATCCCGGGTGGCAAAACCGTTCAGGATGCCATCGACTATTATATGCAAAAGGAACCGCTTCACCGTGGCTGCACCGCCGAAGACATTGCGCAAGCGGTCCTTTACTGCCTTGTTCAGCAGTTTGAAACCGGCGTCTATATCCCGGTGACCGGCGGCCTTGCAATGGGTTTCGTCTGACTGTTTCTCTCTTCTCTCTTCGAATGACCAACCACAAGGAGCACTCCTGCCGGTTGGTCATTCGATTATCTATACCGCTGTTTTCACCAAGGAGGTGCCCATACCAATGCGTTATATTGAAACCTATTCGACCGATCCCTATTTCAACCTTGCCGCGGAAGAATATATTTTCGAGCGTATGGATCGTTCGCATGCATACCTGCTTCTTTGGCAAAACGATAACGCTATTGTCGTAGGCAAGTATCAAAACACCATACAAGAGATTAATTCTTCGTTTGTCCGTGATCATGGCATCCGTGTTGTACGCCGTTTGTCCGGCGGCGGCGCTGTCTATCACGATTTGGGCAATCTGAATTTTTCATTTATCACGGATGCGCAATCCGCGGATGAAATAAATTTCAAGGCATTTTGCATGCCTGTTATTCAGACTCTGCACTCGCTTGGGATTACAGCCGAGCTGAATGGACGCAACGACATTGCCATCAATGGTCAGAAAATTTCCGGCAACGCGCAGTATATCAAAAACGGCCGCCGCTTGAGCCACGGGACGCTTCTTTTCCACGCCGATCTTGACATCGTTTCTCAATCCTTGCGTGTTAACGCCGATAAAATACGCTCAAAAGGAGTCGCCTCGGTTTCGAGCCGCGTAACGAATATCTATCCGCATTTGCCTACCAAGCTTACGCTGTACGAGTTTAAGGAAATTTTTCTCCGCCATATCTCATGCGGCGAGCATCTCACGCCTTATTCCTTTACGCCCGATGATGTGCAGTCGATCTGCGCTTTGCGTGATGAAAAATACCGCACATGGGAATGGAATTACGGCCGTTCCCCGCAATATCAGATTCAAAAACAGCGTTATTTTGAAGGGTGCGGCACAGTGGAGCTCTCCATGTCCGTGGCGCAGGGCGGCGCGATCACCGGATTATCGTTTTTTGGCGATTATTTCAGCGTTTCCGATCCAACTGTGCTGGCGCGCGCCCTCGTTGGCATCCCCTGCCGCTTTGAAGCGGTATTGGCGCGCTTGTCCATGTTTGATGTCGGCTCCTATTTTATTTCCCTTTCCGCCGAGCGGCTTGCGGCGCTTATCACTTCATAGAAGCCGTATCGTTTCGCAACCGCGGCCACTGTTCGCCGCATCCCCATCGTCATTTAGACCCGCATCGGGAGGGGCGTATCCTTGACAATTATGCCGGAAAGGACAATGTTGGTTTTTACACCGGTCACATAGTTCAGTTCCGACAGCTGACTGACAAAGGCGTTGACGTCGTCAAGGTCATAGGCCACCACCTTGATCAAGAAATCGAACTCGCCGGTGATGTTATTACACTCCATGACATAGGGCAATGTCATCAGATCCTTTACCAGCAACGGATAAGCGCCCGGCAGCTGGGTCTTTACCATCACAAAGGCGGTCACTTGCTGTCCCAGCTTTTTCTGATTGAGCACCACCGTGTAGCGGCTGATGATCCCGCTTTGCTCCATTCTATGAATGCGCTCTATGACGGCCGACACAGACATGTTCACTTCCTGCCCGATCGTTGACGCCTTGACGCGGGCGTTCTTTTGCAGGCGCTGTAATATTTTCAGATCTGTCGAATCCATAAGGCTCCTCCCTTTCCATTCCGCACTGGTTTTTAAAAGTGCTTCATTAATCAGTCCA
Source organism: Butyricicoccus faecihominis (assembly GCF_024462775.1). Taxonomy (GTDB): domain Bacteria; phylum Bacillota; class Clostridia; order Oscillospirales; family Butyricicoccaceae; genus Agathobaculum; species Agathobaculum faecihominis_A. The sequence continues at coordinate 65,618 of NZ_JANGCE010000015.1, forward strand.
GTAAACATCATACCAACAAGATCACTAAAATAAAGCCGCCGCCCGTTGCCGAAGTAACAGGCGGCGGGTTCGCATAAAGAATGGAATACGCTATTGCTTACCGTAAGAATGGGAGTATTAAAAATTAAGGCTTAAAAGCAGATCGTGGTAGTAATCGGTGAGAGATGAGATCAAAAGCTAAGATGTTGGAGGAATACAATAGCGCAAGATCCATTCTTATTGCTATAAGGCGTAACCGCAGACGGTTCCTGATCGTGTCACGGTTCTACATGCGCGGCGTGTTTAGAGGCCTTCCTTCAAGAAAGCGGCGATGGCCTCCGGCGCGATCTGCTGCGCGGACATTTGCTTGATCGGATCCTGCTCAATATATTGCAAGACTGTAATGATCTGATCCTCGGTGACGCCATACTGTCCCCAGCGCTTTATTCCAAAGCTTTCGTTAAACGAGCGTATGCGCTCCGAGACGCAGTCGCCGATCTGCTCAGGAGTCAGACCGTCCACATCGGCCGCACCGAATATTTTTGCGACGGTTGCCATCTTTTCAGGCAGCGCACGGCTTTCTTCGCGCACGATCAGGGGCATTGCCAACGCGCATGCGGCCCCGTGATGGATGTGCGCCAACGCGCCGACCGCATGGGCGATGGAATGGCCAAAATGCACGCTGCTGCGGTTAAAGGCCATGCCTGCCATGGTCGAGGCCGTCAGCAGCATACCGAGATCATCGACCTGCGGCTCCTCGGTATATGCCTTGGGCAGATACGCGGCGATCATTTGGATCGCGCCGAGTGCCAGAGCGTCCGAAATCGGGCTGGCGGCAACGCTGGTGTACGCTTCCAGACTGTGCGCCAGCGCGTCAAGCGCGGTCTGTGCAACCAACTGTAAGGGCAGCTTGGTGAGCAGGGCCGGATCGAGCAGCGCGATATCCGGCGCGGCATAACCATCCCAGAAGGGAAGCTTGCGGTTCGTTTCGGTATCGTAGACAACGCCGCCGTCCGTAACTTCGCTGCCCGTGCCGCAGGTGGTCGGAATCGTAGCGAGCACGACATTGCGGCGATTGGGTACTGCGTCCATACCAACAAAGTTTAAGATATCCCCCTCGTTGCTTAGCATGACGGCGATCGCCTTGGCGATATCCAGACAACTGCCGCCGCCCAGCGCCACGATCGCGGAGATCTTATGCGTTTGGGCGAATGCGGCGCCCTCCCTAATAATTTCGACCGGCGCGTCGGAGGCAACTTTATCAAAATCCGCGAGGATGTAACCGGCCGCGCGCAACGAATGCTCTATGTTGTCTACAAGGCCGGATGCCTTGACGTTTTTACCATGTACCAACATAACGGTAGCGTTTGCGGGCACGCCGGCCTTTTGCACCATCTGCCCGATCAAAGCGGAGCACCCTTCTCCGTAGGTGATCATCGGCTGCGCATGAAACATGTATTGCATACCATTTTTCTCCTTTCCTTTTCACCCCTGTAATAAGATTGACAAGCTATTTCCCTTGCTTTATACTCATTATAAAGTCTAATATAATATGAGAGTCAAGGGGGAATTTGCATGGAAAGAGATAAAAATTCACTTTTATCGATCGGACAGCTATCCAAACTTACCGATGTTTCTATGACCTCGTTGCGCTATTATGACAAACTTGGGATTCTTCGCCCCGCTTACATCGACCCGCAAAGCGGATACCGCTATTACAGCTTTTCGCAGGGTTATATGGTATTTGCGATCCAGCAATGTGTTGCGCTCGGCATACCGCTCAGCAGCTTTGATTCGTTTACCCAAAACGACCAGCAAATCCTTTTCTCAAAGGTCATAGAGACGGGCCGTTCGGTTGCCGAACAGAAAATAGAAGAAATCAAAAGTAATTTAAAACGGTTGGAGGACGTGAAAGCCCTGATCGATCATGCTGAGAAATGCATAAACAGCCAAGGGGTGTATGACTGTATCATACCAGAGAAAACGTATTGGATCACAAAATACGAAGGCACTATGGGCAACCCTGAGTTCAGCAAAAAATTTATCAATACCTATTGTGGACTTATCAGACGCAATCAGAAACGTGGGGATGATTTTGGCATATTGGCGCTAGAGGAGAATAATATATTACAAAAATATCTTTATATACAACTGGATACATCCTATAACGCCCCTCCCAAAGCGGCCAATGTATTGACGCTTCCAGCCGCCAGATACCGGTGTCTGGTCCAAAACGAAAGCAACATTGACAATGCTCCAAAGTTTTTTCCTGAACTATTTTGTTTGCACTATAAAAAAATCATTTTTGACACCGAATTATTTACAGGAAACTATAATTTTCAAGCGCCTATGTACGAATTGCGTTGCCTGCTGCCGGCGGACAATTAGCGCGCAAAAAAGAGCGACGTTTCCCACCCATTTGGGGCGGATACGCCGCTCTTTTTGCGGGGATTGTATTACAAAGCCTGTTTGATATAAAAAGAACTACAGCTTGTCAGTCTTTGAAAAGAGGCACAAAGTCTTTATGAACGGACAAGGCAATGATGGAGGGAAAGAGGCGGTCGTTGCTCTGGCAAATTTGCGCGTCGCAGACGCTGGTGATCATGGCGGCGGCGTTAGTCCGGGACACCCCCGCGTAGTCTTGCAGAAACTGCAGCATATCAGCGGATGCCAAATTGAGGGCGTCTTGAAACTCGGGAGCCGTTGCAATGGTCCAAAGCTCATCACCCTTGCGCAGCAGCGGACCGTTAATCTTCACGCCCTGCACCTTCTCCACGGAAAGCTCTACGGTCGCAGGCATTTCAATGCCGGAGGTCATCAGTTCCCCGGCGCCCATGGAGCCATGAACATCGCCGACCAGCAGCAATGCCTGCTCCATATAAACCGGCAGATAGAGCTCCGTCCCCGCTTCCACAAAACGGCAATCCATGTTCCCGCCATATGTGCCCGACAAAGAGGTGGGCGTTACGTTTGTGGGGGTCACGCCGATCGTGCCGATATGTGGACGGAGCGGGATGGAAAGGCCGGTCTCCATTTCAATCCGTTCGCCCTTGAGCTCCCCGAAAATGGCCGTGGGCTCACTGGAAACGTCTTTAATGACGCCAAAGCCGGGTATGAATACCACGTATCCACGCGCGCCCTGCTCAATGGTGATCGAATGAATCGTGATTTTAATGGTGTCGCCCGCATGGACGTCCTTGATGGCGATGGGGCCCGTGCTTGGGTTCATTTTCGGGATGGGCTGGGAGAGATCGGGCGCTGTCGAGCGATAGTCCGCAAGGGTCTTCATACGGCCGCCGCGGGAGTCGTGCGTTTCTACCCGAAACCGCTCTCCCAGTTCCACCTTCATGCAAGGCTGATGAGCAGGATCAAAAGTATATTGTGTGTTATCTCTGGAAAGCAGTTGCATGTCAATACCTCCGTTTATTGGGGTTTATAGTATGAAGCCGGCCACGGCTGCAAGAATGAGAGACGCGGGTATAACAGCGCAATAGGAAAGCATCATCATGTATTTGATTTCCTTGGCCTTGGCCATGCCCATCGCGGCAAACATGTCGCCATTGGGGTAGGCAAGGGTGGTAATCTGTGTGCCGATGGTCATGATCAGTGTCCAAAGCGGAATCGAAAGATGCAAGCCGTGCGCAAGGGTACCAAACAGATTGTCGATGATGACGGACTGTGCGACGTGCGCGCCGGAAATTCCGAAAACACCGATAAAGCTGGCCATAAAGGAAAAAAAGGGCTTGCCGGCGCCGCTCAGAACCGGGGTGAGCATACCGCCCAGCACGTCGAATGCGCCAGATGCGCTGACATACTTTATAAGAACAGCGGACATGACGAGAAGCAGGAAGATCCAGAGTACCCGGCCGGCGCCTTTCAGGATGTTGACAAAAATTTCAGTGACAGGCATCCGATAAGAAATACCCGTAACCATGGCGGAAACGAACACGATGATCAACGCAAACTGCGCGCCGCCCTGAGTCGCGATACCGACGCCGACCATGATGAAGAGCGTAACCAAAAAGACGATGGTGGCGCGCTTTGATTTCGGACTTGCAACGAATTCCTTGTCCTGATCCACAAGATCCTCAGGGCCATAGCACTCCTTACCCGCTGTGATCTTCTGCACGCGCCCGGCCATAAAGTATGTGCAAACCCACATTACAATGGCAAGCGGGAGCACCGAAAGAAGATACGACGGATAGGATTGCCCCGTAAGAGACATAACCGTTACCGCGGGAGGACTGAATGGCCCCACGAACAGGCCGGTTTGGCTCGCGCCCAGAAAAATCAGCCCCAGCGTTGCCGGCGTAATGCCCACTGCGGCTACAAGCGGGATTAAGACCGGAGCAATTACCGCGTTCGCGCCGGCCATGGTGCCCAGCATGGAGACCAGCAAGATGCCGGAAACCATTGAGGTGAGAATCGCGCGACGCTGCGTGTTGATGCCGATGCGGTTGACGATAAAGCGGACGATGACCTCCGCGACGCCCGTAACCCGCAGCACTTCTGCGAGGCCGGCGCCGAACATGACGGTAAGCCCGATTAAGCCCATTGTAGAGCCCATGGCTTCTCCCACGACGTTGCCGAATTTAAGCAGATTCTCCTGCATTAAAATAGCGCCTATGAGCGAACCAATGATCATATTCATCACAGGATGCACTTTTTTATGGAAGGCCAAGACAATTACGAAAGCCAATGGCACTAGACCGAGGATAGGCGGTAGATTAAAAATCATGAGGATAGCCCCCTTTCCATATTCTCTGTTTTTAATTGCGACTTCATGATCGCAACCGGTTTCAGCCGCAGTCCCTTGTCGGTACAATAAGAGTAGGGCCTGAGGAAATCGGCAATGCAACGATGCTTTTGTCCGATATGCTCCTCAAGCCCTACACGATAGATTTTTTCGCCATAAGGCGCTAAAATCACGAACCAGATATTGTTGCAGCCATTACTGACGCTTCAGCATTTTCTCCAGTGTCGCAACGATACCGTCACAATCCATTCCATAATAATGATAGATCGCATCCACAGGGCCGAGGATCGCAAATTCGTCCGGCATGCCGACGCGGCGGAAATTACCCTGATAGCCATTCTCGCAAAGCACTTCCGCGACCGCGCCGCCCAAACCGCCATTGATCGAGTGATCCTCTACGGTGACGATATTGCCCGTCTTGCTCGCCACGCGCAGGATCGCGTCCGTATCAAGCGGCTTGATGGTGTGCATATCCAGCACGCCAACGCTTACGCCGTGCTTTTCCTGCATGGTCTTGGCGGCCAGCAGGCACTGATGCAAATTGGAGCCGCAGGAGATGATATAGGCGTCCGTGCCCGCTATGGTTTCGATCGCCTTGCCGATTTCCAGCTCGTAATCCTCGGCATAGACATTCGGGGAGCCCGCGCGGTCGATGCGAATGATCATCGGGCCTACAAAATCCATCGAGGCGCGGATAAACTTGCAGCACTGGCCGGCGTCCGCTGGGACGACCACGGTCAGGTTCGGGATCGCGCGGTAGAGCGCGAGGTCCGCGATATCGTTATGGGTCGGGCCGCCACCGGCGGTCACGCCCGAGTGCGTGCCGATCAGCCGGACATTGACGTCGTTGTAGGCGATATCCGTGTGGATCTGATCGGTCGCGCGCAGCGGCAGGAATGGACCGAACACTTGGGAAAATACCGTGCAGCCGGCGAGCGCGAGTCCGGCGGACGCGCCCACCTGATCGGCTTCGGCAATGCCCATGTTAAAGCAGCGCTCCGGAAACTCCTTGAGCAGCTTGCCCGCGGAGCTGGACGGCGCAATATTATCCGAATACGTAAATACAAAATCCTTGCCTTCCTTGGCCATCTTGTAAAGCTCTTCGCCGTAAGCTTCACGAGCGTTCGAGACCATTGCATCAAAATCAAACGTCATTGCCATAAATCATCACGCCTTTCTCATCTTTTCGAGCTCTGCAAGGGCAGTCTTCAGGTCATCGTCGCCAATGCCGCCGCCATGCCACTTATAGTTGCCCTCCATAAAGCTAACGCCCTTACCCTTGACCGTATTCGAGATGATAAACGTCGGCTTGGCCTCCTTGGAACAGTCGAGCGGCGGCAGTTTATCGAATGCCGCGCAAACCTGCGCGATATCATTACCGTCCTCGATCTCAATGACATTCCAGCCGAACGCGCGTACCTTTTCATCGACCGGGTCAATGTTCATGACATCGCGGGTATTGCCGGTCATCTGAAGTTGGTTTTTGTCAAGAATGCAAACCAGATTGTTCAGCTTGTAATGGCCGCCGGCCATCAAGGCTTCCCAGTTTGTGCCTTCATCGAATTCGCCGTCGCCGATCGTTACGATGACACGGTAGTTTTCTTTTCGGTAGCGCGCGCCGAGTGCATAGCCGACCGCGATCGGCAGGCCATGACCAAGAGAACCCGCCGAGACCTCGATCTGCGGGCACTTTTTGCGGTTGGAGTGCATGCCGAACTCATAAGTGTCCAGACTTTCAAAGTGCTCAACCATGTAGTCCTGCGTATACGCGCCGAGATCAGAGAAAATCGTGAACAGGGTTTCCGAGCAATGGCCCTTGGACAGGATAAAGCGGTCGCGCCCCTCCATGTGCGGATCCATCACATCATAGTTTAAGTACTTGTAATACATTGCGACCGCCACTTCCACAAGGGACAGTTCACCGCCAAGGTGTCCCATTCCGATACGGTGGATAAAGGTCAGCAGATTGCGCCGGATATCGATACATTTGTTTTCTAATTCGGCGACGGTTTGTAATTTTTCTCTCATTACGAATCATCCTTTCCTAACGGCATTTCAAAACAGGGTGGAGGGGTCTGTATAAGCAAGGCCGAGGCTTGCGGCCACTTCTTTACAGGTGAGCTTACCGTTGTAGGTGTTAAGGCCCAGCATAAATCCGGGGTCTGTCTTGAGCGCCGCCTCCGCGCCCATGCGGGCAAGCATTAGGCCATAGGGCAGCGTGGCGTTCGTCAGCGCCAGCGTACTGGTGCGCGCCACGGCGCCGGGCATGTTGGCTACGCAGTAGTGCACCACGCCGTCCACCACGAAGGTGGGCGCGTCATGGTAGGTCGCCTTGGTGGTCTCGGCGCAGCCGCCCTGATCCACCGCCACGTCAACGATTACGCTGCCGGGCTTCATCTTTTTCAGGTATTCTTTTTTGATAAGCTTGGGCGCGGTCGCGCCGGGAATGAGCACTGCGCCGATCACAAGATCTGCCGAAGCCACCTCGCGCTCGATAGCGGCTTCCGTGCTGTACAGCGTTTGCAAACGCGCGCCAAAGATATCGTCGAGATAGGTAAGCCGGTTCAAGTTTTTGTCCAGAATGGTCACCTGAGCGCCCAATCCCAAGGCCATTTTTGCAGCGTTAGTGCCCACTACGCCGCCGCCCAGAATGACGACCTTCGCCCGCTCCACACCGGGCACGCCGCACAGCAGCAGGCCCATGCCGCCCATGGGTTTTTCAAGGGTCTTGGCGCCTTCCAGCGCTGAAAGCCGACCGGCCACTTCGCTCATGGGCTTCAGGAGCGGCAGTCCGCCGGTCTTGTCGCGGATCGTCTCATAAGCGATGGCCTTCACGCCGTTCTGCAGCAGCGCATCGGTCTGCGGCCTATCCGCGGCCAGATGCAGGTAGGTATACAGGATCTGGTCCTGACGCATCATCGGATACTCCTCGGCCAGCGGTTCCTTTACTTTTACCACCATGTCGCAGGTATCCCACACGGCCTTGGCATCCGGTAAAATTTGCGCGCCGGCCGCCTTGTACTCCGCATCGGTAAAGCCGCTGCCTTCCCCCGCCCCGGCCTGCATGTATACTTCGTTGCCTTGGGAGATATATTCCCGGGCGTTGTCGGGCGTCAGCCCAACGCGGAACTCCAACTTCTTAATTTCCTTTACGCAACCAACTTTCATAATTGCATTCGCTCCTTCTATCAATTTAAAATGAGGTTTTGGTTTTTTACACAAGGGGTTGACGCGCTAATCCGCCTGACTCAACTCGTGCTCCACCGTTTGGCGTGCCGATGAGCGGGCTTGATTTTCCTCAGCGTATCTGCTAACCTGTTTGTCGCTCAGTCCGAAGAACAGCTGCACAATCAGCTGTGCCGCGGTAAACACCGCCGGTATGACAAACGCCACAATGAGCAGGCCGGACAACGCGGTAGCCGTTTGGGCCTGATTCGGGACATAGCCCACCATATCGAGCAGGGCGCCCATAAGCTGCGCGCCAATGGCGCCGCCCACGGTAAGGCAGATGGCATGAAGCGCATAGATCATACCGGGTTGGTACTGCCCCGTTTTCCACGCGCCGTACTCCACCACGTTGGGTAGCAGCACGAGTACAAAGGAGTAGTGCAGACCGGTGAGCAAGCCGTTGACTGTAAATACGAAAAACAAAGCGCCGTATTTCATGGACGCCGCCGCCGCGCTTGGTCCCATGCCCTTACACATAAACCAGAACAGCATGGTAAACACGACGCTGAGTGCCATGGTGATGAGAAAAGCGCGGTTGGCGTCTTTCACGAAGTGGATAACCGGCTTAAGCAACATGGCGCCCACCACCATGGCCACGGTGGTCACAAACATGGCCATGGGTTGGAAATCCGGCAGATTCAGGTAATAATTAAAGACATAGATCAGCGAACCGTTGCGGATTGCCTGCAGGATATATTGGAAAGCGACGCCGATTACCAGCACCACAGCCGGCCTGTTTTGGACAATATTCTTAACCTGACGCACCACCGGCTCGTGTTCCGTACTCACCAGATGCGGGCGGGGCGTTCCGTCGGCGTTGAGCTCATACTTTTTGGTCACGCCGACCACACCGAGCAGCGTCAGCATGCTGAACAGCGCGATGACCACCGACGTCCAGAAGAAGCCCTGTTTCATGTTGCCGCTGCTGCCGCCAAACAGGTTCACCATGGGCATCATCAGGGAAGATACGATGACCTGTCCCCCATTTAAAAAGATCGTTGTGATGCCGGCTACCGTGGCCCGTTCCTCCACGTTCTTGGTCATGTTTGTGATCTGGGACGTCATCGGGATCAAGCACAGGGTGGCGCCGATCGAGCCGTATGCGCCATAGGTGACCACTGACCATATCACCTTTGCGGTCATACTGAAGCCGGGTATCGCGGTGAAAACACCAATGAACAGCAGCGTGATCGGCGCGATGGAAAGAATAATCCAAGAGCGGTATTTGCCCCAGGGCAAATTGAAGCGGTCCACCGCCCAGCCCATCAGCACATCGGTGAAGGCGTCGAAAAATCGCGCGCCGAGTATGATGGTACCCGCAAGCACAGCGCTGATGCCCAGCACATCGGTATAAAAATACATTAGGTAATAGCCAAAGGCCACCCAAGCGATATTGGTTCCCAAACCGGACCCTGCCGCATAGAGAATTTTATCGATCAGGGGGAGCTTAGCCGTCGGGGAAAAGCTAACTTTCTCATAGGTTTTCGCTTTACTTAGCGTACTCAATAAGAACACCTCTCCTATTCATCCCGCATATACGTCCGTGAAGCTTGTTCCGGCTATTACAGTTCATTGGCCAGATAGAACGCTTCGTGGATCGCATCAATGGCAAGCCGCGCTTCCTTGGCGTCACCGATCAAAGCATAGGGAATATTCGCCGCGGCCGCAATAGCGGCCAGTGTATGCTGGGGACGATAACCGGTCGCGAGCACCACACTGTCGGCTTCCAGAGTATGCTCCTTCCCTTCGCCGTCGCGGATTTGGATCGCCCCCTCGGCGATGGACAGGCAGGCGGTGTTCAGCCAAACGGGAATCTGATTCTTTTCCACATATTCCGCCACATAATGCTGCTTGTACATATCCGCCTTGGGAACCATCTGAGCCATCATCTCCACGATGGTGACGTCCTTGCCGAGCGCGGTCAGGAACTCGCCCGTTTCTGCACCGACCAATCCGCCGCCCAGAATGACCACGCGCCGCCCTGTCTTGGCGTTGCCCGCGAGCACGTCCCGCGCGAGTACGGCGCGCTCCACGCCGGGAATCGGCGGCACCGCCGGGCTTGCGCCTATGGCGATCACGACATAGTCCGGCCGCTCCTCGCGCAAAAGCTGGTCATCCACCTTGCAGTTGCAGCGGATTTCAACCCCCGCTTCCTTTGCCTGACGGACTCGCCTGAGCACCGCGTCAGCGATCTCCTGCTTGCCGGGCGGTACGCTTGCCAGCATGAATTCGCCGCCGCATTCCGGCTGGGTTTCGCACAGCGTCACGGCATGGCCGCGGTTTTGCAGTATCGTGGCCGCCGTAAGGCCCGCTACGCCGCCGCCGGCCACCAGCACGCGCAGGCTTTTTTTCGCCGGGGTTTGCTGCATCATAAACTCGTGCCCGCACAGCGGGTTTTGCATACAGGTAAGGTGGGGTCCGTTCGGCGAGGTGCCGTAGCGGCTGATACAACCCTGATTGCAGCCGATACACTTGACGATATCCTCCGCGCGCCCCTCCTGCGCCTTGCGCACAAAATCGGGGTCGGCCAGCTGGGCTCTGCCCATGGATACGAAATCCGCCAGACCCTCCGCCAGCACGTGCTCCGCCAGAGCGGGGTCGTTGATGCGGCCCACCGCGATGACCGGCACCGACACCGCGGCCTTTACCGCGGCGGCGTTGGACACGTTAAAGCCGGGCTTGTGCTGAATGGGCGGAATCATATCCCACAGGTCGCCGTAGCTGCCGATCGAGACATGGATGGCGTCCGCGCCCGCCGCCTCGGCCAGCTTGGCCGCCTGCACCGCCTGCGGGGTGGTCATCGCGTCGGGCGACGGCACGCGCTCCTCGGCGCTCATACGGAACAGAACCGGGTAATCGTCCCCCACCTGACGGCGCACCTCACGAATGACCTCGCAGGCGAAGCGCATACGGTTTTCCATGGAGCCGCCGTATTCGTCCTGCCGCCTGTTGCTCCACGCGCTCGTAAACTGTCCGATCAGGTAGCCGTGCGCTCCGTGCACCTCCACTGCGTCGGCTCCGGCCTCTTTGGCGCGGCGGGCCGCGTCGCCAAAGCTCTTCACGATTTCGGCAATATCCGCCGCCGTCATTTCACGCGGCACCGGCATGCCCTCCATCCCCGGAATGGGCACCGGAATAGCGCTGGGTGCAATGGCTTCAAAGCCTGTTTCGCCGGGCATCGTCTGGCGGCCGGCGTGCCAAAGCTGCAAGCACAGCCTGCCGCCCTCCTGATGGATCGCCTCCGCCAGCTTGCGGAAGCCGGAGATAAAGCTGTCGTCATACAGGGCGGGCGAGCAAGGGATATGGGTGGTTTCATGTACGGCCACATACTCCGTAATGTTCATGGCGCAGCCGCCCCGGGCTCTGGCCGCATGGTATGCGCACAGGCGCGGTCCCACGGTATAATCCTTTTCCGCCATACAGGTGGCCATCGCGGGCATAATCACACGGTTGCGCAGCGTGATCGTGCCAATCTTGCCGGGAGAAAACAAATGCTTGAATGACATAAAATGTCCTCCTTACGCGGGCGGCGTTGCGTTCCGCCCGTTTTTTTTCGCTTCTGCCTGTCAGGATCAATTAGGAATCACTGCATTCCATCTCTCATTCAGCATTCCATCGGAGATACTGTGCCCATCATAAAGTCTGTCCTTTTTAAACGCAAGAGGTTTTCCCCAAGTCCGAAAAGCTTTTTGTTTGGACCGGGCAAAACCAAAAAATTTTCGCCGTTTGCCGCATGCGCTTTACACCGCCGCCCTTTCTGTGTACTATGATAGCAGCTTCTGTTGCAGGCAAGCACGCACGGCATTCTCCATCCAGTACGCTTTTAACACTGAAATGGAGGAAAATATTATGAAGACCTATCAATATCCCAATAGTAACAAAATGATGGAGAAGGCAAAGCAGTTTATTCCCAGCGGCATCCCCGGACATCAGGGCGTCGCCTCCTTTATGCCGCTGGAGCATTATCCGATTTTTTCCGACCATGCCGAGGGAACCTATTTCTGGGATGTGGACGGTAACAAATTCCTTGATTTTATGTGTGGGTACGGCCCCAATATCCTTGGCTATAACGACCCCGATGTCAATAAGGCCGCCATGGAGCAGATGAAGAAGGAGGACTGTGTATCCCAGCCCTCTACCAAGATGATCGAGCTGGCGGAGCTTTTGGTAAACACGATCGACACGGCCGACTGGGCGTTTTTCGCAAAAAACGGCGGCGACGTGACCAGCCTAGCTCTGCTCGTGGCCAAGGCCGCCACCGGACGCCAAAAGATCGTGCTGATCAACCACAGCTACCACGGCGTCGCGCCCTGGGCGCAAAGCCCCGGCGCAGCGGACGGTATGTTCAACAAGGAGCAGGAGGACCTGATCTATATCGACTGGAACAGCGTCGAGCAGTTGGAGCAGGCCATCGCCGAAAACCCCGGACAGATCGCCGGCTTTATCTCCACCCCGTACTATCAGCCCGCCCTGATGCGAAATGAACTGCCGGCTGCCGATTATTGGAGCCGCGTGCGCGATATTTGCACGAAGAATGGCATCGTCCTTATTCTGGACGACGTGCGCTGCGGTTTCCGTCTCGACATGGCCGGTTCCGACCGGTACTATGGTTTCAACGCCGACCTTGTCTGCATGTGCAAATCTCTGGCGAACGGCTACAACATCTCTACGCTCATGGGCATCGAAAGCCTGAAGGAAGCCTGCGAAAAGGTTTATTTCACCGGCAGCTATTGGCTGAGCGCCGTTCCCATGGCCGCTTCCATCGCCTGTATCAATAAGCTGAAGGCCATGAACGCTCCCGAGCGCCTGCTGAAGCTGGGTAAAATGTACACCGATGGCCTTGAAAAGCTGGCAGTAAGATATGGCTACCGCATGGAGGTCAGCGCCGAACCGTCCCTGTTCTACCTCTTTTTGCTGCAGGATCCAGCCGCCCAAAGCTGGGATTTATTCGGGCCCGATGGCGAGCTGCACAGAGCGTGGATCGGTGAGAATGTGCGCCGCGGCGTATTCCTTACCAATTATCACAATCAGTTCATCAACTGTGCAATGACCGAGGACGACATCAAGTTTGCCTTGGAAGTGGCCGACGAAGCGTTCCATGCGGTAAAGGATAGGTTTTAATTTTTTCTAAAAGCCGGACGGTATTGATTAACCGTCCGGCTTTCCCTGTTTGTAAGAGCGGCGCCAATTAAAGATGGCAGCAACCAGTTTTTATTCTGGTTGCTGCCATTACAGCGTGTCAAAGAACCCCTCGCGCCGCAGCGCGCATAAAATCGAATTTTGCCGC
>NZ_JANGCE010000016.1 GCF_024462775.1 Butyricicoccus faecihominis
TCGCTTTGCAACAGTTTTCTATTCATTTGTGAGAACTTATTTTCAGCCCCTTTTTGATTTACTTGGTAATCAATTTCAGGCCTTCGTAGGCTTTGGCCACAAAGCGCTGTTCCATATTAAACGCGATCCGCGCCATTTCCGCGCGGGTCACGTTGCCCTTGGGGTTAAAGGAGCCGTTTGCGTTGCCGCGCAGCAGATCGTTCGCAATGCAGAAGCGCACGGGCTCTACCGCAAACTTGCTGATCGAAGCGGCGTCCGTAAACTCTTCTATCGCCATGCCGGAGGATGCGTCCGCCGAGGTCGGCACCAGATACTTATAGTAGCGCTCTAACACAGCGGCCAGCTCTTCCCGGGTGATATTGGCGTTCGGGTTGATCTTGTGCTGCTCGTCGCCCTTCATAATATCGGAATAATAGCAGAAGGAAACGCCCTGCAGGAAGGGTGCGCTGATCTCATTGTAATCCGCCATTTCTTTCAGCGCGTTGCCCGCGTTCTCCACGTCGCTCACGTTGCGCAGTTTCGCGTCGCGGAAGATTGTTTCCGCAACTTCCTCACGGGTAATGGCAACCTCGGGTTCAAAGTTGACCTTGCCGCCCATAGCGGCGGACAGATCGATCAGATTGTATTTCAGCACATAGTCTACCGCCGCCTTGTACCATGCGGTATCAGCCACATCATCCGGAACGCCGGAAGAAACGGGCGCGGTCTGGTTGGGCGCAATGTCCATCTGGTCATCGGCGGCAAGCGCGGTGGCGCCCATGGACAATGCCATGACAGCGGACAGGCCGGCGGCAAGAATTCTTTTTTTCATCGGTATCGATCTCCTTTTTTGTCAGAGGGAATGAGTTCCCCCATACTTCGACACCATTATACTCTTTTTCAGCCTTGCTGACGAGTAGACCGTACAGAAATATCAGTTTATCACATAAAAAGCAGACTTTAATCCTTATAAAACGCTCCAAAGCCCTTATATGCCATATAAAGGTCCAGCTTGGCGATTAGCTCGAACGGCGCGTGCATGGAGAGAACGGGCACGCCTGCGTCCACCGTATCGATGTTGCGATTGGCCAGATACATGGCGACCGTGCCGCCGCCGCCCTGATCGACGCGGCCAAGCTGGCCGGTCTGCCAGATGATATCGGACTTATCAAAAATGCAGCGGATACGGGCCATCAGCTCGGCCGTCGCATCCGATGTGCCGGATTTACCGCGCGCGCCCGTGTATTTTACCAGCGCGAAGCCGCAGTTGGCGCGCGCGTCGTTCCGTTTTTCCGAAACTTCCGGGAAATTCGGATCGAAGGCGTTGCACACATCCGCCGAAAGGCAGATAGAGTTTTCATAGCATTCCTCGGGCAATACCTCTTGCGCGCGGCAAAGATCGGCCATAAAGGTGTCAAACGCGCGGGACTGCATGCCCGTTACGCCGTCCGAGCCGGTTTCTTCCTTATCCACCAGCAGCGCGACGCAGGTGTGCGCGGGCGTGCCCTTGAGATCGAGCAGCGCTGTCGCCGCCGTATAAGAGCAAACGCGGTCGTCATGACCGTAAGCGCCGATGAACGAACGGTCGAAACCGATATCGCAGGCTTGGAAGGCGGGTACACAGCACAGCTCCGCCGAAAGGAAATCGGCTTCCGTCATGCCGTATTCATGGTTCAAATGCTCCATCACCGCGAGCTTTACCTTTTCGGTCACCTTTTCATCCTCGGTTTCGGACGGGACAGAGCCGATCAGAATGTTCAATCCCTCGCCCTTAACGATCTCGGTGGCCTTTTTGGCCATTTGCTCGCTGGCAAGATGGGGCAGCAGATCGGTAATGACGAATTTCGGATCGTTCGGCCCGCTGCCGACGCGGATATTGACCGTTTTGACGCGGCCATTGTGGCAAACGCAGACAACGCCGCGCAGCTCCAGCGGGATGGCGGTCCACTGGTACTTTTTGATGCCGCCGTAATAATGGGTTTTGAAATAGGCCATGCCGCTGTCTTCATAGAGCGGCACGGTGCGGATATCGACCCGGGGCGCGTCCAAATGCGCGGCAGTCAGCCGCACGCCGTCCTTTAGGCTCTTTTTGCCGATTACGGCAAGCGTTACGCCCTTATTGCGGTTGACGCGGTACAGGCGGTCGCCCGCGGCAACGGCTTCGCCGCGCGTATAGGCGCGAAAGCCCTTGCTTTCCGCCATGCGGACAAGCTCCGTCACAGCGTCGCGTTCGGTTTTGCCTTCGTCCAAAAAGGCTTTGTAACCCTCGGCATAGGTCTGCATGGCGGTCTTGTCGCTTCGGGTCAGGCGGTCAAAACCGGCTTTTTTGTCGTAGAACAGGTCTTCTGCTTTCATATTGCATTCTCCTTTAGTAAGGTGTCGTATAGCTGCTTTGTTTGGCGGCGCAGGTTTTCCAGATCGCCGCTGTTATCGATCAGATAGTCGCAGCGCGCGCGGTAATATGCATCATCCGGCTGGGCGTCGATGCGGGCGCGGGCGGCTGTTTCGGATAATCCGTCGCGCGCCATGATGCGTTCCACGCGGGTTTCCCGCCCTGCGATCACACCGATCACGCGCTCGCACAGTACTTCCGCGCCGGTCTCAAACAGGGTCGGCGCGTCGTACAGCACAATGGGATGGTCGGAAAAGGACTCCAGCGCTTGGATCGAAGCGGCGCGGATATAGGGCGTGGTAATATCGTTGAGCAACGCCAACTGATCCGGGTCGGCAAAGACGATACGCGCGAGAGCGGGGCGGTCGAGCGCGCCGTTTGGCAACAAAATATCGCCAAAGGCGGATTGCAGCGCGTCCAGCATGGCGGTATCCGATTCACACAGACGGCGGTAAACCGCGTCCGCGTCCACCGAGGCGGCGCCCAGCTCGCAGAGCAGACCGGCAACCGTGCCCTTTCCCGTACCGCTTCCGCCTGTTAATCCTATTATTTTCATTGTAACCAGTCCTTTTAGGGATATGCGGAACAAAAATTTAAAGCTCGATGATATGGAAGCCGGCGGCTTTTTTGATGCGGTTGGAAACCGCGAGTCCCAAGCCCTCGTCCGATGGGCACTGTGCCCAAATCGTATGTACATCGGTTTCATCAAACGCGCGCAGCGCGTCAAAAACCTCGCGCGCCTGCGTGGGAAGATCGTCCGACCGGCCGAAGGAAACAACGAAAAGCCCTGCAAATGCGGCCGCGCATTCGTCAAAGCATAATACGCCGTCCGCCCGCGCCGCATGCGCGAGAATATAGGCGGCGCTTTCCGCCGGCGCGCCGCGCACAGCGGTCACAGGCGCTTTGGGCGCGTAATGACGGTATTTCATGCCAGGCGCGGAAACGCGCGTATCATCGCTTATTTTTTCGTAAAGCGCGCGGTCCACTTCCACTTCGCCCAGCACGGTATCCAACTGTTCAAGCGTTATGCCGCCCGGACGGAGCAAGCGCGGCTTTTCTCCAGCGAGCGAAACAACGGTCGATTCCACGCCGACGCCGCAAGCGCCGCCGTCCAAAATAGCGGCAATCTTTCCGTCCATATCGTTCAAAACATGCTCCGCCGTTGTGGTGGAGGGCCGCCCCGAGGTATTGGCGCTGGGCGCGGCCAGCGGAACGCCCGCCGCGCGGATCAATTCGCGCGCCACTGGGTGCGAGGGCAGGCGGATACCCACCGTGTCCAGCCCGCAGGAGACCTCGTTCGGGATACAATCCCCCTTGGGCACGATCATGGTCAGCGGGCCGGGCCAAAAGGCCTCCGCCAAACGGGCCGCGCTATCTGGCACATGGGGGCACAGATCGTAGATCTGCTGAAAATCCGCGATATGGACGATCAGCGGATTATCCTGCGGCCGGCCTTTGGCACGGAAGATTTTTTCCACTGCCGCGCCATTCAGCGCGTTTGCCGCCAGTCCATACACCGTTTCTGTGGGCATACCCACCACTTCGCCCGCTTTTATCAGAGTAGCGGCGGTTTGCATTGCGGTTTTATCGGATTGTGGGGAAAGTATAACGGTTTTCATTAAATTTACACTTCCAAATAATAATTAATGCTCTGGAATGATTTCGTAAGTGGTGATAATTCCCTGATTTAAATGAAAATCAAGTGTGGATTCATCGAAGGGCTGATCAATGATGTAGCTGAGCAGATCGTCGGTATGAATATAATCAGGCGTGCCAAGCAAAGCAAGCGCATCTTCCTCGGTCAAACCAATGATGTTTGTTGATTGGAGTAGATCGTCCACCATAAAGTGTCGTTCAACGGCTTCCGTTTTGGCCCAGTTTTCTGCTGAAAATTTTCGCGGAATGCCAATGCCCAGATCAAAAAAGTTATTGGACTGATAAATTGCGATAGCAAAAAGAGCGACACTGATCAACATCCAAGATTTATGGCGCATTTTTTTCTTGGAAAGACAGTAAAAACAAAAGATCGCAAAGGCGACGCTCGCGAAAATGAAAAGGATACCGGTATCCACCAACAAAAATCGAGCCAAAATGAGAAAATTTACGATGATCATCCGCCTCCTATTTCTGTATTTACATTTCGCCCTGCGCGCGCAGCTTTTCGGCGGTGTCGGCGGCAATCAGCGCGTCCAGCACCTCGTCCATGTCGCCGTTCAAAAACTGATCGAGCTTATAAAGCGTCAGTTTGATGCGGTGATCGCTCACGCGATTCTCCGGGAAATTATAGGTACGGATACGCTCAGACCGGTCGCCCGTGCCGACCTGACTTTTGCGGTCAGCCGCGATGGCGGCGTTTTGCTTTTCCACCTCGGCTTCATACAGCCGGGAACGGAGCACGCGCATGGCCTTGTCCCGGTTTTTATGCTGGCTGCGCTCATCCTGACATTCGACCACGGTGTTGGTCGGGATGTGGGTGATGCGGATGGCCGAGCTTGTTTTATTGATATGCTGGCCGCCCGCGCCGCTGGAACGGAAGGTATCGACGCGCAGATCGCCCGGATCGAGATAAAAGTCCACCTCTTCGGCTTCGGGCAGCACGGCCACCGTCGTGGTGGAGGTGTGCACGCGGCCTTGGCTTTCGGTTTCGGGCACGCGCTGCACACGGTGCACGCCGGATTCAAATTTAAGCCGCGAATAGACTTTTTCACCCGCGACCCGGAATATGATCTCCTTATAGCCGCCAAGCTCGGTCTCGTTCGCGCTCATGATCTCGGTTTCCCAGCCGCGCCGCGCCGCGTACATGGTGTACATGCGGTACAGGTCGCCCGCGAACAGGGCGGATTCCTCACCGCCCGCGCCGCCGCGGATCTCAACGAAAATATTCTTTTCATCGTTCGGGTCGCGCGGCAATAACAGCAGTTTCAGCTCGTTTTCCAGCAGGGCCACGTCGTTTTTCGCGGTAGCCAGTTCTTCCTGAGCCAGCTCCCTCATATCGGGGTCGTTCAGCAGCTCGGTCGCTTCCTCTATGGCTGTGTGCGCGGCCTGATATTTTCGGTACGCGGTCACGATGGGTTCCAGATCGCCGCGTTCCTTGAGGAGCTTCGCGGCCCGCGCCGGGTCGTCGTACAGGTCAGGCGCGGAAAGGCGCGCCTCGAGCTCGTCGAGTCGCGCCGCAAGGGCTTCTATTTTTTCAAACATGGTTGTTTCCTCTCTAAAAAGGGGATATGAGCCGCCGGAGGGGAAGCGTTTACTCCTCCACCTTGCCCAGCAGCTTATTGAAGAATTTACGCCATCCGGCGGGTTCGGGTGCGCTTCGTTCGGGCTGGTTGTGCGCGTTTTCCATGGCTTCACGCATGAGTTGGACCTGCGCGCTCGTCGGACCAAGGGAAGTGGCGGGCTTTTTGATATAGCCGCCGTCCGGCTGGAGCAGGCGGGCCTTGACGGTGTCCTCGCGCATGGCGCGCAGAACGCCGTGCAGACGGGCGCGCACCTCGGGCGAATCGATGGGGCAGGCGATCTCGACGCGGCGCTCAGTGTTGCGAGTCATCAAATCGGCGGAGGAAATATACATTTTCTCCGCGTCGTCGCGGCCGAATACAAAGATGCGCGAATGCTCCAAATAACGGCCCACGATGCTGGTCACGGTGATGCGGTCGGTCTTGCCGGGCACGCCGGGCAGCAGACAGCAGATGCCGCGCACGATCATTTCCACGGTTACGCCCGCGCACGAGGCTTCCCGCAGCTTGGCGATGATGTCGATATCGGTCAGCGAATTGAACTTTAAGAGAATATAGCCGTCGCCGCCGCGCGCGATCTGTTCGTCGATCAGCCCCAGTATGCGCGGTTTAAAGCCGTTCGGCGCGACAAGCAGGCGGTCGTACCGCCCTTCCAGATTGCCGAGCGCCATATTGTTGAAAAACGTGTTCGCATCCACGCCGATGGATTCGGACGAGGTGACGAGGGACACATCGGTATAGAGCGTCGCGGTTTTTTCGTTGTAGTTGCCCGTGCCGACCTGCGTGATATAACGGACCGCGCCTTTTTCGCGCCGGGTGATCAGGCATATTTTAGAGTGTACCTTGTAATCCTCAAAGCCGTAGATGATTTTGCAGCCGGCTTCCTCCAAGCGCTCGGACCAGTCAATATTGTTCTGTTCGTCAAACCGGGCGCGCAGCTCGATCAGCGCGGTCACGTCCTTGCCGTTTTCGGCGGCGGCGCACAGGTATTCGACCAGCTTTGCCTTGCGCGCGATGCGGTAGATCGTAATGCGGATGGAAACAACGGCGGGGTCGTTCGCGGCCTCGCGGATCATCTGCAAAAACGGCTCCATCGATTCATAGGGATAGGAAAGCAGGATATCGCGCCGGAGCGCCTGCTTTAAAAGGCTTTGGCCCGCGGGCAGCATGGCGGGCTGCTGGGGCGAAAACGGCGGATCGGACAGGGCGGCGCGGCGCGTGGAGGAAAGGCAGTCGCCCAGCGTATCGGCATAATCCATTTTCAGCGGCGCGGTGCGCGAAATGAAGATCTGGTTATCCGTCACATCCAACCGGCGGCGGAAATACTCGGTAAAATGGTCGCTGATGGGACGTGAAATCTCGACCCGGACCACCGCAAGGCGGCGGCGCTGGCGCAGCAGCTTCTCCATTTTTTTGCGAAAATCCGTTTCGTATTCAAAGGCTTCGTCGTCCGGGTTGATATCTGCGTTGCGGGTGACGCAGAACACGGTTTTTTCCAGCACATCGTACATTTCAAACACATGGCCGGCGTATTCAAGCAAAATAGCTTCGATCGGCACGTAACGGGTCTTGCTGTCCGGCATAAACACCAGCGTGGGCAGCGAGGCGGGCACGGGCAGCAGGCCAAGCACCTCGTTCTTTTTACGGCTGAGCAGCGCGCCGATATGCAGCACCTTGCCTTCCAGATGGGGGAAGGGATGGTGCCCGTCGACGATCTGCGGGGACAGAACGGGCGCGACCACATTTTTAAAGTACTGCTTGATAAACTTCTGCTCGTGCGGCACAAGGTCGGCGATATCAAGGCGTTCCAGCCCTTCGTCCCTCAAACGTGTCTCAACGTCGGCAAACGCGCGGTCGCGCCGTTCGTACAGCGGGGGTACGGCGGCGTAAATACGGCGCAGCTGCTCCTTGGCGGTCATACCGGATTTGTTATCGATCCCGTTTTTGTCCACAGCGGCCATGTCGCATAGGCTGCCGACGCGGATCATAAAAAATTCATCCAGATTGCTGGTGAAAATCGCAAGAAATTTGACCCGCTCAAGCAGCGGCACGGTCTCATCCTCCGCCTCGGCGAGTACGCGCGCGTTGAACTGCAGCCAAGAGAGCTCGCGGTTCTGCGTGAAGCCCTGATCCCATATCACATCCGGCATGTCTGATCCCCCTCTATGCAGCGGTATATCTTTATTATACCACAGCGGCAAGCATTTTCGAAGTGTTAAAACACGCTTATGCGCCGCTGATGGTATAATGAATTTGATCCGGGTATAATAGCCGTTTTACGGCTATTATACCACAGCGGCTGAGAAAAAAAAGGTCCCATCAGCCCATTGGGCGCCGCTGGTTGTAAAATTTTATACGCCATCATAATAGCTGTCTTACGGATATTATATCGCATTTCTCCATGGTAACAATGAGTTTTTTGTAAAAAGAACGGAAAAACCTTTTTGCCAGCTCTATTGCGGCGGCAGTTAGAATCTGCTAAACTAGGCTTACCAGAGAAAGAAGAAGGGAATGAAACGCATGCGAAACATTTGGCACGACATCGATCCCCGCTATGTGACGCCCGATAAATTCGTGGCCGTCATCGAGATCCCCGCATACAGCAAAAAGAAGTATGAGCTGGATAAGGAAACCGGGCTGCTGCGGCTCGACCGTATCCTCTATACCTCGACCCATTATCCTGCCAATTACGGCTTTATTCCCCGCACCTACGCGGACGACGGCGATCCGCTCGATGTGCTGGTGCTCTGTTCGGAAACGCTCGATCCGCTGATCGAAGTGACCTGTTACCCCATCGGGGTCATTCGCATGATCGATTCCGACGAGGTGGACGATAAGATCATCGCCATCCCCTGTGAAGACCCAAACTGGAACTATTACCATGATATCGATCAGCTGCCGCCCCATTACGCCAACGAGATCGCGCACTTTTTCGAGGTGTACAAGGGTCTGGAGCACAAGCAGACCACCACCTCGGACGCGCTGCCCCGCGACGACGCGGTCAAGGTGATCGAGGATTGCCTTGAGCGCTATCAGGTGCATTTTTGCGGCAAGCGCCCGGAAAGAGACTGAAAAAGAGCCTATCGCTTGTAAAAAGGCGATAGGTTCTTTGTTTGCAAAATTTTTTTGGATTGCGTGGGAAATATCGGGCCTGTCAAACGTGTTGTAGGTGAAAGGAGTTGAGCATGTGTGTTCGTCCGGTACCAATGAATACATTTGCCGCATCGTCGACCGGTATAGCCGTATGCTGCATAAGCTGGCCCTTACGCGGCTTTCACCCACGGATGCGGAGGACGTTGTGCAAGAAGTTCTGATCAAGCTGATGACAACGCTTCCCAAGTTCCGCGATGAGGAGCATGAAAAGGCATGGCTGATCCGTGCGACGATGAACCGCGCCTGCGATTTTCGCCGCGCGGCGGCCAAAGCCACCGTTCCGATCGACCAGCTTGAACTGCCGGCCCGGGAAGACGAAGCCCAGCTTCTTTCCGCTGTGCGCACCTTGCCCGGCAAATACAGCGCTGTCATCCATCTGTACTATTACGAAGGCTATTCCATTAAGGAAATAGCGAAATTATTGAGACTGCCTGCATCAACCGTGGGGTCCCGCTTGGCACGAGGCCGGGCCAGACTGAAAGAAATCATAAAGGAGGACTTCGAATGAACCGCGAAAAATACCGCGCCGCCCTGAACGCCACAGAGCTGAGGGAGGACTTTCGTAAGGAAACCATTGAGAAGCTCACACGTGTGACAGGCGGGCGAACGGAAAAGGAGATCGAATTGATGAAAACCAGACGTTCTTTAAAGCATACCATCGCGGCCACCGCGGCGGCGGCCGCCCTAATCGTTTCGGCAGCGGCGGCGGCGACGCTGCTCAGTCCGAATCAGGTAGCGGGGGAGCTGTCCGATTCCACGCTGCAATCGGCCTTTGATAGCGTGGGCGCGACCCGGATCGACCAAAGCGTGCAATCAGAAGGATATACCTTTACGCTTGCCGGCATGGTGAGCGGCGCGGGACTATCGGATTATGCACAGGAAGTGGACGAGGAGCGCACGTATGTGGTCGCCTCGATCGCGCGTACGGACGGCGCGGCGATGGGCGATCCTGCAAATAATCTGAACACGGTATTCACGCCGCTGGTCTCGGGCTATTTACCGTGGCAGGTCAACGCATGGACGCTGGGCGGCTCCGCCGCGTCCTTTACAAAGGACGGCGTGGCGTATTATCTGTTTGACTGCGCAAATCTGGAGGTTTTTGCCGACCACACCGTGTATCTGGCCGCATATGAGGGTGATGCGCCCTCCAACAAGGAATTTCAAATGCATGAGGACGGGACCATTTCGTTCACAAACGATATCAAGGGCCCGCACGCCCTGTTCACGATCCCGCTGGACCCGGCCAAAGCCGACCCGGCGGCGGCCGAGCAAATGCTGCGCGAGATTGGACTCGTGGAATAAGCACGTGATAAAAAAAGCGCCTATTGCTTATTGGAAGCAATAGGCGCTTTTTTATATTATTCCCTCGTCCACTGCGTGCCTTGGCGGGTGTCCTTAATGGTAACGCCCATATCGGACAGTTCGCCGCGGATGCGGTCGGCTTCGGCAAAATCCTTATTTTTCTTTGCTTCCGCGCGCGCGGCGATCAGCGCTTCGATCTTCTCCGCGTCCGGGTCGGCGGCGGCGTCCTCGCGCTTTTGCGCAATGTTCAGTACGCCGGTCAGTTCCATAAACAGGGCGTGCGCGGCCTGCAAAAACGCGCGGGTGGCGTCCTGATGCGCGCCCGTGTAGGCGTTGATCTCGCGCGTGAGCTCAAATACGGCGGAAAGCGCGTCGGCCGTGTTCAGGTCGTCGTCCATCGCGTCGATAAACTTTTGCTTGTAGGCGGAAAGCGCGGTCAGCTTTTCGGTTTCATCGGCGGTCATGGCGTCTCCGGCGGCTTTTTGGATGCGGAACTCCAAATTATTCCGCGCCTCGTACAGGCGGGCGAGCGAGGCCTTGTTCATATTCAGCGAATCGACCGAATAGTTCAGCGGCGTACGGTAGTGGGCGGAAAGCATGAACATGCGGATGGTCTCATAGCCAAATTCCTTCGCGGCGTCGCGCACCATAAAGAAGTTGCCCTTGGATTTGGACATTTTCTCATTATCGATGGTCAGGAAGCCGTTGTGCAGCCAGTAGCGCGCAAAATCGCAGCCGTTGGCGCATTCGGACTGGGCGATCTCGTTTTCATGGTGCGGGAAGATCAGGTCAAGCCCGCCGGAGTGGATGTCGATCGTCGGGCCGAGGTACTTGGTCGCCATGGCCGAGCATTCGATATGCCAGCCCGGACGGCCCTTGGAGCCCCACGGCGTGTCCCACGCGGGCTCGCCGGGCTTGGCGGCCTTCCAGACCGCGAAATCCATGGGGTCTTCCTTGGTTTCGCCAACCGAGATACGCGCGCCGGCCTGTAAGTCCTCCATCGGCTGGTGGCACAGCTTGCCGTAGCCGGGATCGGATTTCACGCGGAAGTATACATCGCCGTTATCGGCCAGATAGGCGTGGCCGTTATCTAGCAGTTTCTGTACGATGTCGATGATCGCGTCCATGGTCTCGGTCGCGCGCGGGTGGTAGGTCGCGCGGCCAATGCCGAGGCCCTCCGCGTCGACGTAGTATTCCTTGATATACCGCTCCGCGATGGTGTTGAAATCAACGCCTTCCTCATTGGCCTTATTGATAACCTTGTCGTCGATATCGGTAAAATTCTGCACAAAATCCACCTTGTAGCCGCGGTATTCAAAATAGCGGCGCAGGATATCGAACACAATGAACGGTCTGGCGTTGCCGACATGGAAATAGTTGTACACCGTCGGTCCGCAGGAGTACATTTTAACCTCGCCCGGGGTAAGCGGCACAAACTCCTCCTTTTGGCGCGTCAGGGTATTGAATAGTTTCATAGCAGTTCTCCTTACTTGATTCTTTATTTTATATCAATTTTTACAGTTTAATAAACATGCCGCCTCTCAAGGTTTCCCTTAAGAGGCGGCAAACATCCGTTTTCCGCGGTTCCACTCTAAGTTTCTCGCTTTTTGCCCGCTGTAACGGGCGAGACCCGCGGGGCATTGCCCCCGATGCTCGGGGACGCACGTTCGCCGTTCCCCCGCAGGGCCTTTGCAGCAAGACGGCCCCTCTCTGAAGCGGGCGAAAACGGGTACTCTTTCCCTTCTTCGCAACGATACGCTATTTTTTATTGTGAAACCAGTATAGCAAGCGCGAAGCGCAAAGTCAAGTGCGCCCATTGCCGTTAGTAGGCAGGCCGCTTTGCGCGCTGATCGAACGGACGAGCCGCACGAGCTCCTCCGGCACCAAGGGCGGCTCGAACGCCGGGCGCGCAAGAAAATAGCCCTGCACATAATCCACGCCCATGCGGATGACCGTTTCCAGCTCGGCCTTCGTTTCCACGCCCTCCGCCACCAGACGGATGCCGCGCTCACTGGCGTAGGAGATCAGGTTGCCGACGATTTTTTGTTTATCGCGGTCGATATCGATATCGCGCACAAGCGACATATCGATCTTGACGTATTCTGGCGCGAGCGTCAGCAGCACATATTCGCTGTTGTATCCGCTGCCGTAATCATCCAGCGCGAATGCGGCGTTCCAGCGCCGGTTCCAGCGGCGCTTTTCCTCCAACACGCCCTCGCGCACGCGCTCGTTTTCCGTGATCTCCACCACAAAGCGGGGCAGATAATCGGCAAAGCGCGTTTCAAACTGCTCGGAATCCTCCTGCGTGAGCAGTTGGTTGGGGATGGAGTTGATAAAGGCGCGCACGCCCGGCGCGATGCGCCCGTTTTCACAGTGCGAAACAAAGCTGCCCATGGCGCTGAACAGCGTCATGGATTCAATGCGGTTGAGCTGGCTTTCCTGCTGCGCGATCTCCAAAATGTCCTTGGGCATTTTCAGCGTTTCAAGGTCGGAGCGCATCAGCGCTTCATACGCAAAGATATCGCCGGTGCGGGTGCTGATAATCGGCTGCCAGTAATAAATCAAATGATCGCCGCCAAGCAGCAGGTTGAATTCCTCCCGGCACTTCTGCAGCCGGGTGGCCGAGCGGTAGGAAAGCATGTCGAAATCATAAAGGTCGCCCTTGCCGTTGCGTTTTACCTCGTACATGGCAAAGTCGGCATATCGCACCAGCTCGGTAAAGTCGGTCGTGTTGCGCGGATACCAGGCGATGCCGCCCGACGCGCTGATCGGGAATTTACCGCCGTCCGGCAAGGGCACGCTCTGCGTATTCAGGTTTTGCTTGAGCGCGCGGATGAGGTTGCGGATCTTTTGCTCGGAATCATAGCCGTAGAAGAAAACGAACATTTCATCGCCCGACTGGCGGCAGACCAGCGTGCCGGGCGGCGCGGAATGGATTAGGCTGTCCGCCAGACAGCGGATGTACTTATCGCCGTAATCATGGCCGTAGGTATCGTTGATGAACTTGAGATTGTCCAGATCGACCATCAAAAGCGCGGCGATGCCGAGCGATTCCGGATGGAATGTGAACAAATCGTTCATGACGCGGTGGAACGCGCGGCGGCTGAGCAGCCCGGTCAGCAAATCGTGGTCGCGTTCATGCTCCACCTTTTGCCGTTCCAGCGTGGCGGCGGTGATATCCTCGGCCAGACCGATGACGCGTTCCTCCGATTCAATGCAGCGCAGGCGCACATACACGCTGCGCGGCGTGCCCGGCATACAGAAAACGCTTTCCGTGGCGCCGTCCGACAAGGTTTCGTGCTGCTCGACATAATCGCGCAGCGAATCGAGCTTATCTCCAAATTCGTTGACGGAAAACGTGTGCGCGTCGATGTTCGGCAGGCCGAACACCATGAAGAAATCATCCGTCACGAAAAGCGCGCCGGTCTTTTTGTTGACCTCAAACCCGCCGATGCGGATACTGGCCATTTCAAGGATCTTGGTGAATTTCAGCGAGGTTTCAAACACATCGTCGCTGAGCGACTCGATCTTGCTGGTCAGCAGGTCGATCTCCTTGATATGGGTCTTTTGAAAGCGAAGGGGCTTATCCTTCGCCGCGCGTTCCAGATCGCGCGTCAGCGTGGTGACGGGTTCGGAGATCGCATAGCTGACCACGCAGACCACGGAAAGGCCCAAAACGAGCAGGATCACGCCGAGCGACAGCACGGTGCGCTGCACCGAACGGGAAAACTGGAAAATATGGTGGCTGTCCGCTATGCCGATCAAGGCCCAGCGCGTGCCGGAAAACGGCGCGTTGGAGTTATAAAGGGATAAGTACTGCACGGCCGCGTAAAGCTTTTCCGAATCGCTTTCCACACGGAACGTGTTGTTTTTGCTTTCGCCGTAAAGCGTGAGCGCGGCCGCCGCGCCGTTGACGCCTTGCGACTGGTAGGGGCCGCTCGCAAACACTGTGCGGAAATGCTCGCCGTCCTCGGTCACGGCCAGCAGATAAGAGCCGTTGGAACCGTCCAGCAGTTCGCGGTTGGGGATGACCTTGCTCAAATAGTCGAGCGTCAGCTCGATGCCGACGACCCCGTACAGGGTACCGTCCGCAAGGCGAAGCGGGACCGAATAGGAGATCGCGGAACGGCTGTCGTCCGGCAGGCGGTAGGCTTCGCTCCAATAGCCAAGATCGGACCAGCCAAGCTCCGGGTGGGAAACGGCGGTGCGGTAGGGCAGGTAAAACAGGTCGTCGTATTTATTTTGCTGCTCAAAGGTGAATTTTGTTCGCCAATCGCTGTCCGTCGCGATACCGAGCTTGTCCACCAGCGCGGTCGGCGCGCGCTTGAGCAGCAGGTCGCGATTATCGTCCGAAGCGCTCGACACGGGGTCCAGATCGCGCAGATACAGGCCGCATTTGTCCTGTACGTCGTCCTCCGAAAGGTCGTCTGTGTTTAAAATCAGAAAAGCGCCCGTGACCGAGTTTTTGCGGATCACGCTGATCAGATCCTCCGCTACCGCGCCGAGCATGACGTTATAGCTGGCTTCATCCGTGCCGATATGGGCAAGGTCTATCTGCTTGCCGTCCCGCAGCTGCTCTACCTTGCCGTTGATGGAATCAATGGTAAGGCCCAGATCGGTCCAGCCGGAGACCATTTCATTTTCCAGATACCCCTTGCGGTTTTTGACCTGCTCGCCCAAAATATCGAGCGCGTTTTGGTCAAGCTGGCGCAGCACGCCCCCAAAGAAAAGCACGCTGACCATGGCGACGATCAGAACGAGCAACAGGATACTGAGCGGGCGAAACAGCTTTTGCACAATCGAGCCGCTGCGCCGGACACGCTGTTTATGGTTGTTCATGGGAGCTGTCTCACCTGTCTTTCCCGGGGAAATACGTTATTGCACCAACGCTTCCAGCTCGGTTTTGGTGGCCTGATACCATTCTTCAAAGCGTTCATCCGTGGTAAAGCGGGCGGCGGCCTGCGCGCGCGGCGTACCCGCGTCCACCAGCTTTTGTACCTCGGCGGCGTCGGCCGCGGCGGCGTCCGTTATGGCGTATTCCAGTACATTGCGCGCTTCGGTGCCGTTTGCAAATGCCTTGGGGGTATATAGCTTATTTCCGTTTACCGTGTCGATCGCGACCGATACGATGCGGTCGACGATATCGCCGTCGCTTGTCGCACCCTGTTCGCGTATGTATTCGATGTCGTTTGCTTCCTTTTTGACCGGCAAATAGCCGGATTCGATCGAAAATTTACTGTTTCGCTGTTTATCGGTAAACCACTTGAGGAAAAGGACGGAGGCGTATTCCTCGCTCTCCTCCGCCTGCGTGACGACCATGCCCGCGCCCTGCTGCACCGCGGTGGGCTGTCCGCCCTCGAACTGCGGCGCGGGGAGCACCTCTACCTCGATCGGATACTGGTGATCGTCGTCTATGATGACGCTGCTGGGGAAAAAGGTCGCGCCGGAGGACGAACCCACAAACGAAATGACCTTGCCGGTCTTGACGTCGTCCGAGCGGAAGCGTCCGTTTGCTGCGAAATAGCCGCGCACAAACGGCACGTAGTAGTTATCCCACAGCTTGCGCACGATGTCTTCGTCAAAATGCAGGGCGGGCTTGCCGTCCTTCTGCGCGAAGATCTCCATGCCGAGCTGTTCCGCGCCGATCAGGAAGTAGTTGGCGATCGCGTCGCGGCCGAAAAAGGCCTTGCCGTCGTCCGGCTTTTCGGTCTGGCTGTCGGTCCAGTTGTAATACTGCTCCGCCAGCTCGGTCACGCCCTCGATGGTCTCGCACTGGCTCAGTTCGGCGTCGGTGGCCTTGGCGAACGCGTCCCAATCGGTCTTGTTGAGCATGAAAATTTCCGTGGATTTTGCAATCGGAAAAATCTTCAGGCTGTCGTCCGTGCTGAAACGCCCTTCCTCGATGTAGCCGTCCACATATTCGTTCAGCTCATCCTTGGTAAAATAGGGGTTCAGGTCGGCCGCGAGGCCAAGGCCGTCCACCGCGTAGGCGGTATCGGCGTAGGCCGCGAAAATATTGGGCATTTCGGCGGCGCCCACCTTTTTATTGGCGGAATCCAGCACGCTCGTTTGCAGATCGACAACGGAACCAAGGCTGGACGCTTCGACGATAATGCCTTGGTCGAGCCCTTCGGTATGGTTGAATTCCGTCACCAGCTGGTCGAACGCTTCCTGTTGGGTGCCGTTATAATAGTGCCACACGGTAACGGTGACCGGATTGTTCGGATCGAGCCGCGCGGTTTTAACCTTGTCCTTGCCGCAGCCGCTCAGCAGCAGCCCCGCGCAAAGGAGCGCGGCCAAAGCCCGTATTTTAAAACGATGAGTCATACCCTTCCTCCTCAAGAATCACCGATGGCCTTAAGAATCGATGATGATATTTTTCGATCGAAACAAAGCCCCATTTCGATCGAGCATTCCGGTTTCGGAGCGCGCCTTTCAGGCACGCGTCGAAGCCGGTTTTTCGTCAAATTGAAGCTTTGCTTCAATTCCCCATTTAATGGCGCGCTCCGGCGCGGGAGTTCTCCAATTATAGATGATACCTTATCATTATAACATGCTCATGGGTGGTGGGCAAATCTTTCCACGTGATTTTGGTTATCAGGTGTGTATGGAAACGGCCTTCTCGGCTGTTTCGGCATAGCGTTCGACCAGTTCGCCCGCCATTTCGATCGGCACCTCGCCCTTTTCCAGACGCAGGGAGACATAGGGGGTCGACCCCGCGTTGAGCAGCAGCCGCCCGCGATAGGTCTTATCGCCGCACAGGGCGGACAGGCGGCGGAAATCCGCGTCCGCAAAGGTCATGAGCAGCCGTCCGTCCGCCTGCTTGATCTCGGAAATGCCCTGCTCCGAAGCCTTGGCGCGCAATAGCGCGATATCGAGCAACGCGACCGCTTGCTCCGGCGGTTCGCCAAAGCGGTCGATCATTTCGTCCAGCATGTCGCTCTTCTGTTCCTCGGTGCGGATAAGCGCGATGCGGCGGTACAGGTCGACACGCTGGCCCGCGTCCGGCACATAGTCCGCGGGAAGGTTTGCCGAAAGCAGCAGCTCCGCCGCGCAGTCGACGCGGGCGCGCGGGGTCTCGCCCTTTTCCTCGGTCACGGCTTCTTCCAGCAGCTTGAGGTACAGGTCGTAGCCCACGCTCATCATGTGGCCCGATTGCTCCGGCCCCAGTACGTTGCCCGCGCCGCGTATCTCCAGATCGCGCATGGCGATCTTGAAGCCCGAGCCAAAGGCCGCGTATTCGCGAATGGCGGAAAGGCGTTTCTGCGCGATCTCGCTGAGGGCCTTGCCGCGCCGGTATGTCAGGTAGGCATAGGCGTGGCGGCTGGAACGGCCGACGCGGCCGCGGATCTGGTGCAGCTGCGCCAGACCCATGGCGTCCGCGTTTTCAATGATCAGCGTGTTGGCGTTGGGAATGTCGATGCCGGTCTCGATGATCGTGGTGCAGACAAGGATGTCGGTCTCGCCGTCCGCCATGGCGTTCATGGCCGAGGCGATTTCCTTTTGCGTCATTTTGCCGTGCACGATACCGACCTCGGCGTCCGGCAGGTGCTGCTTTAGGCGCAGCGCGCACCGCGCGATGGATTCAACATGGTTGTGCAGATAATACACCTGCCCGCCGCGCGAAAGCTCGCGGCGCATCGCGTCCAGCAGCACGCCTTCGTTCTGTTCCAAAACAAAGGTTTGCACGGGGTGGCGGTTTAAAGGCGGCTCTTCGATGGCCGACATATCGCGGATGCCGGAAAGCGCCATATTGAGCGTGCGCGGAATGGGCGTGGCCGAAAGCGTTAGCACGTCCACCTGCTTGGACATTTCCTTGAGCGTTTCCTTATGGCTCACGCCGAAGCGCTGCTCCTCATCCACGACCAGCAGGCCAAGGTCTTTGAATTTCAGATCCTTGCGGAACAGCTTATGCGTGCCGATGACCAGATCGATCGAACCGGCTTCCAGCTTTTGCAGAATCTTTTTCTGTTCGGAGGTCGTTTTATACCGCGTCAGCAGTTCGATGGTGATCGGATGCCCCTGAAAGCGCTGCAAAGCGGTCAGAAAATGCTGGCGGGCCAGTACGGTGGTAGGCACCAAGATCGCGGCCTGCTTGCCCGCGAGGATGCACTTCATCACCGCGCGCAGCGCGACCTCGGTCTTGCCAAAGCCAACGTCGCCGCAGAGCAGGCGGTCCATCGGCCGGTCGGATTCCATATCGCTTTTAATCTCCGCGATGCAGCGCAGCTGGTCCTCGGTCTCCTCGTAGGGGAAGGCGTCCTCAAATTCGCGCTGCCACTCGTCGTCCGGCGGGAAGGAGAACCCCTTTAGCTTGGCGCGCGCGGCGTATAGCTGGATCAGCCCCTCGGCCAGTTCCTTGGCGGCGGCCTTGGCCCGCGCCTTGGCGCGCGACCAATCCGCGCCGCCCAGCTTGTTCAGCCGGGTGCGCTCGGAATCGCCGCCGCCGATATATTTGGAGATCAGGTCTAGGCTGGTCGCGGGCACATAGAGAAAATCCGTGCCCGCGAAAGCGATCTTGATAAAATCGCGGTCGGCTCCGTCCACCTCCATGCGCTCCATGCCGACAAAGCGGCCGATGCCGTGGTGCTCGTGCACGACAAGGTCGCCCGGCGTCAAATCGGTATAGCTTTTTACCCTGTCGCGGCCCCCGCGACGGGGCGCCACCTTTTTGCGGCGGGCCAATACCTGCCCTTCGGTCATGACGACAAGGCCGGTTTCCGGGTATTCAAAGCCGGCGGATAGCGTGCCCTCTAAAATAGCGACTTGCTTGGGCTTGGGCAACAGATCGCTCAGCGCCGCCTTGACGCCCGCGCCGGAAAGCGCGTCCAGCATGTTTTTGCACCGAAGCTCGCTGCCGCACACAACGGCGACCGCTTTGCCCTGCTGGATAAAGCCCGCGATATCGGCCGCGGCCAGATCGAGGTTGCCGCCGTAGGCGTTCATTTGGCTGGCCGTAAAATTTTGCAGAACGGCCGGGGCCAGCTCGGGCACCGTGTTTAAAAAGCTGTCCAGCCGCACGATGGGGCGGCGCAGACGGCACAGACCCGCGAAATCAAGCGTGAAATCGCCGGGGTCGGGCGGCATTTCGCCGCGCTCCAAAAGGGCCGTGATATCGTCGCCCACGCGCGCGTCAAAATCCCGCGCGGCTTCATGCAGGCGGGGCGTGTCCTCAATCAGCAAAACCGCGTTTTCGGGCAGATAATCGAGCGCGGTCGTCATTTCCGGGTAAATAAGCGGCAGATATTTATCCGCGCTGGGCAGCGAGCCGGTCTCGCGCAGGCGTTCGGCGTCCCGCGCGATATGAGCGGCCAGATCGGGGTGCTTTTTGCGGCGCGTTTTCAGCAGCTGCTCGATCGCGTCCGCCAGCCCGTTCGCGCCGCCCGGGGCCAGATGCACCAGCGTTTCCATGCGCGGCAGGCAGGTAAGAGAGGAAACGTTGTCCAACCGCCGCTGGCTGCCCACGTCGAAGGTGGAGATCGAATCGATCTCGTCGTCCCAAAATTCAACGCGGAAGGGGTGCTCGGCGTTTGCCGGGAATACGTCCAAAATACCGCCGCGCACGGAGAATTGGCCCGTGCCCTCCACCTGAATGCAGCGCTCGTAGCCCGCCTCGGTCAGGCGGGCGGTCAGGCCTTCCAAAGGCGCGGTTTGCCCGGCCTCCAGCGTGAGCGTTGCGCGGCGCAGGATATCGGGCGGCAGCGTGCGCTGCAACGCAGCCGGCGCGGAGAGCACCGACAGCGGCGCATCGGCTAGGCGGCAGAGCGCCGCGATCCGTTTTTGCTCATAGCCGCGCGAAACGCCCGCCACGTTTACCATCACGAGGTCGCGGTAGGAAACGGTAAGCACGTCCCGTTCGGCAAAACCCGCGATATCCGCGGCCATGCGCGTCGCGCCCGATTCGTCCGCAGTCAGCACGGCCACCGGGCGGTTCAGGTCGAGCTGTAGGGCCGCCGCGATATGCGCCTTATGGATCGGCGAAAGACCCACCGCGAGCACCGGCGTTTGCCCGGCCTTGATCGCCGCGCGGACCTCGCGGTATTCGGCAAGCGCCGATATGCTTTTTGTTATTTCGATCATGTGTTCACCATCCCTACTGTGCGATAAGAAATAATTTGAAATATTTACTAATTCATGCTATACTGTGTTTGCCCGTTTGGGAAATTGAAAGGAACGAAGGAGATCATAACTATGCAGAAAACCATGAAGCGGCTGGCTGCCGCACTCACCGCCGCACTTCTCACCCTGAGCCTTGCCGCGTGCGGCGGCGACGCCTCAAGCAGCGCTTCGGACGCGCCGGACGTCGCCGCGCTGACCGCCTATGACGCGCCGAGCGGTACATTTTCGGTATCCATGCCCGAGATCGAGGGCGGCTGGACCACGACCGACGGCGGCAATGAGTACCATCTGGTGCTGGACAACAGTGATCGGAGCTTTACCGTGATGATCCAAGCGCTGCCGATGGAGCAGGCGCAAACCACGATCAAAGATTTGGACGGCCTGATCGATCTGTACCGTCAAACCACGCTCGGCTCGTTTGGAGACCCGACCGCCGCGGAGGTCGTGATCGGCGATCCCGCGATCGAGGGCGTCAAGTCGGACGCTTATGAAGTGGAGCAGAGCGGCCAGAAGGCCAAGGCGCTTGTCAGCTATTTCGGCACGGATAAGGCCTACTACGTGTGCATCCTGACCGGTACGGCGGACGCGTATGATGCAAACGTCAGCGCCGTACAGGCCGCGTTGACCACCTTCACCGAAAAGCAAGCATAAACCTTCCCCCATCCACGCGCTGCAAAAGACAGGCTTCGGCCTGTCTTTTTTTATGGGCGCATGCCAAAAGGGCAGATTTTGCAATCTGCCCTACTGGTATATGAATTTTTCTTGGATTTAATGCTCGTGATGATCATGCGCGTGGCACGCGGCACAGTCCATGCTGCAGCCGAGCAGCTCGGTCGGGTCCTTGCCCTGCCGCTTATAGTAGTCCGCGATCGCGGAGCGAAGCGCTTCCTCGGCCAATACCGAGCAGTGCATTTTGACCGGCGGCAGGCCGTCGAGCGCTTCGGCGACCGCCTTGTTGGTCAGCTTCAGCGCTTCCTCAAGCGTCTTGCCCTTGACCATTTCGGTCGCCATGGAGCTGGTGGCGATTGCCGCGCCGCAGCCGAAGGTCTTGAACTTGACGTCCTCGATCACGCCGTCGTCCGATACCTTGAGGTAGATCTTCATGATGTCGCCGCACTTGGCGTTGCCGACCTCGCCCACACCGTTGGCGTTTTCAATTTCACCCACGTTGCGCGGGTTGGTGAAATGGTCGAGTACCTTTTCGCTGTATTGCATACTTTTCTATCTCCTTTAATCAGTGCGCGTGCAAATCGCTTGCCGCGGTGAGATTGGGTTTGCCGTTTTCCCAAACCGGACTCATCGAACGCAGCGTGGCAATGACCTTTGTGACAGCCGCGATGATATAGTCGACGTCCTCTTCGGTGTTCTGCTCGCCAAGGGTCAGGCGCAGCGAGCCGTGGGCGATCTCGTGCTTCAGGCCGATTGCCATCAGCACGTGGCTGGGGTCCAAGGAGCCGGTCGAGCAGGCCGAGCCGGTCGAGCCGCACACGCCCTCGTTATCCAGCAGCAGAATCAGGCCTTCGCCCTCAATCGCCTCGAACACGAACGAAGCCGTGCCCGGCAGACGGTTCACCGGGTCGCCGGTAAAGTGGGTATAGGGGATTTTCATGATGCCGTCCTTCAGCCGGTCGGTCAGCCCGCGGACGTAGCGCATCTTTTCTTCCATGCCGTCTATCGCGTCGGTAATCGCGGCGGCAAGGCCGATGCAGCCCGCCGTGTTTTCCGTGCCCGATACAAGGCCGCGCTCCTGTCCGCCGCCATAGACCAGCGGCTCCAAGGCGATGCCCTTTTTCAGGTACAGCGCGCCCACGCCGCGCGGTCCGCGGAACTTATGCGCCGAAAGAGAGAGCATGTCGATGCCCATCTCCTGCACGTCGATCTTCATATGGCCAACGGCCTGCACCGCGTCCGTATGGAACACAGCGCCCGCCGCGTGCGTCAGCTCGGCGATCTCGCGCAAGGGCTGGATCGTGCCGATCTCATTGTTTGCCGCCATAATGGTGACAAGCGCGGTATCCTTGGAAAGCGCGTTTTTCAGCTGCTCCAAATCGATATGGCCCTCGTTATCCACATCGAGGTAGGTCACGGTGAAGCCTTCCTTTTCAAGCGCCTCGCAGGTGTATAAAACGGCGTGATGCTCGATCTTGGAGGTGATCAGGTGTTTTCTTCCCTTGGCGCCGGGGCCGTGCATGAAGCCGCGGATGGCGAGGTTGTCCGCCTGCGAACCGCCGCCGGTGAAGATGATCTCGCCGGGGGCGAAATCATTTTGCTCATTGACCGGGAAGGCCGCGTTCAGCGCCCGGCCGACCTGTATGCGCGCTTCGTTCAGCGCTTCCTTGGCCGCGCGGCCGATGCGGTAAAGCGAAGAGGGGTTGCCGTAATATTCGGTCAGCCACGGCTTCATCGCTTCAAAGGCGTGCGTGGAGAGCGGCGTGGTTGCCGCGTTATCTGCATAAACAAATTTTTTCATGGCGTTTCTGCCTTTCTAACACTAAAAAAGCTTGGTTTTTTACCTCTTTAAATATACACCCGGAGCGGGCAGTTTAGCAAGCGAAAAACTGCCAAAACGGATGGGCTCAAATATATTCTTTTCCATCATTTTGTGCATTTTATGTGTATTTAACCGCGCTTCTTCGTTTGTACGTGTTTTTTCAGCTTTTGAAGCACGTCGTCATACTGCGCCGAACGGGCCGTCGGGTTGCCGCGCAGCAGGCTTTTCCGGGTGCGTTTCAGGCCTTCCGCGCGTTCGTCAAAGCGGGCGCGCACCTCGTCCAGCCGGGCAAGGATCTCTTCTTTGGCGTCCGTGGCTTTTTCCATCGCGTCGTCTAGGCGCTCGTTCAGCTCGCCGCGCGCTTCGTCCACGCGGTAGGATAGGTTGGTCAGCTTGACCATAGCGGTTTCGGAAAGCTGCTCACGCAGCTCTTCGCCCTGCTGACGCAGCTTGTCGAGCTCTTCCAGCACCTTGGCCAGATCGAGCGCGGTGCGCACGGAAACAGCCACATCGGAAGCAAACATCGCGGTCAGCGCCACACAGACCAAGATCAGCGTCAGCTGCGGCAGCCAAATGACGAGGGTCTCGATCGGCGGGTGGATGAACCGGGCGAGAATAAGCCCCATAAAGCCCCAGCAGATCGAGCTTTGCAGACAAATGCGTCCCTGAAACTGGAACCGGTGCTCGGAATAATCCCAGTACTTTACCTTAAACATGGTCTCCATCAGCCAGCCGACAAGGTATTCAAAAATCGTCGCGGCGATCATGCTCCAAAGGAAAAGCGCGATCGGGCGGTCATGCAGCGGCAGCGAGATATGCAGAAGCATGGTCGCGCCAAAGCCGTAGATCGGCAGCATGGGCCCCCGCAAAAAGCCGCGGTTGACCGCGTGCCGCTGCTGGACCGAAACAACCGTCGATTCAAAGCACCAGCCGAGGAAACAATAAATATAAAATATCAAAAGCCATTGCAAAAAGGAATACTCGTACACAGTAATCAATGCCCGCTCTTTCTTTGAAAATAGTGCCTCTTTATTGTATCGGATATTTTGACTTTTGGCAAGTACATGGGTATAATACAAAGTAATACAGAAGCTATTGGCGACGAAAGATGAAGGGGTGGAACATAACATGCAAAATTTTACGCTTAAGCTGCCGACTGAGATCGTGTTTGGCCGGGCAATCGAGGACCAGATTGGAGAAAAGCTGGGGGCGCTTGGCGCGCGGCGCGTCATGGTGCACTTTGGCGGTTCCAGCGCGCGCGGAAGCGGCCTGCTGGGCCGCGTCGAGGAAAGCCTTGGCCGCGCAGGCTTGACGTTTATTGAGCTTGGCGGCGTTTCACCCAACCCGAAGCTTTCGCTTGTGCGCGAGGGGATCGAAATGGCAAAGCGCGAAGGGGTCGATTTTATTCTGGCCGTGGGCGGCGGCTCGGTCATCGACTCGGCGAAGGGCATCGGCATGGGCGTCGCCACCGGGCGCGACCCGTGGGAATTTGCCTGCGCCGGCACCGCGCCCGATTCCACCCTGCCCATCGGCACCGTGCTTACGCTTGCGGCAGCGGGCAGCGAAATGAGCAACTCCTGCGTTCTCACCAATGAGGAAACCATGGAGAAGCGCGGCATCACCAGCCAGACCAACCGTCCGTGCATCAGCTTTTTAAATCCGGAGAATACCTACACCGTATCCAAGTTCCAGACCGGCTGCGGCGTGGTCGATATTATGATGCATACGTTCGAGCGTTATTTTATGCCGGGCAACGCGGATACCGATCTGACCGACCGTCTGGCCGAAGGACTGCTCATCGCCGTGCGCGACGCGGGCCGCCGCGCCATCGCGAACCCGCGCGATTATGAAGCGCGCGCCACATTGATGTGGGCGGGCAGCCTATCCCACAACAACCTGACCGAGCTGGGCCGCGTCAATAAGTTCTTCCCGGTTCACAAGATCGAACATGAATTTTCCGCCCTGCACGATGAGATCGCGCACGGCGCGGGCCTGTCGGTACTATTCCCCGCGTGGGCTAAATTCGTCATGCCGCATGATGTGAACCGGTTTGCGCAGCTTGCGAACCGTGTTTTCGGCGTGGAAATGGATTTTGACCGCCCGGAACGCACCGCGGCCGAAGGCATCGAAACGATCAAGCGCTTTTTTGAAGAGATCGACATGCCGGTGCACATGTCCCAGCTTGGAATTGTTCCCGGGGAATATGAGAAGTTGGCTGAAAACGCCATGCATACCGTGGGTGGTCCGGTCAAAAGCCATATCCCGCTAGGCAAGGACGAACTGACCCAAATCTTCAAGCTTGCGGAATAATGGAAACAAACAGCCGCGCGGTGAATACAAGATTCGCCGCGCGGCTGTTTGTTCACTCTCACTGTCCCGGTAAAAAACTCCAGTCTAGAACATTTTGGCCAAACAATACAAACAAACCCAGTGCAAAAAATAACAGATAAAGCAGCAGCATAACATATCCCTGCCCTTGTCGAATCTCGTAGATGCTTTCCACCACTGCGTCGGCTGTAATGATAATAAGCACGGGGATACGGATCCAAAACGGAAGCGGCCAATGTGCCTGAAATAGGTTGATGAGCAATATTATCACGATCAAACAGATACTGACCGCGGCCAGCCAACGCGGCTTTTTTTCCGGCAGCTTCATGTACATACCTCTTTTTAAAGGGTCGAGCGTGGATGATTTTTCACCTACAGTATACACCCGCAAACAAAAAGGAACAAGGCGATCCGAGAAAATGAGGGGCTGTCTACACAATATATTTCTTTAGTGGCGGCAGGGGTTATGCTATAATAAGGGCAGTGAAAGCGGGAGGTACATAGAGATGACCGAATTTGATCAGCAGCTCCATCTATTAAGCGGGCAGATCGCGCGGCAAAAGAAACTGCGCGCCATGCTGCAGGATCTTTACAGCCAACAGCGCGAGCTGGAAGCGCGGGAAACCGAGCTTGCGGCCCGCCGGGCCGAGGAACAGAAGGATGTGGACCGTTTAGAGGGCCGCAGTCTGGCTGCGTTTTTTTACGGTATGCTGGGCAAGAAGGAGGAAAAGCTCGATCAGGAGCAGCGGGAAGCTTATGCGGCTGCCGTCAAGCACGACAGCGTGGTGCGGGAGCTTGCGGCGGTAAAGCAGGATATCCGTTCGTGGGAGAATGAGCTTGCCGCGCTGAACGGTTGTGAAAAGCAGTATCAGGACGTGCTGGCTGCAAAGACCGAAGCGCTGAAACACAGCGACCCGGTGCGCGGGGAACAGATCTTGCAGCTGGAACGGCGCATTGCGGCGTGCAGCAGCCAACTGAAAGAGATTCGCGAAGCGGCCGACGCCGGGCAGAACGCGCTTTCCACCGCAAACGGCATTGCGTCCAGCCTGAACAGCGCCGAAAGCTGGGGCACTTGGGATATACTGGGCGGCGGCCTTGTTACCGACATGGTCAAGCACAGCCATTTGGACGAAGCGCAAACAAAGGTGGAAGAACTGCAAATGCAGCTTCGCCGCTTCAAAACCGAGCTGAGCGATGTGACGATTTACGCGGATATGCAGATACAGATCGACGGTTTTCTGCGCTTTGCCGATTACTTTTTCGATAATCTGTTTACCGATTGGGCGGTGTTGGACCACATACATAACTCGCAGGAGCAGGTAAACAGCGTGACCGCCCAGATCCAAACCGTGCTCAATCAACTGAACGAAATGAAAAGCGCCTGCGAAGCATCCCGAGAGCAGGCCCAAACCGAGCTGGACGCGTTTATCGTTCAAGCGTAAATACAAGGACCCGTGTTCCTGCCACCAAAGCAGGAACACGGGTCTGTTTGATATAACACAAAAGGGACGGTTCTTTTGTGTGAAGGAATACATTTTTTAAGTGCCTAAGGAAAAAACAGAAGAACTATTCGTTAGGCGCTTCTTGGAACTCTTTTCCTAATGTGCTATAATAGCTTTATATTTCAATAATGGAGAGTTTGCAATGCAACAACATAACGACTTGCACAATCGGTGCAAATACCGATGCGCGATAGCGATGGGGATCGTAATATTGCTCTCGATTTTACCGCTATATTTGATTTCCCGCTATGCCTACCTTTCCGCTGATGACTTCTCATATCTGGCCACGACCGCACCCGTATGGGATGCCACACATTCCATCGGTGAAGTTGTGCATGCGTCAGCCAGTGCCACGGTACAGCGGTATTTTGAGTGGCAGGGTAATTTTTCTTTTATTTTTCTTACCTTTTTACATCCGGCTGCGTTTGGACAAGCGCTTTATGGCGTAACGCCGGTGTTCGTTCTCACGATTTTTTGCGCGGCATTTTTATTCTTCTGTAAAGTGGTGCTTCGTAACTACATGGGCGCTTCAAAGGTTGATTTTTGGCTCGTTAGTTTGCCGCTGCTGTTTTTATCCGTACAGTATATGTACTCTCCGGTTGAGGGGCTCTATTGGCATCCCGGCGCGATTTCATATACTTTCTTCTATGCTCTGGGTCTGGTGCTGCTCGCCTTGCTTTTACTGCTGATAAAAGCAGAGCGAGCCGGTATGCAGATCGTGATCTTTGCTCTTGCTGTTTTTCTTTCCATAGCCGTTGGCGGAAGCAATTATTCAACTGTTCTACTTTGTGTTTTGGTCAGCCTGTTGCTTGCTATATATTGTGGATTACAACGCCAACGCAAACAGACCGTTTTCCTTTCGATTATTTTTGCCATTCTGGCCATTTGTTTGTTAATCAGCATGATGGCGCCTGGAAATGCGCTGCGGCAATCGCAGGTTGGCGCGTCGAGTATTCCGCGCGGCATTATACTTGCCCTTGTGTACGGTGCTTACAGCTTTGCAAATGCAACTACCCTGCCTGCCGTGGTCTGCTTCCTCTTTTTGATCCCGCTTCTGTATCGTCTTGCGCAGGGCAGTAGTTTCCGCTTTTCACATCCGCTTTGGGCAATGCTGCTTTTATTTGGACTTTATTCGTCGCTTGGCGCCCCTTGTTTTTATGCGCTAGGGTTCTCTATTCCAGAGCGAAATATCAATTTGATTTATTTTAGCTATTATCTTGTTGTACTGTTGGCGCTGTTCTATTGTTTAGGCTATCTCTCACGACAAAGCGCACGATTGCCGCGTTTATTGAACGCACTGGATGAACTCTGCAACTTTTATAAGCGCCGGTTTGACACAGTATTCATCGCATTTTGTCTCATTTTCACTGCTTCTTGCGTGGGGGTATGTACGATTACAAAAGGTGTGGATGGCAGTCCGGCGGTTGCCCATTTGCCGGCTGGTGTGAGCGCGGCGCAATCATTGCTCAACGGCGAAGCAAAAGCATTTTATACAGAAATGCTGGAACGCGATCAACTTTGTCGGTCAAGTGAAGAACGCGATATTGTTTTGTCTCCTCTTTCTGCGGCGCCTTATGTATTGGCCTATATGGATATTACTGAGGACCCAAATGATTGGAAGAATCTCTGTATGGCGCAGTATTATGAGAAAAATAGCATTACACTTCAGCAAAAATAAAAAAGCAAGGCTATTGGTAACCGGATGCCGGTGCAGCATACAATGTTTGAACCGGCCAAATGAATCCGTGCGCCAATGGCCTTGTTTTTTTATACGCGAAATGCTGATAAACTCGACGGCTTTTCTAATAAATTGCCGTCCAAACGTGACTTAATTTCCAACCGCAGAACGGTGTTTGATCATATAAATTCCAATCAAACAACAAATAAACAATACTCCGGCGTAAATTGTCAAAGCAATCCCCACTACCATTGCATGATCGAAGTACCCCAAAGGTATAAACTGTCCAATCACTGGAAGAAGAATAAGCATTAATTCAAGTGAAATCGTATAGAACGAATCGTGAAACGCCAACATAAAAACTGAAATTGCAAATACGGTTAGCCAATGTAAAGCGGCATAGACCAGCGATTCAGCTTTTTTGCTTTGAAAAAGATAGGGAATCAGCATAGCATTTAAGACTGCATATGCTATGGTCAACAGAATGTGAAACCATGTTATTCCGTAATAGGGTAGTAACGCATACCATAGGTTTATGGGAAGCAATATCACCCCAAATAAACAAGGAATTTTCGGAAGCCAAAACGATTTTCTAAAACTCATTTATACTCCTTTTATGAACAGGAGGCCGATTACTCGGCCTTTCGTTATCTGTGTAAATGTTGACAGCCAGTGTCCGGTTTGAAACGATATACTATTTTCAATAAAGTGACTTGCTTGATAAGATTTTCGTACATACCATCTTCACTGATTATATATTGTAGTCCGTTCATATTAGGACCATATACGATAAATGATGGCCGTCCATCACTAAAAAGATATATGCTGCCTAATGCCGCGCAGCATGACAGGATAGTTGCCGCTTTCGCGTTTTTGTCTAGTCCCTTTGGGCATAAAATCACCCCACTCGCACCATAGCATACGAATGGGGGGATTGTCAACACGGAGGAACCGTTCCTGTGTGCATAAGTAATTTAATTGGCATAATTCACTTTTATACACTCCGTAAATCCAGACGGATCACCCGACTTTGCTTTGTCGATATTATCACGAAGATATTGACGGGTTGCATCGTCACAGCGATCTGCGCCCATATAGGGCATGTCAAACGCTTTTTCCAATTCTTCCAATGCTTTTTCTGCACGTTTTGGATCAGTGTTATAGGTGTCCAGCCATTCTTTCATCCAGTAGTATTCCCAAAGGTTTGAAGCGCTTGTATCGCCATAGCCAATCTGGAAAGACGCGCCGGTATCTTCTCC
Organism: Butyricicoccus faecihominis; assembly: GCF_024462775.1. Classification (GTDB taxonomy): domain Bacteria; phylum Bacillota; class Clostridia; order Oscillospirales; family Butyricicoccaceae; genus Agathobaculum; species Agathobaculum faecihominis_A. Next base: position 29,440 of record NZ_JANGCE010000016.1, read on the forward strand.
TTCCAGTTTTTCCGGCAAAGTGACACCTTTAGGCCAGTTCAAATTGTCGATGGATTGCAGATATTCGGCTTCTATATGTTCAAAGTCGGTAAAATCTTTCGCATCCGAGTTGGAATGGGAACACCCTGCCATCACCAGACAGGCAAGCAGCATGATACCCATAAGAATTTGTTTTACACCATTGGCTTTCTTACTCATTTTTTTCATGTTATAAATCCTCCTTGAATGATACTGATAAGTGCTAGGGCCGGCAATGACCCGCCGAGCAGTGCCGTGGCGGCGAATGCCGCAATCGTAAATGGTTGCTACGAATTTTATATTTGAAAAAGTAGAAATAAAAAGGCTCCTACTCTGATGTTTTCATTGTATCAGAATAGGAGTCTTTATTTCTTTGTTTGTACACAAGAGAATCCTCTTTTATACTACGGAATTTCTTACGATTTTCCTACGAAAGAGGGAGGGTAACGGTAAATCTGATTTTTTCATTCTCGCTTTCTGCAATAATGGTTCCTTTGTGAAGGTCTACAATTTGTTTGGCAATGGCAAGGCCCAAACCAGCGCCGCCGCTTGTGCTCCTTGCTGTATCAAGGCGATAAAACTGTTCAAATACCTGCGACAGCTTTTCCTTTGGGATCGTATTACCGCAATTTTCAAATGCAATGCTCATCCTGTCTTCCTGCTGCGCCGCTGTAATCGTAATGGTTGTATCGTGGAAGCTATAAATAACCGCATTGCGAAGAAGATTATCAAACACACGTTGTATTTTATCTGCGTCACAGCGAAGGGTTACACTTTTCGGGGCACAAAGATCACATTGCAGGTTTTTATCTTTAAACATGGGATTGAATTCGTATATAAGCTGCTCAAGCAAGCGCGTCAAGTCTATTTCCGTATATTGTAAAGTAATATTAGATAAATTGAATCTTGTAATTTCAAAAAATTCATTGATTAGGTCTTCAAGCCGTTCCGCTTTATTGAGAGAGATAGAAAGATATTTCGTCCTAAGTTCTTCTGAAATTTGCGGTTCATCGCGCAATAGCATTAAATAGCCCATTACAGAAGAAAGCGGGGTTTTTAGATCGTGTGCAAGGTACATGATCAAATCGTTTTTTCGTTGTTCGTTCTCTTTTGCCAGTCTTGCATTATTTTCAGACTCTTGTTTTAAGTGGTTGATCTTTAACGCGATCTCGCTAAGCTCCGGCGATAGTTCAATGTAATCTACGTTTTTATCAAATAATTTGCCAGTGGCCTGCTGCAATTCATCCACATAAGCGACCACTTTCTTTAGTAGCCGGTATGTAAGAATGATGATGCACACAGCCCATAGTATAGTAGCCGCGGCTCCTAAATAGAGGGAACGGTAAACCATATAATACTGCGGAACATATTTGCTAAGCACCCATTGTAAACCCATGCCCAACAAATTAGAAGCGATTAGGATAATTGCAGATATAATTCCGCACTGGATGATATAGCTTTTGAAAAGGGTTTTCAGCAGATTATTTTTCTCCCCTTTATTCGATTTCATAGCCTACACCCCAAACCGTTTTTATAAATCTTGGCTTTTTTGGTGGTTCGTTCAGCTTTTCTCTAAGGCGGCCAATGTGCGCCATTACGGTGCTGTTATTGTTCAGATATTTTTCTTTCCATACGGCTTCAAACAATTCTTCTGAAGGTATGACTTTACCCTGATGTTCGCACAGATACCAAAGAATCGAAAACTCAATGGGAGTCAGCGACAATTCCTTTCCATACAAAAAGCATTTGTGGCTATCTTTATTGATCACAAGACCTCTGATGTCAAATTCCGTCTTTTCAACAGATTGTCTTAAAACAGAGGTATTATATTTGGAACAACGTCTTAATTGTGTTTTTACCCTTGCAACAACCTCCAATGGGTTAAACGGCTTGGTCATATAATCGTCTGCCCCAATGGTTAATCCCATGATCTTATCGCTGTCCTCAATTTTAGCGGTTAGCATAATAACAGGAAAATAGAAATTTTCCCTTATTTTTTGGCAGATACGAAACCCGTCCGTATCCGGTAACATAACGTCTATTATCGCCAAATCAATTTCCGTTTCTTGCATACATTGTAAAGCATCAGTCCCATTATAAAACTTGTATACGGTATAATTGTCATTCGTCAAATAGACTTCAAGCAGATCGGCAATCTCTTTTTCATCATCTACAACAAGAATTTTCTCATTCATCGTCATTGCTCCTTATATTTAAACACAACACACAGGGACGGTTCTTCTGTGTTATTTATTTCTGACGATACCAAGCGACCAGCCGGTTAAACGGACGATCGTTCTGCCGATATGAATAACGTGACTTGATCTAATAGTTTATTGTACATACCATCCTCACGAATAATAAGCTGTAGCCCGTTCATATTAGGCCCGTTTACTATAAAAGAAGACTGTCCTTCACTAAATAGGTATATGCTGACATGAATAGGTGAAGTAGAACTAGAGAGACGGATTTCTTGAACAGAATTATCCTTATAAGAAGAGTTAAAATTAAAAAGAGGGAATCGTCGACGTACATTTAAATGGTTGATACTTGCACAAAAATTTTTACTCTGAGCTTCAGAAAGATCATAAAACTGACCAGAAGAATAGACAGAAATTTTAACATCTTCTTCTATGGGAAGCGAGTACTTAAATGTAATGCAAGAAAAAATATAATATCCTACTAACAATACTAATACTGCTACTATAAAAAAACGAAATTTACGTGTAGTTCTCACAAAGGCTTCACCTGCTTTTTCTCTGCACACATGCACACAGGGACGGTTCTTCTGTGTTATTTATTTCTGACGATACCAAGGGACCAGCCGGTTAAACGGACGATCTGCCGAAGGGATGCGCCATTTTGTTTGAGCGCGGCGATTGCGCATTTGCGCGTATCAGTGGACAAACCTTGCAGTGTAGCGGGTTCGTCCGTGCCGCAAAGAGTTTTTAGCAGCTTTTTTGCATCACTATCCGAATACCGATGTGTGTCGCTGATATCCATACAGGTGGTTTCAACCGGTTTTGCATGTAGCTTTTTCAAAACTTTAATGCTGCGCGCATGGTCATAATCCAGCATGGTTAATACCTGCGCAGTGTCGCAGAATGTGTCCGCACCTAGGTAGCCGGAGTAACTGCTCCATCGGTAATCCGTTGGATGACTGCACAGCTTGGCTTGGACCGGATTCTGGTGGATATACCGCAGGACGGAAAGGAAATAAGCGTCGTCATCGACTGGCTCACTGCGAAAACGGTCTTGGAACAAATGTCCGGAACGGATATATTTGTAATTATACCACGAAACATAGCGCACACCAATGCGCTTGAAAATCTGTTCAAGTGATTCAGCGTTCGGCATGGTTTGCAGAAGTAGATGAATGTGGTTGCTCATCAGACAATAGGCATATAAATGAAAACCGCTGATCGCTTTGCAATCACAGAGTATTTGCAGAAATTTTTCGCGATCTTCATCGGTTTCAAAAATGTTTTGCTGATTCACGCCGCGCAGCATGATATGGTAGTTGCCGCTTTCACTTTTTTGTCTAGGTCCTCTAGGCATAAAATCACCCCACTCGCACCATAACATACGAGTGGGGTGATTGTCAACACAGAAGAACCGTCCCTGTGTGCATTGGGGACACGTTAACCGTCCCTGTGTGCATTAAGTAGATTCACTCCAAAACGGAATATGGATTTTGCATATCCAATTCGACAGATTATGTTCATTTTCGGTGATAAGTAAGTCAAAGTCTAATGTCTGAAAATTTTCATGGGGAGTAAAATCAAGTGTAATATGACTCTTATTTGTTTCATTTTCATCTTGTTCTATTGAGTATGTAACATATGGAGTAAGTTCATCTGGAAAAACAACATCATAATACAGAGTTTGCGCTATATCCATTTCATCAGTGCTTAAAGATAATGTTATGACAAATTGATTGTTATATGATGTAGCATTTATCTCTGGCGACGTCTTTAAAGTTTCACTTGACTCTAGTATGTCGGGTATCAAATAAAAATTGTATTCGCCTGCATACAGGTCGATGTATTCGCCATTTTTGTTATTAAATCGAATAGAATTAAAGGCTTCAATATACTTTTTAATATTAATTTTTATACAGTCTTGCTTAGACTCCAAAACAGAAATGTTTGAATATACAATCTCTTTATCATTAAGCAAATCAATTGTTGAAAATGGAATTTGTTCTATTTCATCACCAAATAGTAGTGTTATGTCTGTTCCTACGCCGGATCTGTAATAATAATACGAGTGTTTATTTATATTAATGGATTCTAATAATTCTTTGTTAATCTGAGGGCTATGGCTAAATGAAAGTAATGCAATAATAAGCAAAGAAATTGTACTGAGAATAATTAGTGAACAGCGTCTATATTTAAGAAGACGTATCATATAATTGCTCCTTACAAGATCAGCATGTGTTTTATTAAAACACATGCTGATCTTAAATATTATTTACAAAGCAACTTTATAAATATCGTAGTCAGTGCCATAGGGTTCTGTAGTAGATGCCCTATAAATAGTATAACCATTGCCAATAGCTTTAGGTTTTAAATAGATATAGTATTTGGTCTGCATATTTACCCATGATTTTAAGCAATGTTTATAACCAACGGCCGGATTTTTAAGAACAATTGATACAGTTTTTTTGTATGTTTCACCTTTTCCGTATGACATATTAGCATTTGCAAAATCTTCAAAACCAAATTCAACGCTCCCAGAAATGCTAGCGGTTACAGAATGCGCATTTTCAAGATTAATTGTACTAACTGCGGTTCGCACGCTATAAGTATCCTCTTGTTCATTAGTATGATACCGATAAACACCATTTGTGCCCTTATCAGTTTCAAGGCACCATTGCTTTGGAACATAAATTCCATCACGAAGAATAGGGAGATCCATATCTTCAGGTTCAGCGCTTACCTGAGGAGCTGAATCGCTGTAAGGAAGATCATCTATTGCGATAAGATTCCCGTTTTCATAGGTAAAGCTATGATTGGTGCCTTGCTGGATTTCAATTTCATTGGTAGCACTAGCCGCAAAAGCACCTGCCGTAGTTAAGCACAGCGTTAGCATAAAAATGCAGAATCGCTTAAATTTCATGTTTTTACCTCTTTTCGCCAAGTTTTTAAGATTTTTATTCTTTTGTATTTTCGTTAGAAATACCCTATGCCCGCAAAGTAATTTTTAAATGAGTTTATAAGCATGGCGCAAACATTTGCATACATCTTTTATTATAACTGCATCGGACTCCCTCCTCATCCATTCAACCCGTTCGACTAAAATTTTGTATTTTCCTTGTTGCCTCACAGTCTAACAGCTTCCCAATCCGCTTGCAATAGATTTGCAATAACCGGTCGGTTTTCTGCAATAACTGGTAGGCATAGTTGAAAAGAGGGCAGGCTCCACACGGAAAACATGTGGAGCCTGCCCTCTAACAATACTGCCTAGACATTCAGTGTGATAGAGACAGTGTAAACGCCGTTCTCCTTTGTTGCATTGTAAATACCGCTGTTTTTTTCAACGCAATATTGCACATTTTTCAGACCATAGCCATGTATGGAAGGGTCTCGATGTGGTACGAACAGGGGATCGTAAGTATTTGAAATTTCATAAAGCAGCAAGCTGCCGTTTTGCCGAAACAGAATAGAGACCCACTTTTCTGCTTTCGGGTCCTTGATATTTTCACATGCCTGAATCGCGTTATCCAGCGTATTACCTATGATGACGCTTAAATCCAGAGGGGAGATATTTAAATCCGCAGCGGTAGAGCCTTCCAGCTTTATTTTGATCCCTTTGGATTTTGCTTCGCGGATACCGCGATCAAGGATCGCGCTGATTACCGCGTTATCCAGCCGCACAAAATCGCCAAGGCCGGAAAACTGATGGTTTAGCTCATTCAGGCTGGCCGCGGCCTGCGGCTGATCAGCACTGACCAGCGCGGAAACGGCGTTGATCTGCTTTTTGATATCGTGCCACATGGAACGGGTGCGTTCCTGCTCTTCCAGCATGATTTTGTAATACTCGATTTGCGTTTGCAGTTGTTGCTCCGCTATCGCTTTCTTTTGTGCGGCGTCATATCCAGCCTTCATATAAACCAGATAAGCATAAAGAATAATGTTGATATACAACAGGCCTATAAGCGAAACGGTTAAGAAAATGGGATGTGGAGAAGAAAGCTGCATTGCAGTTCGCCATAGCAAGGCACAGGCAAAGATACTAAACACCTGACAGAGCAGAAGGGGCAGGATACGGAAAAACGGCATTTCAAACAACCCGTGTTTGCCACGGGAAGCCGATAACAGAATGATGCTCAACTGCACGGTTTTTGCTAAAATAATGAAGATTGCGCGGTGCTGAGGGCTTGTCATAAGCTGTGCATTATCCAAATGAAACAAGTAAAGCAGCCCCATACTAAGCAGGTCTACCACGATTGCGATAGATGAAAAAAGAACAGCAAAGCCCACTGCTTGCCAGACCTTACTCAAATAGAAACGGAAAACGAACAACGTAAGCAAACCGGTCAATAAGATAAGCCGTATGGTTGAGCTGGAAACAAACAGGCTAAGAAGCAGATTGCACAGGAAAAATCCGCCGTAGTAAAATGGGCGGTAAAGAATCGGTTTACTTTCAAATAAGCCTTGCGCCAGTATGTAAACAAGAATAGTTTCAAAAAAAGCGGCTGCTATTTCAATGATAAGAAGCATTAGTGTGACCTCAAATATTTTTGTAGTGTGTCCTGAAAGTCTTTTTTCCTTGCACGGCTAATTGGTATTTCTGTACCATCGATCAAAACGGTGGTGAACAAAGAAATACGGCTGACATACTGCAAATTGACTAAATAGCTGTTATGGATGCGGCAAAAGCCTGCCGCTGCCAGCTCCCGCTCCGCTTGCTTCAGTGTAAGGCGTGTTTCGTAGGTTTCATCCTTACTGTGGATTATAGCGGTAAACTTAAAAGTTTCGATGTAGTAAATATCCTTTGTCGGTAGAATAACCAATTCCCCATCCTGCGTAAAGGAGAGTGTTGCCGGGGCGATAGCGCAAAGCGCTGCATCCATCACCGTGCAAAATTCTTGAAACTGAATAGGCTTGACCAGAAAGCGAAAAGCCACACCGTAGCCGGAAACCGCAAAACCCGTATTTTTAGTAGTAAATATAACAAGCGGAGGTTTGGCGCGTCGACTAAGCTGCTCCGCTGCCTGATAGCCCGTGGGTTCTGGCATTTCAATATCCAGAAGTACCAAGTCATAGAAGCTATTTTCAAATGCCTGTAGAAGATCTGCGGCTGCATAAAAAACATCGGCTTGCAGTGTAGGATCGTATTGGGCCAGCAGGGCTTGTATGTGTTGTAATTCCTGTTTCTCGTCATCACAAATAGCAATATTCATAATAACCCTCTTCATTCTTACTTGTTATAGCCTCACTTTACTGCGGTGGCACCCAGTTGTTGCAAAATAACAACCAGTTATTGCAAAACGATAGACAAAGATTCCCAATATAGCTATAATCTATTGAAAAGAGATAGGAAGATGGCGCCGAAATTGATAAAGAGTTTTTCTGACCGAATATCGGATTTTTTTATCAGGCAAAAAATTATTACAGACGACCGGCGGGCAGTGTATTCCTATGGCCTTGAGTTGCTGCTTTCAACGCTGATTTCCCTTTTGGGCGTTGGTATCGCTTCGCTGCTGCTAAAGGATTTTTTAGGATACCTTTGTTTTTTGGCCGCGTTTATTCCCTTTCGCCTTTGGGCAGGTGGGTATCATGCGGATTCTCACTTTAGCTGTTTTTTCTGTTTTCTCGGTATTTTCGGTGCGGCATTCGCTGTTACACTGCTGCTGCCGCAAACCATCTGGAAAGTGGCGGCTATTGCAGCGGCGGTAATCAGCTTGTGCCTGATCCTTCCATTGGCCCCATTAGCGCATCCAAACAAAAGGGTGAATGAGCAAAAGAGACAAAGGAATAAAAAACGAAGTTTCATTCTAGCCATACTTTATTTAATACTTGCAATCACTTGGCTGTTATTGCCCGCTGCTTCTTTTAAATGGCTATTCCATTTGTTTTTAGGCGAGTTTTTTGCCGCTCTTTCGCTTGCGGCAGGAAAAATAAAAAATTTAAGGAGGTCTTCCCCATGAAAAAGCTTTACGGATTCTTTTTGAAAAGCGCAAGTGCGCTAGCCGCGCTGACACTGGTTATTGCCACGGTAGCAAATGGCTCCACCTGCTGGTTTACTTCTTATCAGCCGGAAGAGCCTGATATGGATTGACACAACACACACGGTTCTTCTGTGTGATATGTTTCTGACAGTGCCAAGGGACAAATCTTAAACAATGCGGTGGAATTTCCCATGACGCAGAGTGTTTCCGGCAATTCGCCTGCAATGAAAGCCGCTGACCGCCTTGCAATCGCAGAGTATTTGCAGGAGCTTTTCGCGATTTTCATCCGGCTCTTTCTGATCACTGGGCAATCGATAATTCAGACCAAAAAGTTCATTCGCTTTAGCTTGACTTTTGTTTCCATTTTTGATAATATTAAATTAATCCACAAAAACCCGAGTTGCCGCTCTGCGGCAAGGTGTCCAGCCTTTCGGTTTTATGTGGATTTTTTAATGCAATTATACATAATCCCCTTTCTTAAAATGAAATAAAGTAAATGATTCCAGTTAGACGCCGTAGGAAGTCGCATAGAATCCTTACGTTTATTAGAGCGTCAAGTCAAGGGATGAATTTTTCTGACTTTGTATGTTTTGCTAAAAAATAATCCGTTAACCTTAAAGGTGTTTTGATGTTAACTTTATTTTATATGCAGCATCGCTACTTGTCAATTAAATATTTTTGTCTCAATCTGTCGGCTGCTTTTAAGAATCTGGCAATAAAAAAGGAATCAAATTTTTGTTATTCTGAGGAGCAAAACGACGCAGGATCTCGCGCGACCACACGGCAACAAGAGGATGGTTCGTAAACCGCTAAATAACCCCGCCCCCGGATTCGGCTGTCAGCCGTTCCGAGGGCGGGGTTATTGTGTATCTATTTACTTCACGATTTCCTTAGCGGCGGAAACGAGGGCGGCGACCTTATCGGCGGCGTCGGCCTTGCTCGCGCCCTTGGCCATGATGTAGACCTTTACCTTGGGCTCTGTGCCGGAGGGGCGGATGATGAAGATCGTGCCGCCCGAAAGCTCGTAGTACAGCACGTTTTGGCCTTGCAGTTCCATGGGTTCGGTCTTGCCGTCCGCAAGAGAAGTACGGGTGCCGGGCTGATAGTCGCGGATGAATTCGACCTTGTCCGGGCCGACCTGCTGCAGCGGGGTCTGTCGCAGCTCCTCCATCAGCTCCTGCATGCGCTGCAAACCGGATACGCCGGGCATGGTGATGGAGATGGTCTGTTCGCAATAATAGCCGTACTTTTCGTACATTTCCTCCATCGCGTCATACAGGGTCTTGCCCTGCGTGCGGTAGTAGGCCGCCATTTCGGCGATCAGCATGGAGGCGGTGACAGCGTCCTTGTCGCGCGCATAGTCGCCGCACAGGTAGCCGTAGGATTCCTCGAACGCGAAGATATACTCGTGCGAACCGGTGGTTTCAAATTCCTTGATCTTTTCGGCCAGAAACTTGAAGCCGGTGAAGGTCTCAAAGCAGGCAACGCCGTTCTGTTCGGCGGCGGCGCGCGCCATTTCGGTGGTGACGATGCTCTTGAGCACCGCCGGGTGGCGCGGCATGGTGCCGGTCAGCTTCTTGGCGGTGATGATGTAATCCGTCAGCAGTACGCCGACCTGATTGCCCGATAGGGAAATATATTCACCGGTCTTATCCTTTAATACGATGCCGGTGCGGTCGGCGTCCGGGTCGGTGCCGATGATCAGATCAACGCCGTTTTCCTTCGCCAGCTCGATCGCAAGGTTGAAGCCTTCCTTGTTTTCCGGATTGGGGCTCTTGACCGTCGGGAAATCACCGTCGATCACCATTTGGTGCGGCTCGCAGATGATATGCTTGTAGCCAAGGCGCTGCAAAATTTCGGGCACCAGACGGTAGCCCGCGCCGTGGAACGGGGTGTAAACAAGCTTGAATTCGTCCGCAACCTGCTTCACGCAGTCCGGATTAACCGCTACCTTAAGCACTTCGCTGAGGTAAGCCTCGTCCGTTTCCTTGCTGAGGATGCGGATCATGCCGCTCTTGACGAATTCGTCATAATCGCCGGTGCGCACGCCGGTGAACAGATCGGTCGCGGCCATTTCGCGGGCGACCATGTCGGCTTCCTGCGGGGGCAGCTGCGCGCCGTCCTCCCAGTAGACCTTATAGCCGTTGTATTCCTTGGGGTTATGGCTGGCCGTGATATTGATGCCCGCGATGCAGCCATAGTGCCGGATGGCAAAGGACAGCTCGGGCGTGGGGCGCAGTTCATCGAACAGCAGGGTCTTGATGCCGCTTGCCGCGAGAATGCAGGCGGATTGCTGCGCAAATTCGGGCGAGAAGTGGCGGCTGTCGAACGCAATGGCGACGCCGCGCTCCATCTGCTGTTTGCCGCCCGCGACGACCAGATTGGCAAGGCCCTGCGTTGCCTGACCGACGGTAAAGCGGTTCATGCGGTATAGGCCCACGCCAAGTACGCCGCGCAAACCGGCGGTGCCGAACGAAAGCGGCGCGAAGAACCTGCTTTCGATCTCTTCCTTATTATCTTTGATGGCCGTGAGCTCAGCGCGTTCCTCCGCCGTCAGCTCCGGACGGCTCAGCCAGCGGCTGTATTCCGACATATAATCCATGTGCTGTTCACCTCATCCATTTATTTGGCGCAATGCCACTATGTAAATTATACAATATCTGTGTGTCAATGCAAGGGGTTTTGCGCGAGTTTGTGAGATTGACCGAACAGAAGCGGAATATTGCATAAATAGGACCAGCGTTTTTTGGGCAGTAAGTAAAAATGCCAATAGAGACGCTGAAAAAATACCTTTGTCCGTGCGATAAATTAGGCTATTTATGCTACAATTAATTTTGTCACGTTCGACAAAAAACAACATAAAGTGAGGTAAAATGACAACATGGACAAAGTAAAAATTTATGAGGAGGATGGCTGTATCCACTTCGTTCTGCGCCCTGAGGAGCTGATGCGTTTGCGGTATTCCGAGGAATCAAGCACGATGCTGGTCACTTTTTTTGACCGGTGGCTGACGCTGATGGAAACGCAGGTGCGCGAAAATACGATGGATGGGTACCGTTATATTTATCAAAAACACATTCTACCGTTTTTCGGCGCGCGTAAGGTGACGCTTGCCACCGCGCGGCCGGCGGATTTTCAGGAATTCGTCAACCAGAAATTCGCGGAGGGGCTTTCGCCGACCTCCATCGTCAAGTTTCATTCGATTCTGCACAAGTGTATGAAATATGCGGTATCGCTTCAGATTATCCCGCTGAACCCGGCGGATAACGTGATGCTGCCCAAGCGCCGCGCGTTCCGGGGGCAGGTGTATAACCGCACGCAGATCAACGTGTTTATCGCGGCGGCGCTGCATTCCCCGGCGGAGGCGGCGTTTGTTCTTGCCGCAACCTATGGACTGCGGCGAAGCGAAGCCGCGGGTTTGCGGTGGAGCGCGGTCGACCTGCGCGCGCGCACGATGATCATCAACCACACGGCGGTGCAGTCGGGCGGGCGCGTGATCTATGCCGATAATGTAAAGACCAAATCAAGCTACCGCACCCTGCCGCTTTCGGATTCGCTCAAGCGGTATTTGAGCGACCTGCGGCGGCGGCAGAACGAAAACCGGCGCAGGCTGGGCAAGGCTTACCACAAAAGCGATTACGTTTGCTGCCACGAAAACGGCGTGCCGCTCCGGCCCGATTATATCACCCGGGAATTTGAGCGGGTGTGCCGCGGGGCCGCGCTGCCGCGCATTCGCTTTCACGATTTGCGTCATTCGGTGGCGACCATTTTGCTGCAACAGGGCTTTTCGCTGAAACAAATACAAGATTGGCTGGGGCATTCGGATATTTCCACCACGGCAAACGTATACGCCCACGTGCCCTATATCGAAAAGGTATCCATTGCCAAGGGGGCCACGCCGGTCATCGGCGTGATGTGAACAGAGCGCGGAACGGGGCGGCCCACACACTGAATTTGTGAACAAACAATTAAATTTATTGGACATTAAAATAATGGATTGAAAATGCTTTTGAAATATGTTAGTGTTAGATCGTTAGTTAATTAACAATTAAACCGATGGACCGAACGACTGAATAGGAGTGTAAAAGTATGGCGAGATTTACATTACCGAGAGACCTGTATCACGGCAAAGACGCGCTGGAAGCGCTGAAGACGCTTTCCGGCAAAAAGGCGATCGTCGTAGTGGGCGGCGGCTCTATGAAGCGCTTTGGATTTCTGCAAAAGGTAGAGGATTACTTAAAAGAAGCCGGTATGGAAGTAAAGCTGTTTGAGGGCGTGGAGCCCGATCCTTCCGTGGAAACCGTGATGAAGGGCGCGGCCGCGATGCGCGCGTTCGAGCCGGATTGGATCGTTTCCATCGGCGGCGGCTCTCCGATCGACGCGGCCAAGGCCATGTGGGCGTTTTACGAGTATCCGGACGTAACGTTCGAGGATCTTTGCATCCCCTTCAACTTCCCGACGCTTCGCACCAAGGCAAAGTTCTGCGCGATCTCGTCCACCTCCGGCACAGCGACCGAGGTGACCGCGTTCTCCGTCATCACCGATTACCAGAAGGGCATCAAGTACCCGCTGGCCGACTTTAATATCACGCCCGACGTTGCCATCGTCGATCCTTCGCTGGCCGAGACCATGCCCAAAAAGCTGACCGCGCACACCGGCATGGACGCAATGACGCACGCGATCGAAGCCTATGTATCCACGCTGCACTGTGATTTTACCGATCCGCTGGCGCTGCACGCCATCGAAATGGTGAGCGACGATCTAGTTGCCTCCTTTAACGGCGATATGGAAGCCAGAGACCGCATGCATAACGCACAGTGCTTGGCCGGTATGGCGTTCTCTAACGCGCTGCTCGGCATTGTGCATTCAATGGCGCACAAGACCGGCGCGGCCTACTCGGGCGGCCATATCGTGCACGGCTGCGCAAACGCGATGTACCTGCCCAAGGTGATCAAGTTCAACGCCAAGGAGCCCGCCGCGGCCGAACGCTATGCGAAGATCGCAAAGTTTTTAGGCCTTGCCGGTGGTTCGACGGATGAACTGGTGGACGCGCTGATCGCGCACCTGAAAAAGATGAATCAGGCGCTTGAAATTCCGTCCTGCATCCGCGATTATGAGGGCGGCATCATCGACGAGAAGGAATTTCTCGACAAGCTGCCCACCGTGGCGCAGCTCGCCGTGGACGATGCGTGCACCGGTTCCAACCCGCGCGGCATCGATGCGGAGCAGATGGCAAAGCTGCTCAAGTGCTGCTTCTACGATGAAGAAGTAGACTTCTAAAGTTCAATAAATAGCCAAAGCGCTCCTCAAGTTTTTTGAGGAGCGCTTTTTGGCAAACGGTTGGCGCGCACGAAGCAATATGTTAGAATGGGCTTAGGAAAAAAACCAAAGGAGAAGCTTTGATGAAAAAACGCTGTGTATTGGTAATGGCCTTAGGGCTGCTGCTCCTTTGCGCGGGCTGCACCAAGGAACAAAAGCAGAAAAGTGATGTGTTGACGCTGGACCGGGTGACCGAACTGGCTGAAAAGGGAAGCAACCTTTCGTGGGACGATTTCGCGGCATATGAAAGCGAAGAGATTGGCAGCGGGCTTTACATCCTGCATTATGCGATCGATGATGATTTCTACTTGCTGATCGGCGGCGGCAGTCAAACAGAGGCGCCCATGTACATTCGTTTGGTGCGTACGAGCGATAATGAAAGCTACATCGATATCCGAACGGATGACGTGCAGGCATTTCTCAATGAAGCATAACGCCAAAAGGGGCTGTAAAAAACTGTTGCAAAATAGAAGAGTACCCAAATGTCATTCTGAACGAAGTGAAGAATCTCGCGCGAACGCGCGTTCCCAGCGTAACTTCCGCGCGTTGGCACGAGATTCTTCGTCGCTTCGCTCCTCAGAATGACAAAATTGGTAGCATTCTTCGCTTTGCAACAGTTTTCTATTCATTTGTGAGAACTTATTTTACAGCCCCTTTTGTGTTTGACGACATAAAATTTAGCAGTTGACCGGCTTTGTATAGTCAGCGGCATGGCCGGATCTTTGCGCGGCCACCCCTTCGGGCGTATGGTTGTTCAGGTGGCGCACGATATACACGGAAAGCGCCGCCGCGGCGATAAAGGAAACGATATCCGCCACCGGCGCGGAGTAGAGCGTGCCATAAACGCCGAAAACGCGCGGCAGCAACAGCACGAGGGGCACGCTTAAAACAAAATCGCGCAGCAGGGAAAGGCCCATGGACAGCAGCGGCTTGCCCAGCGATTGCAGAAAGATGCTGATCGATTTTTGAATGCAGCACAGAACGATGGTGCACAGGTAAACGCGGAACGCCAGCACGGCGAATTCGTTATACAATCCATCCTCGCTGCCGAAAATGCCGATGATCTGCATCGGGAAGCATTCAAAACACAGCATGGCGACCGCGCCGACAATGATCTCGGCCGCCAGCATGGTGCGGAACAACTGCTTGACGCGCTTGCCGTAGCCCGCGCCGTAGTTATAGCCCACGATCGGCTGGCAACCCGCCGCGATGCCGACCACGATGGCGATCACGATTTGGAAGATCTTCATCACAATACCTACCACGGTGAGCGGGATATCCGCGCCGTACTTGGACTGCGCGCCGTAAATGACCAGCATGTTGTTCATCGCCGCCATGATTATGACAATGGAAATCTGCGTGAGCAGACTGCTGATGCCGAGGGGCAGGAAATGCCCCATCATACGGCCGGAGGGACGGAAGCTGGATCTTTTCAGCCGGAACGCCTTGGTGTGGCGCAAATAGTAGACCGCCAGCAACGCGGAAACGATCTGCCCCGCGACCGTGGCAAGCGCCGCGCCCCGCATGCCCCAATGCAATACGAAAATAGCGATCGGGTCCAAAACGACGTTGATTAAACAGCCCGCCAACGTGGACAGCATGGCAAAGCGCGGGCTGCCATCCGAACGGATGAGCGAGTTCATGGCATTGCCGAACATGAAAAAGGGAATGCCGATTAAAATATAATCGTAGTACTCGCTTGCATAGGCAAGATTGTTTTCTGTGGCGCCGAAGCTTTGCAGCACGCCCTGCTTGCAAACAGCCAGCAACACCGTGAGCAGCACACTGGCCGCGACGATAACGACCACCGCGTTGCCCGCGCATTTATGCGCGCCCTCCGCGTCCTGCCTGCCTTGGCAGATGCTGAGAAAGGCCGCGCAGCCGTCGCCCACCAGCAGGGCAAGCGCCAGCGCGATGACCGTGACCGGGAAAACGACGTTGGTAGCGCCGTTGCCCAGATAGCCCACGCCCCAGCCGATGAAGATCTGATCGACGATGTTGTAAAGCGACGAGACCAGCAGCGACAGAATGCAGGGAATGGAAAACCGAAGCATTAGCTTGCCGATCCGTTCGGTTGCCAAATAGCCATTGGTATTTTGATTCATTTGTACCTCCTAAAAGTGCCGGGCATAGCGCCCGGGCGATATCCTCTCTTCTATATTTTACCGCGCTTTTTCTTGCAAGGGAAATTCAAATGCGTTATCATTAATAAAGAAAATAAATTAATAACAGGAGGGCCGACAATGAATACCGTTCAGTTGGAATGCTTTTTGGCCGTGGCCGAGCATTTGAATTTTGCGCGCGCAGCGGAAGCGCTGCATATCACACAGCCTGCTGTGACGCACCAGATCCGTTCGCTGGAAAGCGAGCTGGGAGCCGAACTTTTCCACCGCACGACCCGCAGCGTCGAACTGACGGAAGAGGGGTATCTGTTCATTGGCGACGCCAGAAGCATTCTGGGCATATCGCAGGCGGCGAGAATGCGGCTGAGGCACCGGTCCGAAAAAGAGACGCTGCCTTTTATCCTCGGTTGCCGTACGCCGGGGGAAACGCGGTTTTTACCCGCGGTATTGCGGCGGCTGATGCGGGCGTATCCCAACCTGCACCCGGTGCTGAAAAATGATCCCGTATCGGTCATGCGCAGCCATTTGGAGGACGGTTCGGTGGATGCGGTGCTGGGCTGGAAGGAAAAGAACGCCGCGTGCCGTTTTAGCGAATTAGCCCGGGCCGAAGCGGCGCTGGTCGTATCGCCGGAGCACCCGCTCGCGGAACGTGCGCAAGCCACGTTTGCGGATATCCATGAAGGTTGCGTGATCCTGTTCGATCCGCGCCGCAATCCGCAGGCCATGTCCGCTTTGCAGCACGAAGCCGCCGGGGCGCGTCCCGCTTCGCAGGTCTACTTTTGCGAGGATAATGAGTGCGCCATGACGTTGGTAAAGGCGGGCGTTGGATGCACGCTCCTGCCCGATCTGCCGCAGCTGCGCGATCCCGCGCTGCGTTATATTCCGTTTGAAAAGAAAAACCCGGTCTCCTTTGGCGTATATTACAAAAGCTTGGGACAGCACCCGGCGCTTAAATCGTTTATCGAATTCGCCCGCGAAGCGCTCGCGCCGGGCGGAAAAATCTAATATAAATATAATTACTATGGTAAAATTTATTATATCGGACATTTCAATGCTGGTACTACTATAATAACAGTACTTAAATGTTCTATGACTAATAAACATTCCTTATAATTTGTAACCTATTTTTTGTAATGTTACGCACTATTCTTTTGGGTGGTGTTGCGCATAATTGTCATCCACTACTAACCAAAGGTCATTGTATACAGAGAGACAGATTATGTTGCACCTAACAAAATAACACCACTGGCACTGCTGCACCGGTGGTGTTGTTTATGAGATGGATCGAACTTTTGTGTTTTTACTATATGCTAATAGTTTGCTTTCTTGCATCTAAAATTTTAAGCAATATCAAATTTAAACAATATCCAATTACTGTGCCGCATATCCAGAGCATTATTTGATCCAGAAACAGTCCACCGGAGTGGGATAAAAATCTTAATACAGCAATAATTATTGAACCGACTATAGCAACTATTAAGAAATTTTTCAGTTTAGATAGGTATTGAAAATTTTTAGATAATAAAAAACTCGGTAAAATAAAAATAATTACATTTTTAATTATATTTGAGCTAAGTTCTTGGTTTGTAAACCAAGAAAGAATGATTTTGCCAGGTTGAAGATTAATATAGTACATTGCATACTGAGAGAACGATAGTTCAGAACTATTTACTCTCAGAGTTACGGCAGATGCATCTGTAAATAACTGATCAAAGACAAACATAAAACTGATAACGATCCATATAATAATGGAAACTTTTTTTAGTTTATCATTATAAATATCTTTATCGGCTATATACATCAACATATTTGTTGCCAGAAGCACTATAATTAGCAAGCAAAAACCGAATATTGAAAAGAAGAAGGTAGGCAAAATTGACAAATAGCAGATATAACAGGCTACTGCAATAAAAGCAGTTGTCCAAATTCCTTGTAATAATTTTTTTATCATTAATATATCTTGATTATGAGACGGTGAGAGTTCCACTGGTATAGCAACCATCTTTGGCCTTTTCCAAAGCCACAAAATACCGATCAGATTTATTGACACTGAAACTGCCAGTTGACGATCCATCTCTCTTGCTCTTAAAGGAGCCGACCGTAGAACTTCCCAGCAGAGTTCTCTTATACAATGTTGTTGTAAAAGTAGAAGAGGTCATAAGATCGGTTTCGGTTGTGCTAGCATTGGTGGAAATAGAGATTTTGCTTACATTGGTGAAGTTTTTATTTGAGTATGTATAATAAGAAAAATTAAAACTTCCAACATATTTGCCATCGCTACTTAAATCCCAGATTGACGAGTAGGATGGTATATCACTAGATCTCGCTTTGCTATCTGCTGTCATGTAATCATCTATTTCTAACTGATTATCTGACGGGTTATAGTCGCCATAACTTATATCAAGCAATTTTTCTTTTGATACGTTGGATATCGTGTCGTCTCTAGTCGCCTCGGAAAGCACAACAGGGTTTTCCGATTCAAGTGCAGATGCAAAGCATGTGAAAGCAAATAACATACAGGCGACTAAAGTTAGGCTTGATAATTTTTTCATTTTAAAATCCCTTCAATCTTAAAAGATTTTTGTTTTTAATAGCTGTGCAATCCAAAATAGAATTAGTAAATGTACAGGATAAAAGATGTAACAAGCTATCTGGAAAAAACGACTGGGCTTTTGAGCAGTTTGTGTGATACTTTGTAAAATTGGAATAGTAAAAAAGTAGGATAGACAATAAACGAAAGTATCGTTTATAAGATTAGGTGATACCGCTTTAAATCCCAGTATATAAAATTCGCATATAGCATGAATTAACCTATAGCAAGATATAAAAAAGGGTACTATATAAATTGCCTGTTTTTTTTGGTGGAAACAATAATACAAAAAAGTAACTCCGATACCGATAACGCCCCAATCGGATAGAGCAGTAACGAGAGCGAATACTATAACAATGAAAAAGTAATTGATCTTGTTTGTAGTTTTGCCTAACAACCCCAGCATTAGCAATGAACAAAACAATGTAAAAAGAACATTGTTGAAAATAGATGTCCAATCTAATCCTAATGGATATGTCAATACCGCATTAGAGGCAAGATGAAACGGTATTATAGATATTAACCAAAACAACGCTAAGCGAAGCAGATATCGGTTAAAATTTCTGGTTCGATAAAATCCCTCCACCAAAAGATAGGCGAACAACGGAAAGGCTAAACCACCAATAAACTCGCCGCTCGATACAATCCATTTTGGTAGCACTGTAGAAAAAACGCTTGCAGTGTGATCAATGATCATACTAATCAGTGCGATTCCCTTGACTTGAGTGGTCGTAAGCTTTATCATCAGCTGAGTTTATCCAAAGGCGCTACATTTGTAGCGCCTTTGTAGTCTATGAGATTAGTTTTATCAGGCTTCCTGAATATAATCTGAGGATACATAACAATAGACACCGTCATACTTAAACTTGGCCCAGCCATTATCAATAGACTTTACTTTTATGATATCACCTCTCTGGAGTGTACCAACAATTTTGTAATTTGTTCCCGCTCCAGATCTAACATTAACGTCACTACCGGTCACTTCGTATTTCTTCGTGAGCAACCATCGAGGTTCAATACTACTATCAGCAGTATCCGTGTTCTCGCTAACAACAAAATCAAACTTGCTATTATCAGTATTTGCTACGTTGCTTTCTGCAATATATGCAGCAGGCGATTCAGCCTCATTGGTAGGTAGTGCTTCATTTGCGGCAAAGGCCGTGGGAACAAGAAGAGAGGTCCCCAATGCAATAGCGCCTAGTCGTACAATGTTTTTGTTCATAGTTTTTCTCCTTTTATTTTTATATATCTAATATACTTTTTATACATTAGATATACTTATTATAACGCCAATTTCGTGAATGTCAACTCTTATTTTATAGAAGCAATAAATTAACGCTCGAGATATTATCATCTCGAGCGTTAATTTTAGATATTCTAAATTATATATCGATCCAACTTGAATCGACCCAATACCCCATAGTCCTATTCCAGCGTCTATACTGCTGTTTTCCATTGTGAACTCTATATTTTGTTATAATAACATCGGCACGTGTTTGAATATCGTTATTTTCCTCATAACATACACGCACAGAATTGGAGATATCTATAGCGGTCGCTTGCGGGATAAAGATAAGGTTCCCCATCATAACACCTAATAACAAAATAAGAACTTTTTTTTTCAAAATCATCATGCTCCTTTATGTACTACTTTAAAACCTTGGTTTATCATATCATATATGATATTCAAATTATCTGTCTTGGCATGGTCGTTTCCATCAAGCTCTGAAAAAATACTATACGTTCCATCCTCATTATCAACGAGAAAAGTATTGCTTGGAGTCATTTCATTTTCTTCTGAAATTTCATTATCCGGTGGTGTAAAGCTCGATTGTATCTGAAATGAGTATGACAGCAAAATTATTAAACTTAATACAGTGATACCGCTCAAATGCGAGAATCTAGACTTTTGGCCTTTTGATTGACTTGCAGCAACAATTTTAAATCTTTCTAAGATTTCTGCTTGATTATTCCGGTTAAATAGTTGTGTTGCGACGAGCTCCAATGGTTGCTTATAATTACCGTCAGCATACTGCATTGTATTAACGATAGTTTGTAAATATTGTGCTGTTTCGCTTTTGCTCAAGCCTTCAGTTACTGATAAATCACATTTTATTTCTAATGCTTGATCTAAATCTCTTTTGAGTAAACCTACTATTGGATTCCACCAAAAAAGATTGCAAAATAATTGTATTAATAGTTTTACAATAATATCTCGGTTTTGAAAGTGTGTATATTCATGTAATATAATAAAATGCAGCTCGGAATCGGAATAGTGAAATCTAGGTAGAAGTATAGTCTTTTTTAAAATGCCAATGCCCATAGGAATAGTTATACTTGGATTTCTACACACAGTTACTTTTAGCTTTCTGTTAAATTGTTGAGCAATTTGTGAAAGTGTGTCAAAGTCTCGCTTGCTATAGTTATTATTACAAGATAATAGTCTTTTCTTTGCGTGCAAATATTGGTTTATCCATCTCACAGAAGAAAATACGCTTCCAAATACCCATATAAAAAGAAAAATATGGGCTATAGGTATATCAAAACCTAATATACTAACACTATCTTGAAATAGCATTTTACAAAGTCTATTGACTCCCCATGAGATTTCTACAATTCTTGTAAAAGGCAGCTCAATGGGTATTAGTAGCCGAACGGTGCAGAACCAATATAATGCTAATAGTGTTGAAATACCAAAACTTTTTATTAAGAGTCGTTTTTTTCGACTAATATATAACAAAATAATGATAAGGCTGCTCCAAATAACTGCCATTAAAAATGAGAAATATGTTAGTGTCACTTTGTCTCCTTGCACTATTGTTCCTTTAGCTTATCAACAATGCATTCTAATTCTTGCACAAGAGCCTTGATATCATTATCTTCCGACTTATTTACCATTGCAACCGCAACTTTAGCAAGCGCCTTCTGATCTCTAATTCCTAACGAATACATCACACGTGCAGCATATTCTTCTTTTGATAAAATGGGAGTAAATGCTCTAGCATATTGCTTACCTGAGCTAACAAGTCCGTCGACTTTAATGATTTTTTTAGCTAATAAGGATTTTAGTAATTTGTGAATATAGCTATCATTGAATTCATCTGTCATTTCTGCGACTTGCATGCTTGTTAATGATTTTTCAGCTGACCAGAATAATTCCATCAAACTTTCTTCACCTTTGGTTAACAACTCAGTTTTCTTTCGCACAGTATTTCACCTCTTTGGAATCTAATATAGTAATTATATATTAAATGCAATAAAAGATCAACTGTTTTCTTAAATGCCTATTACATGCTATATTTTCGGGTTATGACATGCTACTCATTTCCCGTTTTTATAAATTGGTTTTCAGTTTGAGGATCTAGTGAAGGATGCGCATGAAAAAGGTATTTTTTGCATCCATAGTTTGGGGTACGCTTACCGTGCTTCCTTCTCCCGGAACGCGAAAAAACGCTGGCCGAGGTAGTTGAAGCCGGTGAACAGGCACATGCCCACGAACATGGAAACATTATCGCGCACGGCGGTGCCGGCCCCGGCGAGCAGGTACAGGGTAAGCGGCTTGGCAATGCCATAGGCGAGCACATAGCAGACCGCGATATTGAGCGCAAAGCGCACAACCTGAGACACGCTGTTTTCCCGGTTGCCAAAGGTAAAATACTTATTGAGGAAAAAGCTTAAAATACTGGTCAGGATATAATTGGCGGCGGAAGAGACCCAGTAGGAGCAGTGCGCCAGATTATAAAGCCCAAACATGATTGCCGTGCCGACCAGCGTATTGACCACGCCGACGAGCAGGAATTTCAAAAGCTTTTTGTCGATCAGTTTGTTCATTTCACGCCCTCTTCTGTTTCACGCACCAGATAGACCGGACGCTTTTTGGTTTCCAAATAGGTTTTTGCCAGATATTGTCCCAGAATGCCCATGCAGAAAAGCTGAATGCCGCCCAAAAACAGGATAATGCAAATCATGCTGGGCCAGCCGCCCACCGGGTCGCCCCAAAGCATCGTGCGGATGACGATGAACACAATGAGCACGAACGCGATCAAGCACATCAGAAAGCCCGCGACCGAGGCAATGGCCAACGGAGCGGTGGAAAAAGCGATGATCCCTTCCAGCGAATAAAGAAACAGCTTCCAGAACGACCACTTGGTTTCGCCCGCCACACGTTCGACATTGACAAAGGGGATCCACTTGGTTTTAAAACCCACCCAGCCGAATATTCCCTTGGAAAAGCGGTTGTATTCGCGCATGGAGAGGATCGCGTCCACCACGGTGCGGCGCATCATCCGGTAATCGCGCGCGCCGTCCACAATGTCCGCGTCAGAGATCTTATTGATGAGCTTATAAAACCGACGCGCGAAAAACGAGCGGATAGGCGGCTCGCCCTTGCGGGTGGTGCGCCGGGTGGCGGCGCAGTCGTACCCTTCCTCGCGCACCGCTTTTAGCAGGGCGGGCAGCAGGGCGGGCGGGTCTTGCAGATCGGCGTCCATCAGGGCGACATAGTCGCCCTTTGCCGCTTCCAAACCGGCCAGCATGCCCGCTTCCTTGCCGAAGTTGCGTGAAAAAGAAACGAAGCGCACGCGCGAATCCTGCGCCGCGAGCGCACGAAGGATGGATAGGGTATCGTCCTTCGAGCCGTCGTCGATAAAGACGAATTCAAAATCAGCCTCGCTCATATCATGGGTGACGCGGCTGGTTTCCTGATAAAAAAGCGGCAGCGCGTCCTGCTCGTTATAACAGGGGACGACAAGCGAGATCAAGGGCTTTTTTTCATCCATGTTTTTTCACACCTTTCATGAGTGCGTCCAGACCGCCCGCCGCCGCGAGGAAGAGAAACAACTGCGGCAGATACGCGTAGCGCGGCTGGATCTCGACCAGCAACAGCGCCGAAAACGCGGCGAAAACGATAAAATAGGGTAAAAGCTCGTCCGCCGAGCGCCGCCCCCGGCGCAGCAGACCGATAAGCGACAGGGTGAAGGCGAGATAAAACAGCGCCCGATCCGCCTGCCGGGTCAAGATCGCCGCCGGATGCTGATACCATGTGAGCTGCGGCTGGGTGAGAAACGGCCCAAGCATCCAAACCAGACCGTCGCCTACCCAAAGGCGATTGATCTTATGATAGACAAGCTTGATCAGCGTTTTGGGCGAAGCGGTGAGCCGGTCGTAGATCAACTGCTTTTCCAGCCGCTCGGTTTCCTCGGTGGGTGCGCCTTCCTGCATCGTGCCTTCGAGCAGGGCCCAGTCGCTGTCGGAATAGGCGCCGTCTGTTTCCGGGTTGAGACCCGTTACCACCTTCCATAGGGGATTGCCGTTGTGCAGGCCATTGCGGTTGAGCCCGCTTTCACGGATCGCGGCGTCAGCCGCCGCGTGCGCCGCGCCATAAACGGCCAGCAGCGCGAGCATGCCGCAAAGGATTTGTTTGGTCAGTTCCGCACGGTTTCGCGTGAGCAGCCGAAACACCGCCCAAGCAAGCACCGCGACAAGCAGGATCATGCCTTCCGGCCGGAGCAGATTGCCGCATTGCAGCGCGAGCCCGGCGAGCGGGTAGCGCCAAAAGCCAAGGCGCGTGCAGTCCCGCCCGGTCAGCAGCCAAGCGGCAAGCACAAGGAAAAAGGCGGATGCGATTTGGTTGGTCAGTACGGTGGGCAGCAGCAGCGCGCCGGGAAACAGCGTGAGCAGCAGGGCCGCCGCGCGCGCCGCTTCCGCGCGCACCCGATCGAGCGCCAGCCGGTAGAGGAATACCACGGTACCGGCGGAAAGCACACAGTTGACCAGCTTGATACACATTGGATCGTTCCACAGGCGCAGAAAAAGGGACTGCCACGCGACAAAGCCGCTTTGATACGCCCACATGGAAAAATACGGCTGGGTCTGGAACGAAAAATCGCCCGCCGCCGCCTGCGATGCGGCGGCGTAGAGCGCTGAAAAATCCGATTCGATCGGCGGGCGCAGCAGCAGCACGATGCAAACGCGAAGCAGAACGCCGCCGCCAAGCAAAAACAGCGTAAAATGCGGGATCTCCCATTTGCGGCAGGCATAGAAAAGCCCAACAGCCGCCGCCAACGCGAGCACCGCGCCGTTTTGCAGAATAATGGACGCCGCCGCCAGCGTAAACAGCACGAGAAATAGCCGCCTGAGCGTTTTTTCTGTCTTTTCCATGCGGCCCGCCTCCCCTCCATCGGCCTGATAGTCAATATATTCTAGCACAGTATTCTGGTAAAGTAAAGCCGGGCAAAGTCCTTAAAAGGGCGCTGCATGTGTCACCATTGTTACACTTTTTGCAATTCTATTGTAGCCGGACGGGCGAAAGGATATAATTTTGATATACATACAAGATATACAATATTGACCCAAGGATGGATACGGAAATGTTGAAGAAATTAGTTGCCGCCTGCGCGGCAATGCTGACGATGGTCGTTTGCGCGTCGGCCGCGGGGTCGGTCTTTCCCGCCGCCCGCACGGATATGGACGGCGTTACGCGTTACGGCTATCTGGACGAAGCCGGGCAAACGGTGCTGCCCTTTGCCTACAACGCGGCGGGGGATTTCGCGGAATGCGGCCTAGCCGCCGTAGAGGACAACAAATGGCAGACCGCGCTGATCGACCGCACGGGCCGTCTGGTCGTGCCCTACACCGCGTCGCCGGTATCGGTGGAGTTTTCGGCGGACGCCGCCGCCTACCGTTATAGCGACCGCAGCGTCTATTACACCGTGGAGGGCAAGGAGATCGGCACCTATGTAGGCGCGGAGGGCTTCTTTGCCGACGGCCTATTAAAATGCAAGAGCCCGGCTTCCGGCCTTTACCGTTATGTGAAGGAAGATGGGGAAGAAGCGTTTGAGGGCGCTTACAAGAAGGCGGGCGTCTTTTCAGAGGGCCGCGCGCTGGTGCAAACAGAGGACAACGCCTATATCGTGATCGACACGACCGGCGCGGAGATCGCCCGCCTGCCCGCCGAGATCATGCCGACCTATATGTCGATCTACGGAACCGATACGATCGTGGTATCCGGCGGCACAACATACGCGCTCTACTCGCTTTCCAAAGGATATTTGACCGATTTCCTGTACGCTGAAATTTCCGAGTTTCACGAGGGCGCGGCCATGGTGCGCCAGATCAACCGCTGGGGCATGATCGACGTGAACGGCAAGCTCAAGACTGAGCCCACCTATTACTACCTATCCTATATGGGCGAGGGCCTGTACGCCGCCCGCAGTCAGGACGGCTCCGCCGCCGCGGTGGACGCGGACGGCAATGTGGCGTACCGCACCGCGTCCTATGTGGGCGGGTTCAAGGAACTGCGCTACGGCTTATCGTGGCACGGTATGGCGGATGGCGGCCTGATCTTTTTCCGTAAAAGCGGCGGCTACTTTGCAAGCCTGAAAAACGCGGAGGACCCGCTTTTGCTTTCCGACAAGGTCGTCCGCGTAACGCAGGACGGCGAAGTGCGCTACATCAATTTGGAGACCGAGCAAGTGCTGTTTACACCGCCCACCTCGTTTGAACTGGGGCAGGGTTTGGTGGCCAAGACCGTGCACTATGAGAAATTCATGGGCTATCAGGCGGACGGCAGCGAGCACGGCTGGAATGTTTCCTTCCCGGAAATAGACGGCCTGCCCGATGCGGCTATGCAGAAAAAGATTAACACCGCCATACGCGATTTCTTCCTCAAGGGCCCTTCGGTGACGGCGGAATATGACGCGCTGGAAGGCACCTACGGCGTTTCGCTGGAAGGAACCGTGCTGGTCGTTTCGGCCAACTGCGTCAGCGGCAAGGGCGAAGGCTCCTCGATCTGGAACAACTCCCTTGCGTTTGACCTGAACACCGGCGAGCAGTACAAAATTTCCGACTTGCTGATCGGTGATTATAGCGACATGGTGCGCGATCTGCTGCCGGATGATCACCCGATCTACCTATACAGCTATCCGCGAATGAGCGCCAAGGGCGTGACCTACTATTATAATGAATACCAAAGCGACACGCGCCGCGCTTACACGGAAACCTACTTGCTTACCTTTGAACAGCTTGCGGACGTGGTCGACCGCGAGGGCGAATGCTGGATGGCCCTGCAAACGCCTTACCGCCGGCCGGATCAGCCGCGCTTCTCCGACGTGCCAAAGACCCACTGGGCATCCGCTGTTGTGGACGAGGTGGTGGACCGCGGCCTGATGCAGGGCGCGAACGGAACGTTCAAGCCGGATCAGCCGCTCACTTACGCGGAGATGTGCGCGACGGTCGTGCGGCTGGAGAAGTTGGAAGCGCCGAAGGAACTGCTGCCCACGCTGAAAGCCGATGCGTGGTATGCGGACGAAGTGACCGCGGTATCGAACGCGGGCCTGCTTACTGGACTGGAAGAGGGCTTTACGCCGGACGCTTCGGTTACCCGGGCGGACGCGATGCAGATGTTTGCAAACCTGCTGCTCAAAAGAGAAATTAAGGCGCCCGAGGCGAACGAGGTCGATGCGATTCTCACGCCGTTTACGGACGCGGCCGACCTTTCCGCGGAGCGCCGCGCGGCTGCCGCGCTCTGTGTCCGGGAGGAGCTGATCGCGGGTTCCGGCGGCAAGCTGACGCCGAACGCCGTGCTCACCCGCGCCGAGTTCGCCAAGCTGTTGCTGGGGACCGCGGATAAAGGGCAAACCACTGAATAAGCACAAATCACTTTTCACTACAATGCCGGAGCCGCTGAAGCGTAACGTTTCAGCGGCTCCGGTATTTATTCTTGCGGATCGGTTGGGGTATCCGCGCGTTCCTCTATGTATTGCAGCGCGGCGCGGTAGAGCGCGAGCAAGGCGACCGAGAGCAGAACGCCCGCCGCAATATCGGTAAACCAGTGCACGCCGGACAGCAGCCTGCCCACGACCGTTATGACGATCACCAACGCGGAAACGGTCTCCGCGGCCAAGAGCCATCCTTTCCTGTTGCGCAGAACATGCTGGAATTGCAGCATGGCCGCGCCCATCAAACAAACGACGACCATGGTGTGGGAGGATGGATAAGAAGCCTCAAGCGCTTGCGACAGCAGGACCGGCCGGTAATTGACGACGCAAAGCTCAAAAAACACATAGAACGCCAGCACGGCAACATAAAACGCGCCGAGCAGCAAAATGCGGGGATCGACTTTTTTGATGCTTTTGCGCCGGATGAGCTGCGCCAGCCCGCCTATCGCAAAGCCAAGCGCGGTGGCGATGGCCGCGATACCCAGATAGTCGGTCGCGTCATACCACAGTCGGTTCACACCGAAAAACGTAAACACGGCTTGATTGACTGTGGCAAGCCCTACCGTGGACTGCTGCGGGCCGATTGGCTGTACGTCGACCGTGGCGACGATCACGGTAAATAGGGCGAAGCACAAAAATAGTACGCTGGCAAGGATGAAATATTTTGTAGATCTCTTTTGCATAATGGATATTCCTTTCTTTTAGCGGCATGAAACGACTTGCAAGTACTGCTCCCATTATGGTGGCACGGCAGGGGAAAAGGCAAGAAACGTGCCGTCACAATCCTCAAAAGGCCCTGACACGTTTTGTGTCAGGGCCTTTTGACAGGAATTCAGGATAATTTGATTTGGGTTTGCTTCCACAATATCCATGCCTTTGCGGCAAAAAACGCGAACAGCAGAAGGGTGACATAGGGTTCCCGGGTCGCGGCAAAAAGACAGATGGCCACGGCGTGAAAAACGATGGAGCATTTGGCCGCGCGCCCCCGCCAAACGGGCCGGTCCCAATAGGCAAAGGCCAACTGCGCCAGCCCAAGGCCGATCAGGATGAAAAAGACGGCCCAATAAGTGACCAGAAATGTGCCCGTGGTTCCGGTGAAGGAAAGCAGATTGACGGCGTAAATATAGCCGCCGTACGGCTTGCCGTAGAGCGGCAGAAAAATAAAGCAAAGCGCCATGATGTCGAATATGCCTCGGATCAAGCCATATACTTTTTCAAGGTTCGATCGGTTTTCACGAACGGCAAGTGTGATTAGCTCGTCGCCCGAAAGCAGCTCGTCGATGGTAACGGAGAACAGCTTGGAGATGCACTTGAGCGATTCGATATTCGGGCAGCCCTTTCCGCTTTCCCATTTGGAGACAGCCGTGCGGGAAACATAGAGCTGCTCGGCGAGCTGTTCCTGCGTCAAGCCTCGCTGCTTTCTAAGCTGTTGCAGCTTTTCGTTAAACTCCATTGCAACGACTCCTTACGCGGATGCATGCCATAACAGCATATTGCTTTGGAACGAGGCGGAGAGCCGTCCGCTGTCCTTCAGCCACGTGAGGAAGGAGCGCACGGTGCTGCCCACGAGCGCGTACTGTTCAAAATTCATGGTGAGACCGTAGTGCGCAAACGCCTGCTGCAAAATTTCTTCAAAGCAGAGCGGCGTGCCGCAGATCGATCGCAGCGTCTCGCCGATCTCCAGCACCTTGGCGCGGTTGTAGCGGACAAGCTCCCTGACATCGCTGGTCGCCTCCGCGTGGGCGGGCACGAATAGAGGGGCCTCCAGCGCTTCCACTTGGTCGAGCGTTTGCAGATAGGCGGCCACGTCGTAAATAAACGGGACGCCGTATTTGTCCAGCGTGTCGCGGCCGCTGATGCAATCCGCCAGAAAGACCGTGCCGTCCGGCGTGCGAAAACCGACCATGTCAAAGAAATGACCGGGAAGGGGAAGGGTCTCGAAGCCCTGCGGCAGATGGGCTTCCGCAAGATCGGTCACGTCGCTTTCCTGTGCAAGCAGGAACTTATGGCGCAGCTCCTTGCAGGGAAAGCCGCCGTACAGAAAGGATGGTTCGAGAATGGGGAATCGGGTAAAGGCCGCTTCGATACCCGGCGCGTAAACGTTGCAATGCGTCTGCGCCTGCAAATAATGGTTGCCGCCGATGTGATCGGCATTGGAGTGTGTATTGAGTATGGCCTGCAAGCGCCAGCCCTGCCGTTCCATGATTTGGCGCACCTTGCGCCCGGCGTCCTTATCGCTGCCGCTGTCGATCAAATAGACCGCGTCCGGATCGGCCGCGTAAACGCCGATCTTGGCGGGGCAGTTGATATAGTAGCTATGCGCGCCGGCCTGTATCAGTTCATACATGATTGCTTCCTCGCTTTCGATGGAGAGATAGGGATATTGTACACCCGGAGCGGCGCTCTGTCGAGTGCGCACGCTTTTTCGCAAACAATTTACATTTAGTAATGGAAATACAAGATGTTATATTTTGTCCGAAAATGTGTGGGAATGTGAGATATAGCGCTGAAAATAGCAGATATACGTCGAAAAAGGCGAATCGTGCGGTCGATTTTTCTTTACATTATGGTATAAAATGGTAATCTATTACCAGAAGGAAATATAGGAGGGAATTACATGATGTCTGTTTTGACTTTAGTAACCGGCAAGGAAGACCGTACGCTCCGCCGTGTGCGCATCAGCGATATCGCACGCAACCCGAACCAACCGCGCAAATACTTTGATCCCGAAGCCATTGCACAGCTGGCCGAAAGCATCCGGCAGTATGGCGTACTTAATCCGCTCACCGTGCGGCGCGGACCCAACGGCGGCTATGAATTGGTGGCGGGGGAGCGCCGGTTGCGCGCAGCCCGTGTCGCGGGACTGAACGACGTACCCTGCCTTGTCATTTCCGCGGATTCCAAGGACTCCTCGGCGATCGCGCTGGTGGAGAATTTGCAGCGGCGCGATCTGGACTTTTTTGAAGAGGCGAGCGGTTTTAAGCGTTTGATTGAGCAATATGGCTTGACACAGGAGGAGGCTGCCCGCAAGGTGGGCAAGACCCAATCCGCGGTGGCCAACAAGCTGCGGCTGCTGCGCTTGTCGCCGCAGAATGTAGAATTGATTCGCTCCGCAAGCTTGACCGAGCGCCATGCCAGAAGCCTGCTGCGCTTGGAGAAGGAAGAGGATCGCATCAATGCGACCCATTATATTATTGAGCATGATTTGAACGTAAGCCGAACCGAGCAGTATATCGATCATCTGCTGACAGAGGAGACCGAAGTGCCGGCGGGGAGCGAAAAGAAAATTGTTCGACTGATTAAGGATGTGCGGTTTTTCCTGAATACCGTGAACCGGGCCATTGGCGTGATGGTTGATTCCGGCGTGGGCGCTACGGTGGATCAGCAGGAAACGGACGATGGTTTGACGCTGACAATCAATATCCCCAACGCGCGAAGCTGAGGAATGGACACCCCTTCAATGTTTCACGTGAAACAAACTTTTTCGTTTGTTTCACGTGAAACATTTTCTTTTTGTCCCAAACTTCTTTGCATTTATCAAACGGTATGCTATAATAAGTCTGGTAAATAAAACGCTTTCGTACGGAACCAAGGCAGAAGCCCTTCAAAAGGGCAATTCTGTCGAGATAAAAGGAATACGAAAACGAAAGCTTAACAGAAAAGAAGGGAAGAATACATGGGGAAGATCATTGCGTTCGCCAATCAAAAGGGCGGCGTCGGCAAAACGACGACCGCGATCAATCTGGCGGCGGCGCTCAGCGACCGCGGCAAGCGTGTGCTGCTTTGCGATTTTGACCCGCAGGGCAACGCGACAAGCGGCTTCGGCATCGACCCGCGTGAGCTAAAGACTTCGATCTACGACCTAGTCGTCGCGGATGAGCCGGATGTAAAGAGCGCTATCGTTTCCACGAAGTGGGTCGACCTGATCGGCGCCAATGTCAATTTGGCCGGCGCGGAGCTAGACCTCATCGTGATGGAGAATCGTGAATTTCGCCTGAAAAACGTATTGCAGAAGGTGAGCGACCAGTACGATTATGTGTTTATCGACTGCCCGCCGTCGCTCGGTCTGCTTACGCTGAACTGCCTGTGCGCGTCGGACAGCTTTTTGGTACCGCTGCAGTGCGAATACTATGCGCTGGAGGGCCTGTCCCAGCTGATGACCACCGTGCGCATGGTTAAGAAAAATATGAACCCCGCGCTGACGCTGGAAGGCGTGCTGCTGACCATGTTCGATGGACGCACCAACCTTTCCATTCAGGTGGTGGAAGAGGTGAAAAAGCACTTCCCCGGCGAGGTGTTCAGCTCGGTCGTGCCGCGCAACGTGCGTCTCAGCGAGGCGCCCAGCCATGGCAAGCCCATTACCGATTACGACCGCTTCTGCCGCGGCGCCGAAGCCTATTTGGCCCTCGCGGATGAGATCCTGAAGAAAAACAAACGCGGAAAGGGGAAGTAACGCATGCCCACATCCAAAAAAGGGCTGGGCGGCGGCCTGTCCAATCTTTTCGGCGGCGATGTGGCCGATCTATCGGCCGCGGGCGCGGCCGATGGCGTATCGTCGATCGACCTGTCCAAAGTAGAGCCTAACCCGGGGCAGCCGCGCAAAAATTTTGACGCGGAAGCGCTGGAAGCGCTGGCGGAAAGCATTCGTCAGCACGGCGTGATCACGCCGATCACGGTACGGCATGGCATAAAAACCGGATATTACCAGATAATCGCGGGCGAGCGCCGGTGGCGCGCCGCCCGTTTGGCTGGGCTCAAAAAAATACCCGCCATGGTGATCGAAGCGGACGAGGGCAAGGTCATGGAGATGGCCTTGATCGAGAACCTGCAGCGGCAGGACCTGAATCCGATCGAAGAAGCCGAAGGCTATGATCTTTTGATGCGGGAATTCGGTCTGACGCAGGACGAAGTGTCTAAGCGCGTCGTTAAATCCCGTCCCGCCGTTGCAAACGCGCTGCGCCTGCTGGCGTTGCCGGACGAAGTGCGCGGCATGGTCGCGGCAGGCAAGCTTTCCGGCGGACACGCCCGGGCCGTGCTCGCCGTGGCGGATGAAGAGCAGCGCGGCGCGGCGGCCGAGCAGATGGTCGGTCTTTCGGTGCGGCAAGCCGAGGCGCTTGCCAAACGGCTGAATAAGAAACCCGCACATAAAGAGCAAAAACAAGCCTTTTCCGTGGACTATGTGGCCGAAGTGGAAAAGGAACTGGAAAGCACGCTTGGCCGCAAGGTCACCATTGCGCAAGGCAAAACAAGCGGCACGCTCTCACTGGAATATTACGGGGCGGATGACCTCGAACGATTGCTCGACGCGCTGCGCGGGCTTCGTGTATAAGGGAGGTACGCATGGAAGACAATAAAACGCCGCAGGGCGAGGAAAACGAAGCACAGCTGCCTGTGGAGGGCGACGGACACGAAATGCAGCCGGAAAAAAAGCTAAGCCGCACAACGCTTACCTTTTATATCATCGGTCTGTTTTTGGTCGCCATCGCGCTGATCTTGGTCAGCTATATCTCACAGGTGCGCAGCAATAAACAGCTGCAAAACCTGAATACGCAGCTCAGCGATCAGCAAAAGGTGGCGCAGGGCGCGACCCAAAAAATGGAAGATTTGCAAAAGCAGCTCACAGCGCAGTCGGAGGAACTTTCCGCCGTGCGTAAGGCGCTCGGCATAGAGGGCACGGAGATCGATACCGCGAAGGCCGTACAGGCCCAGCAGCAAGCGCTGGACGCCGTTTATCAGCTGCTGCGCGCCGAGGACGCGCTGCGCGCGGGCGACCGCACGGCAGCAAAGGCCCAAATCGATAAGCTGACCGGCGCCTACGGGGCCGACCGGCTGGGCGCCACGGATGATAAGGCGCTGCTCAGCGCGGAAGGCGCCGCGATTTATAAAAAACTGACGCAGGAACTGGCTGAATAAAGAAACATCTGGAGGAGAAGAAAAACATGCTCGATATCAAATTTGTCCGCGCGAATCCGGACGCGGTAAAGGAAAACATCAAAAAGAAGTTTCAGGACGAAAAGCTCGTTCTGGTGGACGAGGTGCTGGAATTTGACGCCAAATACCGCGCGGCGCGCACCCGCGCCGACGAGCTGCGCAGCCAGCGCAACCAGAAATCCAAGCAGATCGGCATGCTGATGGGGCAGGGCAAGAAGGACGAAGCCGAGGCGGTCAAGGCCGAAGTCAAGGCCATGGCCGATGAGATGGAGCAGCTTTCCGAGGATGAGAAGACCTATCAGGAGGAAGTCCGCACCCGTATGATGGTCATTCCGAACATCATCGATCCCTCGGTGCCGATCGGCAAGGACGATTCCGAAAACGTAGAGATCCAAAAGTACGGCGACCCGGTCGTGCCGGACTACGAGATCCCGTACCACGTGGACATCATGGAAAAGCTCGCCGGTATCGATCTGGACGCGGCGCGCCGCACCTCGGGCAACGGCTTCTATTATTTGAAGGGCAACATCGCCCGCCTGCATTCGTCCATTCTGAGCTACGCGCGCGATTTCATGATCGACCGCGGCTTCACCTACTATATCCCGCCCTATATGATCCACGGCGACGTGGTCAAGGGCGTCATGTCCTTCAAGGAAATGGAGAACATGATGTACAAGATCGAGGGCGAGGACCTGTACCTGATCGGCACCTCCGAGCACTCGATGATCGGCAAGTTCATCGACACTATCAACGATGAAGACGATATGCCGCAGACGCTGACCAGCTATTCGCCCTGCTTCCGCAAGGAAGTCGGCGCGCACGGCATCGAGGAGCGCGGCGTTTACCGCATCCACCAGTTTGAAAAGCAGGAAATGGTCGTCGTCTGCAAGCCGGAGGAAAGCCCCCTGTGGTACGAGAAGCTGTGGCAGAACACGGTGGACTTTTTCCGCACGCTGGATGTTCCGGTGCGCACGCTGGAATGCTGCTCGGGCGATCTGGCCGATCTGAAGGTCAAGTCCTGCGACGTGGAGGCGTGGTCGCCGCGCCAAAAGAAGTATTTTGAAGTCGGCTCGTGCTCCAATTTGGGCGACGCGCAGGCGCGCCGTCTGGGCATCCGCATCCGCCCGAAAGAGGGCAAGGAGCTGTACTTTGCCCACACGCTCAATAACACCGTGGTCGCGCCGCCGCGCATGCTGATCGCCTTTTTGGAAAACAACCTGCGTCAGGACGGCTCGGTCGCGATCCCGAAGCCGTTGCAGCCTTACATGGGCGGCATGACAGAGATCAGATAAGGAGTGCTCAATATGGAAATCGGAATCAAGGGCGAGCGCCGCTTTACGGTGACCGAAGCGCAGCTCGCGTCAAATGTTGGCAGCGGCCTTGTCGCGGTGTTCGCCACCCCCATGATGATCGCCGCGATCGAAGGTACGGCGGCGGGCAGCGTTGCGCCTGAACTGGCCGAAGGCAAGACCACGGTCGGCACGCAGATCAACGTCAGCCATGTGGCCGCCACGCCGGAGGGCATGGAAGTGCGTATCGAGACCGAGCTGGTCGAGATCAGCCCGAACGGTAAAATGTTCACCTTTAAGGTCGCGGCCTATGATGAAGCCGGCCTGATCGGCGAGGGCACGCACCAGCGCGCCGTGGTGGACAAGGCGCGGTTCGAGCAAAAGGCGATTGCGAAAAAAGGGGAGTGAGCGCGCCGCTTATTTCCCGGGCAAGGGCGTTGCGTTGATGCAGCGCCCTTTTTTGATAAGGAGGCGGGGAAATGGCTTGTTTTGCATACGGCGAAAAAGAAACGGACTATTTGCGGCGGGCCGATCCGGCGCTCGGCGCGGCGATCGACCGGCTGGGACATATTAACCGGGAGGTCATCGACGATCTGTTTCAGGCGCTCGTCAATTCGATCGCCGGGCAGCAGATCTCGGGCAAGGCGCTTGTGACGATATGGGCCCGCATTTGCGCCGCGTTTGAACCGTTCACGCCGGAGACCGTGCTGCGGGGCGGGGAACAACGGCTGCGCGCCTGCGGCCTGTCGGGCCGCAAGGCGGGTTATATCCTGTCGGCCGCCACGGCGGCGCAAGAGGGCGTGCTGGACCCGCAAGCGATCGCCGCCATGGAGGACGAAGCGATCATCGAGCGCCTGACCGTGCTGCCCGGCGTAGGCAGGTGGACGGCGCAAATGCTGCTCATCTTCTCGCTCCGGCGGCCGGATGTGATGGCCTTTGACGATCTGGGCATCCGCCGCGGCCTGTGCCGCTTGTGCGGCGCTGCCGAGATGACGCGCGAATTGTTTGCGCAATACCGCGCGCGGTTTTCGCCGTACGGCACGGTCGCCAGCCTGTACCTCTGGGCGCTGGCCGCGGAAAAATAAAAATGAGAAGTGCTGCCCGGATTGATTCCGGGCAGCACTTTTTAGGGGAGGGGGCATATTATTTTTGATCCTTTAGAAAGCGGATCAACTGCTCCTGCGACATCGGGCGGGCATAATAAAAACCTTGAATGAAATGCACGCCCGACGCGGAGATGATCGACTGTTCCTCCATCGTTTCCACGCCCTCGGCCACGATGGCGAGAGAATTGATCGCCGCCATCTCGACAATGGAGCGCAGAAGCGCGTGCTGCTTTGGGTTTGTGAGAATCTGCTGGGTGAGCGACCGGTCAATCTTGATGACGTCCACCGGCAGGTTGGAAAGGTAGTTCAGGCTGCTGTAGCCCACGCCGAAATCGTCCAGCGCGATATGGACGCCGGTATTCCGCAGCCGGTCCAGCGTCGCGCAGGCGCGCTCAATGGACTGGATCAGCACGCTTTCCGTGATCTCCAAGGTAATCAGCTTGGGATCAACGCCGGAGGTGCGGATCAGCCTTAGTATATGGTCCGCGCTGTTTCTCACCAACAGCTGCTGCACGGATAGGTTAATGCCCGTGCGTAGCAGGCCCAGCGCCTTGCCCTGCATATGCATAAAACGGCACGCATGGGTGAGCACATAGTCGCCAAGCTGTTCCACCATGCCGCTGCGCTCGGCCAGCGAGATGACCAGTCCGGCGGGGAAATACCCGCCCTTGCCGTTTGGCAGGCGCGTGAGCGCCTCCACGGCGGTGTAGCGCCGGTTTTCCAAATTCATGATCGGCTGGTACCAGATCTCCAGCGTTTTTTCTTCGATGCTGGCCTTGAGCAAACGCAGGATTTCAGCCTCGGTTCGGATCATAGCGTCCAGCTCGTCATGATAGATCATGATATGCTGATTTGATTCCTTGGAAAAGCGCAGCGCGGCTTGGATGCGGTCCAGCAGCACTTCCGGGGTATCCCCGTGCGTGGGATAGCGGCATACCGCGATGCGTACCTGAAGCGCAAACGAGGCGTTGCCGGCTAAGACCGGCTTGGTAAGCAGCTGCTGCAAACGGGATGCAAAGACTTGCTCGCTCTCGTTGGAACGGGAAATGCCTAAAAAGACGTCGCCGTTGATACGATACAGGTATGTGCCAAAGGGACGCGACAGGCGGCGCAGAACCTCGCGCAAGATCTGATCGCCGATATCGGCGCTGAATAACTCGTTATACTGGCTAAACGCGCAAATATCAACACAAAACAGACTGAACTGGCGCTTCTTATCGTAGGAAATGAGCATATTGGCGTCCCGCAGATATTTGGGGCGGTTGCCCACATTGAATACCGGGTCAAAGTAGGCGAGCTGCTCGACCTGCTTGCGGTATTGGTTAAAGGTCTTACTCAGCTCCATCATTTCCAGATCGGTGTATTCCTCGAAAACCACGTTGCTTTGTCCCGCGATCAGCTGCCGGCACTTTTGTGTGAGCATGCGCGCAGGGGACTCTTTGGAACGGTAGGCATAATACGAGCGGATCAGCGTGGCGATGATATCCGCCGCCTGCCCGTTTGGCGGACAGGGCGCGTATTGATAGCGCGCGGTCAAAAAGCTCTTCTCGCCGTTCAGACGGATCTTAAGCAACAATTCAAGCGAAAGCCCTCTGGCGAAATCCTTCCGTTGGCTCTCGTTCATATCCTCGCGCACCGCGATCGCGAAATTACCGGCTTGCAGCCGCCCCGCGAGAAAAGGGCTTTCAATGTATTCGGTCAAACGCCGCGGAATGCTTTGCAGGAAAGCGGCCTCCGCTTCCGGGCCGATCAGTTGGGCCACCTCGTTGTAGCCCTCAAACACGAAATAAAAAAGGACGATCGGCCCGCGCTGCTCGGCAAGGCACCGGTCAAGCGCCGTGGTAAAACCGGCCTGATTGTAAAGGCCGGTCTGCCGGTCGGTCAAAGAAACGTTTTTAAGTTTTTTTGCCTGCGTGCGCAAACGGGATAGGGTATAGCACAGGCCCAACAAAAGAAAAGCGGCCAGCGCGCAGACCAGAATGATCGTCACGCTGTTTTCGCGGCTGATCCAACCGTCCATGGGCTGGATGCTCAGATTCCACTGCGTCGGCAGGTTAAAAGATGTCTTGGCCGCGTGAGAGAAATCGACGCCGCTCCCGGAGGTTGAGACGACCTCCTTGTCGCCGCTTTGCGGATTGACGCGCCAAAGCTCGTAATCGTAGCCCTGCTCGGTCAGATAACGCAGACCCATCTGTTCCAGTACATAGTCGCGGTCAAGGGCGACGCCGACCTCGCCCAGATAAGCGTTATCCGATACAAAGGGCTGTAGGAAAAGAAAGACTTCTTGCTTCGCATCACCGCTCCCGATGGTGATAGGGCCCTCTACAACCAATTCTTTGACCACCTTGGCCAGCGTGTAAGTATAGGAAAAATCCTTTAAATCATGTCCCACCTGATCGCCGTATTGTTCCGCGGGAAGCGCGCTGACCATCGTATCGCCGTCGATCAGGCATACATAGCGGATCTCCTCCCGCGAGAGAAGGGAGCAAGCCGCCTTCTCGAACCACGCGGTATCCTGATCGCCGATGATGCGCGCCGTTTGCGCCAGTGTGTCCGCTTGGTTCAGCGCGCCGCGCATTTGCAGCATGATATTTTCACTGTAATAAAGCAGGATGTTGTCCGCTTCCTGCTGGCGAATCTCCATAAAGCTGCGGCGCATCGTAAGGCCGAATCCGGCTGCCATTGCGATGATCAACAGTGCCGCGAGTAGGAGAGGCAACCGCCGTTCATTCCATTTCTTCATACGCCTCCGCCGTCCTAACGAATTTTATAATAGCCTTTTCCGTTTTCCTTAACGAAATACAGCGCTTCATCCGCCTGCGCGATCACCTGCTCCAACTCCGCGTCCGGGCGGCAAACAGCTACGCCCACGCTGCACTGCACCGGAATGCGCTGGCCGGCCGAACCGATCTCGGAATGCAGGCGGAGCACCAGCTCGTCGAGTACGCTGCGCAGCTCGGCTTCGTCGTCCAGATCGGTCAGCAGCAACACGAATTCGTCGCCGCCGTACCGGCCCACCACGCCGTCGTATTTCTTTTCATATTCGCGCAGGATATAGCCCACGCTTTTCAGCGCGACGTCGCCGCCGCTGTGGCCATAGGTATCGTTGATGTATTTTAGGTTATCCATATCCACAAAGCAAAGGGCGCTTACTCGGTCGGGATCAGCCTTCTTGAGCTGCGCGGAAGCCTGATTAAAGAAAACCGAGCGGGTGACGACGCCGGTCAGACTGTCCGACAGGCCGGTGCTCGTCAGGCGGATGATCTCGTTGAAATCCATGTCATCGGGGCGCTCGTTTTGATAAATCTTTTTTCCAGCTCTTCAACGGAATGCACCAGCACGTCCACGACCTTCATTTGTCCCGCGATATAGTGCCGCAGCAGGAGCATGAGGCCGATGCACAGGATAACGGTCAGACCGCTCACCAGCAGCAGGCTGGGTAAAATGTCCGCGAACACCGTTGCAAGCTTGACCGTGCACAGCACGTCCCAGCCGGTGTTTTCCACGCGCTGATACACGGTATAAGCCGGGCTGCCATCCGTTAAGCTCCAAAAATCGCCGGAAATGGCGGCCAGAAGCTGTTCTTGCAGCTTATCCGAAGTCGTGCCGAACAGATGCGTATCGCGCAGCTCATTCATGATGGGGTCGCCGTAGGGCATGTCCGTGGTGGTGGACATGATCTGGCCCTTGGAACCGATCAGTGTGGCGTCCGATCCGTTGATGCCGGCGGATTGCTCCAAAATATCGACGACTTCGTCGAAATAGATGGAGCAGAACAAGCAGCCCGTGATGTTGCCCTGCGGGGTGCGCAGCGGCACGGCAACGGTGTAGTTGAGCGTTACCCCGTCCGCTCCGGCGGCAAAGCTGTCCGTCACCTGATTTTCACCGGTGGAAAAAAGCTGCTGCATATAGTCGCGGCTGGCAAGGCTGGCCGGCTCGGACCCGTCGGAATAAACGGTGATGTCCGAATCGACATAGCAGATCATCAGATAGCCGAAGTACGGGCTCATCTGATCCAGTTTTTTGACCTTATCGATCGCCGGGACCGCGGGGTCGTAAAATTCCGGCAGGCTGGCGAGCGATTCGAGCAGCGTAATGGATTCCTTCACACGCTGCGAGGTCTGCGCGTGCACGCTGGCAAGCGAAGCCTGCGCGTCCTTTTTCATTTGGCCGGCCGACAGCACCGCACCGCCCGCCAATATAACGGCCAGCGTGAGCAGGCAAAAAATCGCGCTGTAACGCAGCAGCGGGGAGAAGGAGATCGCCCAGCTGTTGTTTTTATTTTTGGGGGTTTTCTTATTCATATTTCGCTCTTTCCTTTGTCTGTATGGGCAAACGAAGACGGGCGAACGCCCGAACGACTTGGCATCTGTGACAAATTAAGTATATCAGCAACAACGCTGTAAAGCAATAAAAAGGAGAGGAAAAAACCGCGTTTTTCCTCTCCTAAAGTATTATTTTGTACGAATAATGAATTGGTTTTTGGCGTTTGGCGCGACCGATTGGCGCTGGATCAATTCTGTGCCGACGGTCGACTTGATAATGTCGCCCGCGCCCTCCTCGATCATTTGGATCAGGCGCTCTGTCGCCAGCCGCGCCATGCCTACAAAATTGGCCCGCACGGTGGTCAAGTAGGGAGTCAAGATGGTGCAGACCTTGGAATCGTCGAACCCGATGATGGAGATATCGTCCGGCACGCGCAGGCCCGCCCGCTGGAACGCCTGAATGGCCGAGACCGCGATGATATCGTTATCCGCAATAAAGGCGGTGGGGATGGTTTCCGAGGTTTTCAGGAAGTATTCGACCTCCTTCTGAATCACCTCGGACTCCTGACTGACCTCGATCACATACTGCGGCTCCAGCGTCAGGCCCAACTCGTTCATGGAGGAGCACACGCAGTTTTTGCGGTCGCGCAGGCAGCCGAACTCAATCGAGCTTTTCAGATAGCCGATCTTGGGGTGGCCGTTGTCCAGCAGACATTTCACCGCCTGATGGACGCCGTAGCTGTTATCGATGTTGATTGTGCTGAGCGGATACTCGGGGAAAAAGCCGTCCAGCACGACGAGCGGCACGGACAGTGAGAAAAAAGCGTCCCGCGGCGGCTGGTAATACTCCGTGCCCAGCAAAATGACGCCGCTGTACGTTTCCGGCGCGGCGGCGAGCAAAATATCGTCCAGCGTGCGCGGCGTGGCGTTGGCCACGGAAAAGGTAAAGCGCTTTTCCAGACAGACCGACTCGATCCCCGCGAGGATGGAGGACATCGTATCATCCCCGCGCGCGGCAAGGTAGTCCGTGCTTTTATAATATACAAACAGGATACGGCCCTGACTCGCCTTGCTGTCCTTGATGCTGTAGCCGTTTTCAATGAGCGTGTCGCGGATCTTTT
This sequence comes from Butyricicoccus faecihominis, assembly GCF_024462775.1. GTDB lineage: Bacteria > Bacillota > Clostridia > Oscillospirales > Butyricicoccaceae > Agathobaculum > Agathobaculum faecihominis_A. The sequence continues at coordinate 70,095 of NZ_JANGCE010000016.1, forward strand.
GCCGCAGTTCGCTGCGCACGCCGGGCTTGTTGTTCAGCACCACGGATACGGTGGACGGCGCCACGCCCAAGGATTCTGCAATTTGCCGGATGGTCACAAGATCTCCTCCTACCTGATACAGATCAGCCTGAATCGGTTAATCTTACCAATCTATTATAGTATAAAATTTTCTTCCGCGCAACGGCAAGCCGGGGACAATGGGCTATCGGCTTGGCAACGGTTGTTTGTTGTTTTCAGTATATCCTGTTTCTGCCTGTTTGTCAAAACAAAATTAATTTGTTTTTATAATGTTTTGTATATTGTTCCGATTATGAAGTGATTTTCTTGTTAAATACGACAAAGTTGTTTTGTTGACATCGATTTTTTTTTGATTTATAATGCATATATCGAAAACAAATCAAAACATAAAACAAAATTAAAGCCAAACAAGTTCGCGTTTGTTCGCGGATCGAAAGGGAAGGTGCGGAACATGAAGTTACAGGGAAAAATCGCAATGGTGACCGGCGCGGCGCAGGGAATCGGGAAAGGCGTGGCCTTGGAGTACGCGAAAAACGGCTGTGATCTGGCGATCCTCGACATCAACGGAGAACGGCTGGCCGAAACGGCGGAAGCGATCCGCGCGCTCGGCAGGGACTGCCTGACAGCCATAGGCGATGTATCGAATAGCGAGACCGTTCAGGGCTTCGTATCCTCCGCCGTCGACCATTTCGGCCGGATCGATATTCTGACGCACGCGGCCGGTATCCTGCGTTCGTGCGCGATCGTCGATCAGGAGGAAAAGGATTGGGACGCGGTGATCGCGGTCAATTTGCGCAGCACCTTCTTGTTCAGCAAATATGTGGGCAGGCAGATGAAGGCGCAGCGCGCGGGCGCAATGGTGCTGATCGACTCGTGCGCCTCCAAAACAGCCGAAGCGTTCAACGCCGTCTACTGCGCATCCAAGGCGGGCGTGCGGCTGTTGGCGCAGTCGCTGGCGCTGGAGCTTGCCGAATACGGCGTGCGCGTCAACTCCATCGCGCCCGGCACCATCAACACCGATATGATCCAGCGCTGCCTGACCGACCGCGCGCCGCTGTACGGCCTCACCTTTGAAGAATACTTAAAGGAATTCAACGAAGCCACGCCGCTGAAGCGTATGGGCGAGCCCGAGGAGATCGGCAAGCTGTGCGTATTCCTCGCCAGCGAGGATTCCGCGTTCATCACCGGCTCCTCCTTCAATATTTCGGGCGGGCGCGAGTGCCACTGACACACGGTAAACCGGTATGAAGGGAGTAAGGACCGTATGGCATATCAAATCGGCATCGTCGAATGGGCTTTTCCGTTTCCCGGCCCGCATGGGCTGAAAATCGCCGAAGAGCTTGGCCTCGATGGCATGGAGCTGGATTTCGGCGATTATGAGACCGGCTTTCCGCTGTCCAACCCGCGCATACAGCAGGCCTATCTGGAATGCGGCGAAAAGTATCACATCGCCTTTCCCTCGATGGCGCTCAACGCGCTCAACGCGCACGGCATGTCGCATGACCGCGACAGCTTCGAGGGCCTGATCGCGATCGAGACCATCCGCGCCGGCCTGAAAGCCGCGCACGATATGGGCATTCCGGTGGTGCAGCTGCCCAGCTTCGACAGCGGCGATATCCGCACCGAGCGGGATTTTTACAACACCTGCGAAAAAATGCGTCTGGCCTGCGATCTGGCCGAAAGTCTGGATCTGACGATCGCGGCGGAAAACGTACTGAGCGTGGAGCACACCAAAAAGCTGTTGCGGGAAGTAAACAGCCCGCGCCTGAAGATCATGTACGACACGCAAAACTACTATCTGGACCGCGGCTATTCGCAGATGGATATCCTGTGCGGCCTGCAAAAGCACATCGTACAGATCCATATCAAGGACGGCTATAACGGCACTATTTCGTCCGCCCTGCTGGGCCGGGGCGACGTGGGCTTTGCCGAGACCGCGGCGGCCATCAAGCGAGCGGGCTGCACCGAGTGGCTGCTGCTGGAAAACTATTATAACAAAAAGCCGCTCAGCCTGCTGGACAGCGACCCGTTTACGCTGTTATCCAGAGATATCAAGACCGTTCGCGCCCTGTTCTCCTGACCGGAGAAGAAACGGGCGGCAAAGGGAGGGGAGGAGTCTCCGCATGAATCAACCGCTTTTGGAAATGACTGCGATCAATAAGCACTATCCCGGCGTACACGCGCTCAAAGACGTGGATTTTACATTGGAACCCGGCGAGGTCTGCGCCATACTCGGTGAAAACGGCGCGGGCAAGTCGACGCTGATGAACGTGCTCGGCGGCGTTGTGCCGCATGATACGGGCGCGATCACGCTGAACGGCAAAACGGTCGCCATACGCGGCACCAAGGACGCCGAAAGGCTGGGCATCGCCTTTATCCATCAGGAGCTTTCCCTGTTCCCGAAGATGGATATCGCCTCCAACATTTTCATTCAGGACATCCCCGCGTGCGGCGGTTTTCTGCGCACACGCAAGCTGAAAAGCGATACCGAAGCCATACTCAAGCGTGTGCGGCTGGACCACTGCCGCCCGGAGCAGCTGGTGGGCGACCTGAAGATCGGCGAGCAGCAGCTTGTCGAGATCGGGCGCACGCTGACGCGCGGCATCAAAATTTTGATTTTGGACGAACCAACCTCGTCCCTGACCTCGTCCGAGGTGGATATTTTATTTCAGATTGTGCGCGAGCTCAAGGAGCAGGGCACGGCGGTCGTATTCATCACGCACCATATGGATGAGATCTATGAAATCTGCGACACGCTGATGATCATGCGGGACGGCGAGCGCATTCTAAAATGCGGCGTGCACGAGATATCCCGCACCGAGGTCGTCGGCAAAATGCTCGGCCATACGGCCGAAGAGCAGTACAGCCACCCGGCCCGCAGGTATGGGAAAGAGGTGCTGTCCGTCAAAGGGCTGACGCGGCGCGGCAAGCTGCGCGATATCAACTTTACCGTGCGGCAAGGGGAGATGGTGGGCCTGTACGGTCTGCTCGGCTCGGGCCGCACCGAGGTGCTGCGCAGCATTTTCGGTCTGGACAAATACGACGCGGGCGAGATCGCAATAAACGGCGACGCGGCGGCCGTTCGCGACCCGCGCGAAGCCATCCGCCGGGGCGTTGCCATGGTAACCGAGGACCGGCATCTGGAAGGTCTGGTTTTAGACGAATCTGTAAAATTCAATATGACGCTGGCCAATTTAAAGGCGATCAAGGGCGCGGTCTTTGTCGATCCGAAAAAAGAGCTTTCGATCAGCCAAAAGGGCGTAACGGATCTGGGGGTCAAAACGCCGTCGGTCGCGCGGGCGGTCAAGTATCTGTCCGGCGGCAATCAGCAAAAGGTGGTGCTCGCCAAATGGCTGGCGACCGCGCCAAAGCTGATGCTGCTCGACGAGCCGACGCGCGGCATCGATATCGGCGCCAAGCAGGAGATCTACGCGATCGTCGAGCGGCTGCTCGCGCAGGGCGTGGCGGTCGTCATGGTGTCCTCCGAGGTGCCCGAGGTGCTCGGCACCTGCGACCGGGTGATCGTGCTGAAAAACGGCGAGCAGGTGTGCGAGCTGCAAAACGACAGTTCTTTGCAGCCCGCCGCGCTTCTCGAAGCGGCCATGGGAGGGGAATGATATGAGTAAACGCGCGAAAACGCCGGGCGGCACGCAGAGCCGGCCGGTGCAGATCGGCCTGAAATACGGCATTTATTTGTTATTTCTGTTCGTTATTTTGCTGCTGGCGATTACCTGTCCCAGCTTCCGCACCATGGCGAACGCATCCAACGTCTTTTTGCAGGTCACGACCTATGCGGTGCTCGGCATCGGCATGACGTTCGTCATCATGACGGGCGGCATCGACGTATCGATCGGCGGCATCATGGTGTGCTGCGGCAGCGTGTATTCCATTCTGGCGCAAAGCGGCGTGTCCGAGCCGCTGGCGATCGGGGCCATGTTCGTGATCGCGCTGCTGGTCGGCACGGTAAACGGCGTATCGGTCGCATATCTGGGCATGCCCGCGTTTTTGGCCACGCTGGCCACGCAGTGCATGTGCCGGGGCATGTCGCTCGTGCTAACGGGCGGCGTATCCTTCCGCAAGCTTGGCGCGAGCTTTACCTTTTTCGGCAAAACCAAGCTGCTCGGCGTACCGATCCAGATCTGGGTCATCGTCGTTCTGTTTCTGCTCGGCTACCTGCTGCTGCACAAGACCGTGTACGGCAGGGAGCTGACCGCTGTTGGCGGCAACCTGAACGCGGCGCGCGTGTCCGGCATCAACGATAAGCTGATTACCTGCAGCGCCTATATTCTCATGGGCCTGATCAGCGGCATCGCGGGCTATCTGAACATGGCGCGTCTGGGCAGCTATTACGCCGCCATGGGCGACGGTATTGAATTCATGGTCATCGCGGCGGTCGTGATCGGCGGCACCAGCATGGTCGGCGGCTCGGGCAGCATGATCGGCACGCTGGTCGGCACGCTGCTGATCGGCGTGATCAACAACGCGCTGAATCTATTCTCTGTCGCGGCGGAGTGGCAGAACGTGGCCAAGGGCTTCATTATCTTTTTGGCCGTGCTGTTCGATGCGGTCAAAAACCGCATGAAGCAGGCCGATTAACCCCTTATGTATGCGGGCATAGGGCCCGATACACATAAAACAGGAGGAGGAAAAATAAATGAAAAAGAGCATTCTTCGGCGAGGCAGTCTGTTCCTGACGGCGACGATGCTGCTGGGCGTGCTGGCGGGCTGCGGTTCCACCCCCGCGCCGGCCGACGGCGGGGACGCGGCAAACGCCCCGGCGGGCGATACCGGCGGCGAAAAGAAATCCATGGCGATCATGATGCACTCGGTAGCGGATGAATTTATCTACTCGGTCGGCAAGAAGGCGCAGGAATACGCCGAATCCGAAGGGTACGAGGTAAGCTTTTACAACGCGGATAACGAAGCGGACACACAGGCCTCGCAGATCAACGATGTGATCGCGGCGGGCGTGGACTGCATCGTGCTCGCCCCGGTCGACGCGGACGCAATGGCCGATTCCGTCACCGCGATCAACGAGGCGAACATCCCGGTCACGCTGATCGATCGAACGGTCACCGAGGGCAAGTTTGTTTCCGTCAACCAAGCGGATAACGTGCAGTGCGGCTATCAGGGCGCTACCGCGCTGGTCGATCAGGCCAAGGAGCAGGGGATCGACATCAAGGATTTGAAGGTGCTTGAGCTGATGGGCGATCAGGCCAGCACCTCGGGTTTGGAGCGTTCGCAGGGCTTCCAGCAGGCGGCGAAGGAACTGGGCTTTACCATCGTTTCCTCCCTGCCCACCTACTGGCAGTCGGATACGGCGTATAACGATACGCTCGACGCGTTTCAGGCCGACCCGAATATCAACGCGATCTACTGCGCGTCGGACGGCGTTATGGCGGATTCCGTCATCAACGCGCTCGATCAGATGCAGCTGCTGAAAAAGAAGGGCGAGGATGGACACATCATCATCACCACCGTGGACGGCACGCCCGGCGTGATCGACTACATCAAGGACGGCTATATCGACGCGGCCTGCGCGCAGCCCGCGTTCCAGATGGCGACCGACGCGGTCGATTATCTGGGCAAGGCGCTCGACGGCACGGAGAAGATGGACGGCTGCTTTAACAACGCGCTCGCGCCGGTGATCATCACCACCGAGAACGCGGACAGCTCCGAGCTTTGGGGCAATAACGTTTAAAAGCCGGATGGAGAAAGCGAGGCGCATGCATTTTGGCAAATATGTTGGCGGCAGTGTTCAAGGGAAACGGCGTGCTTGAGCTCGAACAGGTACCGGTACCGCAGGTGCGGGAAAAACGCGACGTACTGCTCAAAATACGCGCCGCTAGCATTTGCGGCAGCGATTTGCACGGACTGAGCGTGCCGCCGGGGCAGCATATCGATCCCGGCGTGATCATGGGGCACGAGTTTTGCGGCACCGTGGAAGCGGTGGGCGAGGGCGTTACCGAGTACCGCCCCGGCGACGAGGTCGCCGTCAATCCCTGCCTGCCGTGCGGCGCGTGCTGGGAATGTAAGCACGGCTTCCGTAACCTGTGCGCGCACCCGCATCACTACGGCCAAACCTGCGACGGCGGCTTTGCCCAGTACGCGGTGGTGGACGCGGGCCAGCTTTACCGCCTGCCGGAGGGCGTGGACCCGGCTGAAGCCGCCCAGACCGAACCGCTCGCCTGTGTGATGAGCGGCATGAAAACAATAAAACCCCTGCCGACCGAGCGCGTGCTGCTGTACGGCGCCGGGCCGATCGGACTGACCTTTATCAAAGTGCTGAGGATATTCGGGGTGCGGCAGCTCGCCGTCGTGGCGAAGGGAGAAAAACGCATCGAACAGGCCCTTCGCTGCGGCGCGGATGTCGTGATCGATTCGCAGCGCGAACAGGTGCGGGACGCGCTAATGCGCCACTGGGACACGCTGGCCGACGTTGTGATCGACGCGGTGGGCACGGGCGCGATCCTGACCGAGGCCGTGCGTCTGCTGAACAGCCGGGGGCGTCTGCTGCTCTTCGGCCTTAACCACAACGCAATAGGCGAAGTGCCGCCCGCCGTTTTTACGCAAAAAGAATTGCAAATGATGGGCGTTTTGAGCAAATCCTTTCCGGAGGCGCTCGCCCTGTTGGGCGACGAGCGGCTGCGGCTGACCGATCTGATCTCGCACCGGTTGCCCTTGGCGGAGATCGAACGCGCCTTCTCGCTTTTGCGGGCAAAGGAGGCCTCGCGGGTCATACTGTACCCGAACGGCGGCCTTCCCACATAACCAATCGACCTCTTCTTCTCTTCCTCTTTCCCTCTGAAAGCAGAGGGGCGATAAAAGACGCGCTGCGTATTGCAGCGCGTCTTTTCAGACTGTCAAAAAACAAATTTTGACAGTCTGTCGATCGAAACAAAGCCCCATTTCGATCGAGAATTCCGGCT
>NZ_JANGCE010000017.1 GCF_024462775.1 Butyricicoccus faecihominis
CGAAAGTCTGTGTAAACTGCCCTAACAAATGCAGATGTGGAGCTAGCGAAAAGGGTCAGAAACTTATGACGCGGCATATCTGGCAGGAATATTTAGATTTGGTTGAGCAGCTGCGAAAGACAGAACGCGGCAAAGAGATCTATGGGAAGCGAAAAGAAACAATAGAGCGTGTGTTTGCCGACTCCAAGGAGAAGCACGCGATGCGTTATACACAACATAGAGGTCTGGCCCGAGTTACGAACTGGGTGAGGCTTAAGTATGCTACAATGAATCTCAAAAAGTTAGCAATATGGGCTTGGAATAGTCCTCGCTTTTTCAATATTATTCAAATTTTTCACGCTTTCATGCCAAAAACCACAGTTTTCGCCTTCTGAAAACTGTGGTTCTTTGACAGTCTGAAAGGCCGGTTTCGTAAGAAACCGGCCTTTCAATATGGTTGCGGGGGAGCGCGGCAGCTTTTCCCTGCGATACTATTTGGGTTTCAGTATCAAAAGGCGGGGTAAGCCCCACCTTTTGGTGTGTTTATCCGGCATACGGTTCGGTGGTGGTGATCACGATGGACTGCGCCGCGTTATCCCATGTGACATTGAAGCCCGCCACCTTGCCGATGTCGCGCAGCTTGAAGTAGTTGTGGCCGCCGCCGTTTTGATCAGTCAGCAGAAAGGCTTCGAGCGGCGCGGTCACGCCGCCGGTCAGCACCGGCGTTTCGCTGGTCTTGGCCGGGGCGGAAACAACGGAGGGTACAGTCATTTCCGCACCGTTTTTTGTAGTATAGGGCTGCTTGGCGTCGAGCCGGATGGCGTTATTGCGCCAATCGACGTTGAACTGCGCCGCCGTGCCGTCCAGCACATAGGCCACGTCGCGCAGCTTGACAAAGTTGACGGCGTTACCCGCTGCGTCGCGCAGAATGTAGGTGTTGAACGTCATTGCCTTACCGTCGATCACGGTCTTCTGGGTGGACGGCTCGGCGATTACGGTCGCGGTGGTCTTTTTCTCCCACTTGGCGTACAGGGTGATGCTGTCCGTCACCTTGTCCGCGTCAAAATTCCACGGCTTGGTGCAGGCGCTGTCCACGTACCAGCCTGCGAAGTAGTAACCTTCACGCGTGGGATTGTTCGGCGGGGTAAGGGGCGCGCCCTTATCGCATTTCACTGAGGTCGCACCTGTGCCGCCCGCTAGGTTTAGGGTGACGGTGCACGGACGGCTGACCTCAGGCAGGGTGAATTTCAATCCGTTGAGCTGAACCGGGACGTTTTGACAGTTGTATTTTTCGTTGCGGGTGCTGTTTCCCGCATTTTTGCCGAGCCCTAATTCCCCTAAATGATTATCACCCCAAACCCATACTGTGCCGTCGGTTTTAATAGCAACATTGTGCTCGATACCTGCGGCAACTATTGAAACATCTTCCATGATCTTGATCGGCGCAGTTGCATCCTTGAGGGTTCCGTTTCCTATTTGGCCATAGGAATTATCTCCCCACGTCCAAAGTGAACCGTCGGTTTTCATGACGGCGGCATGATAGTCGCCAAAGGAAATATCAGCTGCGTTATCCATAAGCTTGGTTGGTGCAACTATGGTACCGCCCCACATCCAAAGCGAACCGTCCGTTTTGATTGCAGCAGAAGTATTATGACTCAAAGAAACTTTTCCCACATTGTCCATGATTTTAACCGGCGTAAGTTGATTCGCGGTGGCACCGTTTCCTACCTGACCAGAGGCATTCCACCCCCACATCCAAAGCGAACCGTCCGTTTTGATGGCGGCAGAGTGACTACTACCCAGAGAAACAGCAGCCACATTATCCATGATTTTGACAGGCGTATCTTGCTTCACATTAGTTCCGTTCCCTATTTGACCACTGGAATTCTGCCCCCACATCCAAAGCGAACCATCCGTTTTGATCGCGCCGGTGTGATTCAGTCCAGCGGAAGCAGCAGCAACATCATCCATGACCTTGCGCGATGGGGCGCGCTCTTTAGGGCCATAAAAAGATTCGCTTTGTTCCCACATCCAAAGGGAACCGTCTGTTTTGATTACCGTAGCAACACCGTTGTTGACACCCACAGCAATAGACGACACATTATCCATAATCTGAAGCGGCGTATATATTGCCCATTCGTCTGTGTGCCACTCGTATTGGCTTAAATTCAAAATGTTCATCCCGCGATAGCCCCACATCCAAAGTGTGTTGTCGGCTGAAATAATACCGGTTGGCAGGCCGCAGCTAACCACGGTAGCCTTGCCAGCTACACCGGTACTATACGCTCCTGCGCTTGGTGCCATTCCCACCGTCAGCGCCGCCGCCAGCAGCCATGCCCCCGCACGTTTCAAAATTTTCAAATTTACCCACTCCTTATTTGTTGAAGTTACCTAAAGTATAGCAGGAGTTTCACGGTTCGACAATAATTTTATTAACATATAGTAAATAAAAATTAAATATAGACAATAACAATTGACTATTCGGTGCGGTATGCTGACAGTGGGTGATATAATGCGCAATGATTACGGCTACCGCAATCTCATATTGGATATGGGGCTGAAGATTAGCTATTACCGCAAAAAGCGCGGGTTGAGCCAAGAAGATTTGGCCGAGCGTGTGGGTGTATCCACATCGTATATCGGCATGATCGAAGCACCGAATATTTGCAAAAGTGCGTCGCTCAAAACTATTTACGCGATTGCGTCTGAACTTGATATACCTATCGCAAAGTTGTTTGAAGAGTAAAAGCGGCTGTCTTCGAAAAGACAGCCGCTTTGCTGTTGTTCAAAATGGACAGAGTGTGTCCGTGTCAGTCAATTCGATAAAATCGTGGTCGGCAGGCGCGGTGAGATATTCCACGCGGTGGATGCGCCGCGTGAACGCTTGCCATGTGGCGGGCTCGTCGTACTGGATGTTGCGGTACTGGCTTTCGAGTGCGACGTTGGAAATCAAGTAGACTTTGGTATAGCATGCCTGTTTGTTGGCATAACGGCATGGAAGCATCAAAGGGTAGCCATCTAAATAATTAAGCATATCTGAAATACGCAGTTGTGAGCGAAATTCATCGAATACCAGCACGTCTTCGCCCGCGTATCGCTCGAAAGGGTGGTCATAGTCGGTGACGCGGCAAACGCGGTCGTAACCGTACTTTTCCATGACGCTTCGCGTTTTGCCGGTGCCGGTAGGCCCCCACAGGTAAGTCACTTCGAGCGGGCGGAATTCGGTTGCATACCGCTCAGCCTTGAGGGTTTGCCGCACGCGCTCGATTTTGTCGAGATACAGCATAGCCTTGGGAAAGGCTTCGAGAAGCTCGATATCCGTTGCGCCGCTCTTTATCATCTCATAGAGGTCGGCCAAGTCGGTGCGCCGCCCCGGCTGTTCCTCTGGGATTTCGCCCCATTCCTCAAAAGTGCCGGGTATGCGTGTGCCGTGCTTGGTGTCGTTTTCCCACTTGCCTGACTTGGCTATGTAGTCGCGGTTTTGGGCGGGTGTGCCGCGCGCCGCTTCGAGATGCGCTTCGGGAAAGCGCGCTTTCAGCGTGGAAAAGCGTACCGAACTGGAAAAGGCCGCGAAAATGTGGGTGTGGTAGGTTTGGCCGATCTCGTCGGCCATGCAGTAATATACGATTGGTTTCAGGGCTTGTAGCTCCGTAGAAATCTTTTCGTGTGTAAACCCTTTTTCTTGAGGATGGTTTATTGTCAGTTGCCACTTGCGGCATTGTGTGTCGCTCATGGAACCCCTCCATTTCAATGTAAATTTTGCATTGCGGCTTGCGACAGAAGTGTGCAAGGGGTAATACTTGCCCTTGCAAAAAGCGGGGAGGGCAAGCCCTCCCCGCAGCCGCCCCGCCGTCGCTTACGCTTCGCCCGCGCCGTCGGGCGGCGGGTGAGGAAAAGCAAGGCGGTTTTGTATCATTCTGTGCAGTCGGTCGGTGTCGGCGACGTGGGGGACTTGTACCCGGTACAGGCCTTGGCCGTCGAGCAGTAGGTAACCCTGACCGCGCGCGTTGACGGCGGTCATCTGGTCGCGGTAGTCGGGCGCAAGCATCAGCTTTTGCTCCTTGGACAAGTTGCCGAGCATCAGCACCGCGCCGAACTGATCGCGTGCGCCAGCACGGAAAAATTCAGCGTCGGCGCGCTGTATGCCGACAATTAGGTGGATACCGAGCGAACGCCCCATGAGCAATATATTGCCGATTTTACGCTTGACCTCGTCGGCGGGTTTCTTGTCCAGCGAGGACACGAGCGCGCCGTACTCGTCTATCAGCAGCGCGATTTTGCGCGAATTGCGCGCGGGGTCGTTTGCTTCCAGCCGTGCGGTGAACTCGTCGTAGACTTCGTCGATGCCGTCAAGCACGTCGGTGTAACCGTAGAAACCGTCATGACCGTCGAGCCAGTCGAAGCCGGACTTTTTGAAGTCGCAGACCACAAGGCGCATACCCGCTTCGTACTTGGCGAGTTTGCCGAGCAGAAGCGCGAGCGCGTAGGTCTTACCTGTGCCGGTCGAACCCACGCAGAGCAGGTGCGGGTGAGCGTCAAGGGCTATCGGCAAATAGGCCCTGACGCCGCGCGCTAGCAGGTCGGCGTCCAGCAGAAACGGGATGCCCACTAAAAATCTTGATCGTCGACGTTGCCGCCGGTTGGCGGCAGGTCGAAACGGTGGACAAAGTCAGCGGCCTTTTTGTCGGCGATCCAGACAAAGTCAAAGACGATATAGGCACCTTCCTCTTTGATCTCCAGCAGGTAGAGCGTCGGCGTCCCGTCGCGGAAAGCGGAACGGTACGCGAGCGGAATTTGTCCCCGCCGTAAATTGTCGGAAAGCAGGTCTTGCAGGACGCGCCGTTCCTGTGTCAGTGTGTCGGGCGCGAGCGCGGTTTGGCTGAGCCGCAGCAGACCGAGCCGCACGACCGGGACGCCGCAGGGGTAGGTGATATGCCACTCCCAGCGCGGGAAGTTTTGTGTACCGCCGCCTTCGACAGGTACGGTGTCAAAGTGCAGGTCACGAAAGACGGCAAGCCGGCCTTTCAGCGCAGTGCACGCACGCTCAAGAAACACGCCCGCCGCGTCAGCCACTTCGGCTGGTGTTGGCGCTGATGCAATCGGCAGAGCACCGATGGCGAGAGCCGCCAGCAGAATTAAAGCAGCCGTTTTGGTGATATAGGCAAAGGCCAGAATAGCCACCACAAGTACAGCGGCGAACGCCAGCGTGATCGAGTTGGCGTTGCCGATTCTATCTTTCAAATTTTTCATGCGTCTGCCCCTTTCTCCTTGCCCTTGGGGACGACGATTACGATATCATCGGCGCGAGCCGTGAAATCGTAGTCGCTGGCGCCGTCCAGCCGGTAAAAGCGGCCGACGAAGCCCGGCAGTGTGACTTCAATAGGTGCCGTCGCCGCTTCGATCTCCTCGGCGGTGATCTTTTGCGGCTCAGGCACTTTCACATAAAAATCCGCATATTTTGCGGCTGGGCATACCAGTTGGTACTTGGTGCCGACGACTTCGTCGGTCACTTTTCCGTCCTTGTATGCCCGATCGGCTATCGCGCCGACCAAAATCACTTTATTATCTCCTGCTACTTGAACAAGAGAAAATCTCTGATTATTTACTTTCAGTTTCATAAATGTTTATACCTCCGTGTATTATTATAAGTTTGTAACCTGCGTGCCCGATGTTGGGGCGGTGGTGACGGCGCTGTGGCCGTGGTCAGTATCAGAATGGAGCGGAACGTCAAGCGTGAACTGCGTCAGCAGCATGCGCGCGATGTCGTCGGCGCTTATCGCTTGTGTCACTCGTCCTGTGAGCACAGGGGCATGTGCCGCCTGCGCGATGATCGTAACGGATGTTACAGCTTCTACAAAATGTACCTCCTATAAAATTTGGCAGTTGCTGCCTTATGAGAATATTATAAGCTATAAACTCATATTAATCAAGGGGTAGAGAAAAAATAGTTAAAAGTACATTATAAAATATTGACAAACTAATATTTTGCTGTTATGATAAGAAAAACAGGCGATTGGAGTTCGGTTTTATGAATAGAATAAAAGAATTGCGCAAAATTTTTGGTTATTCTCAACAAAAGCTTGCTGATCTGCTCGGCGACGAGGTCACGCAAACGGCCGTTTCCCAGTGGGAAAGCGGAAGAACCGCCCCGCGTCCCGCACGTCAGGCGCAGCTTGCCGAGATTTTTGGCGTCAGCGAAGACGAGCTGATGGGCAGAGTAAAGCCGGAGCGACAGTTGTCGGATACGGAAAATTCACGCCTATCGGAGCAAGAACAGCACCTGCTTGACTGCTTCCGTGGTACGGACGATGCCGGGCGGAAAATGATCGCAGCCGTCGCCGATTTGGAGTATGAGCGGCGCCGCAATGAGTTATTAAATAAGTGACATATAAGGTAAGGAGGTGCACCTGTGGAAAAGGCTGTTATATACGCTCGCTATTCGAGCGATAAGCAGACGGAAGCCAGCATCGACGCCCAAATACGTGCTTGCCGTGATTACGCCGCGCGAAAAGGTCTTGCTGTCGGAACGGTCTATGCTGACGAAGCGATCAGTGGTAAGGGTTCAAAGACTGCGAGCCGCGCGGAGTATCAGAAAATGCTTCGCGATGCGAAAAAGGGCGCATTTGCTACGATTTTGATACATAAGTATGACCGTGTCGCTCGCAACGTCGGAGAGCATGTCAATCTCGAACTCAAGTTAAAAGAATGCGGTGTGCGTCTGATCGCCGTCGATCAGGATTTCGGCGACAGCAAGGAAGCTAAGATTATGCGCACCATGATGTGGGCGTTGTCGGAATATTACATAGATAATTTAGCGAGCGAAACCACCAAGGGCCTTGTAGAGACGGCTCACAAGGCGCTTCACACGGGCGGTACGCCGCCATTTGGGTATGACGTAGTCGAACAGCACTATGTTGTAAATGAGCTCGAAGCCGCCTATGTCCGTCGCATGTACCAGTGCGCGCTTGACGGCATCGGCTATACCGATCTGCTCGCCGAAATGGAGGCCGCCGGTATGCGCGGTAAGCGGGGCGCGGTTATGCGCTATACGCAGGTCTATGAAATATTGAAAAATGAACGCTACACGGGCGTATACCTATACACGCCGCATGAGGAAGAAAAACGCGCCGACCGGCGCACCAAGCCCAACGCAATTCGGGTTGAGGGCGGGATGCCCGACATCATCAGCAAGGAGGTTTTCGACAAGGTGCAAGAGATCATGCATAGCCGCAGGCGCACCGGCGCAAAGGGCGAGTATCTGTGCAGCCGCATTGTGTACTGTGGTAACTGCGGGGCAAAGATGCACGCGAGCACACCGCGCAAAAATGGGCACGCTTATTCTATATACACTTGTTCCAGCAAGTGCGGCTTCGGTTCTGTGCGCGCCGAGCTTGTGGACGAAGCCGCGAAAATGTATCTGCGCGAACTACTGACCGACGAGGTACAGCGGGAAATAGAAAAGGCCCTTCGTCAGTACATACGCACTGAGAAGGACCGGGTGAAAGAACATAATGCAGTTGTAAAGCGCCAGACCGCCGAAAAACAAAAGCAGATTGACGCGCTGGTGGATAATCTGGCGTCCGGCAAATTGCCGCCCGAGGTGGTCGGGCAGATCGGCGAGAAAATCGCCGTGCTGAAGCAGGAAATCGAAGCGCTGTCGGACAGCGAGCCGCCGCGCGACTACACGACCGAGCAGATCATTGCATGGCTGAACGGCATCCGCGAAGCGCCGGACGAGACAGCGGTGCGCCTGCTGATCGAGCGCATCGAGGTGAAAAAAGACAAGGAAAAAGCTACGACGGAATTCAGCGTTATTTCAACACTAAACTCCGTCGTAGCGAAAAGTGGTTGCGGGGGAGGGATTTGAACCCACGACCTTCGGGTTATGAGCCCGACGAGCTACCGAACTGCTCCACCCCGCGATATAGGCGCCTCATTTGAGGTGCTTATATACTATACCATTTGTATTGGGCTTTGTCAAGCGTTAACTTGAAATTATGTTCGACAAATTCAAAGGTTTTCCGTGGAGGCAGTTCCGGCGGGTATTTCAAACCAAAATTCAATGCCGCCGGGGGCGTTGCAGGCGCCGCAGCAACCGTGCAGAGTATCCGCGATCGCGCGGACGAGAGACAGGCCGATGCCGGTACCGCCCGCCTCGCGGGTGCGGGCGCGGTCGGTGCGGTAGAATTTCTCCCAGATCTTATCGAGCTCCTCCTCGGGCAGACCGTCGCCTTCGTTGAACACGGAAAGGCGTACGCCGGTTTCCGTTTCCACGGCGGAAAGCTCGATGTGTCCGCCGTCCCGCGTATAGCGGATCGCGTTGGACAGGTAGTTCATCAGCACCTGCTCCAGCAGGCCGCTGTCGGTATGCACGGTAAGCGCGGTGTTTGCATAGCCGACGCTCAGCCCGCGGCTTTCGCAGAGCACGGCGGTTTTGCGTACCGCCTCGTCGCACAGGGCGTGCAGGTCCACGTCCTCCAAATAGGTCTGCTCTGCGCCCAGTTCCAGCTTGGAAAGGCTCAGCAGCTGCATAACCAGCTTGTTCATGTGATCGGCTTCGTCCGCGATGGTGTCGCAGTAAAACTTGCGGTCCTCCGGGTCATCGGCCACGCCGGCGGTCAGGCCCTCGGCATAGCCTTGAATCAGCGCGATCGGCGTTTTTAGCTCATGTGAAACGTTGACGATAAACTCGCGCCGCATGTTGTCGATGCGTTCCTTTTCGCGAATCTCCTGCGCGAGCTGCGTGTTGGATTGCTGCAATTCGCCGATGGCCTGTTCCAGATAAGCGGACAAGCGGTTGAGCGAATCGCCCAGCTGCCCGATCTCGTCCGATTCACCGCCCTCGTACTTTTTGGAAAAATCAAAGCGCGCCATGCTGTTGGCCACGGTACCCATTTGGATCAGCGGTTTGGTGAAGGCGCGGGAGATGACATAGCCGCAAACCAGACAGATGACCAGCGCGCAGCCGCCCGCTATCAGCAGAAAAAGCAGATTGAAGGTGGAGTTTTGCTCGATATAGGCATAGGGCATGTAGGCGATCAGGTAATGATCGTCCAATTCGCCGACCAGACAGAGGTACTGTTCGTTGCCGTGCAGAGATACGGTGAGCAGTTTGTTGGGTGAAACGGCGCTCAAGTCGGTGCTGCTGAGTACGGCGAACACGATCGCCGCGCCGCGCATGCGTTGGTCGCCGAAATCCGGAAGGCCGCCGGTAAAGGGCGGGCCGGAAAAGTCGTCGTTCGGCGGAAAGTTGGGCGTGGTCTTCCGGTCCTGATCAAAAGAAAAAAACGAGGCGTAGAGCAATGAGCCGCTGCGGTCGACCAATGCGAACCGGATGGCGCTTTTGCTTTCCAGCGCGTCAAGCGTGGAGGCGGTCGTTTCCAGATCGCCGTCGTAGCTTTTGGTGATCGTCTGGTAGGTGTCGCGCAGCTCGGTCTTGCGGGTCATGAGGTAGTAATCGTCATAGAAAAACAGGTTTAATAGCAAAAGCACGCCGATAAAGACCAGCGCAACCGCGCTGATCGCAACGAAAAACTTAAATTTGATCGAATGGCGTTTCATCCGTCAGGCCTCAAGCCGGTAGCCGTAGCCGCGCACGGTCTCGATCATGGCGCCGCAGTCGCCCAGCTTGGCGCGCAGCTTTTTCACATGGGTATCCACGGTGCGCAGGTCGCCGAAATAGTCATAGCCCCAAACGGCGTTGAGGATACTTTCCCTAGAAAGCGCGATCGCACGGTTATTTTTAAAATAAATCAGCAGTTCGTACTCCTTGGGCGTAAGCTCGACCGCCGCGCCACTTACGCGCACCTCGCGCCGCAGCTCGTTAATCGACAGCGCGCCCAGCTCGGCCACGGGCGCGGCGCCCCGTCCTTCGCGCTTGAGCAGCGCGCGCACGCGGGCGGCCAGCACGACCGGGGAAAACGGCTTGGTCACGTAATCGTCCGCGCCGTCCTCCAGTCCGCGTACCTGATCTGCGTCCTCGGCGCGCGCGGTCAGCATCATCACGGGCAGGTGGGTGTTTTCCTCCTCTTGCCGCCGCAGTTCGTGCAGCACGGAAAAACCATCCATGCCGGGCATCATAACATCTAAAATGGCCAGATCGATACCGGCGCGGCGGTTTTCCAGCAGGTTGAGCGCTTCGCGCCCGTCGCCCGCCTCCATGATGGTGTGCCCATCCCGTTTGAGAAAATCGCTGACCAGACGGCGGATGCGCGCCTCGTCGTCTGCAATCAATATGGTGGACATGTCCGATACCTCCATCCTAATATGCCTTTAGTATAGACCGGCTTTTTGTCCGTTGTGTGAACAGGGGACGTGTTTTAGGTGTCTAAATCGTCCGCAAGGGCTAAAACATACTGGTACAGCGCGTTTTTCTTGACGCCCGAGGCGGCGGAAACGGTCTTTACCGCGTCCTTCTGGGTTTCGCCCGCCTCGATCAGGCGGCGCACCTCGGTGGCGGCGGCGGAAAGGCGTTCGGTCTCGCTCTGTTCCGTCGGCGTTTGGGGCGGCGCGCCTTCTAAAATGAGGACGAACTCGCCGCGCGGCGGCGTTTGCTCAAAATGAGCGATAGCCTCGCCCAGCGTCATGCGCAGCGTCTCTTCGTGCAGCTTGGTCAGCTCGCGCGAGAACGATAGGCGGCGCTCGGCGCCAAAAGCGGCGGCAAGGTCGTTCAGCGTTTGGCGCAGCTTGTGCGGCGCTTCGTAAAAGATCATGGTGCGCGTTTCGCCCGCGAGCGCGTCCAGATGTTCGCGTCGCGCCTTTTTATTGACGGAAAGAAAGCCCTCGAAGCACCAGCGGCCGGTGGGCAGCCCGCTGGCGGCGAGCGCGCACACCGCGGCGCACGCGCCCGGCACGGGGATAACGGCCACGCCGTGTTCCGCACACAGGGCGACCAGATCTTCGCCCGGATCGGAAACGGCGGGCGTGCCCGCGTCGGTCACAAGGGCGCAGTCTTCGCCCGCGAGCATCCGTTCCAACACCTCTTCGCCGCGCGCGCGGCGGTTGTGCTCGTAATAGGAGATCATCGGCTTGCGCGGCAGGGAGAGGGCGGTGAGCAGCTTGTGTGTGACGCGCGTGTCCTCCGCCGCGAGAAAATCGACCGAGGAGAGCACCTCGCGCGCACGGGGCGAAAGGTCGCCCAAATTGCCGATCGGCGTAGCGACCAGATAAAGCGTTCCATTACTCATTGTAGTATATCCTTTAAATATTATTTTCCGTATATCTGTTGATACTCTTCGCTCGCCACGAGAAGCGGCGGCTCGACGGCGAGCCCTTCCGCGCTGCCGCCCTTGCGGCATTCGACCAACGCGGCGGAGGGCGGCGCGCCGGCGTTTTGGTGGACAAAGCGCAGCCGCTTGGGCGTAAGTCCTGCTTCGTGCAGGGCGGGGAGCAGCACCCAAAGCCGCTCGGGCCGAAAGACGATGCTGAGCCGTCCGCCGGTGTGCAACGCGAAGGAGGCGGCGGACGCTACGTCCCGCGCGGTACAGGCGGCGTCCTGCCGGGCGGCGGCGTGGGCTGGAGAAGCGGCGGACTTGCCCGCGGCAGACGCGAAATAGGGCGGATTGCAGATCACGTGGTCGGCACTGCCGTGGGGGATAAGCTGACGAATATTCCGCATATCACCCTGTAAAGTGGAGATGGGAACATCATTTTCCACGATAGAAGTGCGAAAAAGGGAAAGCGGGCCCTCTTGCAGCTCAAGACCGGTGATTTGAAGACCGGGCCGGTAAACAAGCAGGCTGAGCGCCCCCGTTCCGCAGCCCAGATCGAGCACCCGGTCGCGCGGGCGGACCCGGGCGAAGGCGGCGAGCAGCACGCTGTCCTGCCCCAGTTTAAAATAAGCGTCGTCCTGCCAAAGGACAAGCCCATTCGGCAGGCGCTCCAAGGTGCGCGGCATTTTATGCTCCTTTCGGAAAATCCCGCCCAGCCATGCGGCCGGGCGGGATGGCGTTACGTATTGTGGTGTTCCCGCAGGTGCTCTTTCAGCTTTTCAAAGCTTTCGCGGCTGATCACATGCTCGATACGGCAAGCGTCCTGCGCGGCGGTCTCGCGTTTGACGCCGATGGAGACCAGCCAGTCGGTCAGCACGGTGTGGCGCTCATAAACCGACTGCGCGGTTTTCAGCCCGGCTTCGGTCAGGGCGAGCAGACCGTTCTGGTCGATGGCGACAAAGCCGTTATCACGCAGCAGGCCGACGGCACGGCTGATGCTCGGCTTGGAAAAGCCCATATAGTGGGCCACGTCGATCGATCGAACCGAGCCCTTTTCCTGGCACAGTACATATATTGCTTCAAGATAATTTTCCGCGCTTTCCTGCAGTTTCATCGCACTGCGCCTCCTAGTGATGGATGTAGATATCTTATTTTATCATGCCTTGGCAGATTTGGCAATATACGCGCGCTTGCGATAAGCCGCCGCGCCGTATATAATAGGGGCAGGATAACGGAGGGATAACCATATGATCGCCATGCTATCGCCGGCAAAGAACATGCGGCCCACGGAACGGCCGGATATCAAGACCGCCGCGCCACGTTACATGGAACTTACGCGGCGGCTGTGGGATGAATTGCGCGCGCTCGCGCCGCATGAACTGGAAAGCGTTTTGCGCGTGGGCCCGCGCATCGCGCTGCGCGCCTGCGCGGATTTTGCCGAATGGCGGGACGAGGGAGGCACGGCTGCGGCCTTGACCTTTGACGGCTTGGCTTACCGCTACTTGGACGCGCACAGCCTGTCCAAGTGGGAGCTGGAGTACGCGCAGGAGCATTTGCGCTTGCTTTCCGGGTTTTACGGCCCGCTGCGGCCGCTGGATGCGATTCATCCGTATCGGCTGGAGCTGGCGCATAAGATCGGCGGGCAATCGTTATACGGATTTTGGGACAAAACGTTTTACGAGGACCTGTTTGCGGCGGGCGAGCCGGTGATCGACCTTGCTTCCAAGGAGTACAGCCGCGCGGTACGCGCGTTCTTGCGGCCCGGCGACCGGCTGATCGCCTGTAATTTTCTCGTTTACAGCCGGGGCAAGCTGCGCTGCCTGCCTACCATGGCCAAAATGGCGCGCGGCGCAATGGCGCGGTTCATCCTACAGAACCAGCTGGACGGACCCGAACAGCTCCCGTTTTTCGACTGGAACGGCTTTCATTTTGAAGGCAGCCTGTCGAGTGAAGTGGAGCTGGTGTTTATTTCTCGTGAGTAGGTCGCGCAGTGGCAAAGACAGATAGCAAACCGCCCCCGGAAACAAATGTTTCCGGGGGCGGTTAAGTTTAAAGCGTGGTGCGGTCTTCCGTTTGCGTGGGTTGAACGGGCGGCTGCACGGGCTGAACGGGCGGCTGGGTGGGTTGCGGTTCGGCGGGCAGGGGGCCCATTTTTCGGTTGATCTCCTGCGTGTTGCGGCACAAAATGAGCAGCAGCAGCGCGAACTCAAATACGATGCGCGCCGCGACGTTGCCGATCACAAACAGCAAAACAGCGCCGATGAAGTTGGTGAACAGCATGTCCACACTGCCTAGGATGAGCGCGCAAACGGCGATGCAGTATAAAACGCGCAGCAGCTTTTCCGTAAACAGCGTGCGGAAATTGAGCGCGTCATGCAGCCAAGCGAGCGCGTGGGAAAGCGGCTTTTCCGGCGTTTTGCGAACAAACAGAAAATAAAGCGCCAGCCCGCACGCTAGAACGACAATCAGACCGAGCAGCGGCAGCAATACGGCAAGGGGCGAGTAAAAGAACTGTGGCGTATAAAACATGAAGGAGCCTCCTGTGCAAACCTTGAAGAATTTGTGACTTTAGTGTAACATATGGCCGGGGGCGTTGCAAGTGCCGCGAAAATGTTGTACCCTATGAGAAGAAGAATTGCAAATGGAGAAAGCGACATGGAAATTTTACACACAGTCCCCGCGCGGGACGGATTTCATATGCCTGCCGAGTGGGAAGCGCACGAAGGCTGCCTGATGATCTGGCCCGAGCGGGGCGATTCCTGGCAGTATGGCGCGTACGCGGCCAGACGCGCGTTTGTTCAGATTGCCGCCGCCATTGGGCGCAGCGAGCGCGTGACGGTTTTGTGCTCGCCCCGGCAGTATGATAACGCCCGTTTGGCGCTGCCGGCGAACGTGCGCGTGATCGAAACGGCGACGGACGACGCATGGGCGCGCGACGTAGGCCCCACCTATGTGGTGAATGGCCGCGGCGCGCGGCGCGGGATCGACTGGGGCTTCAATGCATGGGGCGGGCTTTACCCGGACTGCCTGCGGGATGCCGCCGCCGCCCGCAAGGTGTGCGACCTGTACGGCGACGACTGCTATGATAAGCGCGCGTTTATTTTGGAGGGCGGCTCGATCCATGTGGACGGGCAGGGCACCGCGCTGGTCACCGGGGCGTGCCTTTTAAACCCCAACCGCAACCCCGATATGACGAAGGACGAAATCGCGCGCACCCTATGCGATTATTTGAATGTGCAAAAGGTGATTTGGCTGCCGCGCGGTATTTACCGCGACGAAACGGACGAGCACGTGGACAACATCTGCGCGTTCACCGCGCCCGGTGAGGTCGTGCTTGCTTGGACGGACGACGAGAGCGACCCGCAGTTCGCGCTGTCGAACGCCTGCCTGCAAACGCTCGCGGACGAGCGGGACGCGAAGGGGCGGGCCATCCGTGTGCACAAGTTGCCGCTGCCCCGGCCCGTTACCATCACGGAAGAGGAATGCGGCGGCCTTGATTTCTGCGAGGGCGAGCCGACCCGCGTGCCGGGCGAGCGCCTTGCGGCAAGCTACGTCAATTTTTATATTGCGAACGGCGCGGTCGTCATGCCCGCGTTCGACGACCCGGCGGACGCGGAAGCCGCGCGCATTTTGCAGGGCCTTTTTCCCACGCGCGAGATCGTTTCCATCCCCACGCGGGATATCCTGATCGGCGGCGGCAATATCCATTGCATCACGCAGCAAATACCGGCGGTGTGACCGGCTCAAAGCCGTTTGATGCGGCGCGAAAGCGGGAGCCCGTTTTTTGCTATGGTGTTTAAACGATTCGTGCCGCGCATCCGCGGCCAAACCATAAGAAGGAGTTTTAGATCATATGAGCAAGGTAACCGTAGCGGCGATCCAGATCACCCACGGCCTCGAAGAGGCCGCACCGCGCGTGGAGGAAGCCGCCGCGCTGGGCGCGCAGATCATTCTGCTGCCCGAGTTGTTTGAAAATTGGTACTTTTGTCAGGAGCGGAATTACGAAAATTACAAGCTGGCCACGCCGATGGAGGAAAACCTCGCCGTGATGCGCCTGACCGAGGTGGCGCGCGATTTCCACGTCGTGCTGCCGGTGAGCTATTACGAGCGCGTGGGCAACACGTTTTTCAACACCGTCGCCGTGATCGACGCGGACGGCACGATCTTGGGCCAATACCGCAAAACGCATATCCCGGACGACCATTTTTATCAGGAAAAGTTTTATTTCACCCCCGGCGATACCGGCTTCCGCGTGTGGGACACGGCGTATGCCAAGATCGGCGTGGGCATTTGCTGGGATCAGTGGTTCCCGGAGGCCGCGCGCAGCATGGCGCTTATGGGCGCGGAGCTGCTGCTTTATCCGACCGCCATCGGTTCGGAGCCGATTTTGGACTGCGATTCCATGCCGCATTGGCAGCGCTGCATGCAGGGCCACGCGGCGGCCAATCTGACGCCCGTGATCGCGGCCAACCGCATCGGCACGGAAACGGTGACGCCTTCGGTGGATAACCAGCAGCAGTCCTCCTCGCTGACGTTTTACGGCTCTTCCTTCATCGCGGATGAGACCGGCCAGATCGTCGAGCAGGCTCCGCGCGATGATGCGGCCATTCTGACGCACACCTTCGATCTGGATGCGGTGCGCGCGTTCCGCCGCGATTGGGGTATGTTCCGCGACCGGCGGCCCGCGCAGTACGGCGCGATCGGCCGCTTCGGATAAAAGTTTCTCAAAATGAGAAAAACGAGATAAAATATTATCACGAAAATTTCAGGAAATCCGCTTGACAAATCAAAAATCCGCGCTTATACTGTCAACATAACGACAAACCAAGGACGAAGACGAGTAGCAGGGAGATCGAACCTCTCAGAGAGCCGCGGGCGGTGGGATCGCGGCAGGCAAGAACCTTGTGAATGGACTTCAGCAGGGCAACGCGAAAGGCCGAAGCATTTTTGGCCGAGTATCAGCGCCGGGGACTCCACCCGTTATCAGGGGAGCGCACATTGATCGATGTGTGGCCAAAGTGGGCGCTTTTTGCGTCAATTTGGGTGGTACCGCAAGAGTTTACAAACTCCTGTCCCATTTCGGTGGGGCAGGAGTTTTTTTATATTTCATAAGCAAATAATTTATCATAAAGGGAGAGAAACTACTATGGCTAAGATTCCTCACAGACTGTATTTAACGGAAGATCAAATGCCGACGCAGTGGTATAACCTGCGGGCCGATATGAAAGAGCAGCCCGATCCGATGCTGAACCCCGGCACCATGGAGCCGTTGGAGGAGAAGGACCTTTATCCGATCTTCTGCGAAAAACTGGCGCATCAGGAGATGGACGGCGAGACCCGCTATGTCGACATCCCGGACGGCATTATGGAGGAATACCGCATTTATCGTCCCTCGCCGCTGATCCGCGCGTACAATCTGGAAAAGGCGCTCGATACCCCGGCGAAGATCTATTACAAGTTCGAGGGCAACAACACCTCGGGCAGCCACAAGCTCAACTCCGCCATCGCGCAGGCGTATTACGCCAAGGAACAGGGCCTGACCTCGCTGACGACCGAGACCGGCGCGGGCCAGTGGGGCACGGCGCTTTCCGAAGCTTGCTCGTTCTACGGCCTTGACCTGAACGTGTTCATGGTCAAGGTATCCTACGAGCAGAAGCCCTACCGCAAGGCGGTCATGCAGACCTTCGGCGCGAACGTCACCCCTTCGCCCTCCATGACGACCGATACCGGCCGCGCCATCCTTGCAAACGACCCGAACACCTCGGGCTCGCTCGGCTGCGCGATCTCGGAAGCGGTCGAAATGGCGGTAAAGCACGAGGGCTGCCGCTACGTGCTCGGCTCGGTACTCAATCAGGTGCTGCTGCACCAGTCCATCATCGGGCTGGAAAGCAAGACCGCCATGGAGATTCTGGGCGAATACCCGGATATCGTCATCGGCTGCGCGGGCGGCGGCTCCAACCTCGGCGGCCTGATCGCGCCGTTCATGCAGGATAAGCTGACCGGCAAGGCCAATCCCCGCATTATCGCGGTCGAGCCCGCTTCCTGCCCGTCGCTCACACGCGGCAAGTACGCCTATGATTTCTGCGATACCGGCCACGTGACCCCGCTGGCGCGTATGTACACGCTCGGCAACGGCTTCATCCCGGCTTCCAACCACGCGGGCGGCCTGCGCTACCACGGTATGAGCCCCATCCTTTCCAAGCTGTACCACGATGGCTACATGGAAGCGACCGCCGTCAAGCAGACCGATGTGTTTGACGCCGCCGTTCAGTTCGCCAAGCTGGAAACCATTCTACCCGCGCCCGAATCGTCCCACGCGATTCGCTGCGCGATCGATGAAGCGATCAAGTGCCGCGAATCCGGCGAGGCCAAGACCATTCTCTTCGGCCTGACCGGCACCGGCTATTTCGATATGGCCGCTTATGAAGCATACCTGAATCACACCATGGTCAACCACGTACCCTCCGACGAAGAATTAGAGCAGGGCTTTGCTACCCTGCCGAAACAGCCGGAGGCGTAAAAACGGAAGGGGGTAAAGCCGATCGAACAACTGCATAGCCTTTTGGCGTTCGTGACGGACGCCGCCATCCTGCTCTTTGAGCTGGGCGGCGTATCCGTCATTGTAGTCACAGGCGCTATGGGGCTTTACCACTATCTGCGGCGCGATCCGTTTACCCGCTTAAAGCTTGCCAAGGGCATGTCCACGGGATTGGAATTTAAGCTGGGCAGCGAAATCCTACGCACGGTCGTCGTACGCGAGTTCTCCGAGATTATGCTGGTCGGCGCGATCATCATTTTGCGCGCGGCGCTTACCCTGCTGATTCATTGGGAGATCAAAACAGAAGAATCCGCACATGAAAAAGCGGCCCCTTAAGGGGCCGCTTTTTCATGTGCGGTCGCCCGCTTTTCATAATCCATTCCGCTGCCGGTCCACATATTCCAGATACCGGAGCAGCAGAAATTCGTTGACCTGAAAAATCAGGTTGACCGGCCACAGTTCGACCGGCACGCCCGCGTCGATGGCGTGGGTGAAAAAGGGGATGTTGATATCGCTCAGGTAGATCAGCCGGTTGCCCTGCACACGGCAGATGGAGACGATCGTCCGTCCCTTTTGCTTGAGCTGCTCGGCAATGGCGTTGACAAACGCATTATTGCCCGATAGCGAGATAAAGATCATCAAATCGTTCTCGCCCAGCCGTCCGGCGAGCTTGCGCATCTCCTCCTCACCCTCCACCGTGTGGAAAAGCTTGTTGCCGTGGAAAAACTTCTGCTTCAGATCCTGCGCGGCAAGCTGCTGCACGCTGCCCGAGCCGTAAATATAGATCTTGTCCGCCCGGTCGATCAGGGTGAACAGATCCGATAGGTCCACCATGCAGAGGTATTCCATCGTTTGCTGATAATCCTGTATGGTGCGCGTGATTTCGTCGCTGCGAAAGCGGTTTTGCGCGGGCTCCTGCCATTTCAGCAGCACCTTGAGTTCGCTGAAGCCGGTCAGCCCCAGCTTTTTGGCAAAGCGCAAAATCGTCGTGTGCGAAATGCTGCACGCGGCGGCCAGCTCGTCGATCGAGCCGTCGCGGCACTGCGCGGGGTGGGTGCGGATGTAGTCCCAAATGTAAAGATCGTTCTCGCTCAGCTTATGGTAATTCTGCTCGATCAGCGTTTCCAGCGTCACGCCCGGCCGCCTCCTTTCGGTATTCCATGTATTTCAGGAATAAAAGTTCGATCAGGATAAAAAAAGAGGTGGTCGATTGATATTGCGCGCCCAGCTCCTGCTCGGTCATTTCAATGGTGGAAACGTACAGCCGCGTGTCGCACAGCTGCGCGAGCGTGTTTTCCCGCAGCCGTGTGACCGAAACGACCGGGATGCCGCGCACCTTGAGCGCCTGCGCTAAGCTGAGCACATGCGGCGATTCGCCGGACACGGATAGGATCAGCACCAAATCGCGCGCGGTCACGTTTTGCAGCAGTACATCGGCTTCGCTGCCCGCGTGGATGTGGAAGAACCACCGGTCGCCCACCAGAAAGACGCGGCACAGCTCGCGCGCCACCGCATCTTGCAGCATACCGGAACTGAATACATAAAGGTTTTCCGCCTGATCGATCTGCCGGAACAGGTCCGTACAGTCCTTTTGGCAGATGGCGTCCATCATTTGGCGGTAAGCGTCGCACGCTTGGCCGATGTAGTCCGGGGCCTGTCCCTGCTGCTCGTCCAGCTCCATGCGCATGAGCAGCTTGAGCTCGCTGTAGCCCTGTAGGCCCAGCTTTTGCGCAAAGCGCAGAATGGTGGTGCGCGAAACGTTGCAGCGCTTTGCCAGCTCTTCGATCGACAGGCGGGCGCAGGCGCGTTTGCGCGGCGCGATATAGTTCCAAATATACAGGTCGTTATCCCCAAGCTGTGGACGGTGCTCGTTAAACAGTTCATCCAGCTTCACGCGGTCCAGCCCCTTTGCACCCTTTTTTACCAGTATACCGGATGGGGCGGGGAATGTCCAGCAAGACGGCGGGGAGGGGACACCAATGTCGTTTGGTTTGGGTTTGTATTGTCATTCTGAGGAACGTAGTGACGAGACCGTAGTCCTCTATCCTTTGATCGCCGCCGAGCGGCGATCGAATGAGAGCGAATCTCGCGCGAACGCGCGCATTTCGGCAGAGACCGCGCGTTCGCGCGAGATCCTTCGCTCCGCTCAGGATGACAGACATATACAATTTCCTTAACTAAATGACATTGGCGGCGCGAATCACCAAGAATGCACAAAAGACCGACTTTCGTCGGTCTTTTGCTCGCGATGGGAACCTTATGATGAATG
Organism: Butyricicoccus faecihominis; assembly: GCF_024462775.1. Lineage (GTDB taxonomy): Bacteria > Bacillota > Clostridia > Oscillospirales > Butyricicoccaceae > Agathobaculum > Agathobaculum faecihominis_A. Next base: position 19,997 of record NZ_JANGCE010000017.1, read on the forward strand.
AAAAGGAGTGGGCTTTATTTTAATGCGGGCCAGTAACCCTTGTTGGCTTCGATCAGATCATCCAGAATAAGCTTTGCGACACGGGCGGACGGCACGGTGCGCGAAAGCGTCAGCGCCTGCCACAGCTTTTGATAGCTGCCCTCGATCCATGCTTCCACCGCCAGCTTTTCCACGCTGACCTGCTGCTCCATCAGGCCCTTCTGGAACTGCGGGATCGTTCCTTGACAGATACGCTCGTATCCGTTCGAGCCGACGATGCAGGGGATTTCGACCATCGCGGTGCGGTCGAAGTTCTCCACCGCGCCCTCGTTCGGCACGATGAGCAGAAAACGCTCCTGCGTGTTTTCCGCGATGGCGCAGGCCAGATCGACAATGTAGGTCGCGTGCGCGTCGGCTTCAAAGCCGCCGTCCTTCGCCGTGCCCTTTGCAATGATATCGCGGCACGCCCCGAACACGTTCTTTTCACGGCCCGCCATGACCTCGTTTGCGCGGGTATAGTCCGGATTGGAGTGCTCCACCACATAGTCCGGGAACAGGTAGTACTTCAAATAGGTGTTCGGGATGGTGGAAGGATCGACCGCGTACACGTCGCGCGCCTTCTGGAAGGTTTCGATCCAGCTTTGGTCCACATGCTGATTGGTCAGGGAGAGCGCGTCCGCAAAGCCGTTTTGCGCCATGTGCTCCTTGATGGCGGGCATTAGATCGTTGCCTTCCTTGTCATAAATCTTGTGCCACCAGCCGAAGTGGTTCAGGCCGTAGTAGCCCACCTGCATCTCCTTGCGGGATTTCAGGCCGACCATGTTCGCCATTTTTTCTTCCAGATCGATCGGCATGTCGCAGATGTTCAGGATTTTGGAATGGGGGCGCAGGCGGCGGGTCGCTTCCGCGACGATGGCCGCCGGATTGGAATAGTTGAGCATCCACGCGTTCGGGCTGTATTTCTCCATGTAGTCCAGAATTTCCAGCACGCCGCCGATCGAGCGCATGCCGTAGGCAATGCCGCCGGGGCCGCAGGTTTCCTGACCGAGCACGCCGTATTTCAGCGGGATCTTTTCGTCCTTCTCACGCATGGCGTATTTGCCGACGCGGATATGGGCGAGCACAAAGTCGATATCGGTAAACGCGGTCTCCGGGTCGGTCGTGTAGCCGAACTCGATATCGGGCGCGTTTTCACGCAGATAGATCTCGCACGCCTTGGCCACGGTTTCCTGCCGTTCCGCGTCGTTATCGTAAAACATGATCTTGCGGATGGGGAAGCGCTCGCGTTCTTCGAGCAGCATGAGCGCGATGCCGGGGGTGAAGGTGGAGCCGCCGCCCGCGACGGTTACTGCGTATTTTTTGTTAGACATTTTATATCGTCCTCCTTAAAGTGGTTGGTTTAACAAAAGGGTTAAGGCTCTTAAAACGCCAGCCCCAGCCGGCACATGGCGAACAGGCACAGCCCGGCAAGCAGGATCACCAGTACGCTGCCGCCCGCCTCGCGTACAAACTGCCGCTTATCGCACTGGCGGAACGCGGCGGCGGGACGCAGCGCGTAGACTCTGCCGGTCTTCCATACGATCAGACCCAGACCGATCACGCCGACCGTGCTCATCAGCATCAGCTCGGCGACCAGCAGCAGGGTGAGATTCACCAGCGCCCACGCCGTGCGGCCATCCGCGAGGCGGCGCTCGGCGAGAATGACGAGCCACGCCGCGTAGGGCTGTATCATCGCGGAGAGGAAGGAGACCGCCATCGCCGGGTTTCCCGCGAGCACGCCGTCCGCGGTCAGGCTCGCGCCGCCCGCGCCGATCGTCAGGTAGCCGAGGCAGAGGAAGGGCATCAAAACCAGCGCCAGCTTTAAAATGTTAAAGTACCGGTTCAGCTTCGCGTCTTTCAGCGGAGCGGTAAGCTGCAGATCCATCATCAATGGCATCTCCTTTTTTTCTCGTTAGGTTTTGACTAACATCAGGTCTTCCACATTGGCGCGCACCTTGGCGACCGACAGGCCCACGATGACCTGCACGCTCTTGCCCTTTACCATCGCGCCGTGCGTGCCGATGGACTTAAAGTATCCGTCCGGCTGTACCTTGGTCGCGTCCTTTACATTGACGCGCAGCCGGGTCGCGCAGTTGGTCAGCTCTTCGATATTATCCGCGCCGCCAAGTCCTTCGAGAATGCGGGCGGCTAAGCTGTCGCCTCCGGCGGCCTGCTGTGCGGGTTGGTCGTCGGTCTTGCCCTCCGCCTGCCGTTCGCGGTACTCCTTTTTCGAGTAGAACTTGACGTCTCCGGTGTCGATCTCGCGGCCGGGCGTTTTAAAGTCAAATTTTTGTATCAGGAATTTAAAGACGAGGAACCATATCACGGTGAACACCAGACCGATGCCGAGCATCACCAGATACTGCCAGCCATGGTTCGCGCCGAGCGGGATCCAGTTAAGGGAAGCCATCTCGATCGCGCCGCCCGAGTGGATGCCTACAATGCCCGCCAGATACATGACGGTGGACAGGGTCGCGGCCAGCAGCGCGTGCACGACGAATAGCGGCGGCGCGACGAATAGGAACGTGAACTCGATCGGCTCGGTCACGCCGCACAGAATCGCGGTGAGCGTGATCGGAATGAGCAGAGCCATGACCTGCTTTTTCTTTTCAGGCCGCGCGGTGGAGTAGAACGCGAGCGCGATGCCCGGGCAGCCGAAAATCTTGGAAAAGCCGGTCGCCGTGAAGCCCGCTTCGGGCACGAGCGATTTGAGCGGCGCGGTCGAAGCGGCCAGCTCGGGCAGCTTGGTCGCCCAGTAGGAGTACAGGCCGCCGGGTACGACCGCGTTGTCGTAATAGAAGGGAGAGTACAGGATGTGATGCAGGCCGAAGGGGATGAGCATGCGCTCCAGAAAGATGAACACCCAAACGCCCGCCGCGCCGGCGTGTGTGACAAACCCCTGAAAGGCCAGCATGCCAAGTTGAATTTTGGGCCAGATGAGGGCGGAGAGCAGCGCCGCCGGGATCATCACGAAAAAACCTACCATGAAAACAAAGGTCGAACCGTTGAACGAGCCCAGCCAGTCGGGCAGCTCGGTTTCGTAAAACCGGTTGTGCAGCCAAATGACGAGGCCGGATACCGCCAGCGCGCCCAGCATACCCATGTCGAGCGTTTTGATGTTGGCGATCATCGCAAGGCCGCTGGTGCCGCCCACCTCGGCTGAAAAGTCAACGCCGAACGCGCCGCCCCACTGGGAAAGCATCGTGCTCAGGAAGTAATGGAAGGTTAGGTACAAAACGAGCGCTTCCATACAGCAGCGGGCGTTTTGCTTTTTTGCCATGCCGATCGGCAGGGCCACCGCGAACAGCAGCGGCAGTTGGTTGAACACGGTCCAGCCGCCTTGCAAAATAACGTTCCAGCATTGGTAGAACATGCTTTCGGGCCGGGCCAGATCGCCCATGATCGCTTCGGTGGTGAACAGCGTGCCCACGCCGACCACGATGCCCGCAAACGCGAACAGCAGGACGGGTGTGAACATTGCGCCGCCGAACTTTTGAATTTTTTGCATCATAACCTTGAAATCGTCACCCTTTCTCTTACGTCTCTTTACCAGCCGGCTTTCTTGTTGCATTCAGCATATCAGGTTTTGGAAGGGGCCGCAATGGGTTTGCGGCCTTTGGGGACGGGGCGGGCGGTTTGATCGTATTTCACTTTTTCTGTGATTTTTCACAGTGTATCAATGAACCAAATGATGCGCTCGCGGCTCTTATCAGTAAGACAAAATGCGTCCTTTATCATTTCTTAAGAATTTCCCGCCGGTTTTGGCAAGAAAACCGTGGTATCCTAAGTATCTATGGAGGAAGTGAAAAATGGAAACTTATATCATATTGGCCTATCAATTCGCGGCGGTGCTGCTGCCGTGCGTTGTGGTTTACGCGCTGCTGCGCGGACGCGGTAAGCATGAGAGCGGCGCTGCCGCAGGGCGGCTGCCGCTGGTGTTGTTGCTCGCCGCGTATTTTTGCGCCGTCTTTTATTTGACCGGTTCGGGCACGCTGTACGATCTGCTGCGGCACGGGCTGGAGCTGGAGCGCGCGAACATCAACTGGCTGCCCTTTTCGCACGATATCAGCCTTGTCGGCTATGTGCTGAACGTGGTGCTGTTTCTGCCGCTGGGGTTTTTGCTGCCCGTGATCTGGCCGTGTATGCGAAGCCTTAGCCGCGTGGCGCTGTCCGGGCTTTCGGTATCGCTGCTGATCGAGCTGAGCCAGCTTTTGAACCCGCGCAGCTCGGATGTGGACGACCTGCTCATGAATACACTCGGCGCGGTGCTGGGCTATCTGGCGTTCCGGGTGCTCGCGGGCCTGCTGCGCCGCGACGTCAAGCGCACGCCGGCGGGCAAGGGCGCGCCCGCTCTTTATATCGCCGCGCTGTTTTTGGGCAATTTTCTTTTGTACAATGAAATGGGCATCGCCGGGCTGCTGTACGGCTTTTAAGGGCGCGGCTGTGTAAAATTTTCGTTGCGTCCCCGTAAAATCTGCTTTATACTGTCTGTTGGAAGACAGGGGGCGGTCGTATGGACAAAACCGAACAGAAACGGGCGTGGCTCGGCGTTTTCACGGCGGTTTTGCCGTTTTGGCTGCTCGACCTGACGCTGCGCGCCATGGCGGGCAGCGCGGGCTATTACGCGCTTTATGCCGCAGCGCCGAATCTGTTTTCGCTCGGCTTCGGCGCGCTGTTTGCCGCGCTGTGCCTTGCGCTGCCAAGGCGGGCGGGGCGTATCGCATACGGCGTTTGTTACGCGCTGTGGGCGGTGTATGCGGTCGTGCAGTACGGCGTGTGGCGCATTTTCGACCGGTTTTTATTTTTGAGCGATTTTCTGTTCGCGGGCGAGGGGCTTGGTTTTCTGGGCTACGTGCGCCAGTTGCTCGATCTGCGGTTTGCGCTTTTCGTGCTGCTGCTTATAGTATGGGGCGCGTTTGGCGTTTGGCGGCTGCCGGCGGGCCGCGCGCTGCCGCGCCGCCGCGTATGCGGCGGGTTGACGTTGTTTTTTGCGCTGACACAGCTTGCGGCTCCGCGCTGCTACGCGCCCGTGCCCGAAACGTTGGATTGGGACGCTTGGCAGTCGAGCGGATACGAATACCGAAAGTTTGCTTCGTCCAGCTACGATATGGCGCTGACCGGGCCGTATCAGTTCGTCGCGCGGGACGCGTTTTTATCCCTTGCGCCGGACGCGGACGAGGAAGCGGCGCTGGCGGAGATTGAAGCGTTTTTGGCGGAGCGGCCCGCCCGTCAGGATAACGAGATGACCGGTCTGCTGCGCGGTAAGAATCTGATCATGGTGCAGCTCGAAAGCATCGATGATTTTGTGCTGAACGAAGAAAACACGCCCACAATGGCGCGTTTGATGCGCGAGGGCGTGAATTTTACGAATTTTTATACCCCGCAGTATGCCAACGGTTATACCTTCAACACGGAGTTTGCCGCGCAGACCGGGCTGTACCCCTATGCCAACGGCAACGTGGCCTATTCGCTCAGCCGCAGCGCGTTTCCGGATACGCTGGCGCATCTGCTGCGGGAGGCGGGCTATGCGGCAAATTCGTTTCATAAGAGCGAAGCCAAGTTTTACAACCGGGGCGCGATGCACCGCGCCTTTGGGTATGAGAGCTACCACTCCGCCCTTGATTACGCGGCGAACGAGACCGAGGCGGGCACCGACCGTTTCCTCGCGGACTGCGACGAGCTATACGAGAAAATGATCGAAAGCCAGCCGTTTTTTGATTTTATCATCACCTATAGCGGACATCTTGGCTATGACGAGCGCGACGCGCTGACTACCTACGCGCTGGAACGCTATCCCGAGTATCTGGACCCCGCGCGCCCCTATGAGATAAGCGGTCTATTTGCCAAGGCGCGTCTGACCGACGAGCTGTTCGAGCGCCTGCTTGAACGGCTGACCGAGGATGGTTTGCTTGAAAACACGGTGTTTTTCGTCTATGACGATCATTACGCTTATGGCCTGACCGACCGGGCCGTGCTGGAAACCTACTCCGCGCAGGCGGGCGGCGCGCTTTTAGAGCGCACGCCGTGCTTTTTCTGGTATCCCGGCTGTACGCCCACGACGGTTTCCAAAACGCTGCAAACCATCGATATTTTGCCGACCCTCGCGAACCTGTACGGCCTGCCGGAGCCGCGCACGCCGGGGCGCGACGCTTTTGATCCCGCGTACCCGGGTTGGGCCGTCTTTCCGGACGGCACGTGGCTGACGGACAAGGCTTATGTAAAAAACGGCGCAGTGGAGTGGAACCATGGCATGGCGGAGGAAGAAATCGCGCAAATGAACGCTTATGCCCGCCGCCTTGCCCATGTGGGCGACGCGATATTGGATACGGATTATTACCGGGGCAGGTAAGCCGCCCCCCAAAAAAAGAGCGCCGCAGATTTGGTCTGCGGCGCTCTTTTTTTGGGTTCAATTAAAATAAACGAGCTCTTCTTCGGGCTTTTCGGCGGGCGTTACGCGGGTTGCGTGCAGCACTGGGCCTTCGCCGCGGTACTGGGGCAGGGCTTCGACCGTGATCGACGCGGTGACCGTGACCCACGAACGCGTGGTCAGCTTGTCGGAGCCGTCATACCGGCAAAGGAAGCCCAAAAAGCTGATATCGTCCGCGCAGCAGACCATGCCAAACCGGCCCGGGATAAACGAGCCGGGCGGCACCTCGCCGCCGACATAGACCATGCCGGTAAAGCGAACGGTTTTACCGTCGTACTTTCCGGGGGAGCCCATCGCGTCCACATACCACAGGCCGTAATCGGTATCGGCAATGTCGATCACATCGGCTTCGATATCAAAGGGCAGGGGCAGGTTTTGGTTGTAATCCTCGGTCGTGCCGTCCGCCCCGTCCAAAAAGATGGTGGCGCGGGGGTTCATGGCGCGGATGTTCTTTTGGTAGAGCATGTCCTTCAATTCGTCCGTGCAGCGGTTGAAGACGACCAGATCCGCCGTCGTAATATGCTCGAACATCATGGGACCCAAATTGTTTGAGTATAGTTCAAAGGTGGTCGCGTCCACCACGGTGACGATCTGGTACAGCTCCCACCGGGCGGGGAAGTGATCGACCACGGAGTCGATGTTCCAAAGGCCGTTCAGTTCGACCAGCACGCGTTCGGGCTGGTGCAGGCGGTCGAGCTGCTTGAGCGGCGCGGGTTCTAATTCCTTTTGGGAATCGACCGGCACGGCGATGGTGTTGTAATCCATCAGTTCGTCTTCTGAAAGCTCTTCTACGCCCTCTTCACACTGTAAATAAAGCGTTTTTTCACCGGCGGTAAAGTCCGGGTCGGACAGGATATCGCGGATAAAGCGGGTCTTGCCGCTTTCCAAAAAACCGGTGAACACATACACCGGGATGCGCTGTGGCATCATGCTGTATCCTCCTTCTTACAGGCCGAACAGGGCCGAAATACGCTCCTGATCGAGTTCCGCGCCGATCACGCAAAGGCGGCCGGTATAGTCCGCCGGACCGCGGCGGATGTCGGGCGCGCCGGGCACATAGTCAAAGTGGATCCACTCGCCGCCGTCCGATGCGGGTACGATGCCCTTGGCGCGCAGCACCGTGCCGAGCGAGGGATCGCCCAGACCGATCAGCGCGTGGTTCAGGTCGCCCTCGGTGTAGGCGTGCGGCGTTTCCGTGCCCCAAGAGGTGAACACCTCGTCCGCGTCGTGGTCATGGTGGTGGCCACAGCCGCACGCCGCGCCATGCTCGTGGTGGTCGTGCTCGTGATCGTGCGCATGTTCGTGGTCATGGTCATGGCAGCCGCAGGTGCAGTCCGGACCGTGCTCGTGGTGGTGTTCATGATGATGCTCGTGCTCATGGTCGTGTTCATGGTCGTGATGGTGTTCATGCGCTAGCTCGGCGAGCACCTCGCTCGTCAGGTCGCGGCTGCCCTCCATCACTTCGAGCAGCTGCGCGCCCGAAAGCTCCTTCCACGGGGTGGTGACGATGCGCGCGTTCGCGTTCAGGCCGCGCAGCAGGGCCACGGTCTCTTCCAGCCGCTTCGCCGGGCATTCCGCCGTGCGGGAAAGCAGGATCGCGCCCGCGTGCGCCACCTGATTTTCAAAGAACTCGCCAAAGTTTTTCAGGTACATCTTGGCCTTTAGCGCGTCCACCACGGTGACGAAGGAATTGAGGGTCACATCGATGTGGGCGTTTTGCACGGCATGGATCACGTCCGACAGCTTGCCGACGCCCGAAGGCTCGATCAAAATGCGGTCCGGGTGGTAGGTGGCTTGCACATCGGCAAGCGCCTTGCTGAAATCGCCCACGAGCGAGCAGCAGATGCAGCCCGCGTTCATTTCATTTACCACAATGCCGGATTCCTTGAGGAAGCCGCCGTCTATGCCGATCTCGCCGAACTCGTTTTCAATCAGCACGACCTGCTCGCCCGATAGCGCCTCCGGCAGCAGCCGCTTGATCAGCGTCGTCTTACCGGCGCCCAGAAAGCCAGAAATAATGTCGATTTTGGTCATGGATAGTCGCCTCTTTAATGTATTTTTCTCTAGTATACCACGTTTTTGCAAAAATGAAAAGAAAAATGGTTAGCGAAAGCTAATTATAGAAAAATGAAAAGGAACGGCCCGTGGAAGCTGCTCCACGGGCCGCTGGCAATGGGCTCAATCATCGTCGTCATCTTCATCATCGCTATCATCGTCATGCTCGTCGTCGCCGTCATCGTCGCGATCATCATCATCGTCCCCGTCGTCTTCGCGGTCGAAGTCTTCTTCGTCACGCTCATCGTTTTGGGAATCGTCGGGCTGTCCGGCGGGAGGCGCGGGTGTCGGCTGCAAAGCGGGCACGTCGTTCTGGTCCCGCTCGTCGCTGAGATCCTCGTCTTCGCGGTCATCATCCTCGTCGTCCTCGTCGTCATCGTCGTGGTCGTCATCGTCGAAATGATCGCCGCGCGGCGGGGCGGGGCTTGCGCCGGCGCCCGAGGGCTTGGGGGACGGCGCTGTGGACGGCGCGGCGCTGGGCGCGGTCGCCGCTTGGTTTGGCGCGGCCGGCGCGGGCGCGCTTTCGGGGGGCGCCTCGGGCTTTTCTTCGGCCTTTTCTTCCGGCTTAGCCTGTGGCTGAAGGGCGCGAATATCCTGCGTTACGCGTTGCGCAAGCTGCTCCGCCCGCGCTTCGCTCGGCCCGGTCACGGTGACGCGCACGGTAGAAGTCGGGGTCAGGTAATCGTGCCGGAGCAGCGAATCCGACAGGGCGGCAAGCGCGTCGTCCAGCTTGACGTAGCGGAGCGTAAGTCCATCCAGTACAGCTTCCGCCTCTTCGTTTTGCGGTGCAATGGAGAGCACGCGGCCGAAGCGGTTCGCGGTCAGCAAAAAGCTGGGATTGATTTCGATGGTGATGGAAGCCGCCGTGCCAAACCAGCTCCACAGCCCCACCCCGCACAAAATGAAAAGGCAGGCGCAAGCCGCCAAAGCGCGAACGGGGGCGCGGCGGCGTGGGACGGGGGCGCTGTCCGGGATCAGGGCGAGGGCTTGCGACTGCCGCGCGGCGGGCGCATTCGCCAACCGGTCGTATACGTCGGGCTTGCCGCTCAAGGCCGCGCGGGATAGGCTTTGTTCAATCTCGCGGTTATTCCACTTCCGCATGGTTGCCCACCTCCTCGTCGAGCGCGGTCAGATGCCGGCGCAGCTTGCGCATCGCGCGGCTGTATTTGGATAAAACCGTGGAAAGCGGCAGGGCCAACGCGTCCGCGATCTCGCGGTGGCGCAGTCCGGATACCGCGTGCAGCAGAACGATCTCGCGCTCGTCCTCGGCTAAGATCGTAAGCGCTTCGCGCAGGGCGAGGCTGTCCGTTTCATCGGCAGCGCAGGGCGGGCCGGTCTCGGGCAGTTCGTCCTGCGGCGTTTCGCGGCTTAGCTTGCGTTGCTGCATCCGCACCGCGTTTTTGGTAATGGTAAAAATCCATGCGAGCGGCTTGCCCATGGGCAGATACCGTCCGGCGCCGGTGCGCACGGCAAGGTAGGTCTCCATCATGGCGTCCTGCGCATCGGGCGCGTTGCGGGTAAGCGAAAGGGCAAAGGTGTATACCGTGCGCTCGGTCGCCCGGTAAAACGCTTCAAAGGCCGACCCGTCCCCAAGCGCGATAGCCGCCAGCATCCGTTCCAACGCGACGGCGTCTATGTCCGCTTTTGGCTCTGCGATGGTAAACAGCATGGCCCGTTCCCCCTTTTGGCCCCGTTTTTTACAGTGTAGCAGAGCGGACGGGGAAATTCAAGTGAGCGGCGCGGCGTTCGCCACAGGCGAAAGGAGGAGGGAAACGCCCTCCTCCTTCCCAGACTGTCAAAAAACTATTTTTGACAGTCTGTCGATCGAAACAAAGCCCCATTTCGATCGAGTATTCCGGCTTCGGCGCGCGCCCTCTGGGCACACTTCTCCGCCGGTTTGTTAAAAAAGTGAGATACATGCTCAATGTCATTAAGTTAATGAATTTTTGTAAGTTTGTCATCCTGAGCGAAGCGAAGGATCTCGCGCGAACGCGCGGAATTTACCGAAAATCGCGCGAACGCGCGAGATTCTTCGTCACTCTGTTCCTCAGAATGACAATCGGGTAAAGCTTATCTTAATGACATTTGGATACATTCTCCCACTTTTTGGAAACTTGAAGCTTTGCTTCAAGTTTCCATTTTATATGCGCTGCGGCGCGAGGGGCTCTTTGACAAGCTGGAAAGGAGGAGGGAAATGCCCTCCTCCTTGCGCCTGTTCGGCGCGGCGCGCTGGGGGCAAGGGATCAATCGTCCCAGTCGTCGTGATCGTCATCATCGTGGTCGTCGTCATAGCGGTCTTCCGCCTTGTCAAGAAAATTGTCTGCCTGATCGAGTTTGTTTTCCACCTTGTCAAGGCGGCTGAGCAGCTCGTGCGCCTGCTGGCGGCTCAGCTTGCGGCTGTCCTCCACCGCGTCTTCCAGCCGGTCGGCGCGGTCATCCAGCGTATCCAGCCGCTTTTCGAGCGCGCGGTAAGCGTCCCGGTCCTGCGTTTTGCTGGTGAAAAATTCGCGCGCATCGGTGAGCAGGGCTTCCGAATCTGTTTCCAGAGCGGCAAGGTCATCCAAGTAGCCTTCATAATCCTTGCCCGACGGCTCGGCGCCGGGCTGTGTGGCCGTGCCGTCCCAGCGGGCCTGCGCCCGATCCAGCCGGTCGCCTAGTTCCTTGCTTGCGGTGTCCAGCGCGTCGGCGTCCGCGCGGATCTCGTCGTACGCGGTGTAGCCGATGACGTCACGCCGCAGGCTGTCGTTCAGCGCAAGCTGCAACGCGCGCACGTCGGTGCGGAAGGAACGCCAGTCGGCGCGCGCTTCGTCGTCACGCGTTTTCCAGACGGACTTGCTGTCCGCCGCTTCCACATTGGCTACCTGCCGCCGCAATGCGGTCAGCTCGGCGTCCAGCCGGTCGGCTTCGCCGCGGAGCGCCTGCTCGGTTTTCGCCCCGTCCTCATAGACGCCGAATTTGGTGCGTATGCTATCCTTTAGTGTGTCCAGTTGATCCTCCAAGGTGGCAAGCCGGTCTTGCAGCGCTTGATACTCGCTCGCGGTCAGGGTTCCGCCGTACCGCGCTTCGCGGCAGTCGATCAGTAAAAACGTGGCCGCGTCCTCGATCGCTTCGCGGCGTTCCTCCAGCTTGCCGTAGCGGTTTTGGTTTTCCGCGTAGGAGGAAGCCTTGTCGGTATTGCGGAGATCGGCGGCGAGCGAAGCGTAGCGGTTTTCGAGCGCCGTCATGCGCGAACGCAGGGCCGCGGGACTCAGCGATTCTGCCGGGGTGCCGGTGCGCGCGGAAAGCGCAACGGTCAGGGTATCCGGGTTCCACACCACCTGCTGGCCCAGCATTTCGCCGAGCGCGCGGATCGGCAGGTAGGTCGAGCCGTTATACTCCACAGGGTAAACGGTGTTGCCGTTCCGGTCCGTCATGACCTGCCGGTAGCCGTCGAGTTCCACGGTCACGTCGGGCCGGAGGTATGCGGTGATCTGCTGAACGCCGCCCGCGGCAGCCGCGCCGAGGGCGAACGCGCCCGCCAGCGGCAGGGCGAGAAGTGCTAACCTTTTCTTTTTCATGTCGATCCATCCTTTCGTCGCGGCGCTTCCGCCTTTGTAAGGATAATGCGCCGGCCGCGGGCTTTATCGCACGCCCCTTAAATTTTTTTAAGAAACCGCGATCAGATTGCGAAAAGCCCTTTCGGAAGGCCTTGACATGAAAGGAGAGAAGTTGTATACTTATCGCACAATTCATATTTTTCATACTTTTATCAACTGGGGGAACTGATTTGGTGAAGCAGCATGGCAAACATATTTTCGGCACGGTAAAGGTCGGGGAAAAGGGGCAGATCGTTATCCCGAAGAAAGCGCGGGATCTATTTGGCATCCACCCGGGCGACCTACTGCTCGTCTTAGGCGATGAAGCGCAGGGCGGCGGCTTGGCGATGATAAAAAGCGAGGCGATCATGGGCTTTGCGCAGGCTATTATGGAAGCGGCCAGCGATCCCAAGGAAGCGGAGCAAGAGGAATAAGGGCGCAAAAAAAGCGCCCGCCGAAGCGGACGCTCTTTGATGCATATGTGCTTATGCCTCTACCTTTACGTAAACGCCACCGTTGCGGCAGGATTCGGTAGCAGCCTTTGCCATCAGAACCGGACGCAGGCCGTCGATAGCGCCAACGGCGGTCGGCTTGTCGTTTTGGATCGCATCGACAAAGGAGATGACCTGCTCGATGAACGCCTGATTGTAGCGCTCGAGGAAGAACCAAACCGGCTTCTCGCTCTTGGCGCCGTCCACGGTGACAACGGTCGTGGTGTTGACCAGATCGTTCGCATCGGAAGCCATGCCCTTGGAGCCGAACGCTTCGACGCGCTGGTCGTAGCCATAAACAGCCTGACGGGAGTTGTTGATCACGGCGATGCAGCCGTTGGCCATCTTCAGGGTTACAACAGCGGTGTCAACGTCCGGAATGCCGGACTCTTCCTGCAGCTTCGGGTTGACGAGGCAGGAGCCGACAGCCGAGATCTCTACCGCTTCCGAACCGGTCACGTAGCGGACCATGTCGAAGTCGTGGATCATCATATCGTAGAAAATACCGCCGGAAACAGCAACATAGGAAGCCGGGGGCGGCTCCGGGTCGCGGGAGGAAACAACAACGATGTGCGGATCGCCGATGGAGCCGTCCTTCACAGCGTCAGCCACGGCCTTGTGGTTGTGGTCGAAGCGGCGGTTGAAGCCGACCTGGAACTTCACGCCCTTTTCCTCTACCATGGCGAGCAGCGCCTTGATCTTGTCGATATCGTAATCGATCGGCTTCTCGCAGAAGACGTGCTTGCCGGCCTTGACAGCGGCCATGGAAACGTCGCAGTGCGTATCGGTGGAGGAGCAAACGAAAACAACGTCCACTTCAGGATTGTTGATCACGTCCATAAAATCGGTGGAGGCATTGGTAACGCCGCGCTCTGCCAGCCACTCGCGCGCACCGGATTTGTCAAGCATCGGATCGGCAGCGGCGACGACTTGCACGCCCGGCACCGAGTTGATCAGGTTGTTGATGTGCAGCTTGCCGATACGGCCGCAGCCCACTACGCCAATTTTTAAGATTCCCATTATTCTTCTCTCCTTTAGAATATTAAGGTTGTCCTCATACAAGGGCACCTTTATTATAGCCTGTTGCCGGGGCGCTTGCAAGCGGTCTTGCAAATTTTTGGCGCACCGCTGTAATTTCTTGGCTTGCCATTGGTCATTATGCGAAGGAAAACGGGGGAAAGAATAGGGGAATCATGCGCGCGGTGTCAAATTCAGGGCGGAATAAATGCAACACTTCCCTTAAAGATGTCTAAAATACACGCGAACGCTTGTTTTGAAGGGCAAAGTTGTGGTAATATAACTACGTCTTGCGATTATGGAACGAACCTTAAATTTGAGGTAGCAAACCCCGCATATCGCCCGCCGTGCGCCGCGCTTGGGGGAGCGCCCCGCGTTTGGCGAGCGAAACGTATTCTACAGGCATGGTCGCGGCCGCTTGGCAGCGACGGTAGAGAAAGGAACAGAGAACCGAATGAAGCAAAATAGCAACAAGGGACGGCGGCTTGTCAGCACGCTGCTCTCGGCGGCGCTGCTTGCTGCTTTGGCCGCGCCGGCGGGCGCGGCGGAGGACGGCGGACAGGCGGCCGCGCAGGCACCACAGGGTACGGAGGCCCCCGCCGTTAGTGGAATGCCGGTCACAGTGAAAGAAATGGGCCTGACGGCGGTGGAACGCGCGGTGCGGGAAAACAACTCGACCGTGCGATCGCTAAAAAACATAGCGTCCAGCATTGACACGGTATCAGACATCTCCGATCAATACGCGGCACAGGGCGGCCTGATCCAAGTGCAGATCGAGAATTACAAAAACCTGATCGCCGGTCTGGACGCGGCGATGGAGGGGCTGGAACCCTCGGATAACCTGTACAAAACCTACGCGGCGCAGAAAAAGCTGCTGGAGGACAATTTAAAGAGCTTGCAGCTTAACGAATTGACCATGCCGGTGCAGCAGCAGGCCTACGCCTCCGCGATCGACGACGCGGTGTACGACCTGCGAAAGCAAGCGGCGAACGTGGCCGACCAGCTTGCGATGGGCGCGCAGGATATGCTGATCGGCATCAAGACCCTGCAAAGCACGGAGGTGGGGCTGAACCGTCAGCTCGCGCAGCTCGACCGCACGCTTTCGATGATGGAGACCACCCGCAAGCTCGGCATGATCAGCCAGTACCAGATCGACACCGCCCGGCACGCGCGGCAGAGCCTTGCGGTCAACATGACCACGCTGGCGACGCAGCGCGAAAATCTGGCCAGCAGCCTTGCGCTGATGTGCGGCTTCGACGCGAGCACGCTGGTGCTGCCGTCGGTACTGCCCGTTCCCGGCGCGGCCGATCTGGGTAAGATGAAGTATGAAGCCGATCTGGCTTCCGCTAAGGATAACAGCTTTTCCATCTGGCAGAAGCAGTGCGACCTGCGCGACGCGCAAAACCGTTACGATACGGCGATCGCGGGCACGGCCGAAGCGGTGGCCGGCGCGAAGGACGCGCTGGCGGCCGAAAAGATAGCGGTAGAAAGCGCGTTTCTTACCACCTACCAAACCGTTCGCAACTGCCAGACCACGCTGACCGCCACCGAGGCCGCGCTGCGGCAGGCCGAACTGGATTTCTCAACAGCCGAGCTGCAATATAAGCACGGCATGATATCCGAAATGGACTATTTGGCGGCTAAGGATACGCTGGACAGCGCGAAGGACGCGGTGGACAGCGCGGGGCTACAGCTCACCAGCGCGTACAACAAGTACCAGTGGGCCAAGCAAGGGTTGGTATAAAGCGGCGCAGCTTAGGCGAAACAGGAGGAAACGAAGGAATGAAACGATATATAGCCGCGGGCTTAACCGCGCTGATGCTGACGGGCTTTTGCGTGCCCGCGTACGCAGCGGACGCCGCGGAGACCGACAAGACCGAAACGCAAAAGGGGCCGGTAACGCTCTCCTTTGAAACGCTGGAGCAAACCGTGCGCGAGAACAACGTCTCCATCAAGGCGGGACAGTCGACGCTCACCGGCGTGGAAAAAACCGATCCCGGGGACAGCTACATAACAAACTACTGGAACACGGACAACGAGATTGCCCAGTACACCAAGCAGATCAAGGAGCTGGACGAAGCGATCGCCGCCTTGCCCGAAGGCGAGACCGCGCTGCGCGATACGCTCAAGGCCCAGCGCTACGCGCTGCAACAAAGTCTGGAAGCGGCGCAGGCGTCCTACGACGATCTGGAGGATAAAGAAGACGACGACGAGGAACAGCACGAGTTTACGGTGAACAGCACCAGAAGGCAGACTGAAAACGCGGCCGACCTGATCTGCATGGGCGCGGAAAGCACCTATATCTCGCTCCAGTCGCTGGCTTTCTCGCACAGCGAGCGGGAGCGCAGCCTCAAGCAGCTGGAACGCAACATCGAAGCGACCCGCGTGCGCGTATCCCTCGGCGCGGCGGGGCAGAACACCCTGAAAAGCCTGCAAAGCCAGCGCGAGACCGTGCTGGCCGCGCTCGACACCATCGAAACGCAGGCGGAAAACCTGAAAAACACGCTGGCCGTGCAGTGCGGCTACGCCATCGGCACCGAGATCATTACCACCGCGCTGCCCGAGGTCGCACCCGAGCAGGCGGGCGGGGTGGACTATGCCGCCGATCTGGCCGAAGCGCTGAAAAACAGCTACTCCATCTGGTCCAAGGAGGACGCGGTGCGTCAGGCTTCGGATGATTACGAAAATAACAAGACCAACAACCTGTACGCCTATAAGGCCGCGCAGATCGAACTGGACGCGGAAAAGGAAAAGGCGACCGTCGCCTTTCGCAAGCTGTACAAAGCGCTGGAGGAAGCCAGAACGATGCTCGGCGCGGCCCAGTCCGACTGGGAGCAGGCGCAGAAGACCTTCCATGTGCAGGAAACACAGTATAAGCGCGGCATGATCTCCAAACTCGACTATTTAAACGCGCAGGATGAGCTGGAGACCGCGCGGGAAGCGATCGACAGTGCAAAGATCGATCTGCTCACCGCGTACAACAACTACCAGTGGGCCAAGCGTGGCGTCATCAGTTCTGCATCCTGACGGGATCAGGCAGTAATCACATATAACGGAGGAACCGCATGAAAACCAAACGTATCATAGCAGCCGCGCTCGCGGGAGCGCTGATTCTCTGCGCGGGCTGTGGCAAAGAGGAAGAGCTGGAAGAAGAAGCGCCGGTCGGCACGGCGGTAGAGGTAACCCCGGCGCTCGCGGGGCCGATGTCGGCGCAGTCGGTGCTGACCGGCAAGGTCGCCGCGGTAAACGAGGTGCAGGTGTTCCCGATGCTCGCGGGACAGGTGCTCACGCTTCCGGTCAAGGAAGGCGGCAAGGTAAACAAGGGGCAGGTCCTGTTTACGGTTGATACTTCTAACGTGACCTCCTCGCTTTCCGCGCTGCAGCAGTCTTACGCTGCAACCCAGCAGGCGACCAATCTAGCCATCCAGTCGGCGCGCATCAGCATCGATCAGGCGCAGACCGCGGTGGATAACACGCAGGCGCTGTACGAAGCCGGCGCGGCGGCCGAGCAGGACCTGACCAAGGCAAAGCAGGCTTTGGAACAGGCCACCGCCGGTCTGAATCAGGCGCAGGCGCAGCAGAAGGCTTCGTTGGCGCAGATCCAAGCGCAGATCGACCAGATCAATAAGCAGGCGCAAAACGGCACGGTCGTTTCGCCCTGCGCGGGCCTGATTACCTCGGTGAACGTTGTGCGCGGCGGCATGGCTTCGTCCGCGCAGCCCGCCGTGGTCATCGCGGAGGACAGCAAGGTAGAGGTAAAGGTCTCCGTTGCCGAGGATGTGTTTACCAATATCAAGGCGGGGGACGAGGTCGATCTGGCCATCGCCTCCACCGAGCAAAAGACGGCAAAGGGCAAGATCGCTTCCGTACCGGCGGCCGCCAACGTGCAGACCAGCCTTTACGATGTGTCGATCTCGCTGCCGAGCGGCGTGACGCCGCCCATCGGCGCGTTCGCCACGGTGACCTTCTATACCAATAGGCGCGACAACACCATCCAAATCCCGACCGAAGCGATCCTGACCGGCACCGACGGACAGTTCGTCTATATCGTGCAGGACGATGGGGAAGGCGGTAAAAGCGCCATGCGCCTGCCGGTGGAGACCGGTCTGGTCGGCGAAAGCCTGACCGAGATCGTTTCCGGATTGGAGCCGGATGATCTGGTCGTGACCAAGGGGCAATCCTACCTGTCGGATGGCGCGGCCGTCCGTGTCGTATCGGATGACGATACCGCGGGCGAGGAAAGCCCGGCCGCGTCTCAGGACGACGGCGGGGAGGGCTGAGCGGCATATGAAAATCGCACAGCTTTGCATCAAACGCAGGGTCATGACCATCCTGACGTTTATCCTAATCGCCATTTTCGGCTTTGTCGGCTTTAAAGCCCTGCCGCTTTCGCTGATGCCGTCCATGGAAGTGCCCATCGCCATCGTGTTCACCACGTACGCGGGCGCGAGCCCGGACGATATCGAGCAGCAGGTGACCGATCCGCTCGAGAGCGTCTGCGCCAGTATGTCCGGCCTCGATACGCTCACCTCGTCCTCTTCGGAGAACATGAGCGTGATCGTCATTCAGTTTACGGAGGATACCAAGATCGATACCGCGATGGCCGACCTGCGCGATAAGATCGGCATGGCGAAGTCGTCCCTGCCGGACGACGCGGGCGAACCCACGGTCATGTCGCTCGACATCGATTCGATGCCGGTCATCATGGTCGCGCTGCGCGGCAACGATCTGGCCTCCTTGCAGTCCATCGCGGACGATGAGCTTTCTCCCGCGCTCTCCCGTCTGGACGGCGTCGCTTCGGTCGACGTATCGGGCGGCTACGACAGCGAGATCGCGGTCAAGACCGACGCTGTCAAGCTCAAGGGCTATAACCTGACCGTTTCGAGCGTGGCCCAGCAGATCGGCGCGGACAACATGGCCGTGCCGGGCGGCGATCTGGACAGCGGCTCGCAGACGCTGTCGGTCCGCACGAACGGCCAGTACGAATCGGTCAACGATGTGAAAAACGCGCTGATCTCGCTGCCCACCGGCGGCACCGTCCGCCTGAGCCAGATCGCGGACGTTTCCATGGCGCATAAGGATCAGAACTCGCTCGCCAAGGTAAACGGCGAGGAATGTATCCTTCTTTCCGTCAACAAGCAGTCCGGCTCCAACACGGTGGATATCGCGGAACGCGCCAAGGCCAAGCTCGACGAGCTGGTCAGCCAGAACGCGGCGCTTTCTTGGGATATGCTCATGGATCAATCCGAATTTATCAACTTGTCGGTTGACAACGCGATCTCCAACATCGTGTTCGGCGTTATTTTCGCCGCGCTCGTTTTGTTCCTGTTCCTGCGTGATTTCGGCGCGACCACGGCGATCTCGATCGCGATGCCGCTTTGTATCCTGTTCACGTTCCTTATCATGAAGGGCCTGAACATCACGCTGAACATGATGTCGCTCGGCGGCGTTGCGCTCGGCGTCGGTATGATTGTGGATAACTCAATCGTTGTGCTGGATAACATTTTCCGATACCGGGCGGACGGCTACGACCGCTGGGATTCCTGTACCAAGGGCGCGGCCGAGGTTTCGCTCTCCATCACCGCGTCCACGCTGACGACCGTGGCGGTATTCCTGCCCATAGGCCTTTCCGGCGGTATGACCGGTATGATGTTCCGCGAGTTCTGTATCACGATCTGCGCGCTGCTCGGCTCGTCGCTGATCATCGCGCTTACCCTTGTGCCGCTGCTGTGCTATATCCTGCTCGATCGCGGCGGCCGCCACCGGATGGTTACCATTCCGGATGTAAAGGATAAATTTATCGCCGACAAGCCGCTGATGCGCAAGTATAAAGCGGTGCTGAAGCTGTTCATCACGCGCCGCGCGGTGGGCATGCTGCTCACGGTAGTGATCTGTGTCGGTTCCATCATCAGCATCGGACTTGCCGGCATGGAGCTGATCCCGGAAATGGATCAGGGCGAGCTGAGCGTCTCGGTCGGCATGCCGACCGGCTCCTCGATGGAGGAAACGGCGGCCATTCAGGAACGTATCGCGACCATTGCGACCGATACGATCCCGGAAATGGATCTGCTGTATTACACCACGGGCAACTCCTCCTCCATGATGTCGAGCTCGTCCAGCGCGAGCGTGGGCATTACGCTTGTCGAGCGCAAGCACCGCGACCGCTCGGCAAAGCAGGTGGCCAACCAGCTGCGCCGCGACCTGCAGGATATCGCGGGCTGCGAGATCACGGTCTCGTCGTCCAGCTCGATGTCGAGCGTGAGCGGCAGCGCGATCAGCCTGAAAATGACCGGCAAGGACTATGACGAGCTCAGTCAGGTGTCAAACGATCTGGCGGAGGAACTGTCCCGCTTGCCGGACGCGGTCAACGTCAAGAGCTCCGCCGCCGAGCAGGTGCCGCGTATCGCGGTCAAGGTGAACCGCGAGAACGCTTCGCGTTTCGGCCTGTCGGCCGCCTCCATCGGCGGTCTGGTGCGCGGCGAGCTGACCGGCTCGGTCGCTACCAAGCTGCGCATGAAGGGCGAGGAGTACGACATCACCGTTTCCGGCGACGACAGCGCCTCTAAAAATATCGACGCGCTCAAGTCCATGCAGCTTCCGGTGCCGACCGGCGGCACCGTGCCGCTGAGCATGGTGGCCGATGTATACACCGAGCTGGCCCCGCAGTCGATCGAGCGCGAAAACCAGAACGAAACCGTTACGATATCGGGCGATTCCGAATCGGGCGATTCGGCGGGCATGGCCACGCGCGTCAACGAATTCCTTGCGACCTATGATCTGCCGGACGGCGTCGAGATAGACGACGGGTCGAGCGCCGCCGCCGATATGGCCGAGACCACCGGCACGCTGATGCTGGCGCTGGGCGCCGCGATCCTGCTGGTGTACTTCATTCTGGCCAGCCAGTTCAACTCGTTCGTGCTGCCGGTGGCGATCATGCTGATCCTGCCGATCGGTCTGCTCGGCTCCATGTCGCTTCTGTTCTTTACCGGCAACAAGGTTTCCATGGTCGCGCTGCTCGGCGTTATCATTCTGGCCGGTACGGTGGTCAACTCCTCGATCGTGCTGATCGACTATATCCAGCAGCGCCGCGACGCGGGCGAGGAGAAAAACGAAGCGATCCTGAACGCCTGTCCGCGCCGTGTGCGTCCGGTGCTCATGACCGCGCTCACCACCATTTTGGGCTTGCTGCCCATGGTGTTCTCGGGCGGCGAGGGCTCCGAAATGATGAAGCCCATGGCGATCGTTATGGTCACCGGTATGATTATTTCCACCATTGCCACGCTGTTCATTACCCCGGTTTATTACTCGCTGATCGACAGCCTTGCTTCGCGTTTCACAAATCGGAAAAAGAAGCCGAAGAAGGGGCAGAAGTTGCTGAAAGCGGAGGAAACTGCGGAATAAGGTCGTTTCTTCTCGGAAAAATCCCATTGCTTTTTTGCATAAAATACGGTATGATGTAACGGTATACTTCGACTCGACGCACTTTACAACCGTGCGCAAAAGGAGGCAGGGGGAGAAATGAAACGAATTTTGGCGCTTATCGCGCTGCTTACGCTCGTTCTGGCCGGCTGCGGAAAGGATGATTTGCCCGTGACCGATCCGCAGGCCGGAACCGAGCCGCCCGCGACGGAACAGGGCGCGACCGACCCGACCGACGAACCGCCGGAAACGCCGGAAGACCCCGCGCCCGGCACCGGATTGACCGGCGAGGAAGCCAAGGCTCGCGTTGTGGAATCGCTAAACGATGACCACTATACCGCCGAACTGACCGACGAAACGCTCACCGTCGGCAAGGATGAAGAGAGCCAGCACGATTACTTTGTGATCGATGTAAAGGACCTCGAAGGCGCTTCCGTCGGCCGTGTCGCGGTCGACCAGCAGACGGGCGACAAGTACAATTATCTGGGCGACGGCGTTTTGGATGATTATGCTACCTTTCCGCTGTACGATCCCACCGTGGACGCGGTCTGCGATTGGGAAGGCAGCTACACCGGCCCGGCCAAGGTAACGCTCGATGTGCTGCAGGGGGATGGCAGCTCGTTTGAGTTCGCATTCTCAGACGGCACCACCGGCAACGCGCAGATTGCGGGCAACACCGCCAAGAGCGTGGACGGCAAGATCAATTTCCTGTTTTCGGATGATGTCATCACCGTCGCGGGCGGCGGGGTAACAGGAAACTACACAGCATCGTAAAATGTGATTAGAAATGAAGAAGAAGAGGCACCGGCTTCCCGCACTTGGCGGGGCCGGTGCCTTCGTTTTGTAGGAGGTTCGCTTCGCTCACAATATATTGCGCGGCGGTAGCCGCGAGGACGGTGCGGCGCCCGCCGCAGGGGCATAAAGGGGAGGAAAAACCAGACGGTTTTTCCTCCCCTTTATGGATTCCTCTCCTTTTCCCATCTCCCGACTGGAGGACTATTCGTGCCGCCCTTTTGCTATATAATCAATTTGTCATGGAGCTGTATCGGGTGCCAAGTGATTCAGTGGACGGGTTGCTTCGCTCGGCCGGACCGGCCTGATTAGCGCGCCCGCATGTCTGGGCGCTTCGCTTGCGGCGGGCTGGGGGCAGCCCGCCCTACAGGTGCAAAGTGTTTGGAAATCGCTGCGCTTTTGTAAAAAAACATGTCCTTATTGCGTATGGGAAGCCTGCGGATACTTGCTTTGCTTGCAATAAAATACGCCACAGTAGGGCGGGCTGACCCCAGCCCGCCGAAAGCGAAGCGACAACAAAGATGGGCGCGCGGAGCAGGCCGGTTCGGCCGAGCGAAGCAACCCGTCCACTGAATCACTTGGCACCCGGTACGGCTCCATGGCAAATTATATGTATCACAAAAGGGCGGCAAACACCGCCCACGGACAGTAATAAAGGAAATGAATGGAGGTCAAGGGGGAAGGAAAAACCGTATGGTTGTTCCTTCCCCTTTGCCCCTGCGGCGGGAGCCGCACCGTCCTCGCGGCTACTGCCGCGGATGATATCGCGAGCACAGCGAGCCTTCAAAAATAACGGAGGCTGCGACGAAACGTAAATCGTCGCAGCCCCAGCCCCGTCTTACTTCATTATTCAGTTTCCGCTTCCCCGAGCAGCTCCAGAACGTCGATGTTGGTGCCGGCGCGCTGGGCGACCACGTGGATGTGGGTGCCAAGGTCGGCTTCCGCGTCGATGGTCTCCGCGCAGGTGCCGATGGTCTCGCCCGCTTCCACGGCCTGACCGGCGGAAACGCGCACCGCGTCAAGGCCGGAATAGGTGGTGGTCAGCTCCGCGTCGTGCGATACGGTGACGCTCGTGCCGTACAGCGCGTCGTCATAGACCGAAATAACCGTGCCATCCGTCAGGGCAAGCACCGGCTCGCCCGGCTCGGCGCCGATATCGGTGCCCGTGTGCGTGCGCCAATCGCCAAGCGTCGGCTGGTAAAGCAGCTCGTCACCCGAAAACGGGGTGATAATCGCGCCCGACGTCGGACGGACGTAGACCGGCGCGTGCACGGTTTCGACCACGGCGGGAGCTTGCTCCTTCTCTTCCGTTTCCGCCGTGGCGGACGCGGGCTCCGCCGGTTCGGGTTCGTCGGCGGATACCGGCTCGTCGCCCGACAGGTCGGGGATGGCTTCGGTCGGCGCGATGATCGGTGTGGAGATCGTCGCCGGGCCTTCCTCCTGACCGCGCGAAGCGGTGCTCGTCAGCACATAGACCGATACCGCGATGATCAGCGCGCATATGGTCAAAATCGTGTAAAAGCCGCGTGTGGATAGTGTGGATACGTGTTTGGATTGATAATTTTTCATGTCCCTTTACCTCCGTTGCCAATAGTATCGACAGGAGGAATTTCATTTATACTTCGTTTCGGGCCTGATGAAAAATGATTTGTAACAGCATAAAAAAAGCGGATTTTTTTGAATTAAATTTGCGTGAGCGACGTGCCGGGATAATAATGCGTTAAAATTTTTTCAAAATCTTCGCCCTGCTCGGCAAGGTATTTGGCGCCGTATTGCGACAGGCCCACGCCGTGGCCGTAGCCGATGGTGTGGAAGGTGATCGCGTCCTCGTCCGTGGTGACGGTGAAGTTGGTGGAGTTCAGGCCGAACAGCTCGCGCACCGCCGTGCCCTCAACCGTTACGCCGCCCAGCTTGATGGTCTCTATGCCGCCCGCTTCCGACCGCACGGAGGCTTTAAACCACGACTTTGGTTTGCCGGATACATCGGCGGTCGGAAAGGCGGCTTTTACCTTTTCCCGAAATTCATCCGCCGTTACCTTTACCGTGCCTTCATATTTCTCGCAGGCCGAACCGCCGGGGCTGACCACGCTTTGCAAATAGGGGATATCGTCCCCGCCCCAAACATCGGTCGCGGTCTCGGTACGCGGGCCGCTCGCGCAGTGGAACACCGCCGCGATCGGTTCATCGTTGTAGGTCAGAATTTGGCCCGCCGTGTCCTTTACCGCCTGCTGCACGCGTGTCAGCCCGCCGCCGGTCGAAGCCTCTGCCGCATCCGCGCGGTAGGCTGCGCAGTGGTGGAAATCGTCGCATACGTCGGCGTCCGGGTGCGCGTCCGGCCGGCCGCGAAAGATTTTATAGACCGCATAGGTGCGCGCCGCTACCGCCTGCGCGCGGATAGCCTCTTCGGGGAACTCATCGCCGATCTCCGCCGCCGTCACGCCCGCTACATAGCTTTCCAACGATAGGGTTTCCGGCTTGCCGTCGATCGAAACGGTAATGGAAGAATAGTCGAGCGGCGCGTCAGCGTCGCCGGTCTCATCCTGCGCCGCGCCGGGCGACGCTTCCGGCGTTTGGCTCGCGGGTACCGCGCCCGGCAGGTCGAGCGTTTCAAAGTCGATCGCGAGTTTGTCCCCGCGCCCCATGATTTGATAAACAGCGGGCAGCAGATACAAAATAAGCACCAGCCCCAATCCCGCGTAAAACAGCTTGCGCATGTCTGTCCCCGCCTCCTTTACCCAGCCATTGTATGCGCCCTTGGGTATTTGATAGAACCACTTGACAGGGCGTTATGGACATGATATTATTGTGTTAATTTAATAATACAAGGAGTGAAGCAGGATGAAGATCAAACGCTGGTTGGCGGCGCTGCTTGCGGCGGCGCTCTTGCCTGTCTCCGCTTTTGCGGCGGGCGGCACGGAAGCGGACAAAAGGCAGGAGGATTTGGATTTCCTCGTACAGACGCTGACGGAGAAACACCCGGATTTTTACCGGAACACGACAAAGCAGGCGGTGGCGGATAAAAAGGCCGCGATCGAGAGCACGATCGCAACGGCGAGCGATATTGATTTTGCGATCTCCCTGCAGGAGCTGGCCGCCCTTGCGGGCGACGCGCACACCATGCTTGCCATCGGCAGCGCGGGCGCACAGGTACATATGCTGCCCTTTGCGCCCGAATGGTTCGACGGCCGCTGGACGATGACCGGCGGATTGCGCGAATATAAGCAGTACGTCGGCAGCGAGATCACGGCGATCGGCGGCGTGTCCATGGACGAGCTGCTGGAGCGCCTGAAGCCCATGCTTAGCTACGACAACGACACGCGACTGCGCGTTCAGCTCGGCGGCAACATGTATGTGTTCGAGGTGCTCGCGCACTACGGCGTGGTAAAGGGCGATGAAAAGACGGTGCCCGTCACCCTGCGCGGCACGGACGGCAAGGAGACCGTGCTGGATATGCCGATCCTGACCGCGGAAGAGGAAACGGCGCTAGGCGACGACGGCTTTATCAACAAAAAGCTTTTGCGTTCCGCCGTTCCCGCGACCGAGCCGGACAGCGCCGTGATCTACAAGCTGCTCGATCTGGGCGACGGCACGCTCTATATGCAGTATAACAAGTGCCGGGAGGACGAAAACCTGCCCATGGCTGCCTTTGCCGCCGAGATTAAGGAAAAGCTGGACTCCGGCGCGTATTCCAAATTTATCATCGATCTGCGGAACAATGGCGGCGGGTCGGACGGCGTGCTGTACCCGGTCGTCTATCAGGCGCAGCAGTTTCTGGCAAAGGGCGGCGCGGTTTACGCTCTGGCCGGCGACCGCACCTTTTCCTCGGCGCTGATCAACACCGTGCAACTCAAGGACGTCGACGCGGCGGTGGTCGGCACGCCGACGGGCGGCAGCGTGGATCATTTCGGTTCCATCAGCACGTTCGAGCTGCCAAATTCCAAAATGCGCGGCCAATATTCCAATAAATTTATCGATATGGCGGACTATTTGGACGCGGCAAAGCCCTATGATGTGGAAAGCTTCCCGCCCGATATCACGGTGCAGCCCTCTTTCGCGGATTATTTAAAGGGCGTGGACACGGCGGTGCAGTATATTCTGGACCACGCGCCCGTCACGCCGGTGCTGACGGAGACGGCCAAGGTATCCTCGGCCCGCGTTACGGTGAACGGCAAGCCGGTTGCCGCCGCGGCGTACGAGATCGCGGACAGCAACTATTTTAAGCTGCGCGATCTGGCCATGGCGTTCGCGGGCACAAAAAGCGCCTTCAACGTCACGTGGGACGGCGCGGCAAAGCACATCCAGCTGACGGAGGGGACGTATACGCCGGTCGGCGGCGAGTTGCAGCCCCTTACGGGCGGCGACCAGACCGCGGTGCGCGCGACGAGCGACGTGGCCATCGGGGATATGCCCCTTGTAGGCAAGGCGTATGAGATCGCGGGCAACCACTATTTCAAGCTGCGCGACCTGTGCCGCATGGCGGGCGTGAGCGTCGCGTGGGACGGCAAAACGCAAACCATCGCGCTCACCACGGAGGATGCGTCCGCCGCCGCATGATAGCGATCATCAGTCCTTCGGCTTACAGCCGCGGGATCACAACAAGAGGACGTTGCGAATGATAGCAACGTCCTCTTGTTCTATTTTTCGATGATGGCGCGCAGCGCGGTGATCAGCGGCGTTTCTCCGGCCGGCGAAACGATATCGGGCGTGGTGCCCGCTTCCTCGCTGCTTGAACCGTCCGGGTTCAGGCCGAACATCATGGAGTACTGGATCATCAGGCCGCTGTTGGGCAGCGTCATATAAACCGGGTCGAGCGCGCCGATGCCGTTGCCGCCGGTCTGCGTGCCAACCAGTGTGGCAAAGCCGGTCTGTTTGGCAAACACGCACAGGCTCTCGCTGGCCGAGTACACGCTTTCATTCACCAAAAACCATAAGCGTCCACGGAACGGGCTGCGGTAGGCGGAGGGCGAGACCGCAAGCTTGCTGACTATAAAATGGGTGGCGGCTTGGGTGCCACTTTGCTGAAAGGCGGGCAGCTTTGGCAGTTCGGCGATCGGGTGCAGCTCCTCCGGCCGGAAAGCGGATTCGATATAGGGCGTGTTATTCTCGCTTTTGGCCAGCAGCGCGTAGTTTTCGCAGGCGAGCGGCTGGTCGATATGCGGCGCGACGATCAGATTCTGCCAGTAAAGCTCGCTGCCGCCGCTGTTCTCGGTCAGGTCGATTATCAGGTCGGTGCAATTTGCGGCCTGCTCGTAAAAGGCGAAAAGCGCGTTCTGTTCCTCCTCGTACTCATACGGCGCGAGAAAGCTGTCGATCTTGATGTAGCCGATCTCACCGCCGGGCAGCAGCATCGTGCGCAGGTTTTGGTAATCCTCGTCCACCGTGGGGCTCTGGCCGTCATATGGATCGTCCTTGTCCCGCTCCGCTAAATAGGCGGATAGCTTGGCGTAGCCCTCTCGGGCCTTTGGGCTGCCGATCACCTCGGCCCAATAGGGCTTATCGCTGTAAGCGCCTAGTTGGGCCGCTTCCACCGTAGCTTGATAACCCTCCGGTTCGATCAGCCACAGGTGGCCAAATCCGTTCAAACGGTATAGGCAGCTGTAAAGCGCGGTATAAAAGGCCTCGTCCGTATCGTTTGCGGCGATCAACTCGCGGTACTCGTCAAAAATGCCGCTTGACGGGTCGTCCGGTACTTCCCGGTCGTGCACGCCAAGGTACAGGTAGCTGTTTTGCAGCGTGTCCCGGAAATAGTCGTAATCCTCCAAGCGCTGCTCGGCTGTCAGGCCGAGTATATTATTCAGCGCGGGGTTCCACCGCGCGCTATCCGCCGAACCCGGCCCGGCAGGCTGTGGGCCGCACCCTGTCAGCAGCAGAACAAGCGACAGCGCGGCCGGCGCCAGCTTTGCTCGTTTCACTTCTCATCACCTCTACCTAGCAGTATGCCGGTAAGAAATTAAGGAATGTAAAAGGAAAATATTAAGATTTCCGAAAGAAGCGCCCTTTTGTGGTAATTTACGCGCGTGAGATACTTTAGCGCGCCCAAACCGGCGAAATGCACCAGCCTTCGCGCTTGAAAAGCAAAGAGCGATGTGGTAGCATATTTAAATAGGAAAAAAATTCAACAAATGAGGAAGGGGTAGATCAGCTGTGCTGGTCGCGGTAGTTTTGGTCGTGGTGCTGTCCGTGCTGCACAGCCGTGTTTGCCTACGTTTGGATGATGCACTGTGCGGGCCATGCGGGGATGGGCTCGGTTGGCGTATCGCCGGGTATGTTCCGGCGGCGCTGCTGTTTACCGCGCTGACGGTATGGCGCATCCCGCTTTTGGCGTTCTATTCGCTCGTTTATCTGGTAAAGCTTGTGCGCCTGCTGCCGCGCCGCGGCGCGTGGCTGACGAGGCAGGCCCTGCTCCATACACGGTTTGTCACCTTTGCGGCGCTGCACCTGATGGCGATCGGCGCGGTCGCGCTCGCGGGACGGCTCAGTTTGGCCGACGCCATGAACGACCCGATGCGGCGGCTGTTCACCCTGATTCTGGCGATGACGGCCGATCTGGCGTGCGGCATGATCATGCTGCGGCATAGCCGGGTGATCGCCTTGTTCGCGCGGGACGAGGGCCGGGGCGATTTTCGGCCCTTCAACCGCTGCCTGTGGTGGTGCGTGCTTTCCATTTTGGTGGATGGGATGCTGGGCCGGTTTGATACGCTTACCCTGCACACGCCGCTGTTTTTGATCGGCAGCAACGCGCTATTGCTGTTTCTTATCGCCTGTTTCTTGCGCGATATCAGCGCCATTGTGGAAAACATCGGCGAGGAGGGGGAAAACGCGGAGCTGCGCGAGGAGATCGAAACCAACGCGCGCACCGCCGCCATGCTGCGCCGCAGCGCCTCGTCCGACGCGCTCACCGGCGCTTATTCCCGCAGCTATGCCGTGGCGCGTATGCAGACCATGCTGGAGCAAGGCGAGCCCTTTGCCGCCGTATTTATCGATCTGGACCGGCTCAAGCAGGTCAACGACCGGCATGGCCACAAGGCGGGGGACGACCACCTGCGCGATTTTGCCGGGCGGTTCAGCCGCTTGCAGCAGCCGCAGGATATTTTTGCGCGCTACGGAGGGGACGAGTTCCTTGTATTGCTGCCGTCCGCCGATGAGGAGCAAGCCGAAAAACGCATGCGCGCGGTCCGCGACCGGCTCGCCGGTGGTCAGGATAAGTGCCCGTTCAGCTTTGGCGTGGCCTGCTACGCGGGCGGTACGCCGCCCGAGGCGCAGGCGCTGATCGATCAGGCCGACGCCGCCATGTATCAGGATAAGCAACGGGGCCGTCGGTCCGTGCAGGGAGGTGCGTGACGTGCTGAGACTGCTTTTAGCCGCTGCCGCCGCCTATTGCTACTGCGACCGGTATTTTACTTACGCCGCCAAAGCGCTGGCGCGCCCCACCGCCCCAGTGCGGTACACGCTGGGCCTGTTCCTTGTCAATTACACGGTGTTTTTCCTGTGCAGCGTGATGCAGTTCCACCTGATCGTGAACTGGACGCTGCTGTTCGCGCTTTTGTTTGCCGAAACGCTGCCGCTGTTTCGCGGCGGCCTGCTGCCTTCCGGCTTGCTTGCGCTGCAAGGCGCGCTGATTGGGCTCACCTTCAATATGCTCAGCCGCTGCATTGTCACGCTCGTGCTCGATGTGCCGCTGAACGCGGTGAATAACAATACCAGTCAGG
Organism: Butyricicoccus faecihominis; assembly: GCF_024462775.1. Lineage (GTDB taxonomy): Bacteria > Bacillota > Clostridia > Oscillospirales > Butyricicoccaceae > Agathobaculum > Agathobaculum faecihominis_A. The sequence goes on from NZ_JANGCE010000017.1 coordinate 49,500, forward strand.
CGGACAATATCAAGTTGTATCCGGTCATGGCCGGTTTCCTTTTGGCCGCGCTGGTGTTTCAGCTGTATTTGAAGCCCGGCCGTATCCGGGCGCTCCGCTTGGTCATGCGCAGCAGGGAGCATTTGCGCGTGTTTTTATGGATGGCGGCGATTCTTTACGGTTATCTGTCGTTGGGCCTGCTTTTGTACAGCACCGGGGAAAATCTGCTGGTGCTCAAGCTGTGGGGCATCAAATCGGCGGTGTTTACGGCGGTGGGCTATCAATACGGTCTGTGGTATACCATCCGCATGTGCCGTCTGTCCCTATACCGGAAGCAAAATGAAAAAATGCGCGCCGAGGTGCGCTTACAGCGCAGGGAAACGGAAAGCCTGCGCTCGCTGGCGTTTCGCGATGCGCTGACCGGCCTGTTCAACCGGCAGTGCGCGCAGCAGCGCATTGAAGGAATGTATGACCGGCGCGAGCCGTTTTGCCTGTGCTTTATCGATCTGAACGGGCTCAAGCACGTCAACGACCGGATCGGGCACTCGGCGGGCGACGCGTACTTGCTGGCGGCCGCGCAGGAGATCGGGCGCGTGCTCCGGCCGGGGGCGGATCATCTGTTCCGCTACGGCGGGGATGAGTTTATCGCGCTTTTCTCCGGCTACACCGAAGAAGAGGCCGGGCGCAAGTTGCGCGAAGCCGACCGCATGCTGCGCGCGTGCAGCAACACCTCGGCCTACCCGTTTTCGCTATCGCTATGCTTTGGCGCGGTGCGTTCGGACGCCGCCGCCGGGCCGGACGAGCTGATCCAAGCGGCGGACCGGAAAATGTATCAGCAAAAGGCGTAAGCGTTATAGAAAAAGCGATAGCTGCCCATCCCCGTAGCCGCGCTGGTAGCGGCGGATGATATCGCGCATGCGGTAGAAAAGGCCCGCCTGATCGCACGCGGTGGAGAATAGGTGCCACAGCGCTTTCGCGCGCGGCACGCCGCAGGAATAGCGCGTGCCGTAACGCGCCGCGTATTTTTCGCGCAATCCGGGGAACTCCCGGTCCAGCGCTTCGTACAGGTGGGCGCGCTGGCGGTCGCGCATGGTCACGCCGAAGGCGGGGTATATGCCCATCACGCCCGCTTCCTTGGCGCTTCTTACAATGGCGCGTATATTTTCCTCGCTGTCGGTCAGCCACGGCAAAACGGGCATCAATAAGATGCAGGTGGGCAGACCGGCCTGCGCCAGCCGCGCGAGCGCGTCAAAGCGCTGGGTGGGCGAGGGGGCGCGCGGCTCTATCTTTTTCGCGAGCGCGTCGTCCGTGGTGGTCACGGTCATTTTGCATAGTACGGGGGCGTTTGCGTGTATTTCACGCAGCACGTCGATATCGCGGCAGATCAGATCGCTCTTGGTGGCGATGGCCGCGCCGAAACCATAGGCGGAAATAAGTTCAAGCGCGTGGCGCGTCAGTTCGGTCTCGCGCTCAAACGGGTTATAGGGGTCGCTCATCGCGCCGGTCGCCACCACGCCGGAACGCGTTTTGCGGTTCAGATCGCTTCGGATAATGGCAAGCGCGTTTTCCTTTGCGTGCACGGTGTCGAAATCCTCCACCCGGTAGCATTCGGAGCGGCTGTCGCAATAAATGCAGCCGTGACAGCAGCCGCGGTAGATGTTCATCATATAACGCGCCCCAAACCATGCGCTGGGCGCCTTGGCGTTCGTTACTATGGTTTTGGCCGGAACGGTCTCCATGGCGGGAACACCCCTTTCAGCTGTTTTCTCTATTATAACAAAAATTCCGGACAAAGCTTGTCCGGAATCGCATAAAATATATGAAATGATCCAACCGGTCGGTTGAGATCGAATGATTAAAAAAAGAACGCGACATCAGGCCGCACGATTGCACAGCCCCGCCGCGTTTCTTCCGAAAAATAAAGAGGGTGGATGTCTCTGGTTGTCCACCGAATAAAAGAATTATATCACTTATTGTCTTTTCTAGGCAAGATTCATATTTTACAAATCGCTTCTTTACAATTTGTTTACATCTGTGCAATTCGACAAAAAGCGGCGGAAAATCCATGCAAAAAGCCCTTGCATGTGCAAAATCAAGAAAAAGCTTTACAAAATCCCGGCACTGTGTTATCATAATTGTAACTTTGGCCCCGTGCTTAGCCGCCGGATATACAGGGCACGTTCCTACCGTGTCAAGTTTCCCTCCTCCGCGGCCCGGCGCAGTGGGTAATATTATAATGAGGTGAAAGATACCATGATCCGTAAGGAAGACAAAACCGCTGTAATTGAAGCAAACCGCACCCATGCGACCGACACCGGCTCGCCGGAAGTCCAGATCGCCATCCTGACCGCGCGCATTCAGGAGCTCACCGAGCACCTGAAGATCCACAAGAAGGATAACCATTCCCGCCGCGGCCTGCTCAAGATGGTCGGTCAGCGCCGTTCGCTGCTGGCTTACCTGCAGAAGAAGGACATCAACCGTTACCGCGCACTGATCGCCAAGCTCGGCATCCGTAAGTAAGAGAAAAATAGGGGAGCAGTCTGCTCCCCTGTTTCTGTATTTCAATGGAAGGCGGCCCGCCCGTTTTTTAGCAGTTGAAGGAGAGACAAACCGCAAATTTGCCGTTCACAGCACACCCGTGAACCGGCAAAACGTTGCCCCTGCTTCAAGTGCTAAAAGCCGCTCGCCGCCCTCCGGGATCAAAAATAAGGAGGACAAACTATGTCAAACATCAACCACTTTGATTTCAAGGATCACCGCGTTTTTGAAACCACCTACGCCGGCCGCAAGCTGACGGTCGAGACCGGCAAGCTGGCACAGCTCGCCAACGGCTCGTGTCTGGTGCGCTACGGCGACACCGCCGTGCTCGTCACCGCCACCGCTTCCGCCAAGCCGCGCGACGGCATCGACTTTTTCCCGCTTTCGGTCGATTTTGAGGAGCGCCTCTACTCCGTTGGCCGCATCCCCGGCTCGTTCATGCGCCGCGAAGGCCGCCCGAGCGAAAAGGCCATTCTGGCTTCCCGCCAGATCGACCGCCCGATGCGTCCCCTGTTCCCCAAGGACCTGAGAAACGACGTTTCCATCGTCTGCACCGTGCTGGAGAACGATTTTGACAATTCGCCCGAGGTCGTGTCCCTGCTGGGCGCGTCCATCGCGGTCTCTATTTCCGATATCCCGTTCGACTATGTCGTGGCGGGCGCTTCCGTCGGCCTGATCGACGGTAAGATGGTTATGAACCCCACCTCCGAGCAGCGCAAGGTCTCCGATATGGAAGTGACCCTGTGCGCCACGAAGGACAAGATCGTCATGATCGAAGCCGGCGCGAACGAAGTGCCGGAGGATACGATGTTTGACGCTCTGATGGAAGCGCACGAGGAAATCAAGAAGATGTGCGCCTTCATTTCCGATATCAAGGATCAGATCGGCAAGCCCAAGTTCGATTACGAGCACCACGACATCGACCATGAGCTGTTCGACAAGCTGGAAGCCGACTGTGTTTCCGAGTTTGAGCGCGTCATGGATACGGACGACAAGACCGTGCGCGACGCGGGCATCCGCGAAGTCGTCGATGCGTTCAAGGCCACCCTTTCCGAGGAATACCTCGCCGAGCACGGCGCGTTCCTTGACGAGTGCGTGGACAAGCTCGAAAAGAAGATCGTTCGCCGCTGGCTGGCCTCCGGCAAGCGCGTGGACGGCCGCGGCATGGAGGAAGTCCGTCCGCTGGCCGCCGAAGTCGGCGTGCTGCCCCGCGTACACGGCACCGGCCTATTCACCCGCGGCCAGACGCAGGTGCTCACCCTTTGCACGCTCGGCACGCTGGGCGACGCGCAGGAGCTGGACACCATCTTTGAAGAAAAAGAAAAGCGCTATATGCACCACTACAACTTCCCGTCCTACTCGGTCGGTGAGACCCGCCCGTCGCGCGGCCCCGGCCGCCGCGAGATCGGCCACGGCGCGCTTGCTGAGCGCGCGCTGCTGCCCGTGATCCCGCCGGTGAGCGAATTCCCGTACGCGCTACGTCTGGTATCCGAGGTCGTTTCCTCCAACGGTTCCACCTCGCAGGGCTCGGTCTGCGGCTCCACGCTGGCTCTGATGGACGCCGGCGTGCCGATCAAGGCGCCGGTAGCCGGTATCTCCTGCGGTCTGATCACGGATGGCGGTCAGGAGACCACCTTTACCGATATTCAGGGCGTTGAGGACTTCTACGGCGATATGGACTTTAAGGTGGCCGGTACCAAGAAGGGTATCACCGCGATTCAGGTCGATATCAAGGTCGACGGTCTGACCCCGAACATCATCAAGCAGGCGTTTGAAAAGTGCCGCGTTGCCCGCTATGGCATCCTCGACGAAGTTATGCTGAAGGCGATCGACGCGCCGCGCGCCGATGTTTCCGATTGGGCGCCCAAGATGACCACCATGCATATTCACCCGGATAAGATCCGCGAGGTTATCGGCAAGGGCGGCAGCGTGATCCAGAATATCGTTGCCGAATCCGGCGCAAAGGTCGACATCGAGGACGACGGCACCATCACCATCGCCGCCATCAAGGCGACCGATGCGGAGAAGGCCAAGAAGATGATCGAAGCCATTGTTAAGGAGCCGGAAGCCGGCGAGATTTACTACGGCAAGGTCGTCCGCCTGATGGCGTTCGGCGCGTTTGTCAACCTGCTGCCCGGCAAGGACGGCATGGTTCACATTTCCAAGATGGCCGACCACCGCATTGAAAAGGTGGAGGACGCTGTTAAGGAAGGCGATATGGTCTGGGTCAAGGTCATGGAGATCGACGACAAGGGCCGCGTCAACCTGTCCATGAAGGACGTCAAGGAAGAAGAAAAGATCAAGTAAAGCAAAATATAAGCCGCCGCAAGTTCGCTTGCGGCGGCTTTTTGTTTTTGCGGAGCCGTATCGGCGCTTAGAGGTCGCCGAAAAAGCGGCGGATCTCTATCTCGGCGTTTTCGGGGCTGTCCGAACCGTGGATGATGTTGTAGGTGGTCGAATGCGCGAAGTCGCCGCGGATCGTGCCGGGCTGCGCGTCCTCGAACTTGGTCGGGCCCATCAGCATGCGCAGGCCGCGCACCGCGTTTTCCCCCTCTACAACCATGGCGAGCACGGGGCCGCTAACCATATACGTAACCGTTTCCGGGAAAAAGGGCTTGTCCGCGATGTGGGCGTAATGCTCGCGCAGGATCGCCTCGTCAAGCTGCATGGTCTTCATGTGCGTGATGCGGTAGCCCTTGCGCTCGATGCGGGCCAGAATTTCGCCGCTCAGTCCGCGCTGCAAAGCGTCCGGCTTGAGCATGATATACGTTCTTTCCATGAAAAGCTCCTTCCTTATTGCGTGTATCTCCACTGTAAACGAACGGCGGCTGCTTGTCAAGCGGCGGCGGCTGGTTTTCATAGGGCAATCGATACGGCGGCGTCTTCCGAAAGCGAGAAAACGCGGGTTTGCAGGCGCACATGCGTGAGCCGCCGCAGCTGGTCCGGTGTGAGCGGTTCACGGAAGGATAGGGTGATGTGCACCGAGCCGTCCTGATGGCTCACCGCGGTATCCACATACGAATCAAAAAGCTCCTCTCCGGTTTGATCCGCGGCAACAGGATAAAGGGCGGGGGGAATGGTCATGCCGTCGGGCCGGAAGGTCATCGAAAGGCGGCGGCTGTCCAGCGTAAGCGTTGTAAGCGCGTAGCCGTAAGCATGCAACTCTTTCGGAACGCGGTCGACCGGGATCAGCATACGGTGGAAGTTGCCGTTCTTTTCAGGGCGCAGCGGCACGATGGTCAATTCGGTGAGCGAGGTGAGATCGCCGAGCAGCTCATAGGTAAATCGGTCGGAGACCACATTCGACGCGCGGCGGTATGGGATGCCGTTTCCGTTCTGGTCGCGCAGAGAAAATTCCGGATCCAGATGGCCTGTTCCGCCCAGCGAATCGTGCAGCGTGAGAAAGCAGCCAAGCGGTGAGCGGTCGACCGCTTCCACTGTAATGGTGTGCGAGTAGAAACCGTCGTTCCACTCAAATACAGTGCCGGGGGTGTAATGCTCGCTCGGTACGGTCTGGGCGGCGATATCGAACAACCAGCGCGCGCCGTTGCGGGCGGGATCGGACAGGTCTGTCAGTTCCGTATGTATTTGCAGTTTCGTGCCGGAGGGGATGGGGGTGTCAAGGCTCAGCCGCTCGAGGGCAATCATTTTGTGACTGCCGTCAAGATAGGAAATACAGTCGAGCAGGGAAGTGCCGATGTTTTCACCATTTGCAGTCAGGCGAAAGGACATGCCGACGGCTTGCGCCTGCCAAGTGTCGGGCGCGTTTTTATCGTCCGCAACTATTTCCTGAACAGTCGGCAGCGCCTTGCGGCTTTGAACCGTGTAAAACAGGGTGCAGGTGTTATCGTCCAGCGCGATCTTTTCAATCGTTAGGGTGTAGCCGTTTGCTTTGCCGGTCAGGTCCACATCCTGCGCATACTGTTCATACAGGGCGCCCATCTCCATTTGGCGAAACGGGTCGCGGGCGCTTAGATAGTCGAAGGCGCTCAATACGGCGCAGGCGGTCAGCAAAAGAAGGGCGGCGGCCAGCAGAGCGGCCATATGCGGACGAAACCGGCGGCGCTGCGGCAGGATCGCCAACAAAGAATCGGAGCGCGCGGCAAAGCCGGGCGGCAGCGGGCAGTCTTCATACGCGGCGCGGGCGCGCAGGCGCTCATCAAAATCGTTCATGGCGCATCCTCCTCTAACATGTTTTTGAGTTTGCCGCGCGCGCGGGCGAGACGGGACTTGGCCGTGCCCGTGCGGATGCCCAGCACATGCGCGACTTCGTCAATGGAAAGGCCGTTATAATAATAGAGCGTGACAAGCGCGCGGCTATCCTCCGGCAGGCGGCATACCGCCTCCCACAAATCGGATATCAGCGGCGCTTCCGCTTCGCCCGCATAGGGCGCGAGGTCCTCCACATAGGTGACGCGCGCACCCTTGCGGAACTGATCGCGCGCGCAGTTTACCGTGATTTTGAGCAGCCACGAGGTGGCGGCGCGGTCGTCCCGCAAGCGGCCGAACGCTTGCCATGCGTTCAGCGTCGCTTGGCTGACCGCGTCCTCCGCGTCCGCGTCGCAGGACAAAATAGCGCGGGCGACGCGGAACATGGAACGGCGGTTTTGCTCGATCAACGCGACAAACCGCGCTTGGTGCTCGGCGCGAACGGCCATGCTATTTTGTGCCATGGTGTCACCTCGTTTCTTCATTCCCTGATAACCGTAAGATGCGCACGGCACGCGATTGGTTCCCGTAAGATAGAAGTTTTTTGCAAAGAGTCATCAAAAGGACAGATGGCCGTGTTATACTGGGGGCAGGAAAAAAGAAAGGGGGCCTGCCGAATGGCGTATACGATTTTGCTTGCCGAGGACGAGACCGCGATGCGCGAGGTTATAACCGATTATTTTACCGAGAAAAGCGGCGGCGCGCTGCGGATCGTTCCGGCGGCGGACGGCGGCGAGGCGCTGCGGCAAATCGAGGAAACGACGTTTGACCTGTTGCTGCTCGACATCATGCTGCCGGGAGCGGATGGGTTTACGCTTTGCCGCGCGGCGCGCGAAAAGGGCGACGCGCCCATCCTGTTTGTCACCGCGCGCGAGGACGAGGCGGACAAGCTGCATGGCTACGGGCTGGGCGCGGACGATTATGTGGTAAAGCCATTTTCGCTCGCCGTGCTGTATGCCAAGGTGCAGGCGCTGCTGCGCCGCGCCAAGGGGCTGACCCGGGAAGGCAGGCTGACCGTGGGCGCGCTTACGCTCGACCCGGACAGCGGCACGGTTTTCGCGAACGGCGCGCGGCTCGACCTGCCGCCCAAGGAGTTCGCGCTGCTGCGGCTGCTGATGGAGCAGCGGGGCCAGCTTCTGTCGCGCGAAGCGCTGCTCGTCCGCGTTTGGGGCTGGGATTTTGACGGCACCGACCGCGTGATCGACAGCCATATCAAAAAGCTGAGAAGGGCGCTCGGCCCGTGTGCGGGATATATCAAAACCGTCGTCAAGGCGGGCTACCGGTTGGAGGTGGATGAGGATGAAGGGAAAACATAAGACGTTTTGGGGCTTCTTTTGGCGCGTGTTTGCGGGATTTCTGGCCTTTTGCGTCGCCGCGATGGCGGGATTTACGTATTTGGCGGCGCAGAGACAACGCGAAATGGATATTTCATCCATGTTGATCGGCGCGAATGAGGCCGCGCGCAGTGTTGGAAACGCGCAGCGCTCTGGAGAAATTCATGCTGATGATGAGCGGTTTTCTGATACACTTCAGTCGTTGCTTGCTCGCAAGTATTATGCGGGGGTAGATATCAAGGCAGAGTTAGCGCTGATTCATAAAAATGGGACGCCGGTTATGGCGACCGGGAACTATTGGCGTGTCTCACGTTCCTATCAAAACGATTGCTTTATCGATCTTGACCGCTGGCTAACTGAGGAAGAACAGCGCGCTGTCGTGGGCTTTATGATCGATGAGCGGAATAAATCTTTACAGGGAATGCCGCAAGTGGGAGATATTCGATATGATATGGTAATTGATGGATGGCTGGATGACGTATTCATGATCCCCAGAAAAATTTATACACGCGCGTTTCGAGTGGAAAAAGTGCACGAAACGGGCTATAGTGCATCAGGAACAGGTGAGGAAAAAGTACTGTTTGACCGTGCGCCGGAAGGTGTATCCACAGAAGGTCTCACGTATCAGGAAAAGCTATTTGGTGACAGTGAGATACTGGCCGGCTTATCCGCGGGCCGCAAAAAAATATCGTATGATAATTATGCCGCGCGGAGAGATGATGCCGACCGTCAAGCATTGCGTAAAAAAGTGCAGGAAGCAAAACCGATTGCCAAAAATGAAATGATATATCAGCCGGAGGGGGAATTGGAAAGCATATGGAAGCTACAAATGATTTACCGTCGGCTGCCGGTTGATGCATTTGGCAGTGCGGTACAGGAAAGCCCCTACACCGTCGTATACGGCGCGGTATCCTATCCCCTAAAAACGGCAGTGAAACAGCTGGCGCCGGTTTATGGGCTGTGCTTTGTGATGGTGCTGGTGCTCTCCGCGCTGCTCGCGTGGCGGCTGAACCGGGTGTGGAAAAAGCAAGAGAAGCTGGAACAGGTGCGGCGCGACACGACAAACGCGCTCGCGCACGAGCTGAAAACGCCGCTTGCCGTGCTATCGGCCAGCGCCGAACTGCTGCAAAGCGACTTGGCTGCGGATAAGCGGACGCATTATCTATCCGTCATACAAGAACAGGCCGCGCGGATGGATGGAAGCGTAAAAAAAATGCTCGACCTGTCGCGGCTGGAAGCGGGCGCGGAGCAGTTGCGCCGCGAACCCCTTTCGCTGGCCGCGCTGGCCGAGGATATGCTGTACGCCGCCGCGCCGCTGACCGAGGGCATGGAAACGCGGGTCGTTTCTGACGGGGCGGACGAAGCGTTGGCCGACCGCGCGCTATTGACCCGCGCGCTCGACAGCCTGCTGGGCAACGCGGTTCGCTTTACGCCGGTTGGCGGTCGCATTACCGTGCGCATCGAAAACGGCGTGTGCGCGGTGGAAAACACGGGAGAGCCGATCGGCGAAGATATCCTGCCCCGGCTTTGGATTGCGTATTATCAGGGCGACCCCGCCCGGACGGACGAAGGCACCGGGCTTGGTCTTGCGATTGCAAGAGCGGTTTTTGAGCTGCACGGCTATCCCTTTGGCGCGGAAAACGGCGCGGACGGCCCACGGTTTTGGTTCCGGTTTGGGAAATAGAAGAAAAATGCGGCGCACAAAGCTATTCGTTCAGATAATGCAGACGTTTGAGGAATTCTTTGTTTTCGGTTTTCTCACAGATCGCGTCGATACCCGAGGACACGACCCAAACTGCCATTCCTTTTTGCGCGCAGGTAACCAGCATATCGATAATCATCTCATGGTGCGCCGATTCCTGACCTGCAAACGGGAAAAAGCAGATCAATAGACGCGGGCTCAAAAAGTACCACTTAAAGTAAGAAAACCGCAGCCGCTCGGGCAGCGGCCATTCGCGAAGCGGGCGCAGCAACGCGTCCCTGCTGAACCAGCGGGACGCTTCCTGTAAGATGTTTTCCACCAGATTGCGGTGCATGATATGCCGCCCCGCCTTGGGGAGCAGACAGGTGCACAGATTATCCAGCGCGGTCAAATTGTCAAACAGCACGCCGCTCGGGCGGTCGGGCCGCTCGATCTGTATCCCGATTCGCGTGCCGATCACGCGGGTCAGCTCCGCGTGCTCATATACCTTGCCGTCCAGACAAAACACGCCGCTCAACCAGCTTTTTTTCCCCAAAAAACAGTCGCGGATCTGGGATACCGTGTTGTAATTTTCATCCCGCAAAAAAGCGATCTCTCCGCCGCGAATCTCAAAGCGGAGGGGCGGCATGGCGGGAAAGGTGAGTCCGGATACGGCAAGCACGACCTGTTCGCCGGGCTGTGGTTCAGGCTCATCCACACGGCCGCCGCGCCGCTTCCAGCCTAGAATCTCATACAGGCGGCCGTCGTATTCCTCCGGATAGAGCCGGTAACAGGTCTTCCGGTCCTTAACCACGTCGATTCGGATGGCGTGCCGGTATAAGAATTCCTCGTCCATATCAAAAAGGATCACCGCCGCCCCTTGTTGCAACAGCAGCCGGACGCAGTGCATCAGCTTTTCCAAATCCTTCTGACGCAGGATTTCGGTCAAACGGTCAAGTGCGATCAGCTCGTTTTTCCAGAACCACGCCCGAAAAACAGCGAGCCGGTAATAATCGAGCAGCGAAAGCTCGACCAGCTTTTGCTCCCACGGAAAACCGCACGACATCTGCCGCCGCATGTCCTCCGACTGCGGCGACAGCAACCGCTGGGCCGCGCTTTTCTTTTGCCGCCAGCGAAAGCTTTTATCCAGCGCCAGCACAAAATCCCGCACCGTCAGCTCCTCGGAGTCAAAGCGGTGCCGGTCTATGATCATGCAATGCTGTGCAATATAGCGTTCCAGCTCGATCGAACCGGACCGCCCGCCAAGGGCAAAGACCTTTCCGCCGACGAGGCGCGAATAGCCCTTGAAAATGTCCAAATAGGCCGTGCCCGAGGTCAGGTGGTCGTCTACGTAGACGCCGACGCATTCCCCGCGGGAGATGGCGATATCGAACTGGTAGTCGTCTCCATCGCTCCGAAAACGGCCGTTTTCCACACGGATCAGTTCTTCTTTCATCGGCGTTCATTCCTCCTGCGAGAGCAGCGGCAGCGTCACGCAGCATTCCGTGCCCACGCCAGCCGCGCTGAAAATGCGAAGTCCATAATCCTCCCCGAACATCAGGCGGATGCGGCTGTTGACATTGCGCAGCGCGATGCCGTCCCGCAGCTGCACGCCGATCGGTCCGACGTCCCCGGCAAACGCTTCGTTGAGCCGGGCCACCTGATCCTCGGGCATGCCCACGCCGTCGTCCCGCACGCGGAGGAACAGCGTGTTTTCGCTGTTTTCCACAAGGATGCGGACCGTGCCATGCTCGATCTTTCCCTCCAAGCCATGCGAGACCGCGTTTTCCACCAGCGGCTGTAGGATCAGCTTGGGCATACGCGCTTCCAGCAAGGCTTCGTCGCCGAGCTCCAGCTCCATCGAAACCTTGTCGCCAAAGCGGCAGCGCTGCACGGTGAAATAGTTTTCGGCGTTGTCCAGCTCGTCGGAGAAGGTCACATATTCCTGCAAGTTGGAGATCGTGTAGCGGAAAAAGGTGGCAAGCGCCTCGGTCGTCTCGGCGATCTCCTCGCAGTCCGCGAGCAACGCGTCCGACCGGATCGCTTCGAGCGCGTTGTATAGAAAATGCGGGTTTATCTGGTTTTGCAGCGCCAGATACTCCGCCTGCTTTTGCTGTAGCTTGGCGATCTCCTCGCCGTGCAGACGCGTTTCGATATCCGAAAAGAACGCGCTGAGATCAGGGTCCCGGCTCCAGTCCCTCCGCAGCACGGCTTCCAAGTTTTTGTCGTTCCGATAACGCCTAAGCGCGCTTAACAGCTTCCATCCTGTACGAAACCGCATGGTACCACCTACTTATACAGCTTCTTGTAATCCGACGGGCTGACGCCGGTCGTTTTTTTGAACAGCCGTGAAAAATACTTTAAATCGCGGTAGCCGACCTGTTCGGCCACGTCCTGCACGGACAGCGTATCGCTGCACAGCAGCTCCTTGGATTTGTTGATGCGCAGCTCGGTCAGATAATCCATAAAATTCTGTCCGGTCTCTTTTTTAAATAATACTGAAAAATAAGTGGCGTTGAAGCCGACCGCGCTGCTCACGTCCTCCAGCCGCAGCGCCTGCTGATAGTGCTGTTGGATATAGCGCTTGGCCTCGGTGATCGGGCGGGTCTCGCGCAGCGATTTTTCCTCGCTCAGACGGCGGAGCTGTTCGCAGACGCCCTCCCGCAGCAGAATCAGGATGTCCTGCGGCGCGGCGCAGCGCCAGAAGTTTTCGCGCATGGTTTCCGAGAACCGCGGTTCCACCTTGGCGTTTTGCTGCATACCGTACAGGCTTGTCTCCAGCACCTGCGTAAACCAATCCTCCAGCATCTGTCCATTCAGCGGCTTTCGCGGCACGATCAAGCGGTAGCTGTCCTCCAGCTCCTGCGTAAAGCGTGTTTCGTCCAGATATTCCGCCGCTTCTTGAAATCGCTTTTTATGCGGCGTGTCCATCTGGTACCGCTCGTCAAGCGCGGGTTCCTCGCTTTCCGCATCCCGCCACGGCTGTACGCGACACAGGCGGTCGCGGCAGAGCCAAAGCGCCTCCCGCATGGAGGCTGCCAGTTGCTCCGGGCAGGTCTTGCGGCTGCCCAAGCAGACGGTGCACCGGATTCCCCAAAACAGATCGCGCTGTTTTTCTACCTCTTTTCGGATCTTGGTAAAGCACTGCTTGACCTCGACCGCGCGATAATCGCGCAGATACGTAAGAACGGCTACGCCTTCCCACAGAACGGCGGCCGCGCATTCGTCCGCGAGCGGCTGTATCTCCCGCCGCACGATCTCCAGCGTGTGCTGCATCATGATGCGGTACCCGTCCAGCGATTGGTCCGCATAGGAGATATCCGGCTTGATCAATGCGGCAAAATAGCAGCCCTCGCCAAAGCGCAGGTCGTATTCCGCTTCGGCCTGCTGCGCGGTCAGAAACGGCTGCTGCCGCTCCGCCGCGCTCTTGAGCGCGGCGATGAGAAGGTCCTGCCGGCGCTCGCCGCTCTTTTGCAGATGGTATTCCAGCGCGGTCTCTTCGCCCAGCTTATCCTTCAAGCGAAGCAGTATATCGGAAAGCTCGTCCTGCTTGAGCGGTTTGAGCAGGTAATCCTCCACGCCGTATTTCAGCGCGTTTTGCGCATATTCAAATTGCCGGTATCCGCTGATGACGATGAAATGCAGGCCGGGTTGCAATCCCTTGGCGCGACGAATCAGATCGAGTCCGCTGCAACCCGGCATACGGATATCGGTGATCAGCAGATGCGGCTGCTTTTGCTGCACGAGATCAAGCGCGCGCAGGCCGTCATTGGCCGTGCCGACGACTTCGTAGCCGAGCCCCGCCCAGTCGACCAGCTTCAGCATTAGCGAAATGATCTTTTTCTCATCGTCCGCCAGAACGACCTTTAACATATGCATTCCTCCGGTATTTTTATATGACGATGAGAAAAGGGCGCGTTGCAAAATAAAAGAATTTCCGTATGTCATTCTGAACGAAGTGAAGAATCCCGCGCGAACGCGCGGATCGTACGTTGGTTTCGCGCGTTTGCGCGAGATTCTTCGTCGCTTCGCTCCTCAGAATGACAAGGTATAAAACATTCTTTTATTTTGCAACGCGCCCTTTTCTATACTTATCTTAACACTAGTTTAAAGATTTTTCAACATAGAATGCAGGTTAGGAGAAGTCCGCTACGTTGGATGCGTCGATCCATGTATTGTCGGTGATGATGACGTTGTTGTCCAACTTGCCGCCGCTCAACAGTGTTACCGCCGCCTCGACGCCGTTGGCCGCCATGGCGCCGCCGTTCTGGGAAACGGTGCCGGTGATGCGGCCGTCCAGAATGGCTTCAAAGCCGTCCGGGGTGCCGTCAACGCCGGTGATGATGATGCCGCTGTTCGCGCCCGCCGCGTTGCCCGCGCCGACCGCCATGCCGTCGTTCTCGCAAACGATCGCGTCCAGATCATAGGCAGTCAGCCAGCTCTCTACCGTGGACTGCGCGCTCGCGGTATCCCACTGGCAGTCTGCCGGGGCGACGACCTGCACGATGTCAGGGTAGTTCTTGAGCACGTTTTCGTAGCCTTCCATGCGCTGCAAGCCGCCCGAGTCGCCGGACGGGCCGGTCAGGATGGCGATGTTGCCCTTGCCGCCGAGCAGGTCGGCAACGTGTTGCATCTCGGTCTCGCCGGCCTTGACGTTATTGCCGTAGGAAACAGCGGCGATGCCGTTGGCTTCCCAATCGGTGCAAGCCGAAACGATGTTGATGACGACAACGCCCGCGTCCGCGGCGTTCTTCGACGCGTCGCCCAGTCCGTCGGGATCGACAGGCTCAAACAAGATCGCGTTATAGCCCTCGGACACGCACTGCTCGATCTGGCTGATCTGGGTCGCGGCGTCCTGATCCGCGCTGAGGATGGTCAGGTCGACGCCCAGTTCCTTGGCCTTGGCCTCGGCGGCCTCGGTCAGCTCGATCTGGAAGGCGTTGGTCTGGTGCTGCTGGATCAGCGCGATTTTGTACGCGTCGCCGCCCTTGTCGGCGTCCGCGCTCGGTTCGGCGTCGCCCTTCGTCTCGCCGGACGCGTCGTTACCGCAGCCCGCCATGGTCAGGACCATCGTGCCGGCCATCAGCATGGCCAGAAATCTTTTTTTGCTCATTTTTCTCTTCCTCCTTAAGAAGCATATATGATAAGAGCGGAGCGCCCCGCGCCCCTGCTCTTAACATCCGTCAGTTTTTCTTTCCCTTGCCCTTTACGTCGATGAGGACCGCCAGCACGATGATCGCGCCCTTAACGATCTTCTGCCAGTGCGAGGATACGCCCATGATATCGAGACCGTTGGCAATGATGGTGATCAGCAGGCAGCCGACTACCACGCCCCACGGCTTGCCGACGCCGCCCACCATGGAAACGCCGCCGACGACGCACGCGGTGATCGCGTCCATCTCGTAGCTTTCCGCCGCGGTCGGCTGGCCAATCGTCACGCGGGATGTCATCAAAAAGCCGCTCAGACCGGCCAGCAGGCCGGCGATAGCGAACGTGGAAATGCGGATCATCGTTGTGTTGATACCCGAAACGCGCGCGGCTTGCAGGTTGCCGCCGCAGGCATAGACCCGGCGGCCGTATACCGTTTTGGCCAAAACGAACGAGCAGATTAGGATGACGACGACCAGAAAGACCGCCAGCATCGGCACGCCGAAGAGCGAGCTTGCGGCGACCTCGCGATATTGCTTGCTGATGCCGGTGATCGGCTTGCCGTTGGAGGTTAGCAGCGCGAGGCCGCGCACGGCGGTCATGGTGCCGAGCGTCATGATGAACGGCGGTAGGTCGCCGATCGCCACGCCCACGCCGTTTACCAGACCGACCGCGAGACCGGCCAACATCGCCACGACCAGCGGCACAATCAGCGGATACTGCCCCTGACCGAGCATGGCGGCGAGAATGCCGGTGAACGCGACCGTAGAGCCGACGGACATATCAAAGCCGCCCGCGATGATGACGAACATCATACCGAACGCCAAAATGCCGTTGATCGACGCTTGCTTTAGAATATTAACCAGATTGCCCGGCTGGATAAAGCTCGGCTTGAGGCAGGTCAATACAATGATCAGCGCGATAAAAATCACGAAGATGAAGTATTCGCTGATCAGCGCCTTTGCATTTTTCTTCTGTTTCATAGTTTCCCCTTCCTTATATCTCATACCTCGATGGCGGAGGCCAGCGCCATAATGCGCTCCTGCGAGAACTCGCCCCGCTTGACCTCGCCGGACAGATTGCCCTCGCACATGACCATGATCCTGTCGCACACGCCCATCAGTTCCGGTATTTCGGACGAGATCATGACGACTGCCTTGCCTTGCTGTACGAGTTTGCCGAGCAGCAGATAGATGTCGCGCTTGGCGCCGACGTCGATGCCGCGGGTCGGCTCGTCCAGAATGATGATATCGGGATCATTCAGCAGCCATTTGGCGATAACGACTTTTTGCTGGTTGCCGCCGGACAGGTTGCCGACGATCTGGTCGCCGGAAGGAGTTTTGATATTGAGTTTTTTGATGTAGTCCAGCGATGCGCTGCGCGCCTTGTTCTTGTTGTAAAGGCCGTGGCAGAGCAGCTTGCGGATGGCCACCATGGCAATATTGTCGCCCACCGTGCCGCTCAGGTTCAGACCGGTGCCCTTGCGGTCCTCGGTGATGAGCGCGACGCCCTCTTTAATGATATCGCTTGGCGAATGTACGTGAACCTGCTTGCCCTTTATATAGATTTCGCCGCCCGACAGCGCGTGAATGCCGAACAGTCCCTCGACCAGCTCGCTGCGCCCCGCGCCGACCAGACCGCCAATGCCAAGAATCTCGCCCTTGCGGACGGAAAAGCTGACGCCCTTGACCTTGCGATCCGCACGGACGATGTTTTTAGCCTCTAAAACGACCTCGCCGATCTGCGCTTCCAGCTTGGGGAACACGTCGGTGATCTCGCGGCCGACCATCATCTTAATGAGCTGTGCTTCGTTCAAATCCTTCGTGTCGCCGGAACCGATATACTGGCCGTCGCGGTATACGCTGACGCGGTCGCAGATGGAAAAGATCTCGTCCATGCGGTGGGAGATGTAAATGATCGCGACGCCCATTTCGGCAAGCTTGCGGATGTGGCCAAACAGCAGTTCGACCTCGCGCTCGCTGATCGCCGCGGTTGGCTCGTCCATGATGATGACCTTCGCATTGACGGAGATCGCCTTGATGATCTCGATCAGCTGGCACTGCGCGACTGTCAGTTTCCGCAGCATTTCCTCGGGCGAAACATGCAGGCCGCTCTCTTCGATCAGCTTTCGTGCCTGCTCGATCTCCGCCTTTTTGTCTACCAGTCCATTTTTGCGGATCTCACGCCCGACAAAAATGTTTTCATACACGGACATATCAAGGATCGGATTGAGTTCCTGATGGATCATGGCAACGCCAAGATCCATTGCCTCCTTCGGGCTTGAAGCCTTGTAGGGCTTTCCGTTAAAGAGGATTTCGCCGCCGTCGTCCTTGGTGTACATGCCCATCAGAATTTTCATCAGCGTCGATTTGCCCGCACCGTTTTCGCCCATCAGTGCGTGCACTTCGCCGGGTTTTACCCGAAGCTGAACATGATCAAGCGCTTTTACGCCGGGAAATGTTTTGCTGATATCTTTCATTTCCAGTATATACTCCATGCATTTATCCCTCCTCACGCCTCTTTTTGTTATTATTTTATCAAACGGAAAACACTTCGGGAACATCGATTTTTTGCATCAGGGGGGACATTTTTTGGGGATTTTACAAATCTGTCACTTTAACAAAAAACGTGTTTGTTCTGTTGTGCAGTTTGTCTATGGCAGTCAGGCGGTGTGGAAACAGCGATAAAGCACAATTTCCGTAAAATAAAAAACTGTTGCAAAAAAGGAAGGCCCCCGAATGTCATTCTGAACGAAGTGAAGAATCCCGCGCGAACGCGCGTTTCCAGTGTAAATTCCGCGCGTTCGCGCGAGATTCGTCGCTTCGCTCCTCAGAATGACAAAATCGGTAGCATTCTTCGTTTTGCAACAGTTTTCTATTCACTTGTGGGAATTTATTTTACAGCCCCTCAGTGTTTGTTAGAGGAACTGTCCCGGCAGTACGTGCTTATCGCGGGGCGGAAAGGTAGCGTCAAACGCGTCAATCGCGGCGGGCGGAGTGTCAAAATAGGCTTCGCTCTCACGGAGAACGCCGGAAACGCCGGCGAGCGCGCCGGGCTGCAATTCGAGCGCCATCAGCGGATCGGGCGATTGGCCCTCCGCGTCCGTGATGCCGAAAACGCGCGCCCGCTGAAAGCCGAAGCGCGGGTAATAATCCGGCCAGCCGCACACGGCAACGGCAGGGTAGCCCAGTTCCCCGGCGAGGGCCAGTGAATGGCGTATCAACGCGGCGCCTACGCCGGATTTCTGGCGATCGGGCCGCACGCTCAGCGGGCCGAAGAGAATCAAAGGGAACTCCGTGCCGTTCGCCCGCACGATGGCGGCGCGGCTGTAGGCAATGTGGCCGACGATCCCGCCGTTTTGCTCGGCGACAAGGCTGAGTTCCGGGATAAAATCCGGGTGCTTGCGCAGCTGGTGCAGAATATAGTGCTCCACACAGCCGGGGCGAAAAACGTCCCAAAACGCGTCGCGCGTCAGTGCGTCCACGGAGCGCTCGTCTGCCGGGCGTTCCGGACGGATGGTCAGATCATTCATGGTTTCATTCCTTTTATTTTATAAAATGTTAAGCCCAGTATAGGCGGCGTGCGCGCGGCTGTCAAGCGTCTTGCCCCACCACGCCCAGCTTGGCAAGATGAACGAGCACGGGCGCGGTCAATACGAGAGAGAGGATGAAGGAGCACACATCGGATATGGGCTGGCAGTAGATTACGCCCGTAAGCCCCAACAGGCGCGGCAGCACCAGCACCAGCGGAATGAAGAACAGCCCCTGCCGCGCGGCGGCGACCACGCTGGCCCGCACGGTGAACGCGATGTTTTGCAGCAGCATGTTGCACAGAATGACATAGCCCAGCAGCGGGAACGACAGGCACTGCCAGCGCAGCGTCGCCGCGCCGATGCGGATGACCTCCGCGTCGTCCGCGCGGAACAGGGCAATGAGCTGCGGGGCGAACATCGCGCCGAGCACCGCCAGTACAACGAGCAAAACACTGGACACGCGCACACAGAACCAGAAGCCGCGCGTGACGCGGTCATACCGCTTGGCGCCGTAATTGAAGCCGCATACCGGCTGGTAGCCCTGACCGAAGCCGATCAGCGCCGAGGACGCGAACTGGGTGACGCGGGTGACCACGCTCATCGCCGCGATCGCCGCGTCGCCAAAGGGACGGGCGGCGGTGTTCAGGCAGGTGATGGCGATGCTAGCAAGACCCTGCCTGCACAGACTGGGCACGCCGCCGCCCGCGATGGCGAGAAAGCGCGCGGGACTGGGCGAAAACAGCTTCAGCCGGATCGGAATGCCGCCCGAATGCTCCACGCCCCACAATAGCAGCAGAAAGCTGACCAGCTGGCTCAAGATCGTGGCGATGGCCGCGCCCGCCACGCCCATATGAAAGGCAAAGATAAACAGCGGATCGAGCGCGATATTCAAAATACCGCCCGATACCAGACCGATCATGGCGTAGGTCGCGTTGCCCTGCAAGCGCAACTGGTTGTTCAAAACGAGCGCGGCGGTCATATACGGCGCGCCGAGCAGGATAAAGCGCATATAGGAGATCGCGTGCGGGAAGATCGTATCCGTCGCGCCGAGTAGATGACACAGCGGGTTTTGAAACACAAGACCAAGAGCCAGAATAAGCGCCCCCGCCATCAGTGCAGAAAAAAAGCCAGTGGAGGCCATGCGTTCGGCTTCTTCTTCATGCTGCGCGCCCAGTTGGCGCGAAATATAGTTGCCCGAGCCTTGACCGAAGAAAAAGCCGATCGCCTGAATGAGCGCCATCAGCGGAAAGATAACGCCGACCGCGCCGGTCGCGCTGGTGCTGAGCTTGCCGACGAAAAAGGTATCCGCCATATTGTAAAACGAGGTGATCAGCATGCTGATAATGGTGGGCACCGCCATTTTGCAGATGAGCGGTTCCACCGGCGCTTCGGTCATTTGCCGGAATTTACGCGCTTGCGCGTCTTCATTTTGCGCCATGTTCGGCGGCCTCCTTTGCTGCGTTTTCGATCTGCGTACATAATTGCGCAACGGCAAAGCCGTAGCTTTCTTCGGCTTCCACCGCGCGGCGGAAAAAACCCGCCGCTTCCAGCGAGACAAAGCCGTGCAGCACGCTGCGCATCAGGCGGGAAAAGTGCACCTGCTTTTGCTCGGTCAGGCCATAAGGGGCCAGCACGCGGCGAAATAGCTGCATATAGCTGTTTTTCAGTTCGTCCAGCCGGTTATCGGCAAAGCCCGGCAGGCCGAGCATGGCCTTGTACAGCTGCGGCTGTTCGCGCGCAAAGCAGCGGTAGCAGGCGGCAAGGGCGCGCAGCGCGTCCGTCCCCGTCTTGCCCTCCATGGCGCTTTCGAGCGATCCCATCAGGCGCTCCAGCGCGCGCTCGGACAGGCGCGCGTTTAGTTCAGGCAGACCCTGCAAGTGGTTGTAAAGCGAGGCTGTTTTCACGCCGAGTGCGCCTGCCAGTTCGTGCAGCGTGATATTTTCCAGCCCCTTTTGTTCGACGAGCGCGGCCGCGGCGTCGACGATCCGGTCGCGGCTCAGGCCTTTTTTAGACATGGGGGTTCCTCCAAACTAACAGTGTTCGTTTCTATATCCAGCATAAACTAATGGTATTAGTTTGTCAAGCATCCGCAGTGACAGGATGGACAGGCAGGCCGCCTTGTGATAGGATAAAAGAAACAAAAAAAGCTGAGGCTTGCAAACGGGAGACATAGAGGGGATGTCGTGAAAGCGCTGCTTGTGATCGATGTGCAGCAAGGCTATATGGAACAGTATGCCCCGGCGCTGCTGCAAGAAATCAACCGGTGCATCGAAGCGGCACAGCAAACCGGTGTGCCGGTCGTCTATATCAAAAATGTAAGGCGGCTGCAAAGCGTAGGCGTGGAGCCGGCCTGAAACGGGGGAGGCATGACCGATGAACGACAATGGTTCCGCGTTCAACGCGGCGGATTATGACAGCGAGATCGGGCGCACCCTGCCGTATCAGGATGAGTTTTATAAGCAGGCCGTGGATGCCGTGCGGCACTGCCGAACGGGCGCGGTCAGTTGGCTCGACGTGGGGTGCGGCACGGGCAAAATGGCACAAGCGGCCTTGGGGCAAGTGCCGCTAGACCGGTTTGTGTTTTGCGATAGCTCCGCCGCCATGCTGGAACGCGCAAAGGCTCGATTGGCATTTCCGGGCGCGTCGTTTTTTAGGGCGGATGTGCGCGAACTGCCGTTTAAAAATGAGTTCGACGTTGTGACCGCCATTCAGGTCAACCACTATTTGCAAAAGGAGGAGCGCGTTGCGGCGCTTATGGCATGCCATGGGGCCTTGCGGGAGGGCGGCGTTCTGATCAGCTTTGAAAACTTTGCGCCGGACGGCGAACAGATGGAACGGATTTATCTGGAACGGTGGCGGTCGTACCAACTCGCGCAGGGGAAAAGCCATGAGGAATGCGAAAGCCATATGGCCAGATACGGAAAAGCGTATTTCCCCATTCCGCTTTCCGAACATTTCGCGGCGCTGCGCTGCTGCGGTTTCCGTGCGGTGGAGATTCTATGGCTCTCCTACATGCAAGTAGGGTTTCTGGCAATCAAATAAAAAAGGACGGAAAACCCCGCAGGCTTAGGGGTTTTTCGTCCTTTTTATGTAAATTTTATATAATATATGATTGGAAAATTAAGATTTTTAATATAGATATTAATTATTTTAATTTTTGTATTGACATTATTGACTCATGGGTTTATATTATAGATATCAAGAGGAAAGAACGTGATCGCGATGTATCAGGTGATCAGCCACTGTCCGGTGTGCGGAAAAAGGCTGAAGGTCGTCAAGCTGCAATGTGAAAACTGTGATACGGCCATAGAAAATGATTTTGCCCTAAGCAAGTTCGATTATCTCGCGGCGGAAGACCTGTTTTTTGCGGAAACCTTTTTGAAATGCCGCGGCAACATTAAGGAAGTAGAAAAGGAACTGAAAATTTCCTACCCGACCGTCCGCTCCCGGCTGGACGATATCATTCGCAAGCTGGATGGAAAGCCGGTCGCGCCGTCGCCCGCCGCTTCACGCAAAAAGGACATTCTGGGCGCGCTGGAAAACGGAGAGATCACCCCGGCGGAAGCGCTGGAGCAGTTAAAGCAGAATAAGTAACGCTTGCCCTGCGTTCGCGGACGCAGGCGCGTGGAAACGAGGTTATGAATATGGATGAAAAAATAAGGATCCTGAAAATGGTGGAGGAAGGCAAGCTTTCCGCCGAGCAGGCCGTTGATTTAATCGACGCGCTGGGCGAACCCGCGCCCGCGGCGGAGGAATTCGGAGCGGCAATGCCCGCCGTATCGGACGCGGCGCCTTATGAAAATAAAATGCTGCGCGTCGTTGTGGACAGCACGACGGGAGATAAGGTCAATGTACAGCTGCCGGTAAAGATCATCCGTCAAGTACTCAAGGTGACCGGCAAGCTGCCGATCAAAAATGAAGAGCTGCAAGGCATTGATCTGGACGCGCTGACCACCGCCATACTGGAATGCTTGGATAATGAAACGCTTGGCAACATCGTGGAGGTATCCGCGGCGGACGGTACCACGGTTCGCGTATTCATCGGATAAGACCGGGAGGATCGGCGCATGCGCATTATTGTCCGTTCCGAAGGGGTGAATTTGTGGCTGCCCGTTCCGCTGTCTCTGGCAAGCGCGGCGGTCGCGCTCCTGCCGGAGACCCTCTTTGCGGATATGCGGAGATCGGTCCCGCCGCCCTATGACGAGCTTTTGACCAAGCGTTACTTGCGTGAACTGGTGCGGGAGTGCTTGTCCGTTTTGAAGCAGTACAAAAAACTGGAGATTGTCCACGTGGAAGCTGCGGACGGAACGTTTGTATCCATCCGTCTATAACGGCATAAAAGAGCGTCTGGAAATGGGATTTACCATTTCCAGACGCTCTTTTATGCTTATAAGGACACGTAGGTGGGATCGTGCCGCAGGGCGGGCAGGATCTTTTCCAGCAGATCGCTCGTCGCAATGCGAAGGGACGAGGTGTTCCGGCACGGATGGCAGCCGATAAAGGGGCGACCCTCCACCACGTCGCGGTCGATCACAAGACGGACCGTGTTATCCGGATCATTCAGCAGGCCAAGCACGGAGACCGAGCCGGGCGTTACGCCTAAGTATTCTTCCATCGGCTCCGGGCCCGCGAATGACAGCCGCGAAATACCAAGCTGTGCGGAAAGCTCTTTGGTGCGAAACTCCTTGTCGCCCGGCATTAAAAGCAGGTAAAACTGCGTTTTCTGTCGGTTGCACAGAAACAGGTTTTTGCAGATGTCGGTACCCAGCCGCGCTTCCACGGCGGCGCAGCACTCGATTGAGGGCGCTTCGTCATGATCGAGGCGGAAAAAGGGTACGCCCAGCCGGTCAAGCAGGTCATAGCAGGCGATCTCGCGCGGGTCGCGGCCGGTGCAGTCCGCCGGGCGGCCTTCATATAAGATGGGATCGATCGTAAATGCGGACATGGGGAACTTCCTCCGTTTTTCTTTTACAATACGCCCGGCGGACGGACTTGTCAAGGGTTGACTTGTATCGATGATCGATATATAATGCATATATCGGACATCGATATAAGGAGGATAGACCATGGGCATTGATAAAAGCTTGCTCGCGGGCAGTACCGTACTATTGGTGCTGCGCCTGTTGGAGGAAGAGGATTTGTACGGCTACCAAATGATCGACCGCTTGCGCGAGCGGTCGGACGATACCTTTGCGTTTAAGGCGGGCACGCTTTACCCGCTGCTGCACACGCTGGAAACGCAGGGCGCGGTGCAGAGCTATGTTTGCGCTTCGGCGGATAACCGGACGCGCAAATATTACCACCTGACGGAGCAGGGCCGGGCGCGCCTTGCCGAAAAGACCGAGGAATGGCGCCGCTTTTCCGGCGCGGTGAACCACGTGCTGAAGGGGGGTGAAAGCCATGCGTTTGCCTGACCCTGTGCGAAACGGCCTAACGCGCCTGCTGGAACGCGACGCGGCGGCGCGCGGCGAACAGCCGCCCGCGTTGCCGGAAGTATCCCCGCCGTCTCAGAAGCATCCGCTGCCCGCGCGGCTGGCGCTGTGGCTGAACGATGCGACCGGACAAATGCGCTGGAAGCGCGCCAGACCCTACGCGGCGGACGAGCTGGCCGGCCACCTGACCGATCAGTACGAAGCGTTCCGCGACCAAGGGATGGATGAAGCGCACGCTGCCGAAGCGACCATACGCGAAATGGGCGACGCGGTGGAGACCGGCACCGCGTTGGACCGCGCGTGGCGGCCCGCGCCCGACTGGGTGATGCTGGGGCTGGTGCTTGGCGTGGCGGTGGCTGGCATCATGTTGCAATATCTACTGCACACCATTTGGCCGGATGCGGGCGGGCCGTCTCCCACACTTTTGCGGCAAGTGATCGCCTATCTGGCAGGCGCCGTATGCTTGTTTGCCGGTTATTTTCTTGATTATACATGGCTGGGTAGGCACGCCAAGACTACCTATGTCGTTTGGTTGCTTGCTACAGTGGGGGCGATCTTCATATCGCCAATGGCGAATGGAAAGCTGCTTTACCCGGAGTATGCCGTATGGATGTTTCCAGCGGTGTTTGCAGCCATGCTGTATGCACAGCGCGGCAAAGGCACAAAAGGCGTGGCCGTTTGCATGGTCATCATGCTGCCGATGGTCGTTACGGCGTTTATCGTTCCGACTCTTACCGCTATCGTAACGTTAGGGTTGGTTTGCACCGCGTTACTATGCAGCGCTGTGTGGCAGGGATATTTCAGCGGCAATCGCAAGCGGCAGCTCGTTTTGGCACTGTCGCCCGTGGCCCTGTTCGCAGTGTACATGGGGTGGCGTATTTGCACCAATGCCCATGTACGGGAACGTATGATGGTGGCGTTTTATCCGGCGCTGGATATTGATAATCGCGGCTATATGGGTGCAACGATATGGGAAGCGTTATTCGGCGGGATCGTTGCGCCGGAAATGAGTGAAAGAAGGCTGAACTATTATCGCGCGGATACGAGCGATTTTATGCTCACTGCGGTGAAAATGCAATGGGGCTGGCTTGCGTTCGCGCTGGTACTAACCGTAGTGTTGGTACTGTTGGCGCGGGGCTTTCAGCTGGCGCACCGGCAGGGCGGCGTGCTCGCCAAAATGATGAGCTGGGCGATCATGCTGACGTTTGCGTGCCAGACCATGGCTTATGTGTTGCAGAATTTCGGCATTATTCTTTTCGCGGCCTACGGTCTGCCGCTGTTTTCCTATGGCGGCCTGTATTTGTGCCAGACCATGCTATTGTTCGGCCTGCTGCTATCCACGCGGCGCACGGGACAAATCGAGAGCGGTGCAAAACCGGTGCGCATCGGGCGGAAAGCCCATCAGGCGCGCGGCGTTCGGTAAAACCGCAAAATGTGTTAAAAATGTGTTATAATAAGGGACGATGTAAAAAATCGTCCCTTATTCAGCTTGTCAAAGAACCTTTCGCGCCGTAGCGCGCATAAAATAGGATTTTGCCGTTTGCGGCAAAATCCATAAAAACCGGGAG
>NZ_JANGCE010000018.1 GCF_024462775.1 Butyricicoccus faecihominis
CCCCCCCCCCCCCCCCCCCCCCCCCCCCCGCACCGCTTACTGATTGGACGATCAAAACGGAAGGAGAAGTCACGCATGCCATTATTGACAGCAACGGGAATCAAAAAGCTGTTCGGCGGTGTTGTCGCGCTGTCAAACGGCAACCTGACCTGCGAAAAGGGCAGGATCACGGGACTGCTCGGCACCAACGGTTCGGGCAAAAGCACCATTTCCAAGATCATCACCGGCGTTTATGGAAAGGACAGCGGAACCATTGTTTACGAGGGCCGCGAGATCGCTTACAAAAACCCGAATGATGCCAAAATGGACGGCATTTCCATGGTGTTCCAAAACCTTAGCTTGATACCGGATCTGACCGTTTGGCAGAATATCGTGCTGGGAATCGAGAAGAAAAAGGGGTTGTTTTTAAACGACCGGCAGGCCATGGAGCTGGCGCGCGGCATTATCGAGGATCTCAAGCCCGGCATGGACGTGACCCGCCGCGTGGGCGAGCTGAACCCGGGCGAACAGCAGATCACGGAAATCGCCAAGGCGATCTCGGTCCGTCCCAAGCTTCTCATTTTCGACGAACCGACGG
Source organism: Butyricicoccus faecihominis (assembly GCF_024462775.1). Lineage (GTDB taxonomy): Bacteria > Bacillota > Clostridia > Oscillospirales > Butyricicoccaceae > Agathobaculum > Agathobaculum faecihominis_A. Next base: position 578 of record NZ_JANGCE010000018.1, read on the forward strand.
CGGCGCTCGAGCAGGAAGAAGTGAAAAGCCTGTTCCGCTATATGCGTAAGCTGGCTGACGAAGGCGTCGCCATGATCTTCACGTCCCACCGGCTGGGCGAGGTCATGGAGATCTGTGACGACATCGTCGTCTTCCGCAACGGAGAAAATGTCGGCTCAATGGACTTTGCAAAGGACGGCCGCGACCCGGAGGCGATCGTTCGGATGATCACAGGCGAAACCGAGGGGATCGAGGTCACCAAGGAGTACCGCGACATTCCGGATGAGACCGTGTTCTCCGTTGAAAACCTAAACTACGGCAAATTCCTTAGAGACGTCGGCTTCCGGCTGCGCCGCGGCGAGGTGCTCGGCATCGGCGGCCTTGCGGGGCAGGGCCAAACCGAGCTGATGCTCGCCCTCGCGGGCAACTACCGGCAGGCTCGTTCCAGCGCCACGGTGGACGGGAAGGCGGTGGCGCTCAACAAGCCGTCAAACGCGGTGCAAAACGGCGTGCTGCTTGTGCCGGGCGACCGGCAAAAGGAAGGCTCTTTCCAGCTTGGTTCAATCTATTACAACATGATCTATCCCAAGCTCGGCCTAAAAAAGCAGCCGCTTTTCACACCAAAAAAGAAATACCGCGCCGAAGCCGAGGAGATCTGCAAAGCGCTGTCGGTACGGGCCCGCGATATCGATGTGGATATGTACACCCTGTCGGGCGGCAACCAGCAAAAGGTGGTCGTCGGCAAGTGGCTGCCGTTCGATATCAAGGTGCTGCTTTTGGCCGATCCGGCCAAGGGCGTCGATGTGCGCGCCAAAAAGGATTTGTATGATTTTATCATGAATCTGGTGCGCGAGAAAAATATGTCGGTCATTCTGTATGCGTCGGACAGCGACGAGCTGATCAGCTACTGCGACCGGCTGCTCATCATGTACGAGGGCGAGATCGTGTCCGAACTCACAGGGCCCGAGATCACCGAGGATAACATTGTGGCCCAGTCCATGCGTGTTGGCTGACCGGGGGGTGGCGACGAGTGAAAGAAAAGAAAAAACGAAACTGGAAAACGCTCGCGGGACGGCCCGAGTTTTCCACACTGCTCATGCTGGCCGTCATGTTGGTGGCGATCGCGTGCCTGCAAAAGAATTTCTTTACGGCGCGCACGCTTTTAAGCTACATCAACGCCTTCACACCGCTGATTCTATTGGCGATGGGGCAGGCGGTCGTGATCATTGCGGGCGGGCTCGATATGTCCTGCGGCACCTCGATGGCGCTCATGCTGTGCGTCATGACCCGCGTGATGAATCCGGATTCGCCGGTCACCGGCGTTACCGCGCTTGCAGCTGGTCTGGCGGTCGCGGTCGGAATCGGCCTTGTCAACGGCATCGCGGTCGGCTATCTGCGGCTGCCCGCCGTCATCGCGACCTTTGCGACCTCGTATGCGTGGCTCGGCATCGCCTTGTTTGTCACGCCCACACCGGGCGGCAAGCAGGTGAAATGGTTCAAGGCCTTTTATGATATGAAGCAGGTGCCCGCGCTCGCCGGGATCGGCCGGTTCGTGCCGACGGCGCTGCTATGGATTGTGCTCGCGTGCGTCATTTGGTACTTGATCAGCCGCACGCGTACCGGGCGTTATCTGTACGCGGTTGGCAGCCACAATGAAAACGCTTATGCAAGCGGCATCAACACCGCAAAAATACAGACCGTCGCCTACATCATCAACGCGGTGTTCCTGTATTTCGCGGCGGTTTACTACGCCGGACAAAACGGCGCGGGCTCGGCTCATTTCGGCGATACGCTCACCTTGCAGGCGATCGCCGCCGCCGTGGTCGGCGGCGTGGCGATGTCGGGCGGCAAGGGCAACGTGTTCCTCGCCATCGCGGGCGCGCTGATCATGAGCTTTGTCAGCAAGATCATTTTCTTCGCCAACATTCCGAACGCTTATCAGACGCTGGTCAGCGGGCTGATCATCATAGCGGCGATCGGCGTGTCGGCCGCCTATGCGGCTTCGCAGAAGAAAGCCGCGCTGAAGGGAGGGAAATGAGCATGGACAACCGTCCCGTACAGCTGGAAAAGCATCCGCTGGCAGATTTCTACAACGGCAACAAAAAGGTCATCAACACGCTTTTGATGGTCATTCTGGTTTTTGTCGGCGGCGAGCTCGTGCTTACGTTCTTGAAGGGCGCGGCGCCGGGCACGTTTCTTTCCACGCAGCAGGTCTTTCTCACCATGCGGCTGGCTACCTTTGTCGCGTTGTTCGGCCTGTGCCAGATGCTGGTCATCTGCGTGGGCGGCGGCGGGCTCGATCTGTCGGTCGGCTACATAGCGACGCTTTCGGGCATTCTCGGCGCGAGCATCATGGACGGCGGCAACGGCGGGCTTGTGCCCGCGATTCTGGTCGCCATCGCGGTCGGCGCGGTGTTCGGCCTTGGCAACGGCGTATTGACGGCTTACGCCGGTCTGCCGCCGCTGGTCGTCACCATGGCGATGGCCAATATCGTGCAGGGCATTGTCAACGCTTACGTCGCGGCCACGCCGATCAAGGGGCAATCCGCGCCGCTGCTGCAAGCGCTGGCCGCTAAATTCACCGGCGTGTTTCCGAACATCCTGCTCGTCGTGCTGGTCGCGCTCGTGATATCGGGCGTGCTGATCGGCAAAACGAAGATTGGCGTCAAGATCCTCGGCGTGGGCGCGAATGAAACCACGGCGTATCTCAGCGGCGTCAATGTGCGCCGGGTGCGCTGCATCGCGTTTGTCGTGTCCGGCATACTGGCCGCGCTGATCGGCCTGCTGCTGGTCGGCTATCTCGGTCAGGCGGCCAAGGACATGGGTTCCAATTATGTGATGCCGTCCGTCGTGGCGGTCGTGGTCGGCGGCTGTTCGATCAACGGCGGCGAAGCAAATTACTTAAGCGTTGTGCTCGGCGCGATCGTGCTGCAAAGCCTGACCAACCTGTTCGTCGCGCTCGGCTGGGGCGACGCGGGCAAATGGCTCGGCTACGGCATTATTCTTCTCGTCATGCTGGCCGCGTATGTGCGCGGCAAGCGCAGACGGTAAACCGGATTTTAACAAGGAGGCAATCAGATGGACACCTTAATCGGCAAGGGCGAAAAACGGATCGACGCATATGATAAGGTCACCGGCAAGGGCCTGTACGCCAGTGATTTTGATAACCAGTTTCCGAATATGGCGCATATCAAGGCCAAGCGCAGCCCGTACGCGCACGCGGGCATCAAGCGGCTGGACACGACGAAGGCAAAAGCGCTGGAGGGCGTACTGTACATCCTGACCGGGAATGAGCCCGGCATCGATTGGGATCAGTATCCCAAGGCATCCGTACTCGCGACGGACCGCGCGCTTTGGGCGGGACAGACCATCGCGCTGGTCGCGGCCGAAACAGAGGAGATCGCCGAGCAGGCGGTCGAGCTGATCGAGGTCGACTACGAGGTGCTGCCGCACGTACTCAACTATGAAGAAGCGATGAAGCCTGATCCCGTCGCCGTGATCGACCCCGAATACGAGACCCGCGATCAGGGCTTTATGGACCGCCCGGCGGACCGCGCGACAAACCGCGTTTCCCCCAATGTCGTCGGCGCGTTTTATATGAACGCGGGCGATGTGGAACAAAAGCTGCAGGAAGCCGATATCACGGAAGAGGGCGAATTCTGGGTCGGCAAAAAAACCGCAAGTCCGCTCGAATGCGCCAACGCCATCTGTCGCTATGATAACGACGGCGGCATTACCATGTGGTCCAACGGCGCGGGCGTGCACGGCGTGATCAAGCAGGGCATCTGCCGTATCCTCGGCATGCCGGAATCGCGCGTGCGCGTGATCCAGCCGTATATGGGCGGCTCGTTCGGCTCGCGCCTGAACCCCTACATCGAAATACTGACCGCGCTGATGTGCCTGAAGGCCAAACGCACCGTGCGTTTCCGCTTTTCCCGCAAGGAGGTGTTCTGCTCGGCGCCCTCCAACTGGCCGTGCCAGACCAAGGTAAAGCTCGGCGCGAAAAAGGACGGCACGATCATCGCCAACGATTACTATCTCTGCGAAGAGATCGGCGCGGCGCTGAACAACACGTTTTTCTCGGGCCGCCTGTCCTCCTCCGGCGCGGCGCCCGTGTACCGCTGGGCGGAAAAGGGCCAGCCCTCGAACATCCGCATGGATACTTACGCGGTCGCCACCAACACCGTGCCCGCCGCCGAATACCGCGGCCTCGGCTGCCCCGAAGCGGAGTTCGGCATCGAGTGTCTGGTCAACAAGCTGGCGGACGACCTCGGCATGAGCCCGGTCGAGATCCGCATGAAGAACATCATCGACGCGGGCGAGCGCGACTGCTACGGCGAGCTGATCACCTCCTCCGGCCTTAAAAAGTGCCTGCAGGCGGTCGCGGACGCGGTCCGCGTGGAGGAAAAGCCCGAGCAGGATATGGGCGTTTGGAAAAAGGGCCGCGGCGTCGCGGTGGGCGGCAAACAGAATACGCCGCTTGGCCGTTCGGAAGCCGAGGTTTGGTACAATTCGGACGGCACGATCGAGCTGTTCATTTCGTGCGATGAAAACGGTATGGGCGTAACGACCGCCATGACCCAGATCGTCGCGAATGAATTCGGCGTGCCGATCACCGACGTCAAGACGACCAAGGGCGATACCGCCATCACGCCGTATGACAACTACTCCGCTTCCTCGCGCACGACCTATAACACCGGCAACGCGGTGCTCGCCGCCTGCCATGACTGCATCGATAAGCTGAAGGAAGAGATCGCGCGGCACTTTGGGCTGCATGTTTCCAAGGTGGAGATCGAGGGCAAAAAGGCGTATCTCAAGGGTTCGTATGTGCAGGAGGTCGATATCCCGTCGCTGTTCGTGCCGGTCGGCATGTTCACACAGGGCAACTGGGGGCTGCAAAAGGGCTCGCCGGTCAAGGGACACGGCCTGTATTGCCCGGCGCCGATCCACCAGTGGGACAAGAACGGCCTGTCCGACCGCGTTTGGAACTGGTTCCAATACTCGGCGGCCGCGGTCGAGGTGGCGGTCAACGAGGAGACCGGACAGGTCAAGGTACTGAAGGTCGCCTCCTCCGCCGATACGGGCAATCCGATCAACCCCAAGCTGGTCGAAGGCCAGATCGAGGGCGGCGTGCACATGGCGATCGGCTTCTCAACGATGGAAGAACACCTTTACAATGAACGCGGCGAGATCGCCAACTGCAATTTCAGCGATTACCGCCTGCCCGGCGTGCTCGACATGCCGAAGAACGATGATGTTTACGCCTTTATCAATCCCGACCCGCTGCCCGATGGACCGTTCGGCGCCAAGGGCATGGCGGAATCGATCACGATCCCGGTCGGCCCCGCGATCGCGGAAGCGATCTATCAGGCGGTCGGCGTGCGCGTCACCGGTTATCCGATGACGGCCGAGCGCATCCTCGCGCTGATACAGGAGAAGAAAGCCAAGGAGGCGAACCAGTGATGTACGAAGAGAAAATGCGGTTTGAACTTTCCGTCAACAAGAAAAAACGCGTGGTTTACGTTCATCCGTCGCTGACCCTGCTGGAAACGCTGCGCGACGAGCTGAACCTGACCGGCACCAAGCGCGGCTGCGACGATTCCAACTGCGGCGTGTGCACCGTGCTGATGGACGGCAAGGCGGTAAAAAGCTGTACGATGTTTATCCCGCAGGCCGCGGGCCATGAGATCACGACCATTGAGGGGCTGGAGGGCGAAGACGGCCTGCACCCGCTGCAGCAGGCTTTCATCGACCATTTTGCCGTGCAGTGCGGCTACTGCACGCCCGGCATGATCCTGACGGCCAAGGCCATCCTCGATGAAAACCCGAACGCCACAGAGGACGATATCCGCGAGGGCCTGCACGGCAACCTGTGCCGCTGCACGGGCTATAAAAAGATCGTGGAAGCGATTGAAGCCGTGCGCGACGGCGACTACGGCGATTACGCGGCGGAATGGAGGGAGACGAGATGAGCATGCGGTTTGAAAAATACTTTCAGCCGAAGAGCGTAGAGGAATGCTGCGCGCTGCTGGGGGAATACGGCAAGAACGCGCGGCTGCTCGCGGGCGGCACCGATGTGGTGCCGCGCATCAAAATGAAGCTGTGGCAGCCGTCGGCGGTCATCGGCCTGATGGATATCCCGGAGTTGGACGCGATTGCCGTTTCCGAAACCGGGCTGACGCTGGGCGCCCGCGCGAACCTGCGCGAACTATCGCTTTCGCCCGCGCTGGCGGAGGATTATCAGGTGGTGCGCGAGGCGTGCGGTCACGTATCCTCCATGCAGGTGCGCAATATTGCGACCATTGGCGGCAACGCGTGCAACGCGTCGCCCTCGGCGGATGCGATACACGGCCTGCTGCTGCATGACGCGGCCGTGGTCATCGCGGGCGCGGATGGCGCGCGTGAAATGCCGCTGTGCGATTTCTTCAAGGGCCCGGGCAAGACCGATCTTGGCGAAACGGAAATGGTTGTGCGGTTTCAGATCAAAAAGCCCGCGGCGCATACCGGCGCGGCCTACAAAAAATACGCGATCCGCGGCGATTCGGATATTTCGATCGTCGGCGCGGGCGCGCGGCTGACGCTCGCGGAGGACGGCACGATCGCCGATGCGCGCGTAACGCTAGCATCGGTCGCGCCAACGCCGCTTCGCTGCCGCGAGGCGGAAGCGCTGCTTACCGGGCGACAGCCGGATGAGGCGCTGTTTGCCAAGGCGGCGGAGGAATGCGCCGCCCATATCGCTCCGATCACGGATCAGCGCGCCACGCGCGAGTACCGCGTCCAAATGGTGCGCGTTTGGGTCCGCCACGCGCTGCAAGAAGCGTGCGAGCGCGCAAAAGCTCGCTGAAAACTGATTTCCGATTCGGGAGGGGCGGCAAGTAAAAACTTCCTTCCTCTCCACACTCTTTTTCTTCTTTTCTTCTTTTTTACCGCCTCTCTCGAAAGGAAATACCACTCCCTATTTGGAAATGAGGAACTGTCTATGGAAATGTTGACGCCCAATGTCTATACCGAAACCAAAATCCGCGGCTGTAACCCGTCGATCGTTTTCACGAGCGAAGGCTCGGTGTTCATCGATACGGCGCAGTGGCTGTCCACGCTGCTGGAAATGCGCGAGTTTGCCAAAAAACGCGGCCCGATCAAGTACTTAATCAATACCGAGGGCCATATCGACCACATCTTCGGCAACCACTGGTTCGCGGGAGAAAGCCTTGTGATCGGCCATGAAAAGCTAAATGAGATCTTTTGGACGGTCGCGGGCGATATCAGCGATTGCTACGATTACAGCGTCGACGTGCTGGAACGGCAGGACAAGGCGGCGCTGCCGCTCATGCCGAAGCGCGAGGAATTTATCGTCAACCGGCCGCAGATCACCTTCCGCGAGCATATGACGCTGCACCTTGGCGATACCGTGTTTGAGCTTTACCATACGCCCGGCCATTCGACCAGCCAGCTTTGCGTGCACGTACCCAAGGAGCGCGTCGCCTTTGTGGGCGACACCCTGTTTTCCGGCTGCCAGACTTGGCTGCATTCGGCAGACATCGGCGCGCTCCTTCAGACGCTTGATTTTCTGGAAACGCTCGATGTGGATTATTTCGTGCCCGGTCACGGTCCTGTCGTGGATCGCTCCTACATCGCCGAGCAGCGCGCGTTCGTTTACGAATGGCTTTCTGCTGTCGGCAGCGGGATCGCGCGCGGCTGGGATATGGATACCTGCGTGAAAAACATCAGCTTCGCAGACCGTTACCCGGTCGATATCGGACAGGAAGAAATGATGGAATACATCCAGCGCACCAACGTGATCCGCTGCTACAAATATCTGACGAATACCAAGTAAGTACGTTGGGCTGCTTCCCGCCGCGTGATGCGGCGGGAAGCAGCCGCCGGGGGGAGGCCGGGAACCAATGCTGGAAGCGCTATCTTTTGAGGGAACAACGAAGGTTTTGAACAAAGGGGTCGATGTGGCGCTCGTGATCGAGCCGCCGGACGCGGAACAGGCGCTGCGCGCGGCAAAGATCTGCGGCGTGTGCGGCGTCTCCACGGCGGTGCTCAGCGTCACGAAAACAGACCCGGTGGACAGGCGAACGATCGCGCATTTCTGCCGGACGGCGGGGCGGCTGGTCTTTGCGGACCGCGCGCTGTACGATGCGGCGGCATGCGCGCTGACAGAGCATACAAAGGTGCTGATCGCGCCCGACAAAAGCGAGAAGGCCTTTTCAGATACCGTATTTGCCGTGAAACGGCAGGGGTGAGCATATGAAACGAATCAAACAGGCGGTGCGCGAAATGTGCGCGAAAGGAGAACCCTTCGCGCTGGTCTCAATCCGCGAGGGCTCGGGTTCGATGCCGCGCCATCAGGGCGCGACCATGCTGGTGCGGGAGGACGGCGGCATCGAAGGCTCGGTGGGCGGCGGCGTGTTGGAAGCGCGGGCGATCGAGCGCGCCCGGCAGCTTATCGCCGAGGGCAAAAGCGGCGAAATGCCCTTTGACCTGTCCTCCGCCGACGCGGCGAACTCGGATATGATCTGCGGCGGTTCGGGCGTGCTGTCCATCCGGTTTTACGACGGGACGGAGCAACCGGCGCTGCAACGCGAACTGGCGGAGATAGACGACGGCAAACTGGTGATCTTCGGCGGCGGGCATATTGCAAGGCAGCTTGCCCGTATCGCGGATGTTTTGGAAATCCCTATCGTAGTCGTGGAAGATCGAAGCGAGTTCTGCTCGCCCGAACGGTTTCCGAGCGCGAAGCGCGTCATTGTCGAAACCTATGACAACATCCCGGAGGCGGCGCTGGGGGAAAAGGATATGGCGGTGATCGTCACGCGCGGCCATCTGGGCGACCGGGAGGCGCTCGTCTGGGCGCTGCGGACACGGGCGGGCTATATCGGGATGATCGGCTCCAAACGCAAGCGCGACCTGATGTATGAGAAGATGCGGGCGGATGGGATTGCCGAAAGCGCCCTTGCGCGGGTGCATTCCCCGATCGGCCTGCCGATCGGCGCGCAAACGCCGGAAGAGATCGCGGTGTCCATCGCGGCCGAGCTCGTCGCGTTTCGGAACGGTCGCGCATGACGGGGGCGGTCATACTCGCGGCGGGGCTGTCCCGCCGCATGGGGGCGTTCAAGCCCTTGCTGCCGCTGGGCGGCGGCACGCTGATCGAAAGCGCGGCGCGCCGTTTGCGAGAAGGCGGCGCCGCGCGTATCGTGGTCGTGACCGGCAGCCGGGCAAGGGATGTCGAGCGGGCGCTCGCGGGGATGGACCTGCGCTTTGCGCACAACCCCGCGTTCCGTGAAACACAGATGCTGGATTCCGCCAAGATCGGCCTGCGCGCGCTGGGGGAGTGCGACGAGGTGTTTTTGCTTCCGGCGGACATCCCCCTGTTTTGCCCCAGCCTTCTGCAAACGCTCCGGCAGGCGCGGGCGCAAACCGGGGCGGACGCGGCGCATCCCCGCATGGAAGGCAGGAACGGACACCCGCTGCTGCTTGGGCCGCGCGCGGCGCGGGCGGTGCTCGCGCACGACGGGCGGGATGGCGTCAAGGGCGCGCTTGCGCCCCTTGCCGTCGAAGCCTGCCCGGTCGGCGATCCCGGCTGTCTGCTCGATGCGGATACCAAGGCGGATTACGAGCGCCTGCTGGCGTTTCGCGCCGAAAGTGTTCCGGCGGCGTATGAGATCGAAGCGCTGCACGACCGCTTCGGTTCGACCGAGGCGATCCGGCGGCATTGCCGCGCGGTCGAACGCCGGGCGCTTGCGCTGGCCGAAAGTCCGGCGTGCGCGCACCTTAATAAACGGCTGTTGGCGGCCGCGGCGCGCGTACACGACGCGGCAAGGACAAAGCCGCAGCACGCCGCGCGGCTGGCGCAGGCCCTGTTGGATTTGGGCTATGTCCGCGCCGCCGAATGCGTGTCCGTGCATATGGAGCTGCCGCCCGCTATGTGGGGTACGGTATCCGAAGCCACGGTGCTGTATCTGGCGGATAAGCTGGTCATGGAGGACCGGGCGGCGACGCTGGACGAACGGTTTGCCCGGGCGGCGCGGCGATGCGCCGGAAACGAACAAGCGCTCTTGGCGGCGGCCTCGCGTCAGCGGGCCGCGGAGAGCATATGGAACCTGATAAGCGAGGTGCAACAATGAAAACCGTTTTGGTGGAAAACGCGGTCGGCACGGTGCTCGCGCACGACCTGACCCAAATCATCCCGGGCGAGTTCAAGGGGAGCCGCTTTCAAAAGGGCCATGTGGTAGAGGAATCGGATATTCCGGTGCTGCTCTCCATGGGCAAGAAGCACTTGTTCGTGCTCGAACTCGGCGCGGACGACGTGCACGAGGACGACGCGGCAAGGCGCATTGCGGCAGCCACGGCCGGGGCTAATATCGACCTTCTGCCAAAGGGCGAGGGCAAGGTGGAGCTGCGCGCGGCGTGCGACGGGCTGCTGAAAATCGACGTGGACAAGCTGGAAGCCCTGATCGAGGACGACGAAGTGATGTTCGCGGCCATTCACGAAAACGTCATGGTGCGAAAGGGCGAGCAGCTCGCGGGCACGCGCGTGATCCCGCTGTTTGTCAAGGAAGCGGTCGTGCGGCGGGCGGAATCGGTCGGCCCGTTCGTCGAGGTGAAACCGTTGCGACCGCTCAAGGTCGGTCTGGTGACGACCGGCAGCGAGATTTACCACCACCTGATCGAGGACAAATTCGGCGACATTTTGCGCCGCAAATTCGAGGCCCTCGGCAGCACGGTGTTTGAGCAGCTGTTCGCAGACGATGACGATCAGATGATCGCGGACTGCATCGGCAGTTTGCAAGCGCGGGGCGCGGATTTAATCGCGGTAACGGGCGGCATGTCGGTCGACCCGGACGACCGCACGCCGGCGGGCATCCGCCGCGCGGGGGTGCAAATCGAGACCTACGGCGCGCCCATCCTGCCCGGCGCCATGTTCCTGCTCGGTTATCTGGGGGAAATTCCGGTGGTCGGTCTGCCGGGCTGCGTGATGTACCACAAGGTGAGCGTGTTCGATTTGATCGTGCCCCGTCTGCTCGCGGGCGAACGGGTAACGCGGAAAGCGGTAAAAAAACTGGGCCACGGCGGCCTGTGCCGGAACTGCCAAACCTGCACGTATCCAAACTGCGGCTTTGGCAAGGGCTGAGAAAAGGAGGAAACGCGATGCTTGACCGGTTTGGGCGCGAGATCAATTATCTGCGTCTGTCGGTGACCGAGCGGTGCAATCTGCGCTGTATCTATTGCCGCGAGGGGAACGATTGCTTCACGGCGGAAAACGAGCTGACGGCGGGGGAGCTTTCCCGCATCGTTTCGCAGATGGCGGCGCTTGGCGTGCAAAAGGTGCGCGTGACGGGCGGCGAGCCGTTGGTGCGGCAGGATCTGGAACAGATCATCGCGGATATCGCGCGGCATCCCACGGTGCGCGACCTGTGTATGACCACGAACGCGCAGGGGCTGGAGGGCCGGATACGCGGCCTGCACCGCGCGGGGCTCATGCGCCTCAACATCAGTCTGGATTCACTGTGCAAGGAGCGGTACAGCAAAATGACGCGCGGCGGCCATTTGAGCGATGTGCTGGGCGGCATCGACGCGGCGCTCGCGTGCGGCATGAACCTGATCAAGGTGAACACCGTGCTGGTGCGCGGCGAGAACGACGGCGAGATCGATGATTTCATTCGGCTGGCAAAGGAATACCCGATCGATGTGCGGTTCATCGAGCTGATGCCAATCGGCAGGTTGGGCGAGGACGGCACGCGCCGCATCCCGAACGCCGAGGTGCTGGCCGCGTATCCCGCGCTGAAAAGGCTCGCGCCGCGCTGCCCCTGTCAGCCGAGCGAGGACTACGCGGGCGAGGGCTTTCGCGGGCGCGTCGGGTTTATCAGCCCGGTGTCGCATAAATTTTGCGCGGTGTGCAACCGCGTCCGCCTGACGAGCGACGGCCATCTGCGCATGTGTCTGGGCGACAACACCGAGACCGACCTGCGCCCGGCGCTGGATGGAACGGACCAAACACTGGGCGATACCATACGCGCGGCAATATGGAACAAACCGCGCGGGCACCATTTTGAAACGCTGTTTCATTCGCAGCGGGCGATGAATCGGATAGGAGGATGAGCGCTATGGCAACCGTTACGGCGGTCAATATCAGCAAGCAGAAGGGCACGGTCAAGCACCCGGTGGCAGAAGGACTGTTGAAGATCGATCACGGTATTGTGGGCGATTCGCACGCAGGCAACTGGCACCGGCAGATCAGCCTGCTCGCGCAGGAGAGCATCGATAAAATGACGGCGCTCGGCGTACCGGGGCTGACGCCGGGCAAATTCGCGGAAAACCTGACCACGGAGGGGATCGTGCTGCATACGCTGCCGGTCGGCACGCTGCTGCTGATCGGTCCTTGCCTGACCGAGGTGACGCAGATCGGCAAGCAGTGCCATCAGCACTGCGAGATCTACCAAAAGATCGGCCGGTGCATCATGCCGACCGAAGGCATCTTCGTCAAGGTGCTTTCCGAAGGCGCGGTGCGCGCGGGGGATTCCATTCGCGTGGTCACGCGCGAGGAGGCGGGCTTATGAAAATACGAACCGCCGTGCTGACGGTCAGCGACAAGGGCAGTCAGGGCCTGCGCGAGGACAAAAGCGGTCCGGCGATCGTGGAGACGCTGGGCGAGCTGGCCGAGATCGTTTGGACCGGCGTCGTGCCCGATGAACGGGAGCGGATCGCGCAAACGCTGCGAGAGCTCGCGGACGCGGGCGGCGCGGATTTGATCCTGACCACCGGCGGCACCGGCCTTGCCCCGCGCGACGTCACACCCGAAGCGACCTGCGACGCGGGTCAGCGCATGGTGCCCGGCATCGCGGAAGCGATGCGCGCCGAAAGCCTGCGCATCACGCCGCGCGGCATGCTTTCTCGCGGGGTCGCGGTCACGCGCGGGCGCACGCTGATCGTCAACCTGCCGGGCAGCCCCAAGGCGGCGCGTGAATGCCTTGCGGTGCTGCTGCCCGCGCTGCCGCACGGGATCGAGATTTTGTGCGGCAAGGCCGGCGAGTGCGGCGCGCCGGCGTAAAGGGGGCGGGCATATGGAACACGGCGGCTTGCGGTATTCCTTAAAGATCCGGCTGCGGGCAAGCGAAACCTTTTTCGGCCCGGGTCTGGCCGAGCTGCTGCTCCTCGTTGGCGAGAGCCACTCGCTGAACGTGGCCGCGCACACGATGGGCATGGCGTACAGCAAGGCGTGGCGCATCGTCAAGGCCGCCGAGGCCGAGCTGCGGTATCCGTTACTCGAACGCAAGGTGGGCGGCGTGGACGGCGGCGGCAGCGAGGTAACGCCGCGCGGGCGTGATTTGATCACGCGGTATCAGGCGTTTGCAGCGGCGCTGGCAGAAGAGGCGGATCGGCTGTTCGACCGGTATTTCAGCGGCCTTGATCAAACAACAGAGGGGGAGACAGATGGAAACAGGAGCGAAACGGCTGCCCAAACGGCGGCTGCTGCATCAGGAGGTCAGCCAGTACATCCGGCAGGCGATCCTTAGAGGCGAGCTGAAGCCGGGCGACCGCATCGTAGAAACCAAAATGGCGCAGCTGCTTGGCGTTTCACAGGCCCCCGTGCGGGAGGCGATACGGGAGCTGGAATTCAGCGGATTGGTGGAGCAAAAGCCTTATTTTGGAACCTATGTCAAGCAGATCACCATGCAGGATATGGAGAACTTTTACCGCGTGCGCGGCGCGCTGGAAAAGCTGGGCGCGCATCAGGCCTGCGAAAACATGACCGACGAGCAGCTTGCCGGCATCCAGCGCGCGATGACGGAAATGGAGCGCGCGGGCGCAAAGCAGGATAACGACCGCTATGTGCAAATGGACGCGCTGTTTCACGATCATATCATTGCCGCTTCGGGCAACAGCCTGCTGTGCAAACTGTGGGAGCAATGCAATATCAAATCCTGGCTGTTCGTCGGCACGGCGCTGACACAGCGGAATTTAAGCTATTTGGCGGCCCGGCATCGAAAGATTTTTGAACGCTTGCAGGCGCGCGACGCAAGCGGGCTGGAAGCGGCGGTGCAGGATCACTTGGAGCAGCTATTATCGATGATGCTGGAAAACGGGCAAAGCTGAAAGGGGAAACGAACATATGTTAAATACAAAACCGCAAAAGATCGCTGTGATTGGCACGGGTATGATGGGCATGAGCCTTACCGCGCTTTTCACAGGAAACGGATACGATACCACGGTGCTTGCCACCAAGGCCGCCTCCGCCGAACGCGGCAGGCGCAGCTATGATGAAATGTACGCCGTGCTGGAAGGGCGGGGGCTGGTAAGCCGGGCGCAGGCCGCGGCCTGCGCCGGCAATCTGCATTTTACCCTGTCCTATGTCGACCTACAGGATGTGGACGCTGTTTTTGAATGCGCGGTAGAGGACAAGGCGGTAAAATTTGCGATCTATCAGCAGATCGAGGCGCACTGCAAACGCTTTCGCTTCGTCGCCTCCACCACCTCCGCCATGGCGCCTGAAACGCTGTGCGAGGGGTTGCAAAGCTGCCCGGGCAAGCTGGTCGTCGCTCACCCGTTCAATCCGCCGCATCTGGTGCCTTTTGTCGAGCTGGTGAAATGCGCGTGCACCGAGGAGGCCGCTGCAAGCGCCGCGTATGAAATACTGGAAAGCTGCGGCCGCAAGGTATGTGTGATGAAAAAGAGCGCGCCCGGCTTTATCGCCAACCGCTTACAGCACGCGCTGCTGCGCGAGGCGATCTACATGGTCGAACAGGGGCTTGCCGATCCGCGCGATATTGATAAGGCGCTGATGTACAGCTTCATGCCGCGCTATACCTCGGTCGGCCTGTTCGAGCATCAGGACGCGGCGGGGCTGGATATGGTGCAAAGCATCGAAGACCATCTGCTGCGCGATCTGAGCGACGCCAAGGAAACGCCCGCTTTCGTGCGCGAGCGCGTGGCGCGCGGCGACCTTGGACAAAAGACCGGCAGGGGCACCTACGACTGGACCGACGCTTCGAGAGCCGATTTTAAAGCGCGCGCCGCCGCGCCGTACTGGCAGTATTTCAACTGGGATCTGCCGCAAGTATAATAAGCCGAAAATGGGCTTTGAAAAGCCCATTTTTGAGGCGTGCGTTATCCTTGATCGGCTACAACGATTGTGAGGAGAAAACAACATGAACGATAAAGGGAAACGAATGCTGTGCGTCATGGCCGCCGCCGGGCTGCTCGCGGGCGGGCTTGCAGGCTGTGGGAACGGCGGACCGGCTGAAACGAAAAAGGAAGCGCCCCACGCAAATGAAACGGTAGAGCTGACCGTATTCGCCGCCGCTTCCATGACGGAAACGCTGACCGAGCTGGCGGAAAGCTACAAGGCCGTCGCGCCCAACGTGAAGCTGACGTTCAATTTCGATTCGTCCGGCACGCTGAAAACCCAGATTGAGGAGGGGGCCGACTGCGACCTGTTCATCTCGGCGGCGCAAAAGCAGATGAACCAGCTCGACGCGTCCAAGGACGCGGCGGGCAATCCGGACGGCCTTGGTTTGATTGACGCCGCGACGCGCGTCGATCTGCTGGAAAACAAGGTCGCGCTGGTCGTGCCCGAAGGCAACCCGGCGGGCATACGGTCGTTTCAGGATATCGGCGGCAAATGCGATTTGATCGCGCTCGGCAACGACGACGTACCGGTCGGTCAGTATTCAGCGGAGATTCTGACGGGACTCGGCCTGCTGGATGCGCTCGAAAGCGAAAATAAGATCACCTACGGTTCCAATGTGAAGGAAGTCACCACGCAGGTGGCCGAGGGCTCGGTCGATTGCGGCATCGTCTATGCGACCGACGCGTTTTCCGCGGGGCTGACCGTGGTAGATCAGGCGACAAAGGATATGTGCAAGCAGGTGGTTTACCCCGCGGCTGTGCTCAAAGCCGCGCCGCACCCGGATGAGGCGCGGGCATTTTTAGATTACTTGCAGTCCGATGCCGCGATAAAAGTCTTTGAAGCGGTCGGCTTTGCCAAAGCAGGCTAAATGGAAAAGGAGGGACACGCGCCGTGGATTGGTATCCGCTTTTTAATTCGCTTCGCATTGCGCTGATCGCGACCGTGCTCGTGTTTTTTACGGGCATTTTTGCGGCGTGGTATATCGCAAAGCTGCCGCGGCTGGTCAAGGGCGCGCTCGATGTGGTGCTGACGCTGCCGCTCGTGCTGCCGCCTACCGTGGTCGGTTATTTCCTGCTGTGCCTGTTCGGCGCGAAGCGGCCCGTCGGCCTATGGCTGATGGATACGTTCGGCATCAAGGTGCCGATGACGTGGTACAGCGGAATCTTCGCGGCGGCGGTCGTCGCGTTTCCGCTCATGTACCGCACGGCGCGCGGCGCGTTTGAAGGCTTCGACGACACGCTTCGCTACGCGGCGCAGACACTGGGCCTTTCCGGCAGCTATATTTTTTGGCGCGTGACCATGCCTGCGTGCCGTCAGGGCATTTTGGCGGGCGCGGTGCTTTCGTTTGCGCGGGCGCTGGGCGAATACGGCGCGACCAGCATGATCGCGGGCTACACCCCGGGCAAGACCGCGACCATTTCCACCACGGTCTATCAGCTATGGCGCACGGATCAGGAAGCGTTGGCATTTCGGTGGGTGCTGGTCAATTTAGCGATCTCGGCCGTTGTTTTGCTGACGGTAAACCTGCTGGAACGGCGGGAAAACCCAAAACGGCGGGCGGGAGCAGAGGGGTGAAAAGCAATGCTCATGGTGGATATTCAGAAAGCCTTTGGCTCGTTCCGGTTGGACGTGTCGTTCACGGCGGAAAAGGAAACGATCGGCCTGCTGGGCGCTTCTGGCTGCGGCAAAAGTATGACGCTGCGGTGCATCGCGGGCATCGTCACGCCGGACAGCGGCAAGATCGTGTTGGACGGGCAAACGCTGTTTGATTCCGAGCGGGGCATCGATCTGCCGCCGCAGAAGCGGCGCGTCGGCCTGCTGTTCCAGAATTACGCGCTGTTCCCCAATATGACGGTGGAGCAAAACATCCTGACAGGGCTGCGGCGGAGCGGTCTGGCGCAGCACGCAAAGCGCGTTCGCGTCGCGGAGGCAGTGGAACGGTTACAGCTCGGCGGCTTAGAGCGCCGCCGCCCGCACCAGCTTTCGGGCGGGCAGCAGCAGCGCGCCGCGCTGGCGCGCATTCTGGTATCCGAGCCGCGTATCCTGATGCTGGACGAGCCGTTTTCCGCCTTGGATAGCTTTCTCCGCTGGCAAACCGAGCGCGAGGTCCTGCGTGTGCTCGAACAGTTTAACGGCCCGGCGCTGTTCGTTTCCCACAACCGCGATGAGATCTACCGGCTTTGCGATAAGGTAGCGGTGTACGATCGCGGCCGCATCGATGCGTACTGTGAAAAGTGGGCGCTGTTCCAAAGCCCGCATACGCGCGCGGCGGCACTTTTGACCGGCTGCAAAAACATTGCGGACGCATACCCGTCCGGTGAGAACGCGGTGACGGTACCCGCGTGGAATTTGACCCTGCG
Organism: Butyricicoccus faecihominis; assembly: GCF_024462775.1. Lineage (GTDB taxonomy): Bacteria > Bacillota > Clostridia > Oscillospirales > Butyricicoccaceae > Agathobaculum > Agathobaculum faecihominis_A. Next base: position 18,050 of record NZ_JANGCE010000018.1, read on the forward strand.
GGCGGCGGCGCCCATGGCGGGCGATGTTTCCGCGGTGGGAATCCGCGCCCACTTCTTTCGGCCCGGCGGGACGGAAAACGCGTTTGCCTGCCGCGTGGAGCAGGTGATCGAAAGCCCGTTTGAGGTGCGCGTGCTGGTCAGGCCAAAAGGCGCTTCGCAGTCCCTCTGCTGGATTCTGAACAAAGCGGAATACGCCGCGCTGCCAAACCGGGAAAGCCTTACGCTGTCCGTTTCACCAAGCGACATTTTGCCACTGCGATAAAAAGGCCCCTCGCGCCGCAGCGCGAGGGGCCTTTCAGCGTGTCAAAGAACCTTTCGCGCCGCAGCGCGCATTAAATAGGATTTTGCCGTTTGCGGCAAAATTCATAAAAAGCCGCGACATGTGCGTGGTTTTTTATACAAACCGACTTCAAGTGTGCCTGTAAGGCGCGCGCAGAAGCCGGAATACTCGATCGAAATGGGGCTTTGTTTCGATCGACAGGATGTCAAAACTTGTTTTTTGACATCCTGAAAAGCCCCTCGCGCCGCAGCGCGAGGGGCCTTTTTGAATGAAAATTTACACAATGCCCTGCGCAAGCATCGCGTCGGCGATCTTGACAAAGCCGCCGATGTTCGCGCCCATGACAAGGTTGTCCTTGTGGCCGTACTTCTGCGCGGATTCCACGCAGGTCTTGAAGATGTTGACCATGATGCCGTGCAGGCGCTCGTCGACCTCTTCAAAGGACCAAGAAAGGCGCAGCGAGTTCTGGCTCATCTCCAAGCCGGAGGTGGCCACGCCGCCCGCGTTCGCCGCCTTGGCCGGGCCGAAGAACACGCCGTTCTCATGGAACACGGCGACGGCTTCCGGGGTGGAAGGCATGTTCGCGCCCTCGGCGACGAACTTGCAGCCGTTTGCGACCAGCGTCTTCGCGTCGTCGCCGTTCAGCTCGTTCTGAGTCGCGCAGGGCAGGGCGATATCGCACGGGACGCTCCACGGGCGCTCGCCCTCGGTGTAGGTGCTGCCGTTCACGCGCTCGGCATATTCCATGATGCGGCCGCGCTTGACTTCCTTGATATCCTTTACGATATCGAGCTTGATGCCGTTGGGATCGTAGATAAAGCCGTTGGAATCCGACATGGTGACGACCTTGGCGCCCAGCTGGGTGGCCTTCTGGCAGGCATAGATCGCCACGTTGCCGCTGCCGGAGATCGCCACGGTCTTGCCTTCAAACGAAGTGCCCTTGTATGCGAGCATTTCGCTCATATAGTAGCACAGGCCGTAGCCGGTCGCTTCGGTGCGGGCCAGCGAACCGCCGAAGGAAAGTCCCTTGCCGGTCAGAACGCCGGTGAACTCGTTTTGCAGGCGCTTGTACTGGCCGTACATATAGCCGATCTCGCGGCCGCCCACGCCGATATCACCGGCGGGCACATCGGTGAACTGGCCGATGTGGCGGCACAGCTCGGTCATGAAGGACTGGCAGAAACGCATGATCTCCGCGTCGGACTTGCCCTTGGGGTTAAAGTCCGAACCGCCCTTGCCGCCGCCCATGGGCAGGCCGGTCAGGCTGTTTTTAAAGCACTGCTCAAAACCGAGGAACTTGATAACGGAAGCGTTTACCGACGGATGGAACCGCAGGCCGCCCTTGTACGGACCAATGGCGGAATTGAACTGTACACGGAAGCCGCGGTTGACCTGCGTCTTGCCGCTGTCGTCTACCCACGGCACGCGGAACATGATCATGCGCTCCGGCTCGACTAAACGCTCGACAACGCCGCAAGCCTCAAGCTCGGGGCGCTGCTCTACGACAGGCTCGAAGCTTTCGAGCACTTCGAGTACGGCCTGCAGGAATTCAGGCTCGCTCGGGTTGCGCTTTTCTACGGTTTCATATACGCTATTGAGATAGCTGTTTGTAAGTGCCATTGATTCATTGTCCTCCTTACGTTTCCGCGTCCGTTTCTTACCAAATATAAGAAAAAGTGCGGATTTCCCTACATACTTGCTAAAGGTGCGTTACTATTATAGAACATTTTGTTCAGGTATGCAACAATTTAACACGTAAAAATAGACATTTTTTTCATGCTGAAAGGGCGTGGAAATCGGCATATTGCCATGATATAATAGAAATAACGCAGAAGGGCGGCGAAGGAATGGAAAATACATACCAAAAGATCTATGCCGTGGTACGGCGCATCCCGCGCGGCCGCGTCGCTTCCTATGGGCAGGTCGCGGCGCTCGCGGGCAACCCGCGCTGGGCGCGCGTGGTCGGCTATGCGCTGCATGTCAACCCGGACCCGGCGGGCGTTCCGTGCTACCGCGTCGTCACACAGGATGGGCGCACATCCGCGGCTTTCGCTTTCGGCGGGGGCGATGTGCAGCGCGCCATGCTGGAAGCCGACGGCGTCCGGTTTACGGCGGACGGCCGGGTGGATATGGCGGCGTTCCGGTGGCAGCCGGAGGACAACTAAAAAAGCTCCGAAGAAAGGACTTTGCGCCTTTCTTCGGAGCTTTCAGACTGTCAAAAAACTATTTTGACAGTCTGTCGATCGAAACAAAGCCCCATTTCGATCGAGTATTCCGGCTTCTGCGCGCGCCTTACAGGCACACTTGAAGTCGGTTTGTATAAAATCCGAGATACATGCTCCCGGATTTTATGGATTTTGCTCTTGCAGCAAAATCCTATTTTATGCGCGCTGCGGCGCGTGGAGGTTCTTTTACACGCAGCGGGGACCGGCGGCCTCGATCAGGCGGCGCTTTGCGCCGGCCGGATCGGTAAAACAGGGGTTCTTTTCTCCGCACAGGTACTGGACCGCTTCCGTCCACTCGGCAAGCGGGTAGCGTTCAGGCGGCGTTTCTTTTACCGCGGAGCGGAAGGCTTCGCTGCCCACGATCTCAGGCAGGTTGGAGAGATACGGGCAGTTTGTTTTTTCCGTGAGCCAGTCGAGTAACGAGGGTGTATCAGCTGCCATCCTTGTCGGTCCTTTCGTCATGGTCTGCGGTCGGGGGAGCTATGGTGAAGCCGTCCCGGCCGCGTTTCTTGGTTTGGTACAGCGCGTGCTCCGCGCGTTTATACAGATCGTCGAAACCGGCGGTATCGGCGTTTGCAAGCGCCACGCCGATGCTGGCCGAGACCGCCCACGCGCGGTCCTCCTCGCCGTAGAGAAAACGCAGCGCGCCGCTTAAGGCATTTGCTTTTTCCGTGGCCCACTCGGCGCCGTGACCGGCCGGAATGGGAACGAGCGCGGCGAATTCGTCGCCGCCAAGGCGGCCTAAAATATTATCCTGCTGGAACTGGCCCTGCATGGTATGGGCAAAGGCGCGTATGACCGAATCGCCATAATCGTGGCCGAATTTATCGTTGGCCTGTTTGAAGTTGTCAATGTCGCACAGGAAAAACGCGTATATCGCAGCGCTCTTTTCGCTCAGCAGCTGCTCGCCGAGCCGCTGGATCGCGGACCGGGTCAGCAGGCCGGTGGTCTCGTCCGCTTGCGCCAGCTCGCGCAGGCGGCGCTCCTGCCGTTTTTCCGCGTCGATGTTCTGGCGGTAGGTCAGCATATGGATCGCGCCGTCGCTTTCGCAGCGCACGATGCGCGCGGTGATGCGCATCCAATAGTAATCCTGTCCGCCGCTCGAGATCATTAAATCATACCGCAGGGTATCCTGCCCGCTGGCGTAAGCGCGCAGTACGTTTTCCGGGGAAAACGTGGCGATGTAGCCCTGACGGAACTCTTCCTTTACCTGCTTTGCCGCGATGATATGCAGCGCGCTGTCGAACGGTGTGCCGGCAGGCGCGCCCAGACTGGTAAAATAGGCTTCCGTCGCGCTGTTGGCGGGGCGGTTGTGCGTGATGTCGAGCTCGTAAATATTTTCATACAGCTCTTCGGTGGCTTTTTCAAACAGCGCGTATTTTTCATAGGCGAACGTGCGGGCCAGCGTTACGATCTGGCGGTTAAAATTGCGCACCGTGTAGGAAACAATAAATAGAATGACTACAATAATTGCGAGGATGATGAGCACGGTCTGCGCCATGTGCAGGTTCAGCTCCTGCATCAGCGCGCCCGTGTCGCGTTCGACCACCAGATGCCAATCGGGATCGGGCAGATAGCGAACGATGACATAGTTGCTTTGGGGCGCGCCCGTCTCGTCCGGCACCCAAAAGCTGCGGGCGGAGCCGGTCTCGTTCCAGTCGAGGATGCGCCGCTGCACCTCTTCGCTGTAGCGGTCTATTTCAAACAGGCTCAGCGCGTCGTGGCCGGAATGGTCGTCCGATACCTGAATGGTGCCGTTGCCGTCGATCAGGTAAGCGTTTACCCCGAACTCGTCTTTGTAATCGCTCAGCATGGTTTGCAGGCCGTCTATGCGCAGCCCCACGCCGATCAGGCCCTGTATCTCGCCCTCGTCGTCCAAGATCTTGCAGTTTACAAAGATCGTCAGCTGCTGCCCGGCGCCCGCGACCTCATCGTTGTCCACATTTAAGGCGAATTCGCGTGGATCGTCTAGCAGGTTGTAGCACCAGCTGTTTTCCGGGTCGTCCGGCGCGAGGTAGCGGTCGAAGCCGTTGAAATGATAGTACCGTCCGGTCGCCGTGGAAACGAGAAAGACCGAATCGTAGCCGTATTTCAAGCGGTAAGCGTTTAAATACTGCTTGAGCGGTTCCAGAAAGGCCTCGTCATCGGGGCCTTCTCGCTCTTTGGAAAGCAATGTTTTGAGCAGGCTGTCGTTGGCCATGGTCATCGATATATTGACCGGCTTTGTGAAAATAGAATTGATTTGGGTGTAGATACCCTCCGAGGTCAGGGTGGAAACCTGCTCGATATTTTCAATGGCGGCGCTGTAATTGGCCCGGTAGCTGAGAAGCGCGGTCAGCAGGAAGCCGATCAGGAGTATTGCGCAGATCAATAGATTGGTCCGCAACAAAATGCGGTTTTTCAAGCTGCGACCCTCCTTGCTGTGCCGCTCGTGAAAAGGCCATGGACACAGTCAATTTATTCTATATCATTATAGCAACCAGAGGGAGCGCTTGTAAACAGATTTCTTCATGCCGTGACGAAGACGCACAGCAAAGGCATTTGTTTGAACATTAAATAAGCCAGCCGAAGCGGTCGCTTCGGCTGGCTTAGCGTGTCAAAGAACCCCTCGCGCCGCAGCGCGCAATAAAATTGAAAATTGAAGCTTAGCTTCAATTTGACCAAAAACCGGGAGCATGTATCTCGGTTTTTGAACAAACCGGCGGCGAAGTGTGCCCAAAGGGCGCGCGCCAGAGCCGGAAATCTCGATCGAAATGGGGCTTTGTTTCGATCGACAGACTGTCAAAACTTGTTTTTTGACAGTCTGAGCCAGCCGAAGCGGTCGCTTCGGCTGGCTTTGAAGAAATTATGGCAATAACGGACTAAAACACATACTGCACCAGCAGCATATAAAAGATGGTGCCGCCCGCGATGGAGATGAGCATTTGCCGTTTCCATAAGTGCAGCGCTACGACAAGCGCGATGGCAAGCAGCTCGGGCAGTCCGTGGCTGCCGGTAAACAGACTGATGTTTTTCAGGCAATAAACGACCAGCATGCCGAAAACGGCGGCGGGCAGCGCGCGGCCTAGATACTGGATATAGCGAGGCGTCGGCTTTTGCGGGGAAAAGACCAAGAAGGGCAGAAACCGCGTCGCCATCGTGCCGAGCACACACATGGCGATGGTGATCATCTGCTGTGGCAACGACATCATGCGGGCTCACCTGCTTTCTCAAGAGGACGGCGCAGCACGGTCAGCACGAGCAGGATACAGAGCATGGTCGGGATCAAAAATGAATCCGCGCCAAAGCCCAGCCTGCACAAAATGGATGCGCCAATGCCGAGCAGCGCCGAGTAAGGACGTTTTTCCTTGAAACACTGCTCCAAAAAAATAACGACGAACATGGCGGTCATGGCAAATTCCAGCCCCTCGGTGTTGATGCTAATCATCGAGCCGAGCACGCCGCCCAGCGTCGCGCCGAATACCCAGTAAATTTGGTTGAGCAGGGTGACGAAAAACATGAACCAGCCCCGGTCGACCGTTTCCGGGATATCGGCCGTATAATTGATGGAAAAGCTTTCGTCGCACATGCCGAAGATCAAATAAGGCTTTTTCCAGCCGGTGCCCTTGAACTTGTCCAGCATGGAGATGCCGTAAAACAGGTGGCGCGCTTGGATCATCAGCGTCATGATTAGGGTCTGCATGGGCGCAAACGTGCCGAGCAGCATTGTCACGGCCACAAATTCCAGCGAACCGCCGAAAATGGTCAGGCTCATCAGCATGGGATACCAAAAGGAAAAGCCGGATATGTTCATATAAATACCGTAGGTAAGTCCCAAAAACCAAAAGCCCGCAAAGATCGGTATCGTATAGGGAAATGCGGTTTTGAGTGCGTTTTTAACTAAATTCGAGCGTGACAATGTTAAAACCTCCTTTTACTGATTAAAGTGTAACATTGCAATCCATACAATGCAATGCTATAATTGTATGGATTACAATTTCGTATGGAGGCGCCTATGCCATTCAATTCGTTTGCGGATTACCCCATGTCTTGGAAGCCCAACCGGGCCGGGCTCAAGCGCCCGATCTACCTGTCGCTCGCGCAGCGGCTGGAAACGGATATCGGCGCGGGCCTGCTGGCGCCCGGCGTAAAGCTGCCGCCCCAGCGGGAGCTGGCGGATTTTCTGGATATTAATTTTACAACGGTCACCCGCGCTTATAAGCTGTGCGAACTCAAGGGGCTGGTGGTCGCCGAAACGGGGCGCGGCACGTTTGTATCGCCCCGCGCGGCGCGGCCGATCACCATATCGGCCGATCATATGGTGCGCGAATGCATCGATCTGGCCTTTGGGGCTTCCTTTGAACAGTGCAACAGTATGATTGCGGACGCCATGCGCCGCGTAATGGCAAAACCGTATTTCGACCGCCTGCTCGATTATACCGACCCCTCCGGCATGCCGCACCACAAGCAGGCGGCGCTGAACTGGATGCGCGGCATGGGGCTGGAAGCGCGGCCCGAACAGACGGCGATCGTATCGGGCGCGCAGAACGGGCTTGTCATTGCGCTGATGGCGCTTTTCCAGCCGGGCGACCGCATCGCGGTGGATACGTATACCTTTTCCAACCTGATCGAGTTTGCGAGATTGCATCATCTGCACTTAGTACCCGTGCGCGGCGACCGTCAGGGTATGCTGCCGGAGGAGCTGGAAGCGCAGTGCAAGCTCAACGAGGTGCGCGGCGTTTTCCTCATGCCGTCCTGCTCGAATCCCACCACGGTTGTCCTGCCGGAAGAGCGCAAGCGGATGCTGATCCGGGTCATCCGGCAATACGGCCTGCTTTTGGTGGAGGATGATACCCACGCGTTTTTGACCGCGGGCGTGGTGCCGGATTACGAGGGACCCATGTACCGGCTGCTGCCGGAGCAAACGGTTTATATTTGCAGTACCTCGAAGGCGATCTGCTCGGGCCTGCGGGTGGCGTATCTGGTGTTTGGGGAAGCGCTTCGCGAGCGGATTTTACATACCATTTATAATGTGAACGTCAAGACCTCCTCGCTCAACGCGGAGATCGTCACCGAGCTGCTGCTCACCGGCCGCGCGGGCGAGATCATGGCGGAAAAGAAACGGCTGGCCGAACAGGCGAACGCGTTGTTTAACGCCTGCTTTCCGGCCGAAGCGCAAAACGGGCATCCGCTCGCGTTCCTCCGCTGGCTGCCGGTATCCTCCGCGCTGCCCGGCGAACAGCTGGAAAAGCAGCTTGAAACGCGCGGCATCCGGGTCTTTCATTCCGACCGGTTCTTGAGCGGTCCGGTGCAGCCTCAAAAATATTTGCGTATCGCGCTGTCCACCGCGGATTCGATGGAGCGGCTGCGGGCGGGGCTGTATATTTTGCGCGAAGCCCTCTTGACTTAGAGTGCACTCTAGGGTTTATACTGTCACTATCAGGAGGTAAATGCCATGACGATTGCAGAAGTGAGTAAAAAATACGATATCTCGGCGGACACGCTGCGGTACTATGAGCGTATCGGGCTGATCCCGCCCGTGCCCCGCACCAAAAGCGGTATCCGGGATTATGACGAGACGTCCTGCGGCTGGGTTGAGCTGATGAAATGCATGCGCGCCGCCGGTGTGCAGATCGAAGCGCTGATCGAATATGTCGCCTTGTTCCAGCAGGGGGATCAGACCATCGATGCGCGCAAGTGCATCCTGATCGAGCAGCGCGACCAGCTGATCGCCCGCATGGCGGACATGCAACAGTCACTTGACCGGCTGAATTTCAAGATCGACCGCTACGAGCAGGGGCTGATGACCAAGGAACAGCTGCTTCGGCGCGCGCAGGCGGAAAAGGAATAAGCACAAAATATCCGTTGCTTTTCCGTAACCCGACCGTTTATAATAAACAGAGCTGGAATAGAATTAAACGATAGGGACGATGAAAGAGCAATGAAAAAAGCGGCTATTTTTGATATGGACGGCGTACTATTCGATACCGAGCGACTGTACCGGGAAAGCTGGGTGGAGACCGCGGCGCAGTTTGGGCAAGCGTTTCTGCCGGCCTTTCCGGCCGCGGTATGCGGTACGAGCGGGGCCAAGCTGCAAGCTGTGGTGCGCGAGTATTATCCGGCGGTCGACGCGGCGGCGTTCGTCGAGTGCTGCATGGAGCGCGTTCGCAAGGTGCTGCGGGAGCAGCCGGTGCCGGAAAAGCCCGGCTTGCATGAGATCCTGACGTTTTTTCGCGGCAATGGCGTTAAGATTGCGGTTGCCAGCAGCAGCGAACCCTCCATGATCGAAAGCAATTTGCGCCGCACGGGTGTGATCGATCACTTTGACGCGATCGTCAGCGGCGTGCAAATGCCGCGCAGCAAGCCCGCGCCCGATATTTTTTTGGAAGCCGCCCGCCGGTTGGGGTGCGCCCCCGCGGACTGCTATGTGTTCGAGGACGGGCTGAGCGGCCTGCGCGCGGGTCTGGCCGCCGGCTGCGTCACGGTCATGATCCCCGATCTGACGCCGCCGACCGATGAATTGCGCGCCGCCTGCGCGGCGATCTGCGATAGCCTGCATGCCGTGATCGACGCGATCCGCGTGGGAACGATCTGACCGCACCGGATAAACGGTCCACATAAGCACAAAAAAGAGAAGGGCGCGCCCTTCTCTTTTTTGTGCTTATGTGGAGGACATCACGCCTCTTGTGGCCCATTGGTAGGTGTTATACGCGGTGAGCAGATCGATCTTTGCATTGTCGATCGTTTCCTGCGCCTCCGTGAACTCGTCCTGTGCGTCGTCAAACTCGTTTTTGGAGATCATGCCGCAGGTATACTTGGTTTGCTGTATGTTAAACTGCTTTTGGGCCTGCGTCCAATCGGCCTGCGCCGCCGTCAGCAGGGACTGCGCTTCCTCCAGCGATTTATACAGCTTGCGAAACGAGGCGGTCACGCTTTCTTTTTCCGCGTCCAACTCGATCTGAGCGGCCTTGAAGGTGTACAGGTTGTCGGTCACGTTGTTTTCGTAGTCGTCCGAAGCCTGACGGACAGCATCCTCCTTTTCAAAGATCGAATAGCTGTTTTTCAGCGCTTCCGTAAGATCGCTGTCATAGTCGATGGCGGCAAGCTGTTCCTCGGTCACTTCGGGCAGCGCGTCGGTCGTAAACGCGGTGCCCACGGAATAGCCGCACTGCATGGCCAGCGTGTTTTTCAGGTTTTCATACTGGGTCTCAATGGTATTCAGATCGGCTTTCAAGCTCTCCCGTTCGCTTTGCTGTTTTTGCAAATCGTTTTGGCTTGCCATGCCGCGCGACACGCGGGTCTCGGTCACCGCGATATCACGATCGAGCTGGGCGATGCTACGCTCCTTTTGGCTGCGGGAGTAGGCAAGAGATTGCAGAGAAATATAGGTGCTTTCCGCGCTCATGCAGATCTGATCGGCCAAGTTTTCGGTTTGCCGTTTGGTGCTGTTGATGGAGCTTTGGTGGCTGTCCTCATCATCGTCCTCCTGATCCTCTAGATCGTCGTAGGAGGCGATCGCCGCGTTCAGGCTGCTCTGTAAAGAAGCCCGCTGCGATTGGAGTGTTTTTCGCAGCGCGGTCTCGTCCGCGTCAAGCTCGTTGATCGTCTGGTCCAGTTCTTTGATCTGGCGCTGGTATTCGCTGATCTCGTCCTCCACGTTGGCGTAGCTGATGATATAGCTGTCTCCGGGGTCGGTCGCTTCGACGCTTTTGAGGCTGTTGCCATACGCCTTAATCGATACGTTGTTTTCGCGAACCGTCTGTTCGAGCGACGCGAACGATAGGGCGATGGGCTGTGCTGCGGCCTCGTCGTCCGCGGCATAGGCGGGCGCGCAGACGCTGCACAGGGTCAGCGCCGCAAGGCCGGCGGCCATATAGCGTTTCATCATGTTTTCTCCTTTCATCGAACCATTTAGATACTGCCGCTAGACAGGCCCTTCTTGGCCCATCCGTATTGGTTGTAGGCGGTTATCAGACTGAGCTGTGCCGTTTCCACGTCCGCTTTGGCGCTGTCCAGCGTGTCCTGCGCGTCCAAATAGTTCTGCTTAGAAGCCATGCCGCGTTGGTATTTGGTTTCGCTCACGGCAAACTCCCGTTCCGCCTGTGTCAGAGCGGTCTGCGCGGCCTGTACGGCGCTCTGGCTATCCTGCACCGAGCGGTAGGTGGTGGCAAACGCGCTTTGTACGGATTCCTTTTCCGCCGCGAGCGCGTCCTTCGCGGAAGCGACCGCCTCGGCGGTGCCTGAGATGTTTTCATCGTAGGCATTTTGCGCGGCGCGCAGGTCGCACTGCTTCTGCCAAATAGAGAAACTGTTTTGCAGCGCTTCGCTTAGATCGTCCTCATAACGCATTTTGCCAAGTTCGGCGCTGCCGGGTTCCGCAAGGGCCGATGGCATCACAAGCGTTGCCGCGTCGTAACCGCACATGAGCGCAAGGCTGCTCGCCAGATCCTCGCATTGGTTCCGCAGGGTGGTGAGCGACAGGGCAAGGCTTTCCCGCTGGTGCTGTGCCGTATGGAGATCAAAAGCGCTCACCATGCCGCGCGCATACTTGGTTTCCAATACGCTGATCCGCCGGTCGAGCGCGGCGATCTGCCGCTCAAGGGCTTCTTCCGAGTATTGCAGGGTTTTGATTGAGATAAGCAGGTCTTGCGCGCCCATGGCAAGCTGATCGGCCACGTTGACCGCCTGTTTTTGGATATCGTAGACCGCGTCGTCGATCTGCGCGGTGGTGGATTCCTTCTCGGTGGGCAGGCCGTTCAGGCTTTGCTGCAAGCGGTCCAAATTACCTTGCAGCACCTTCTTTTGCGCTTCATAGGTTTTGTACAGTGCGCTACTCTGATCCAGACTCTGCATCGCTGCGTCCAGACCGTCGATCAGCGACTGATAAGAGGTGATCTGCGCCTCCATGCTGCCGCCCTGCGCGGTGTAGCTTGTGGCAATGCTGGACGAACTATCTGCGGCATAGGCTGTGTTTTGCAGGGAACGCACGGTCGCGTTGCCTTCGCGCACCGCGCGTTCGACGGCGGAAAGCCCCATTTGTTTGACGGTCTGCCCGTCCGCCGCGCCGGCGGCCGGGACAAAGCCCAGCGCCAGCGCGGCGCACAGCATGCCGCCGATCAGACGGCGTTTCACTTGCGACCATCCTTTCGGTTTTGAATCCTGCGGACAAATTCCGCGCCCTTCTGCTTCAGCTTTTCGAGCTGCTCTTGCGCCGCGATACCGCGCGGTGTGCGCTGCCCGTGCTTGCAGTGCTTTCCGCGGCGCGCGCTGATTCCGTCGGACAGGCTGGCCAGCAGCGAATAGTACACCGGCGTGAACAGCAGGGTAACCACGGTGGAAATGATCATGCCCGCAAACATGACGATCGCCATGGGGCGCATCATTTCCGAGCCTTCGCCCACGCCGAACACCATGGGCATCAGGCCGAGCAGGGTGGTGGTGGTGGTCATCAGCACCGGCCGCACGCGGCGCGGGCAGGCGTTTAAGATAGCGGTGTTTTTATCTTCGCCGTTCTTCCGGCGCTGCTCAATATAATCGACCAGCACGATGGCCGAGTTAACGACCGTACCGGCCAGTACGACCACGCCGACGATGGAGTACATCGAGATCGGGTTGCCGGTCAGCGGCAGGCCACTCAGCGAACCGATCAGGCTGATCGGCATGATCATCATGATCATGATAGGCAGCAGGAACGATTCGTACTGCGCGGCGAGCACGAAGTACACCAGACCGAGCGCAACCAGCAGCGAGGAGCCGAGCGAACCGAACGATTCGCCCATTTCAGCCATTTGGCCGCCGGAACCGATCGTGATGCCTTCGGGCACCGTCAGCGTCGCCAGCACCTGATTGACTTCCTGATTGAGCTTGGAGGTATTGCCGGACTGGGAATCACCCGAGATCGTGACCGTGCGGGATTGATCCTCGCGCGAAATGCTCTGGGGGATCTGCTCAATCGCCACGTCGGCCACAAGGCTGAGCGGCACCGTGCCGCCAGAGGATACGCTGATTGGGATGTTTTTGATCGAATCCAAATTGTTATAAATGCTGCTGTCGCCGCTGACGGCCACCGTGATCTCATCGCCGCTCAGGCTCAGTTCGGTCGCGGTGGAACCGGTCAGTTGGCTGTGTACCGCGCTGCCGATGTCGGTCGCCGTCAGCCCAAATTCAGCGGCCGCCAGCCGCTTGGGCCGGACGGTGACGCTCGATTCGCGTTCCGAGGCCGAGGAAACGACTTCTACCGCGTCCGGCACCTGATCGGTGATTGCCTTGACCACCTGTTCGCCGAAATCCATCAGCGCGTCGTAATCATCGCCCCGCATTTCGAGGGAGAGCGCGTCGCCTGTCATCGAGCCCATGGAACTGGTGGCCTCCATGGATATCTTGGCGCCCGCGATATTGTTCGTTGCTTCGCGCAGGGCGGTCACGACTTCGTCTGTCGTGCGGTCGCGTTCGCCCTTGTCCTTGAGCTGTATCGTGATGCTGGCCTGATCGCCGCTTGAATTCATGCCGGAGCTTCCGCCGCCGGAATAATAGATGGTATCGATCTCGGGCGCGGTGCTCATCGCGATCTCGACCACGCGGTCCGCGATCTCCTCGGTCTTTTCCAGCTCCGAGCCAAGCGGCATTTCCACCGTGATGGAAATTTGGCTTTCATCCATGTCGCTCATCAGTGTCACGCCGAAGATCATGACGTCCGCGATGATCAGCACGATGAATACGCCCATCATCGCGGTGGAGATCAGCATGGAGAGCTTCCGCCGCGTGATCAGGAATTTCAGCGTCTTGCGATAAACGCGCATCATCGGCTTATCCTCGAGCAGCTTGGTATCGCCGCCAAAGGATTGGATGCGGCGGTCGCCGCTGTCGTCCAGCACCAGATAGCAGAGCAGCGGTACCAGCAGTAACGCCACGAGGAGCGAGGACGCGATCAAGGACGCGATGGTGAGCGCAAAGTCCTTGAACATCATGCCCACCATGCCGCCGGATAGGCCGATCGGCACGAATACGGCAAGCGTCGTCATGGTCGAAGCGATGATGGACATCGACACCTCGCCCGTGCCCTTGACACAGGAATCCAAGCGGCTGTGTCCCTCCGTGCGGAAGCGGAACACGTTTTCCAGCACGACGATCGAGTTATCCACGATCATACCGACGCCAAGCGCCAAACCGCTCAGCGACATGATGTTCATGGTAATGCCCATGACCCGCATCAGAATAAAAACGGAGACGATGCAGATCGGCATGGACACCACGATCACCGCCGTCGCTTTCAGGCGCTTGAGGAAGAACAGCAGCACGATCGCGGCGAGGCCCACGCCCAAAATGATGTTTTCGATAGCGGAGTCGACCGACTGATTGATAAAGATCGAGTCGTCGCTGAGGATTTCCCAATGCAAACCCGGATAATCCGCCGTGACCGCCTCGATCGCTTGTTTGATGCGGCTGGCCACCTGCACGGTGTTGGAGCCGGACTGCTTTGTCACGGAAAGCGTGATGCCGGGCTCGCCGTTGATCTTGGCGATTTCGTCCTGATCCTGCGCGGCAAGCGCCACATCCGCGATTTCATTGAGGCGCACCGTGCCGCCCGCGGGCAAGGGAATGACGGTGTTCGCTATCTCTTCCACGGAGAGATATTCGCCGTCCGTGCGAACGTTCAGCTTTTGGCTGCCGCTCTCGATATCGCCGCCGGCGATGGTGCTGTTTTCCTTGGCCAGAATACCGGCGATGTAATCGACCGTCAGGCCGTATCCGTCCAGTCGGTCGGTAAAGGTGTTGATCTCCACCTCGTTTTCGTAGCCGCCCGCGATATCGACCGAGGCGACGCCCGCCAGCCGTTCGATGTACGGACCGATATCATCCTCGGCGGTCGATTGCAGCTCGGCTAGATCCTGCCCCAGCAGGCCGACCGTGACGACCGGCATGGAATCCGGGTCCATTTTCATGATGGACGGGCTGTCGGCGCCGTCCGGCAGCCGGGCTTCAATGCGCGAAACCTTGTCGCGCAGGTCGGTCACCGCGTCGTCCAGATCGGTATCGTCCGTAAACTGTACCATGACCATCGAATTGCCTTCGGACGAGGTCGAGGTCAGGCTGTCCAGTCCGGACACGCTGGCGCATGCGGATTCCACAATGCGCGTGACGAGGTTTTCCACCTCTTCCGGTCCCGCGCCGCTGTAGCTGGTCACTACAACGGCCATTTTGATCTCCATGCTGGGCATCAGCGCGAGCGGCAGCGCGTTGTAGCTCATATAGCCGAACAGCACGATTAGAATGGCCGCGAGCGTGGTCGCTACCTTATGCTTGATACTGAACTGCGCGAATTTCATTCCGGAACCTCCATCTCTGCGGGTTCGGCTTCGGCGGGTGCGTCTTCCGGTTCAGCGGGCTGCTCGGTCAGATCCACGCCGTCCCGTTTGACCACGCGCACCTCCGCGCCTTCGGTCAGATAGCTTTGTCCGGCTACCACCAAATCCTCGCCGCCGGTCAGCCCGTTTGTGACCTGCGTCACGCCGTCGCCCACCAGACCGCTTTCGATATCGATCCGGGTGACCGTATCGTCATACTCGACGATGAATATGTACTGCGAGGTGCTGTCGGTCTGGATCGCGTCGGTCGGGATGACCACCACGTCTTCGCGCACGTCCGTATAGATCGTGACAGTCGCAAACATGCCGTAGGCGGCGCCGGTATCCTTAGGCAAGTCAAGCAGCACGTCGTACAGGTGAGTCTGCTCGTTTACCGCGGGCGCGACCGAGGCGATCGTCGCCGTGATCGGCTGGCCGCCTAGGGCGGAAATCTCTACCGTGACCACGTCGCCGATCTCCAGCCACGGCTGGATTGTTTCGGAAACTGAAAGGGAGACCTGCGGCGTTTCATCGGTCGCGATGACGACGGCGGCGGTCTGCGTATTCGCTTTGCCGCCCTTTACGACGTTCACCTCGGTCACCGTGCCTGAGACCGTGGATTTGACCGACATATCGCCCTTGCTGTCGCGCAACTCGGCAAGCGATTTGTCGTAGGTGGCGAGTTGGTTCGCCTTTTCGGTCTGCAGCTTGGTAACGGACAGCTCGGCGGCGTAGATGGTGTCCTCCGCGCTGAGCTTTACCTCGTTATACTTGGCCTCGGCCTGTTCCAGCTCGATCTGCGAAGCCGCTTCCTGTTCAAACAGCGCCTGCGTGTTTTCCCAGCTTTGCTTGGCCTGCCGCACCTGTTCATTTTGCAGGGTGCGCGTGGTCTCGAGCTGCTGCTGCGCCTGCGAGATCTGCTGATCGTAAAGGGAAGCCGTGCGGCTGCGTTCGCCCTCGACCTGCTGGATATCGCGCTGGATGGATACCGCGTCCAGCGTGAAGAGCGTTTTGCCGATCGTCACTCGGTCGCCCACCGCTACATCGACTGTCAGCACGTCGCTTTGCTGCGGGGCGAAAAGCGAGACCGCGTTCTGCGGCACGACCTTGCCGGAAAGCTGGTTGCGGGTGGAGATACTCGAAACGCTGACCGTTTCGGTCTCCACCGGCGTGCTGGATTTTACGGTTTCGGGCATGCTGGGCCCGCAGCCCGCCAGCGTGCCGATCAGCGCCATGGATACCGCTCCCGCGAGCAAGCGTTTTGCCTGTTGTCCTATCATTTAGATAAGCTCCTTTACCATTTGATTGTGTAAACGGATTTGATGGGTATGGACGCAGGTTTCGGACGCATTGCGCGGTCCTGCTTTTCGTGGTATGATTACCCTGTAAATCCTTTGCATGTAATCGCGTCTATCAGTTTAGCCCCTCTACTTAAAACCAAGTTAAAGCCGCGGGTAAAAAAGGTGGAACGGTTTTTAAGCTTGTTTGAGGTTTGACTGCTATACTGACTATAAAAGCGCGGATACCGTCAAAGGAGGACGTTTCATGCGAAATTTATATCCCATATCAGGACCGGAGGAACAGGCGTTTTACGGCGAGGCGCTGATCCTGTTGGAAGGCGCGGCGGCGGAATTCCTGTCCTTACTGGAAATGATCTGCCGTTATCAGGTCAGCCGGGGGCGTCACGATCCGGTTTGTTCCTATGCCGCGCGCATCAAAAGCGCGGCCAGCATGCGCGCCAAGCTGGAGCGCCTCGGCTTGCCGGTGACGCTGGATCATGCGCTGCATCAGGTGTTTGACGCGGCCGGGGTGCGCGTGATCTGTCCTTTTATCGATGATATTTACACCACGGTAGCGCTGATCCGGACGATCCCGGGCATTACGATCGACCGCGAGCGGGACTATGTACGGCATGCCAAGCCCAACGGCTACCGCAGTTACCACCTGACCGTGTCGCTGCCGCCGCGCTATGTGTGCGGAGAACCGGCGGAGCAGGTCTGGCTGGAGGTGCAGCTCCGCACGATCGCCATGGATTGCTGGGCAAGCATCGAACATGAACTGAAATACAAACACGCTTTGCCGCATCAACAGCTGATCGCGGGGGAGCTCAAGCGGTGCGCGGATGAGATCACCGCCACCGATCTTTCGCTGCAAACCATCCGGGAGTTCGTTGCCGAGCTGCCGAAAAAGGAGGAGTGACCATGCGTATATTAATTGCCGATGACGAGACCGACCTGACCGACGCCTTGCAGGATATTTTGGCCCGCGAGCACTATTCGGTCGATGTGGTGGACAACGGCAACGATGCGCTCGATTATGGCCTTGCCGAAAACTACGATTGCATCGTGCTCGATATCATGATGCCGGGGCGGGACGGACTGTCCGTTTTGGCCGCCCTGCGCGAGCAGGGCGTGTCGACGCCCATTCTGCTGCTCACGGCAAAGAGCGAGATCGGCGACCGGATCCAAGGGCTGGACGCCGGGGCGGACGATTATCTGCCCAAGCCTTTCAACATAGGCGAGTTTTTGGCGCGGGTGCGCGCCATGACGCGCCGCGCGGGTTCGTTCACCCCCAATCTGCTGTCCATCGGCAATATCACGCTCGACCGTACCACCTTTGTGCTGCAATGCGGCGAAAACACCATTCGGCTGGCCAATAAAGAATTTCAAATGCTCGAACTGCTTTTGCGGCAGCAGGGGCGCTTTATTTCGACCGAGCAGTTCATGGAGCGCATCTGGGGCTATGAAAGCGAAGCCGAGCAAAACGTGGTTTGGGCGTACGTTTCGTATTTGAGAAAGAAACTGGGCGCGATCGGCGCCAATGTGTGTATCGCCGCCAGCCGGGGGCGGGGCTACCTTTTGGAGGTTGCGCCATGATCCGTTCGCTGCGCCGCCGGTTCATCTTGATCGCCGTGGTTTCGCTTATCATTACGCTGACTCTACTCTGCGCGTTCACACAGATCACGAGTTACCATACGATGAGCCGCCGGTTTGACGAGGGCATACGCGTGCTGTATGAAAACGGCGGAGAGCTCCCGGAAATAAAGGAAGAGGATATGCCTGCGATTGATGGCGCATTTCAAATGACGGTGGAGACCCCGTATGAATTGCGCTACTTTACCGTCCGGTTTGATAACGCACGGGATTCGGTGGAGATCGATACCGACCATATTGCCGCGTTCAGCAAGGAGCAGGCCGCGCAAATGGCGAAAAGTATTTACGACAAGGGAAAGAAGTCGGGCTATTTGGATTATTACCGATACGGCGTATTCGCGGAGGAAAACGGCGTAACTGTCATCGTAATGGACGGCTTTCAGGCGATCCAGCTATTTCATAAGGGGTTAACCATGTCTCTGCTGATCTCTGTTGCCTTCATGCTGGCTGTGCTGCTATTGGTAATGATACTGTCCAAACGCGCCATCCGGCCGTTTATCGAAAATATGGAACGACAGCGGCAGTTCGTCACGGACGCTTCGCACGAATTGAAAACGCCGCTTACCATCATTGCCGCAAACAACAACCTGATCGAGACTATTTTGCCGGATAACAAATGGGTGAAAAGTACGGAGAAGCAAATAAGCCGTATGAATCTTTTGATTCGCAACTTGATCGAGCTGGCGCACACTGAGGAATCGGCCGGCAGTACGGAATGGGCGGAGTTTTCGCTCAGTGATGTGGCGGCCTCGCAGGGCGAAGCCTTTGCGCCGCCTGTGGAAGCGCACGGCTGTAGGCTGGAAACGCAGGTGCAGCCCGGAATACAGTACCGCGGCGCGCAGGATAATCTGTTCCGGCTATTTTCCTTGCTGCTGGACAATGCGGTAAAATACTGCACGCCCGGCGGCACGATCAAGCTGGCGCTTTGCCGCAAGGGCCGTTTGGTGGTTTTCACGCTGTCCAACCCCTGCCGAAACCTGAAGCCCGCCGATATTCCCAAACTGTTTGACCGGTTCTATCGCGCCGACGCGTCTCGCGCGCGGGCGACCGGCGGCTACGGGATCGGCCTGTCGACCGCCAAGGCGATCGTCGAACAGCACCACGGCAAAATATCGGCAAAGTATGAAAATGGACAAATTACGTTTACCGTATCGCTGCCCGCTATAGCGAGCAAAAAAGTAACGGAAAAATAAAAAAGATAGGCAGGAGAAACAACTCCTGCCTATCTTTTTTATTTAGTCGTCTGCGAAATCGAAGAAATTATCGTACTGCTCGCCCATATACCAGATGTGGTTTTTTACCTTTAAGTATTCGAGCAGCCCTTCCACGCCGTCCTCGCGGCCGAGGCCGCTGTTGCGATTGCCGCCGAAGGGGGTCTCAATGTTGGATTTGGTGGCGCAATTCATCCAGACGGTGCCCGCGTCTACCTTTTCGGCGGCCCAGTACATCTTGCGGATGTTTTCGGTAAAGATGGCAGCGCCCAGAGCAAAGCGGGTCGCGTTGGCGAGCTCGATCGCTTCGTCCAGCGTTTGATAGCGGGTCACCGCCAGCACGGGGCCGAAAACCTCTTCCTGAAACAGCTCCATATCCGGCGTTATATTTTCTAGGATCGTCGGCGGATAATAGCTGCCCTTCTCATAGGGGGCTTGGGTCAGCGGCGCGCCGCCGCAGCGCAGCTTGCCGCCCGCCGCCACCGCGCGCTCCACAAAGCCGTGCACGGTCTGAAGGTGCTCGGGGCTGATGAGCGAGCCCATTTGCGTATCATCGTTCAGGCAGTCGCCGATGCGGATGCGCCGCACGCGGTCTACCAGCTTTTCCATAAACTCGTCGTAGATCGCGTCCGCAAGCAGCAGGCGGGAGGTGGATACGCATACCTCGCCCTGATTCATGCAGAAGCCCAGAATGACGGAGTTGAGCGCGCCGTTCATGTCGCAGTCCGGCTCAACGATGATCGGGCTTTTGCCGCCAAGCTCGAGCGAGAGAGGCTTGATGTGTTTGGCTTCGGACGAAGCCGCCATCAGCCTGCGGCCGACCGCCTCCGAGCCGGTCAGCGCGACCATGGCCACCTTGTCGCTGGCGAGCAGCTCCTCGCCGACCACGCCGCCCGGGCCGGAAACGATGTTGTACACGCCGGCCGGCACGCCGGCTTGGGTGAATACCTCGCCCAGCAACTGGCTGGTGATCGGGGTGAGTGTCGCGGCCTTGCACACGACGGTGTTACCCGCGGCGAGCGTCGCGCCGATCGAGCGGGTGAGCAGATGCAGCGGGAAATTCCACGGGGCTATGCTGCCGACCACGCCGTATGGTTCGTAGCTGGTGTAATCAAACAGGGGCTGGCCCGGCACCGGAATGACCTTGCCGTTTAGCGCCTTCATATTATCCGCGTGGAAATGAAACGCGCGCACCGCGAGCGGGATGTCGATCGAGCGGGTCTCGCGGATGGGCTTGCCGGTATCCATGGCTTCCCAGCGCGCGAACTCCTCCATGCGCGCTTCCAGCAGATCGGCGACACGGTGCAGATATTGGGCGCGGGTCTCTGTGTCGAGCGCGGCCCACTGGGGGAAAGCCGCCTTAGCCGCGTCGATCGCCTTTCTGGTATCGGCGTCGGACGCGTAGGCAAGCTCGGCGATCGCCTCGCCCGTGCAGGGATTCTTGGAAACAAAGGTTTTTCCGCCTTCCGCGTCGACCCACTCGTTTCCTATAAACAACTGAAATTTCTTCATCATGAAGCCTCCATTTTTCCTCAGTTTTTTGCAGCGTCCCAGCCGCCGATGTTGACGTCGAACCCGTAATTCTGCGCGAGTACCGCGTGCTCCTGCGCGTAGTCCACGCTGCATTCCGGCACGCCGGCCATGTCGTAGCCGACATCCGACAGAACGTACTTGGATGCGCCGACCTGATGGAACGGCAGCAGGTGCAGCTTTCTAAGGCCCTGCATTCGCAGAAGGTATTGCAGCATCCGCTCAAATTCATCCCCGTCGTTGACGCCGGGGATGAGCGGCACGCGGATGATGATCTGTTTGCCCATCTCATGCAATAGCGAGAGGTTCTCTTTGATCTGCTCGTTGCTTTGCCCGGTCCACTTGCGGTGTACTTCGTCCGATAACGCTTTGAAATCGTATAAAAACAGGTCGGTGTGCCGGGCGATACGCAGCATCGCCCGCGAAGAGCAAAACCCGCAGGTTTCGAGCGCGGTGTGGATACCGGCTTCTTGCAGGCGGCGGAACAGCTCGGTGGCAAACGCTTCGTGCAGCGTCGGTTCGCCGCCGCTCAGGGTTACGCCGCCGCCGCTGTCGCGGTAAAAGACTTGATCCCGCATGACCGCCTGATAGGTTTCGTCCACCGACATGCGGCGGCCGCACAGCGTCTTTGCGTCAATATAACAGTGCTCGGCGCAAACGCCGCAGCCCGTGCAAGCCTCGCGGTCGAAGCGCAGGCCGTCCGCCGTGAGCGTGCAGCAGCCGTGCGGGCAATAGGGCAGACACCGACCGCAACGGGCGCACTTTTCCGTGTCGAACAGCACGATCGGCTTTGTCGCGAGATTTTCCGGGTTTTGGCACCACTTGCATCGAAGCGGGCAGCCCATGAGGAATACCACGGTGCGCAGGCCCGGGCCGTCGTGCACGCAGCACTTTTGAATATTGGATACCAGCGCGGTCGTCATGTTTTCAACCCCTTGTTACTTGATGACAGCGCCCTTGGCAAAGCGCTGGATGATATTTTGCTGCTGCATGGCGCTCATTGCGATAAAATAAGCCGACAGGCCGCCCATGCGGACTTTCAGGTCCTTGTGCTTTTCCGGATGCACGACCGCGTCCTGCAATTCCTCGATGCTGGTCGCCGTGATGGTCGCGATCTGGCCGCCCAGATCGCAGAAGGAGCGGATGATGCCCTCCATACGGGTGACGCCCACTTCGCCTAGGTACTCGTTGGCATTGAGCGAAATGTCCAGCGGGCAGCCGCAGAAGTAACGCATCAGTTCGGGGCGCGTCGCGCTTTTAATCACGGCGGTCGGGCCGTTTACGTCCACGCCCGGCGTGGGGGAGTAATTCGGCGCAAGGGCTTCGCCCGCGCCGCGTCCATCCGGGCTGGCGCTCAGGTTGCGGCCTAGTGCGGCGTAGTTTTCAAACGTGCCGATACCGGCGGGGATCTTGATCTTATCCTGTTTGGCGCGCCAAGCGACGCATGAGTTTTCAAAATCCTTCATCACGCGCGCGAGCATGTCGTCCGCGTAATCATTGTCGTTGCCGTACTTGGGCACGCGGTTCAAGGCGATCAGACGCAGCTCCTCGCAGCCCTCCCAGTTGTTTTCAATCGCTTTTTTAAAATCCGCGAGCGTCGCCACGCGGTCCTCGTAAACCAGCTTCTTGACCGCGCACAGCGAATCGACGACGTTGGAAAGTCCGGTGATCAGCAGCAGGTGGAAGGTATAGGGCAGGATGCCAGCGCCGGTCATATCGCGGCCCTTTTCGATGCAGCCCTCCATGATCGTCGACATGAGCGGATCGGGCGCGATCATTTCGCTCATGCCGAGGTTTTCCAACCGGCGGTTGACCTGCAACTCGATCTGGCTGTCCACCTGCTTGCAGTAGGCGGCGTAGAAGGTTTCAAAATCAGTCAGGCTGTCCAGCGCGCCGGTGTCCACGCCTTCGGTTTCGCCGGTCATTATGGTCACGCCGCGGGTGAACACCCATTCCAAACAACGCAGGTTCATGATGTGCGCATAGCTGAAATAGCTCTTGCCGGGAATGAGCGTTTCCCAGCAGCCGTCGTTCGTATAGTCGCGCGCCTCCTCGAGCGGAATGCCGATATCGACAAAACCGGGGATGATTGCGTCGTCGTTATAAATGGCGGGCTCGCCCTCGCAGTGGCGCAGGCAAAGCGCCAATTCGCGCCACAGCCGGTCGGGCGCTTTGCTTGATACGCGCACCGACAGCGTCGGCATGAGCAGCTGCATTTCAAAGCGCAGACGGAGCAGCTTAAACGTGATCTCGTTGGTGCCGTCCTCGCCGTCCGGACGCACGCCGCCGATGATCATGTTCATCAGCCAGTCGTTGCCGGACTGACCGAAGTTGAAGTTCGCGTCACTGTCGATGCTCTCATTCTCCTGATATTGCAGCGCGCGGATGTCGTAGCCGCCGGATTCGTGGCCGCCCGATTCCTCGGTGCCGGTCGAGTAGGAAAGCGGCACGCCTTGCGAGAACAGGCCGAAGTCGTAATGATTTTCCCAGTTTTTCGTATCCGTGCAAATGCGCTCGTTGCACTTGGCGAGGAAGGAACCGACCAGATCGTCGGCGCGCTCGTCGTCGATCAGCCCGTTTTCCAGATCGCGCCGGTAGTACGGATACAGGTGCTGATCGACACGGCCCAGCGGCACATATTCGCCGCCGGAATTGACCATGGCGTAAGTAAACCAGTAGGCCTGCACGGCCTCGTGCAGGGTCTCGGCGGGCAAATAAGGCACCCGGCTGCACACGCGGTGTATTTCGATCAGCTCGCGGCGGCGCTTGGGGTCGGTCTCCTGCGCCGCGTCCGCGAGGGCCTGCTGGGCGTGGCGTTCGGCAAAGTGCACCACGCCTTCGATCGCGTACAGCATGGCGCGGTATTCGGCAACCGATTTTTCATCGGGCGTTTGCTTGGAACATTCAGCGAGCAGCATGCGCTGAATCTCGTCCGTAATGCCGCGGAAACCGATATGCAGCACCTTTTCCCAGTGCGGCGGATGGTGGCCCCATACGGAATTGGCGTTAAGCTTATACTGCTTCGCCTCCTCCAGCTCCTCCTCGGTCGCGTATACGGGCAGGACCGTGCCAAAGCCCACGCTGTTCATATTTGGGTTGCCGACGATCAGCTCATCCGGCCGGATATAGGCCGGCAGGTGCTCGCCCATGTGGCGGGTGGCCAAGCCCTTGCGGACGACCAGCGGTTCGTGCCTGTTTTCATCCGTTACAATGCAGGTGTCCTTGAAATACCAAGTGCCGGGATCGTGGTATTCCTGTTCAAACAGCCGCGTTCTGATTTTTTCCAGTCTGGGTGTCATATGCTTTCCTCCTTAGCCACGGGGCGGGCACGGAACGTCTGCCAGCGCCATCTCGTTTTCCTGTGTTTCGTCGTCGTCATAGACCTGCTTGTCAAAGCGGCGCATGACCTTTTTGAAGAGGTAGCCCGCAAGGAAGGTCGCCGCGACGCCTACGACCATCCAAACGCCGGTCATCACGTCCGCGCCGCCGTCCTTGGCAAAGCCGATGGGGGACAGGGCGATATAAGTAAGCACCGCGCCCGCCATAATGAGCGTGCCGAATTCATAGCGGTGTTTCCACGGCTTGATAGAGACCACGTTGTTGCGCTTTGCTTCCATGATTTTATCGGTGGGCCGTACCTTACCCATGATGAACATGAAGATGCAGCAGATCACAAACATGATGGCGGAAATGTGCAGGTAGAAGATCGGCAGATCCATGAAGAACTGCGTCACGCCGTATACGCCAATGAACGCGATCAGGGAGATCTTGGCTGCGATCGCCGGGGTCTTCTTATTTAAGTAGCCCATTATCATAATAGTAAAGATCGGCACATTAAACAAGCCGTTAATTTTTTGAAACTGCGTATACAGGCCGTCCGGCGCGTACATGATCAGCGGCGCGACGATCATGGAACCGACGCCCACGACCAGACCGCAGATTTTACCGACCTTGACGATCTTGGCTTCGGAGACCGGCTTGCCGTTTTCGGTTTTGCCCTTATAAAGGTTCATGGCGAACAGGGTGCAAACGCTGTTGAGCGTGCCGTTGAACGTGCTGAGGATCGCGCCGAACATCGCGGCGATGAACAGGCCGATCAGCGGCTTAGGCAGCACGCCGTTTACCAGCGTCGCATAGGCTAGATCGCTGTTTTCGATCGCGCCCGCGCCGTACAGATGGAAGCAGATAATGCCGGGGAACATCAAAAGAATGGGGGTGAGCAGCTTGAGGAAGCCCGCGAACATGATGCCTTTCTGGCCTTCCTCCAAATTCTTCGCGGCCAGCGCGCGCTGCATGATCGCCTGATCCATGCCCCAATAATAGATCAAAACGGGCATCAGGCCGGTGAACAGGGTGGAGAACGGCAGCAGATCGTGCTCGGTGCCGATCGCGTTGAGCTTTTCCGGCGCGTTGCTGAGAATGGTGTGCATGGCATCGCCGATATTGCCGTTGCCCAGCATCAGCAGGCCGAAGATCGGGACCATGAGGCCGCCGATGACCAGCAGCACGCCGTTGAGCGTATCCGCCGTCGCGACCATCTTGAGGCCGCCGAACAGGGCGTAAATAATGCCGATCAGGCCGATGAGCAGCACCATGGCCCAAACGCCCTGCGTATAGGTCAGTCCGAACAGGCCGGGAATATCAAAAATGGTGTTTACCGTGATCGCGCCCGCGTACAGGCAGATCGGAAGCGTGTTGCAAACATAGCAGATGATGAACAATAGCGAGACCCACTTTTTCACCGTCGCGTCGTACCGCTCTTCCAGAAAGTCCGGTATGGTGGCGAAGCCGCGGCGCAGGTATCGAGGCAGCAGGATGATGCCGACGACCACCAGTGCAATCGCACAGGGCGTTTCCCAGCCGATGGTGGACATATTGATGCGGTAAACGTCGCCGGTCATGCCGACAAAGTTGGTCGCGCTGAGGTTGCAAAGCAGCAGGGAAGCGCCGATAACGCCGCCGGTCAGGCTTCTGCCGCCCAGAAAATAGCCGTCGCTCGTGTTTTGCGCCACTTTGCGCGATTGATAGAATGAAATTGCCATAACGATGATGGTAATGCCCAAAAAACTGCCTAAAATGATTCCCATAAATTTACCCTCGTTCCTTTGTATTGTTACGTTTCAGGTTCCTCTTTTCGTGGTCGACTGATTTTGATATTGTATACAATTAATTTGTTATACTCATAATAATGCTTTTATGATTTAATTGCAACTGTAAGTGTTCACAAAGGTCAAGACAGAGTTCTATGCAGATTGCCCTTCTGCTTTAACCCGCCCATTTTTGGTGAAACCGCTGCTCGTAGGCGCGCAGCAGCATGGGGCGAAAATCGGGATGCGCGACTTGAATCAGCGCTTCCGCGCGCTCCCGCAGCGTCTTGCCCTTCAGGTCGGCTACTCCGTATTCCGTGACGATGTATTCCACGTCCATCCGGTTGGTTGTCACCGCCGCGCCCTCGTCCAGCACGGGGACGATTTTGGAAACCCGCCCGCCCGCGGCGGTGGAGGACACCGCAATGATCGACCGGCCGCCTTTGCTCAGCGCCGCGCCCCGGATAAAATCGACCTGCCCGCCCACGGCGCTGATCTGTCGCAGACCGACCGATTCCGAGCAGACCTGTCCGGACAGATCGATCTGTACGCAGGAATTGATCGATACCAGATCATTGTTTTGGCCGATGATCAGCGGATCGTTCACATAGTCCACCGGGGCCATGTACACGCTCGGGTTGTCGTCAACAAAGTCGTAAAGCCGTCTGGTGCCCATCAGAAAGGTCGCCACATGCTTGCCGGGGTGCAGGTTTTTCCGCCGCCCGTTGATGTTGCCCGCGCGGATCAGGTCAATCGCGCCGTCGGAAAACATTTCCGTGTGCAGCCCCAAATCGTTTTTGTCGCCAAGGCAGTTCAGCACCGCGTCCGGCAGCGCGCCGATGCCGAGCTGTAGGCAGTCGCCGTCGCGGATGAGCGACGCGCAATACCGGCCGATGGCCTGCTCGGTCTCGCCGATCTGGGCAGGCTGCAACTCGATCAGCGGCTGATCCTGTTCGACGATGGCGGTCAGATCGGTCACATGCAGAAAGCAGTCGCCGTGGCAGCGCGGCATATGCCGGTTCACCTGTGCGATCACCGTGCCCGCCGCCAGCGCGCCCGCCAGTGTGTAATCGACCGAAACGCCCAGCGAGCAATTTCCTTCCTCATCCGGCGGGCTGACCATGATCATGGCCACATCCGGTTTAAGCGTGGAGCGCAGCAGTTCGGGCACGCAGTGAAAATAGCAGGGCGTAAAGTCCGCGCGCCCCAGCTCCACGGCCTTGCGCGCCGCGCCGCCGACAAACAGCGAGTTGTGTCGGAAATGCCCGGCCATTCGTTCGGACAGATATTCTCCCTTGCCCATCAGCACCATGTGCAGCAGCTCGACGTTGTTCAGGCGGTCCGCGTCCGCGACCAGCGCGTCGACCAGCGCGGTCGGTTCGCCAACCGCGTGGCCAATGGAAACGATCTGTCCGGACTGTATCAGCTTAACGGCCTGCGCGGCCGGCATTTTATGCTTTTCATAATACGGTTTCCAGCTCATGTGCTCTCCCTCATTCGATCCGCGCAATGGCTCTTGCCAGCTGCTTTTTCATTTCGAGGTTGGACTGTCTTGCGATCATGATGCGCTGGGCCTGCGGCGAGCCCGCGCCGTGCATGGATTCGGGCAGATAGCCGACGGCGGCCGTGCCCATGGTCATGTTTTCGATCAGGCGCAGCACACGCATGCGGTCCTCGGTCGGCACGCTCGCCACGCCCTTTAAGTACTTTTCGATGTAATCATGTGTCGCGGGGTTGCGGTAGTCCGCCTCGGAGGGCTGGGTCACCATGACGCCGCCCGCGAGGTCCTGCGCAAGGCGCGCAATCTCGTACGGGAAACGGGTCACGTTCTGCTTGCACACGTTGGCCAGCAGCAGGTCGATCAGGTAGTTGCCCGCCTTGGTCTTGGCGCCCTGCGACGAGCACGCAATCCCGCAGCAGTACAGCGTTTCGTTCAGATGCGTCATCTCAATCAGCTTATCCTTGACGTGGCTGGCCTTGGCGGAACCCGCCATGTCGCCCGCGAGCGCGGTCGCCCCGATCAGCACGTCGCCCACGCCGACCTTGCAGCCGCCATAGCTTTGGCGGTGGTAGCCCGCGAAGCGCTCCACCATCATGCCCGCGAAGTCCACCTCGCCGTTCAGGAAAATCATGTCGTTCGGGATGAACACGCGGTCGAAAATGACCAGCACCTCGTGGCCGCCGTACACCTTGTTGCCAACGTCGATATCGTTATACTCCTCAGTCTTGCGCGTGTCGCAGGACTGACGGCCAAGGATGAGCGTGATGCCGTCCGCGTCGGTCGGGCAGGCGAAGGAGATTGCGTAGTCCTCGTCGCCCTCGCGCATGGCGATGGTCGGCATGACGAGCACGTAGTGCGAATTTAAGTAGCCGGTCTGGTGCGCCTTGGCGCCCGTGACGTATACGCCGTCCGCCGTGCGTTCGACCACGTGCAGGAACAGATCAGGATCGGCCTGTTTGGAAGGCGAAAGCGAGCGGTCGCCCTTCACGTCGGTCATCGCGCCGTCCACGCCCCAGTCGTTTCCCTGCACCTCGGTCCAAAACTGTTTGAAGTTTTCGTGATAGCTTGTGCCGTGGGCCTCGTCGGTTTCAAAGGTGGTGGAGAACACGGCGTTGGCTGCGTCCAGACCGACGCAGCGCTGGAAGCAGGCCGCCGTCTTTTGCCCCAAAAGGCGCTGCATCTTGACCTTTTTGATCAGGTCGTCGGCGGACTGGTGCAGATGGGTAAACCGGTTGATCTTTTTGCCGGTTAAGCTGGAAACGGCGGTCATCAGGTCCTCGTACTGCGGGTCCTCGGCCAGCTCGTAGGTCGCGGCAAAAGAATTGAGCGAGGGCCGTACGACCTCGTCGTCCACCACGTTTTCCACCCTTTCGCCAAAGCGGTACAGGTTCAGGTGCAGCCCCCGCAGGGATTCGACGTATTGCTCTTTTGTCATCATGTTGCGTAGCTCCTCCTTTTTATTTATTGCATTTCTACCAGAACTTTAAAATAATCGCCGGGCACATCCGCAAAGGCAAACGCCTCCTCCACCTGATCGAGCGGATATACCTTGCTGATCAGCGAAGCAAACGCCTCGTTCAGCTCGCCGCTTTTCAGCAGTTCCACCGCGCCGATAAAATTGTATTGCGCGTGAATACGCACACCCTGCATGCGCAGCTCCTTGGAGAACATGGCGGACAGATCGACAGGGTAGGGCTCCTTCGTCATGCCGACCACCATGATCATGCCGCCGATCGTCGTATGCTCCACGGCGGCGGCAATGCCCGGCCTGCTGCCGGAGACCTCAAAGCTCACGTCAAAGCCCTTGCCCTCGGTCAAAGCGCCGATCTGCGCGGCAAAGTCCGCGTCCAACGGGTTCAGGGTATCAAAGCCGTGACGCTCGGCGAAGCCGCGGCGGAAGGCGTTGATCTCGGATATCACGACCCGCCGCGCGCCCGAAGCCCGCGCGACCATGGCGATCAGCATGCCGATCGGCCCGCCGCCGATGATCAGCGCGGTTTGTCCCACTTGCAGCCCGCTGCGCCGTACATCGTGCACCGCAACGGCGACCGGTTCGGCCAGCGCGGCCAAACGAAGATCGAGCTCCTTCGGGATCTTGTACATTTTGCGCGTCAGCACCTTGACGTACTCGGCAAACGCGCCGTCGCAGTGCGCGCCCATAAAGTGAAGATCGCGGCATACGTTGTCATGCCCTTGCGCGCACGGTTCGCAGTTGCCGCAGGAAAAAAAGGGCTGCGCTACCACCATATCACCCGGCGCAAACTGTTCCGCGCCCATGCCCCGGGCTTCGATCAGCTCGCCGACGAATTCGTGTCCCGGCACGACCGGAAATCTGGCCGTTGGATGCTGCCCATGCAGTACGTGCAGATCGCTGCCGCAAATACCGCAATAGCGAAGGCGAATGAGCGCTTCGCCGTCGCCGATCTCGGGGATAGGCGCCTGCTGCAAATGGATGCTGTCCTTGGCGGAGATGACCGCTGCTTTCATAGTATCAACCCTTTCTTGCAATCGCGCGTTTCGCGGCTTCCGCGATATCCTCCGCCGTAAGGTGCAGCGTTTTCTTTAGGTAAGCCACGTCGCCGACCTCGCCGAAACGATCCTGCACGCCCACGCGTTCCAGCGGACAGCAATGGTGACCGGTTAATACCTCGGACACCGCCGAACCCAGACCGTTTATCACGTTGTGGTTTTCGGCCGTAACGATCGCGCCGGAGAACTTTGCCGCCTCGATGACCGCCTGCTCATCGATCGGCTTGATCGTGAACATATTGGAAACGCCCGCGCTGATCTTTTCCTTGGCCAGCAGGTCGGAAGCGCGCAGCGCGTCCGCTACCGCGATGCCGGTGGCAAAGAGCATCACATCGTTGCCGTCGCGCAGCTTTACCGCTTTGCCGATCTCGAACGTTGACCCGTCCCCATAGATCTTTTCCGCCTTCTTGCGGGACAGCCGTATGTAAAACACGCCGTATCGGTCCTTGGTTTGGCGCATCAGATCGGCCAGCATCACGGAATCGGTCGGTTCTAGGATCGTGACGCCCGGGATGCAGCGCATCATGCCCATATCCTCGAACGGCATGTGCGTGCCGCCGTTGAGCGCGGCGGTCACGCCGGGGTCCGAACCGATGATGCGCACGTTCAGCTTGGCGTACGCCGCCGAGAGAAACACCTGATCCATCACGCGGCGCGTGGCGAAGGTGCCGAAGGTATGCGTGAATGGGATCAGCCCCGTGGCCGACATGCCCGCCGCCATACCGATCATGTTGGCTTCCTGTATACCGCAGTTGACCGTGCGATCGGGGTGTGCCTTCCAAAAATCCGTCATACCGATGCTGTTGATGATATCCGCGTCCAGATAGACGACGCGCTTGTCCTTTTGGGACAGTTCCTCCATTACTTCGGCAAAGACCGCGCGCATTTCGCGCGCCTCCTCCTGAAGCGCCGCTTCTAATTTGACCATGTTTACACCTCCGCTTGGCCAAGCGCCTTGATCTGCTGCTCCAGCGCCTCGATGGCCTGCTGATACTGCGCCTGCGTAAATTTTATGTGATGGTTGTAGAGAACGCCCTCCGCGAAGGTGCAGCCCTTGCCCTTTTCCGTTTGCAGCACGATCATGTGCGGCTTGCCGGAAACCTGCTTGGCGCGTTCGATCGCCGCCGTGATCGCGGCGTGGTCGTGGCCGTCCACCGTCTGCGCGTCCCAGCCGAAGGCTTCAAATTTTCCCCTAAGGTCGCCCAGATCGCATACATCCTTTGTGTAACCGTCCAGCTGCTTTTGGTTACAGTCGACAAAGGCGATCAAATGGTCCAGCTTTTGCTGGTGGGCGTTCAGCGCGCCTTCCCAGATCTGGCCTTCCTCGCATTCGCCGTCGCCCAACACCAGATAGGTGTAGCTGCCCAGCCCTTGATAGCGGTTGCCCCACGCCACGCCCAGCGCCGTACTCATGCCCTGTCCAAGAGAGCCGGTGGACATATCGACGCCGGGGGTCAGGTTGCGGTCGCAGTGGCTGGGCAGCCGCGTGCCCGGTTGGTTGATCGTTTCGATCTCGTCCTCCGGGAAGTAGCCGCGCAGCGCGAGCGTCGCGTAAACCGCGGGCCCGCAGTGCCCTTTGGAAACCACCAGCCAGTCGCGGTCCTCCCAGTTTGGTTCTTGCGGATCGACACGCATGACGCCGCTGTACAGCACGGCCATCAGGTCGGCCATCGACATTGCTCCGCCGATATGGCCCGCGCCGATCTTGCGCAGACCGCGCAACGTCGTCATGCGGATTTTCGCCGCGAAAATTTGTTGCGTTACCGTTTCATTCATCGTTTATCCTCCTTTTGCCGCGCTCAGCAGCAGGCGTTATAGATCGCGATCATGTCCTCGCGCGTCAGCACGGTGTAGTTATTGCGCAGCAAACGCTGCTGGCCCTCGATCACGCTGTCGGCAAACTGCGGGAACTCCTCGGGCGTCATGCCGTATTCCCGCAGCGGCTTGCGCGGCAGAATGGTATCCATCAGTTCGTACAGCCGGTCCAGCGCCTCCTCGGGTTTCACGCCCAGCTCGCGGCCGAACAGCGTTTCCAACTGCGTTAGCTTGCCGGCGGGGTGTTTTACGCGGTAAGCGCGCATGACCTCGGCGAACATCAGTTGGTTGGCTTCGCCATGGGGGATATGGTACTTGCCGCCGAGCGGATAGCTCAGCGCGTGCACGGCCGCGCAGCCCGCGTAGCCAAACGCAATTCCGGCAAAGTTGGAGGCGGTGAGAAAATCCTCCGCCTTATCCTTCCAAGACTCGCCGCCGTTTCGCGCGATATAGCGGTAGCCGGCAATGATCTTTTCAATCGCTTTTTCGGAAAACGCTTCGCTGTGCGCGATGGCTTTTGGCGAAAGGTAGGATTCCACCGCGTGGATCAGCGCGTCGATCGAGCTGGTCGCGAAAAAGCGGTAGGGCAGCGTGCGCACCATCTCCGGGATCAGCACCGCCTCGTCCGCGTACATCGTATCGAGCGCAAGGCCTTTTTTGGTGGAAAGGTTCTTCAGTTCGCAGATCGTCACGTTGGTGACCTCGCTGCCGGTGCCGCAGGTGGTGGGGATGACCGTCAGGCGGCGCGCTTTCTGCGGGATCACGCGGCCCATAAAGATTTCCTCCGTCGTCCAATCGCCGGTAAAGGTGAGCACCTTGGCAATATCGATAACGGTGCCGCCGCCAATCGCGATGATGCGCTTCGTATCCGCGGGAATGTCCGCGCGGATTGCGTCAATCATCTGATCGTTCGGCTCGCCCGCGCCGTATCTCTCTTGAAACAACGCTTTGCAGGGTACGTTGCAGGGCTTGACGAACGGATCGAAAATAAATTCATTGGTAATGATCAGATCGTTTTTTTCAAGCTGCTCGGTCGCTGCAAAGGCGGCAAACGTGTCATAACCCTTTATACAGGGCGGTAATGAAAACGTGTACATGGCTTTTGTTCCTCTCCTTTTGTTAGCTTGAGTCAAGCATAACACTGCGTTGTCGACCTGTCAACATAATTGTATACAATAATTATAATAAAATTTATAAAGAATAATTGTTGACAATGCATATTTGCGATGTTATATTTTAGTGGAAGTGTACTCTGTTTCAGCGGAAAGAAAGGGGTACACGCCCCTCCCTCATCATCCACTTTTCTTCTCTCACATTCCAAAGGGCGGCCTGACGTATGGACAGGCCGCCCTTTGGATAACCATCACAAAAAAGGAGCGTGTAGTTCATGCCGAAAACGAATACTTGTCTGAGCGGGCCTGTATATGATTACCTGCTGGAGCAGATCATGTCGGGACAGTACAAACCGGGGGAGCGTATCCCGGAAACCAAAGTGGCCGCGGTGTTCGGCATCAGCCGCACGCCCGTGCGGGATGCCATGCGACGCCTTGCGAGCGACGGCCTGATCGATCTGCAGCCGCACCGCTTTGCACAGGTCGCCAAGTATACCTCGGACACCATACGCGACATCGGCATGCTGCGCATTTCGCTCGACAGCATGGCAATCAAACTGGCGATGCTTTACGGCAACCAGTCCGAATTTATGGAGCTGCGCGGGATCGCGGAGACCTGTGAACAGGGAATGCTGACAAACAACGACGCTCTGCGCCGCACTGCGGATTGCGATTTTCATTTGGCGCTCGCGCGGATCAGCGGCAATCGGCTGTTGCTGCAATTCCAGACCGAGCTTTATTTGCGGGTGAATTTTGTTTTATTGCAGCAGCCCAACATCGTCGTCAATAAGCAGCGGCACATTCGCCAGCATTTCCAAATTGTGGACGCACTGGCGGCGCACGATGAGGAAGGCGCTCTTCGGATCATCACCGAGCATCTCTTTTCGTTTTATGACCTTTCCGCCAAGGTGCCGGAGCGCTTTTTTCATTTGGGCGCCCAATTCCCGCACCCATAAAGACAGCGAAAAGCCGCCGCTCCAAAACGGAGCGGCGGCTCAGCGTGTCAAAGAACTCCCTCGCGCCGCAGCGCGCATAAAATAGAATTTTGCCGTTTGCGGCAAAATTCATAAAAACCGGGAGCATGTATCTCGGTTTTTATACAAACCGACTTCAAGTGTGCCTAAAAGGCGCGCGCAGAAGCCGGAATTCTCGATCGAAATGGGGCTTTGTTTCGATCGACAGACTGTCAAAACTTGTTTTTTGACAGTCTGAGCCGCCGCTCCAAAACGGAGCGGCGGCTCAGACTGTCGAATTGTTTAGAGCACCATGTGAAAAAAGCCTTCCGGGAATTTATCTTTTAAGCCATAGAAGGAGGATAGGTGAGAAATAATCAGCTCCACGGCGCGGGTCTCGTCGTGTTCCATGAGAGCCTCCGCCAGTTCATGATGCTGGCGCAGGTGGCTGCATTCATCCTCCACCGTGATAGGGTAGTGCAGCATGATGAATTCCACCTTCATGCAGAGCTCGCGCTGAAATTTCAGCAGCAGCGCATTGCCCGCGATCTCTGCCAGTTTGACATGGAAGTCGCAATCCAGCTTGCGGCGTGATTCGCCGTCACCCGCTTCATAGGCGGCGGAGCAGGCTTCCGCCAATTCGTTCAGCTGCAAAAAATCCGCGCGGCTGCCGAACAGCCCGGCCAGCTTGACCGCCATTACGTCAAGCGAAACGCGGAGTGTGCCGATCTCGGTGATCTCATCCTTGGAAAATTCTTTGACCTGCGCAAAGCGATTGGGAAAGATCTCTACGAGGCCGTCATTGCTGAGCTGACGGATCGCGTCGCGTACCGGGGTACGGCTGATATGAAATTCCTGTGCGATCTTCGTTTCGGGAATTTTCTCCCCTGGCATGAGCTGCTTGGTCATAATTTGATGCAGAATGCTTTTATACGCCGGTTCGCTCAATCCAACACTGCTTTTTGACACGAACACATCTCCTGACTCTTATAATTTTGAAAAGATATTCTGTCGATGCAATCAGTATAACACAAAAGCAGAACAAAAGAAAGTATACAATTTTTATTTATGTATTTAAAAGCGTTATTGTGTAAATAAAAAAATATTTAAATAACGAATTGAAAACGGTTTTTGTATAGCCTGTATTGTATAATTGTACAATTTCATGGACAAGAATTTGTAAATAGATACAGTCTTTTCACGAATCAAACGATTATGATTGACTGTTATGATTTAATGGTGATAAATTGTATACATAAAATAAATTCGGAGTTATATTATTTCGGGTGAATACCTTGAGGAGGCGTCGTAAATGGATTTGAAACTGAAAGGAAAACTGGCACTGGTCACCGGTTCTACGGCAGGCATAGGAAAAGGCGTGGCAAAGCTGCTGCTGCAAGAAGGGGCGATCGTCGTTATTAACGGCAGGCGGCTCGAACCTTTGCAAGAGGCGGCGGGGGAGCTGTCCGCGTACGGCGTATGCCATATGGCGTGCGGCGATCTATCGACTCCGGAGGGCGCGCAAGCGGTAATCGACGCTGTAGACGCGCTGGGCGAGCTGGACGTTTTCGTGGGCAATATGGGCGCATATAAGGGCACGCCGTTCGCGGAGATCAGCGACAGCGAGTGGGAATGGATGATGAACACCAACCTGTATTCGCAGATCCGCATGTGTCGTCACTTCCTGCCGCAAATGCTGCGGCGCAACTGTGGCCGCATGGTTCTGATAGCCAGTGAATGCGGTGTAAAGCCGCTTACCGATATGGTTCATTACAGTGTTTCCAAAACCGCCGTGATCGGTCTGGCCCGCGCCTTGGCCGAGCTGACGAAGGGAACAAAGGTCGCGGTCAATTCGCTGCTGCCCGGCTTTACTTGGACGGAAAACACCGCGGCCTATCAAACCGACCGCGCTAGGCGCGAAGGCAAGGCGCTCGATCAGGTCATACGGGAGTATTTTGTCAATTACGAACCCACACAGCTTTTACAGCGCATCACAACAGTGGAGGAAGTCGCCTCCACCATCGTTTACTACTGTTCGGAGGTAGCCGCCGCGACGAACGGCGCCACGATCCGCGCGGAAGGCGGCCTGATCCGCAGCATCTAAGCGGAATTTCCCCCAATAACATAACAGGAGCGAGGCTGGCGGCCTCGCTCCTGTTATGTTATTGGGGGAAAGCGGTATCAAGCATCAACTCTGTTTGGTTAGGTGGGAAAATGAATTACTTGACTACCTTTTCGACAATTTTACGCACATCGGCAAGTACTGCGCCGGTGCCGTCCTGATGCTGGAACAGATGCTGCTTCGGGGATACGTTGCGGAAGCCGATCGTTTTCCGGCGGGTAAACTCCTCGCACGAATATCCCGCGCCCTCGTTGCCAATGCCGGTGCCCTTGCAGCCGCCGAACGGCTGATCGTTGTGGCGCAGCGCGCTCGAACCGTTGACCCACACGGCGGAGGATTCAATGGCTTCCGCATAATAAAATGCCTTGTGCATATCCTGCGTGATGACGCAGGAGCTTAAGCCATACTTGCTCTGGTTGGCAATCGCGACTGCCTCTTCATCGGTCTCAAAGGTGATGATCGGAACGACCGGGCCAAACACCTCCATGTCCTTTGCAATGTCCATATCCTTGGTGACGTTGTCCAAAATGGTCACATCCATCGCCGCGCCGTCGTGCGTGCCGCCGTACAGCAGCGTTGCGCCCTGATCGATGGTGTGCTGGATCTGCGCCGCCACACGCTCGGCCGCGGTAGAGGATACGAGACGGGTGAGCTGCGCTTCGGGGTCGGTCGCGTGACCGCGCTTAAGGCTTTTGACAAAGGTCAGCAGGCATTCCACGAAAGCGTCATGCGCTTTTTTATGTACCAGCGTGCGCTTGGGCGAGGCGCATACCTGACCGTTATTTTCCAAAATGCGGCCCCAGCCCAAACACTCAATCGCCTTGAGCATCTGCTCGGAATCCCCCGCGACGTCCTCGCGGATAATCAGCGGATCATTGCCGCCCAATTCAAGCACGACCTTTTTGATAGTGGGGGCGGCGTCGTGCATGATTTCCGTGCCGGCGTCGTTGCTGCCGGTGAGCGCCAAGCAGGCGACTTTTTTGTTGGTCAGCAGATTTTTGGTGCAGTCCTCACGGCTCGCGGTCACGTAGTGCAGTACATCCTTAGGAACGCCGACTTCATGCGCCAAATCAATCAGCTTCTTGACGCTGCACGGGGCGGTGGTAGACGCTTTTACAATGACGGCGTTGCCCATCAGCAGTGCGGGAACAATCTTCTGGATCGTCAGTTCGACCGGATAGTTGAAAGGAATGACCGCGGCGATCACGCCCAACGCTTCGTGTCGCACCATGACAACATCGTTTTCGTGGCCCTCCGAGCTGTCGCACAATACCCGGCCGAACATGTGCTTGCCGTATTCGATATTATTCCGTCCGATCTCGGCGGCATAAGTGACCTCGGCGCGGGCCTGCATAATGGGCTTGCCCATTTCGCATGCCATGTAGTTGGCGATTTCATCAATGTTTTCATCGATCTTATCGCATAGCTTGTACAGGATCTGACCACGCTCAAAGAGGGGAGAGTTTTCCCAACGCGGCTGTGCGTCGAACGCGATGTCAACCATTTCTGCGATTTCCTCGCCAGTATAGCGTGGGACAGAGCCCACAAGCTTGCCGGTGGATTCGTCGATAACATTTTGCATCTTCATGTTTGTTCCTCCCATGTTTTGTGTTATTGAGGAAGGTGCGTTATATTGCCCGACCTCTTGCTTGTTAACTTATTATAACTCTTAATAGAAGATGTGTCAACAAGCGAATCTAAAATAAATCGAAGTTTTTTTGCGTCTCTATACAAATGCTGCGCGGCTTTTGGCCGCGCAGCATTTCAGCGTGTCAAAGAACCCTTCGCGCCGCAGCGCGTATAAAATAGGATTTTGTTTTAAGAAACAAAATCCATAAAAACCGGGAGCATGTATCTCGGTTTTTATACAAACCGACTTCAAGTGTGCCTAAAAGGCGCGCGCAGAAGCCGGAATCTCGATCGAAATGGGGCTTTGTTTCGATCGACAGACTGTCAAAAATAGTTTTTTGACAGTCTGAAATGCTGCGCGGCTTTTGGCCGCGCAGCATTTGCAGAGAGAAAGAAAAGAAGTGAGAGAAGCGAAAATTTACAGGCGCGCAAAGATATCGTCCATTTTATTGAGCGTTTCATCGATATCCTGCACGGTATGCGCGCTGGTGATACCGTAATGCGCGGGAGATACCTTGCCTGCCGTATCGTGGAACCAAAGGCCGCGCGGCAGACACTCGGTTACAAACTTTTTATACATCGCGCGATCCTGCGCGGCGGCTACCTTGCGGAAGTCGAAATCATCCTCTGGATCTTCCACGCCAAAGTAAATACCAAAACGCGCACCCACGCCACGGCAGTGGCCTTTCTTGCCGTGCTGCGCAAACAGGCTGCTGATGCCGCTGTACAACCGGTTTCCGATCATTTCGATCTGATCGTAGAAGCCGGGCTCCAACGCCATTTTCAGGCATTCGATCGAAGCGATAACGGGAATAAGCGCGCCGGTATAGGTGCCGCTCACAGTGGTGTTGCCGATTGGATTGAGCACGCTCATTATATCCGCGCGGCCGCCGAAGGCAGAGATGGGAAGACCGCCGCCGATCGCCTTGGCCATGCAGGTCATATCCGGCAAAACGCCATAATGGAGTTGCGCGCTGCCCGGCCGCATACGCAGGCCGCAGATCACCTCGTCAAAGATCAGAACGATGTTTTCACGCGTGCAAAGCGCGCGAAGCTGCTCTAGAAAGTTTTTACGCGATTCATAGCAGCCGCAATTATAGCACAAGGGTTCCAGAATGACCGCGGCGATCTCGCCTTTATACTTTTGGGCGATATGCTCCATCGCAGCGATATCGTTGAATACCACGGTAACGACGTTATCCTTGGCGTTTGACGGGAAACCGGCGGAATCAGGAACGGTCTCTACCTCGCCGTACGCATCGGCAGCGTGCACATCGTTATGGTTGAACCAGATATTTTCATACATTCCATGAAAATGTCCTTCAAAACGGACGACCTTTTCGCGGCCGGTAAAGCTGCGTGCAACGCGAAGGGCGGCCTGCGTAGCTTCTGATCCGGTATTGGCCAGCCGGATTTTTTCACAGCTGGGGAAAACCTGCTGCAGCAGCCTGCCAAGCTCCACATGATAGGCGGTATCAAAATTCATAAAAAAGCCTTTTTCCATCGCGTCGCCGATGGCTCTGCGAAGGCGCGGGTGGTTGTGGCCAAACAGCGAAGCCCCGGCACAGCAGTGGTAATCGATGTATTCCTTGCCGTTGACATCCCAGATGTGACTGCCATCCGCATGGTCGATATACAGCGGCTGCTTGAGTACCGCGTTATATCGCTGACCGGCTGAAGCGCCGCCAATATAGTATTGCTGTGCTTGCTGATAAATCTCTTGCATGCGATCCATAATTTTCGCTCCTTTAAAGTTTTCTAAAGCACCTTTGATGATTAATCTTATTATAAGACATACAATAACTTTCGTCAATAAAAAGTAAAGGTTGAAGTAAACAAGAAATAGGAGCGAATTTTGTGAAGATAATAGAATTTTCAAAAAAAATCAACAAAAACAAAGGGCGTGTTTTGCAACACGCCCTTTGTTTTTGTTGGCTAATGGATCGATGCGCCCAGCAGCCGCGCCTGCCGGGGATATGACGATGCCTCCGCGTCTTCGCGCGTGTTTAGGCCAAG
Source organism: Butyricicoccus faecihominis (assembly GCF_024462775.1). Classification (GTDB taxonomy): domain Bacteria; phylum Bacillota; class Clostridia; order Oscillospirales; family Butyricicoccaceae; genus Agathobaculum; species Agathobaculum faecihominis_A. The sequence continues at coordinate 57,316 of NZ_JANGCE010000018.1, forward strand.
CGCCAAGAGCCTGCCGGTATCCTGCCAGTGCAGATAGCGGCAAACGGTCTCATAGTGATGCTCCAGCGCGCCCATCGCCCAATCGTCGGAATCGCCGCCGGCAGCTAACAGCATGGCCTTGAGCGGTTTTGCGATCACTTCTTCGTTAACGGCATAAAACCGATCGAGGACAGCCTTGATCTGCGCCGAAAAGCCGAAATAATACAGCGGCGTCGATAACAAAACCAGATCGGTGGACAGAAGCGCGGGTAGGATCTGAGTCATCAGGTCATCAAACACGCACTTGCCCTCGTGTGAGCGGCAATGATCGCACCCGGTGCAGGGATGGACAGGGTGAAGCCCTGCATCGAACCGAATGACTTCATGGCCTTGGCTCTCAGCGCCCTTGATCCATTCATCTGTCAGCAAAAAGGTGGTGCCGTTCCGGTGCGGACTGCCGGTGATGACGATAATTTTCATTTTTTATGTCCTCCTTTGAAGTATCAGACATTTAACTGAAACTGATATTGCACACTGTTCAAAGTCGCGCGGGCGATCCCGTTGATACAAAGCTGATAAAAGTCATGCCGCAATACCACATTGGGAATGTGATATGGCCCGACGAATTGCTCGCAATAAGTCAATACCTCTTTTAGATCTTGCTCCGCAATGCATTCGCAGGTCAAAACGATGCAGTTGGGGTTTAAAACACAGGTGACCATTAAAATGGATTTGGCAACAAGATTCAAAAATACTGATTTTTCAAGAAGGGAAGCGGGTTGTTGCGCGCGATCCACGCCGCTTTCTGCCAGCGCATAGGAAAGCTCGCCCGCAAAACGGCTATAGCCGTTATAGATTTTTCCACCTATGACGATTCCGGCGCCAACCGGATCGCTCAAGGGAAAATCGATGGCGACAAGGCTGTGGTTGATCTGGTTATTCTCGCAATAATAGCCATAAGCCACAAAGTTCATATCGTTTTCCACAATCACCTTGACGCCCAGCGCCTCGGTCACGTCCGCCTGCATATTGATCCCCAGCAGGGAAGAAATATCGCAGCGCTCAATCACACCCTGATACACATTGCCCGGCACACTGATGCCGATCACGTCGATCAGCGGATCGCGCTCCATGGTTTCCCGTAAAAACTGCAACAGGTAAGGAAAGTCGATCCAGTCGGGATGCAAAATATCCTGTTCAATGATCTCGCCCGTCGCGTTGGCAATGGCGTAAACGACATTGCGCACATCGTCCACCACCTTAAGGTACACGCAGAGCACGTGCCGGTAATCCTTATTATAAACGTACTGGCATGCAGGGCGGCCGCCCTGGGATTCGATTTGCTCGATCACCAGCTCGCCGCTTTCCTGCATTTCGTTTAAGAAATTGTTGCAGGTGGCAAGGCTTAGACCGGTGAGGCGGGAAAGGCTGGCCTTGGTGCACGAACCTTCGGCTTGGATCGCTTTGCGAATGCATTCCATATTCAGTTGTTTTAATTCCATTGTTGAGCTCACAGAAACATCTCATCCTTATGTTTATTATTGTAAGACATATTATTAGTATAACACAGTTTAGGTGGATATGGCGATCATATATAGCTCTTTACGGCTTAAAAATTATTGCGCGGCGCAAAACCGGATCATGCGTTCGATAAAAATGGGGGATTCCCTGCCGGTCTCCGCGATTTCCAGATCCTCGATCTTATAGTCCGGCTTTAACCGCGGGTTTTGGGTAAGCCGCCGCATATATGCAGTGCCGGATCGTATCGCGTGTGCGGTGGCGGCGGCAATGGTGCCGTGTGCGGTGCGGCTTTGCGGAGAATAAACGATGAATTGAGCGGTAACAGATTCCCGGCGGATCAAAATATCAAGCTGCTGCCGCCGGCTGGCAACGGCTGCGCCGATCGCGTTGGCGATATCGGCATGCGGGGGCACAACGACGGTCAGCTGCAATTTCCGGCCCGCCTGCCGCATCCAGCTCACGGCGGGCGCGCCGATCGCCACCACCTGTTTTTGTAAGCGGTAGGCGCCAACCAAATTGCTTGCCGTATCCTTTGCGTTCAGCTGCGCTAAGAAATATTCCACCGCGTCGTTTTGCGTAAAGTCGAGATCGGGGCGGTCAAAATAGAGCGCGGCTTGAAAGAGCGCGCGGTCAATGGCATTCCCCATCGTTTGTTGGATCAAAGAAATCATACGCGGCGTATCCGTTTTACAGCGGGCGGAAAACATGGCAAGACACTGTGCGGGTAAACGCCGGTCCCAAGGACAATACTCGCCTGTCACATGCAAAACATCGGTCGGCGTGAGGGCGATGCGGAGCAGCCTGCCTTGACGCACAAGCTCCTCGATGATCGCATGCAGATTCGGCAGCCGAATGGCTTCCGCTAAAAAGGCGAACGTATGCGGCCCCTGCGTCAGCGCGGCCCAAATTGGCTTGGCTTGCGCCGCAAAGCAGGCGTTGTCCGGGTCGACCGAGACAAAGGCTTCGTAATCGTGATAGGAAAAACGATCGTATGCTTGGCTGCGATAAATTTCGCCAATTTCTTGCAGCAAACAGGGATACTGCGTGCCTGCCCGGCAGAACGGGATCACCTTTTCCGGGCCGATCCGGATCTCGCCGGTTGCGGACGCATGGATGCGGCTGTCGCCGCCAAGTCCAACGGTGAATACCTCGGCCGCTTTGACGCGGGTGGACCAACCGGCTATCCTAGCGCCCTCGCTTTGGATTTGTAAATCGCCGTTTGTAACATTGACAAGGTCGGTTGTCGTTCCGCCCATGTCGAGCACGATACAGTCCCGCGCTTTCGCGAGATACCGCCCGCCGTTGGCGCTTGCCGCAGGGCCGGAGAGCAGTGTTTCGATGGGCCGAAGCCGGGCGTAGGCTTCATGCATCAGGCAGCCGTTGCCCTTGACGATCATCAGCGGAATGGACAGGTCAAACCGCGCCATTTCGGCTTTAACGGATCGAATCAGATCATGGACGGCGGGAATAAGTCTTGCGTTTAAAACCGCAGTGACGGTACGCTCGTAAAAACCGAGAGCGCTAGACAGCTCGTGCGCGCAAACGACCGGAATATGCAGCCTTTCCTCCACTACATTTCGTACATAGGCTTCATGCGCCGGATTACGAATGCTGGCATAGCCCGATATGGCGATGGCGGCCGCTTTACCGCGGAAGAAATCCACCGTCTGTTCCACCTCCGTTGGGTCGAGGTTTTGAATGACGCGCCCCTTGATATCATGACGCCCCCGCATGACACGGAACAACGAGGTGGGAAGTCTGCCCTCCGGTTTGGCGCCAATCAGAATAAGCCCCGCTTCCGCGCCGCGCCGGAGGGCGATCGCATTGGTTGCAAGCGTGGTGGAGAGATAAACCGCTGAAAGCTGTTCGCGCAAAGGGGGAGGGATCTGTTCAAACGACCGCGCGATACAGTCCCGTAGGTTTTGCGGCGTGGTCAAGACCTTGGCTTTGTGCAGAACCGCTTGGGTGCCGGTCGTGATGATCACGCTGTCGGTATAGGTGCCGCCTGTATCGATGCCCAAGATCGTTTGCATGGCTTTCCCTCTTTTCGGTCTGGTGCTGCATACGCTAACGACTAAAAGACTTATTATAAGTATAATACTACATTTGGTTTCCGGCTGTCAATTCCTGAATGCAAAGAATTGCGATAAAAAGACGAGAACTTGAAAACTTCCTTAAACTGTATATCGGTTTCATAATAAAGGAAATCATGACAAAACGTTTCATCTATATATAAAATTTATGAAGAAAACAGAAGAAAGGGGTTGACATTTGTCTAATTAAACATATAATAAGACATACGATATGTAATGAAAACAAGGAACAAGAAAGGGATGGGTCGTGTGAACGCAACGTATAATCCGTACGACAATGTGTTAAGGGTGGTGGAAAACGCGGCCGCGATATTGGGCTACAAGGAAGATGAATATTCCACGCTCAAATATCCGGAACGCGAACTCAAGGTTTCGATTCCCGTGGCCATGGACAACGGCGGCATTCAGGTGTTCGAGGGGTTCCGCGTGCAGCATTCGACAACGCGCGGCCCCGCGAAGGGCGGCGTCCGGTTTCACCCCGCTGTCAGTCATGATGAAGTGAAGGCGCTTGCCGCATGGATGACCTTTAAGTGCGCGGTGGTCAATATCCCATACGGCGGCGGCAAGGGCGGCATCATCTGCGACCCCCGCACGCTATCGGAACGCGAGCTGCACAGCCTTACCAGCAAATACACGGCCGCCATCGCGCCGCTGATTGGGCCGGAACAGGATATCCCCGCGCCTGATGTCGGCACCAACGCCCGTGTCATGGCATGGATGATGGATACCTACGGCATGCTCAAGGGGCACACGGTGCTGAGCGTTGTCACAGGCAAGCCGCTGGGGCTTGGCGGCATCAAGGGCCGCGGCGAAGCGACCGGCCGGGGCGTTATGATAACAGCCCAAAATATTCTAAAGAAGATGAACCGGCAGATCGCGGGCACAACGGTCGCCGTGCAGGGGATGGGCAATGTCGGTTCGGTAACGGCGCGGCTGTTGCACGAGATTGGCATGAAGGTCGTGGCGGTAAGCGATGTATCAGGCGGCGTATATGACCCCGACGGGCTGGATATTCCGGAGATTCTTGCGTATCTCTCCCAAACGCGCAACGCCTTGCTTTGCGATTACCGCACCGATTCGCTGATTCATTTGACCAATGCCGAACTGCTGACGCTGGACGTTACGATGCTGGTGCCCGCGGCGCTTGAAAACCAGATCAATGGGGACAATGCCGATCAGATACGCGCGGAGGTCGTTCTGGAAGCGGCGAACGGCCCGACGACGCTGCAAGCCGATGAGATACTGGAAAAGCGCGGGATCAGACTGGTGCCCGACATTCTGGCGAACGCGGGCGGCGTTGTGGTCTCGTACTTTGAATGGGTTCAAAACATTCAGGAGCTTTGCTGGACCGAGGAACAGGTCAATACCGAGCTGCGCAATATCATGGATGTGGCTTTCGACGAGGTATGGGAAAGCGCGGAAGCAAACGGAAAAACACTGCGCATGGGCGCGTACCTGATCGCGGTCAAACGCGTTGTGGAAGCAAGACTGGGCCGCGGCATTTTCTAAGGAGGCCGCGCCCTGTGAAAGGAGAACGATAGGATGAACCGGTATAAAAATCACGTTTTGGAGCATGCAGACCGGCAAGGCTATGCAACGCCTGCCTTTAATTATTCGGATATATGGGAATATGAAGCCATCGTGCAGGCCGCGATAGAAGAGCGTGCGGTCGTTTACACCGCGACCAACATGCGGGTGGCGGAAACGATCGGGCTGCCGTATCTCGGCGCGCTGGGGGCTAAGGCCTATGAACAGACCGGCGGGCAAATCCTAAACCATCTGGATCACTCCAGATCGGTGGAATTGTGCAAGCAGGCCGTGGACTGCGGCTATCACTCGGTCATGATCGACGCTTCCATGTGTTCGTTGGAGGAAAACATAGAAAAAACCTGCGAAGTGGTGGAATACGCGCATAAGCACGGCGTAGTCGTCGAAGCGGAGATCGGCCGCATTTTGGGCCGCAACGTGGAGGGTACCTATCAGGGCGAGGATTATTTGGTGCAGGTAGAGGACGCGGTACGGCTGGCGCAAAAAACCCATGTGGATTCGCTGGCCATTGGGATAGGGACCGCCCACGGCTTTTATAAGGAAAAGCCGAACATCAATATTGAACGCCTGCAACAGGTCAACGCGGCGATCGATACGCCGCTGGTGCTGCATGGCGGCACGGGAGTACCCTTTGATACCGTGCGCGCCTGTATTCAAAACGGCATGGCAAAAGTAAACTTTGGCACGCAGCTGCATGCAACCTATATCGATACATTAAAAAAAGAGCTGACCGACTATCAGGAAACCGATATAGCGGCGTTTATGATCCCTGTGCGCTCGGCGATCCAATCGGTCGTGCAAAGCTTGATTCAGGTGTGCGGCGCGGAAAACCGGTTTGATGGATAAACACGACGCAGTTTGGAAAAAGGAGGCTTGCGGGATTTGGAACTCTTAAAAAGCGGCATAGAGGCGCGTGCGCTATGTACACCGCTCAAGCTGAAAACCGCCAGAGCATGGCGCACAGGCACGGGCGGGCGGGAGATCGACAAGCTGCTGGGGGCGGCAGAGCCGGCAGATTCGCACTTTCCGGAGGACTGGATCGCTTCCACCGTGCGGGCGCGCAATATTGGACGCGAAGCCTATGCGGAGGAAGGCCTGTCCTATTTGGATACATACGAGGACCTGACGCTTAAAGAGGTGATTGAAGCCTACCCGAACGAGGCGCTGGGACAAAAGCATGTACAGCAAATCGGCAAAGCCCCCGGCGTACTTGCCAAGATCATCGACCCTGCCGAGCGGGCCACCCTGCAGGTGCACCCGGATAAGGAGACCGCGCTGCGGCTGTTTCACTCGCCCTTCGGCAAAACCGAGAGCTGGCATGTGCTTTCGGTCCGGCAGGACACCGATGCCGCGCCCGGCGTTTATCTGGGCTTTAAAAAGGGCGTTACGCGCGAGCGGTGGAAGCAGGTTTTTGACGCGCAGGATATACCGGCCATGTTGGATTGCCTGCACTACTTTCCGGTAAAACCGAAGGATACCTTTATCATTCGCGCGGGCGTGCCGCACGCGGTGAGCAAAGGCTTCCTATTCCTTGAAATGCAGGAGCCGACGGATTTTACCATCCGCACCGAGCGGATGACCGTTAGCGGCTTTCCGATCGACGACCAGCTGTGTCATCAGGGGCTTGGGTTCGAGCAAATGTTCGATTGTTTTCATTACGATGGGCTAACGGAACCAGAGGCGGCCGCGGCCTTTCGCGTACCCGCTAGAACGGTTGCCCAATCGGCGGCAAGCACGCATACCGAGGTGGTCGGGTACGCGCAAACAGATTGTTTCCGGCTGCACCGCTACGAAATCAATACGCAGGCAACGCTGGAAGCGGCTTCGGTATGCAGCGCACTGTTTGTTTTTTCCGGCAACGGAACGCTGCTGTGCGGCGGCATGGAACAGCCGATCAGACCGGGCGACCAGTTTTTCCTGTCGGCAAGCTGCGGACCGGTAACGCTGCGTACCGACGGCGCGCCGCTTTTGGCCTTTCGCAGCTTTGGGCCACGGTTGGTATGAGTCACCACATCACCGTGCGGGGCGCTGAGGAAAACAACCTAAAGCGGATCGATCTTAACATTCCCAAGGGGAAGCTGGTGGTTTTCACGGGCGTTTCCGGTTCGGGCAAATCCTCGTTGGTATTCGATACGATCGCGGTCGAAGCCATGCGCCAGCTGCGTGATACCTTTCCGGTATATGTGAGAAACCGCATGCCCCATTACGAAGCGCCAAGGGTGGAAAGCATCGACAACCTGTCTACCGCGATTGTCGTGGATCAAAGGGCGCTGTCGGCAAACGTGCGTTCGACCGTCGGCACGTTGACGGATACAGCACCTCTCCTAAGGCTTTTATATTCCCGCTGCGCCGCGCCCGCCGCGCCGACCTCGCAAGCGTATTCATTCAACGACCCCAAGGGCATGTGCCTTCGGTGCGGCGGCTTGGGCTATGTCGCGGCGTTTGATCTGGATCGGCTGCTCGATCGCAGCAAGTCGCTCAACGAGGGGGCAATCCGCTTTCCGGGCCATCAGGTGGGCGCCTGTCTGTGGCAGGTGTACGCGCGCTCCGGCCTGTATGACCCGGACAAGCCGCTCGCCCGCTATACAGAGCGGGAGTGGAACGATTTTTTGCATGGCTCTGGCGTGACCGTGACGATCCGCAACACCACCGGAAAAGTCTGGGGCAGCAGCTACCAGCAGACCTATGAAGGCTTTCTGGATCGGCTGGAGCGGCTGTATTTAAAGCGCAATATCCATGGCTTGAGCAAAACGAACCAAGGCAACGTTGAGAAATTTATCATTACGGAGCCGTGCCCAAAGTGCCGCGGCAGCCGTTTAAACGCGGCCGCGCTGCAAAGCAAGCTGATGGGCTATCACATCGCCGAGCTGGGCGCCATGGAGATCAGCGACGTGATACCGCTGCTGCTACGTTTGGACGATCCGATCGGCAAGCCCACGGCGGAAAAAATCGTAGCGCGTTTAAAAAGCGTTGCCGACATGGGGCTGGGCTATTTAAACATGGACCGCGCTTCCACGACGCTGTCGGGCGGCGAGCTGCAGCGGCTCAAGCTGGCGCGGCATTTGGGCAGTAACCTGATCGATCTGATGTACATTTTTGACGAACCGAGCGCAGGTCTGCATCCGCATGATGTGGAGCGGCTGAAACGGCTGCTGCTGCGGCTGCGCGACCGAGGCAATACCGTGCTGGTGGTAGAACATCAGGCGGATATCATCGGTGTCGCCGACCATGTCATTGAGTTGGGACCAAAGGCGGGGCGCGAGGGCGGAGCGGTCGTGTTTCAAGGGCCGGTACGCGAATGGCTGGGCGGCGATACGTTGGGCGCGCGCTATCTTAGCGGCAGTACGCCGCTGAAAAAACGGACTAGACCTGCAAGCGCATACCTATCGGTCCGAGACGCCGCGCTGCATAACTTGAAAAATATTTCGGTGGACATACCCGAACGCTGCATGGTTGTGGTGACCGGGGTGGCGGGCGCGGGAAAAAGCTCGCTCATACGGGGCGCGCTGCTGGCGCAGTATCCGCAGGCGATCTACGTCAGTCAGGCGCCGTTAGGGACCGGTAGCCGCTCCACACCGGCTACCTATACCGGGATGATGGACAAGATCCGTAGCCTTCTTGCCAAAGAAAACAAGGTTTCGCCCAAGTGGTTCAGCGATGGGACGCTGGGCGCGTGTCCCGCTTGCCGGGGCAAGGGCGTCACACGGGTGGATATGGCGTTTATGGACCCCGTGGAGGTCACCTGCGAGACCTGCGGCGGAACACGCTATCATGCGCGTGCGCTGTCGTACCGTTATCGCGGGAAAAACATACTTGAAATCATGAAAATGACGATCGACGAGGCGGCGCGTTTTTTTACCGACACGCCCGCGCTGTACCATAAGCTGACTGTGCTGCAGGAGGTAGGGCTGGGATATCTGACGCTGGGACAGCCGACCGCCACGCTTTCCGGGGGCGAATGCCAGCGCATCAAACTGGCCGGCCATCTGAAAGAAAAAAACCATATTTATGTGATGGACGAACCGACAAACGGTTTACATGGCTATGATGTGGAGGTTTTACTGAAGCTGTTCGATCGATTGGTGGACAATGGGAATACGCTCGTTTTGGCGGAGCACAACCTCGACGTGATCCGTCAGGCGGATTGGGTGATCGACTTGGGACCGGACGGCGGGAAGGCCGGAGGAAATATTGTGTTTCAGGGCACCCCGGACAGTCTTGCAGCCTGCAACGCATCCTATACAGGCCGGTACCTGCAAAAAAGCATCACAGCCAACGCTAAACGGCGGAAAACTGGGGGCGGAACATGAAACAGGATTTAAAGGAGTATATCGCAAGCCTAAAACCGGTAGGGTTTCCGGATGGAAACGCCTTGGTGCGGGAGGGCCGCGAAATGGCGGACCGCATCCCTTGGAACAAATCCCGGTTCCTACAGCAAACCGGATTTGAAACGTGGGAGCAGTACTGTCTGGATTGCCATAAAAAGGGGAAAAGCGTGTTTCAGCTGCTCATGGGCCTTTCCACCTTGGAAGAACAACTCGACGCGCTGCAAAAAATCGAGGCGTTCTATCAGCGCACCGGCTGCGAGGTGCGCAGCGTACAGGCGATCCCCAGTTCGCTGGTCGGCTTGCCGGCCGCATACTGGGAAAACGCGCCGAGACCCACGAGCTATACCATGAAGGGCGAGGCGGATTGGCTGGCGCAGACGCAGGCCGCCGCGGTGGACGTGTGCTGGGAGGATTGGCACCTGTCCAGCCCCAATAATTTGCAGCAAACGATTTACGCGCTTCAGGCGGGGACCTCGCGGCTGGGCAGTTTCGCACAATATATTTGGGATTTTCCCGGCTGGAGCGATGAGAAAAACCGCTTTTCCGACATGTGCCGCAGCATGGGCATTCTGGCGGCGAAAAAAGAGCAGGGCATGACGGTGAGCACCTACCCCGAGGACGGCGTGGCCGGGTATTTTATGGATGTCTGTTCCATGCTGGGCTATGTCATGCTGGAGCACTATATCATCGAGGACCTGTGCGGCGCGCGTATGGTGCTGAGTTACGGCGGCCTGCTGTCGGAGATCGTGCCGCGTATCGCGTTTGGGCTGGCGTGCGAAAAGCTCTATGGGTCCAAGGACCGTATGTTTGTCGTCGATTATAACGGTTCGACCAATACCGCGTGGAACCACGATATCGAAGCCAACTATGGCATCGGCGCACAGGAAATGTTGCTGGAAGCCGCCGTCAACCTGCACTATGATCTGGCGATCGCCTATAAGCCGGTATCGATCACCGAGGCGATCCGCGTACCGACACTGGAAGAGCTGCTCCATATCACCCGATGCGGCCTTGGCGCGATCGAAAAAGCGGCGGAGTGGGAAGCGATCATCGATTTCAGCAGGTTCGAGACCGTGCGCGATCAGCTGATCGATAAGGGAACGGTATTTTACCATAACATTCTAAACGCATTGGAACAGGCGGGCGTAAATATTCGCGATCCACTGGAAATGATCGTGACGCTCAAACGGTTTGACCCGATGAAGCTGGAAAGCGAGCTGCACCCGAGCGTATCGGAAACGGGCGCGTTTCAGGTCTATGTGCCCACGGTACTGTATAAGCAAACGATGCAAAAGAAAAATGACGAACTCGCGGCGCTCCTGCATAAAGGCTATGGCGGCTGTATGCGCGGCCAAAAAGTCGTTTGCGTATCGGCGGATGGTCATAGCTACGGCCTGCTCTTGATCCGGCAGCTGTGGCGGGAACTGGATGCGGAAGTGATCGACGGCGGCGTGTACATGGAGCCTGCTTCGGCGCTCGATCTGGCCGATGAGGAAGGCGCGGAACGAATCGCGATCAGCATTCACTGCGGGCAGTGTTTGGATTACGCAAAACAACTGATAAAGCTCGCGCACCATAGAAATAAAACCTACAAAATCGCAATGGGCGGCGTGCTGAACGCCATGCTGCCGGGCTACGCCGAACCGGTCGATGTGGCCGATCTGATCATGGAACTCGGCATTCTGGCTTCTAACGACTTTGAAAAGCAAGTCGATTTATTTTTAAGGGCCAAATAAGAAGAGGGGTAAGCCTATGAATAACAATTTGATCATTGCCCATGGCGGCGGACCGACCGCTGTGATCAACGCTTCTTTGTTCGGCGCAGTCGACGAAGCAAGAAAGCAGGGGTGTTTTGGCCGCGTTCTGGGCGCGGTACACGGCATCGAAGGGGTTCTGAAGGAGCAATTTATCGACTTCTCCACCGTATGTGAATCACAGATTCAAATGCTGCCGTACACGCCCTCCTCCGCCATCGGCTCGTGCAGACGTAAGCTGACCGAAGCGGATTATCCCGCCATACTTGAGGTGCTGCGCAGGCAACAAGTCGGCTATTTTATTTATAACGGCGGCAATGACTCGATGGACACCTGCGAAAAGATCGCGCGTATGGCGAAAGCGGCGGGCTATGAGCTGCTGGTAGCCGGGATTCCCAAGACGATCGATAACGATTTGCAATTTACCGATCACTGCCCGGGCTACGGCAGCGCGGCGCGTTTTATAGCCGCCAACACGAGAAACCTGCGGTGCGAGGAACGCGCGCTGCCGCTTTACCCGATGATTGTGGAGACCATGGGCAGAAACGCCGGTTGGCTGACCGCCGCGGCAAGCCTCGCGCAGATCAACGGCAGGCCGTGCGCGGACCTGATCTATCTGCCCGAGCATCCGTTTGAAGAGCAGCGCTTTTTGGACGATATGGAAAGGAGCCTGTCCCGGTCGCGCGCGGTGATCGCGGTGGTTTGCGAAGGGCTGGCTGATGCAGACGGAAAACCCGTGGCCGATACCGGCTTTGTGGACGGCTTTGGGCATTCCGTGCCGGGCGGTACGGCGCAGGCGCTGGCGCGGCTGGTGCTGCAAAAACTGGGCGTGCAGACCCGCTATGAAAAATGGGGACTGGTGGGCCGCGCATCCGAGGTGCGGCAGTCCATGACCGACCGCGCCGAAGCAATCGGCGCGGGACGGCACGCGGTCAAAACATTGGCCGCGGGCGCCTCGGGCTGCATGGTCACGATCACGCGGCTATCCAGCACGCCCTATCAGTGCGGCTTTGGCTTGGCGCCGCTTGGGGACGTGGCCAATCAGGAAAAGAAGTTCCCGCTTTCGTGGATCAACAAGGCGCGCAACGGTATCTGCGGCGGATTTGCAGAGTATTGTCTGCCGCTGCTGGGCGAAGGCTTTACCCCATACGCGGATCTGGGGATTGAACGGTTCGGATAAATCGGCGGATTTAGGAAAGGAGACGTTGCCTACAAGCTTGCAGCAAGAATGGGGACGAAATACAACGATCAGAACAATAAGAAAGAGAGTGCAGACTATGAAAAAAAGAGCGATTACGCGCATTGCGGCCATGATGCTGGGATTGACACTCGCTTTATCTGCCTGCGGCGGCGGAGAAGCCGATTCGGATCAAACCGAACAGCAGGCGCAGAAACCGGTTTCGGAAAAGACGGACGCCGGCGATATGATCAAGGTCGGCGTTGCCAACCGCACATTCAAGGAATCCGTCTACTTGTTCATGCAGCAGAGCTCAGAGGCAAAGGCGAAGGAATATGGCAATATGCAGATCGATTGGCAGGCCTGCGATGTCAATCTTGCGACACAGAAAAGCGTGGTTGAAAATTTCATCAGTCAAGGCTATGACGTCATCATGATAGAGCCGGTCGACGCGGTTTCGATGATCCGGTCTGCGAAAGAGGTGCAGGATGCCGGCATCAAGCTGATTTTGTTTGATACCCGCATGGAGGGTATCGTACCGGATGCGTTTATCACCTCCGATCTGTACCAGTTCGGTGTGATGCAGGTCGAGCATTTTGCCAAGCTATACGGCGCGGATAAGGCCGCCAAGGTGGTCATGATCGACGGTTCGCCCGGAGATTTGTCCGCCGAACTGATGGCCAAGGGCGTTCACGATACCATTGAAGAAAAGTATCCGAATTTTGAGATCGTCTATGAGCAGCAAATTCAGGATTTCGACCGTGAAAAAGCAATGAAGTCCATGGAGGATGTGATCTCCGTACACGGCGACACGATCAACGCCGTGTTCTGCGCCAACGACGGCATGATGCTGGGCGCGTACAAGGCGGCGAAGAATGCCGGGATGGAAGCAAATATCGCATTCTATGGCGGCGACAATGACAAGGAGACCAATGAAATGATGCTGGCTGGCGCTCATAACCTCTATGTGCTGGACCGCGGCGCGATCCAGCAGGGTGAGCTGATCGCACAAGCGGCCTATGAACTGGCGACCGGAGCGGAGTTGACCTGTGACAAAGAGGATGAGGACGGCTATAAGGTGATCATGTCACAGAACGTCATGGTGAGCTCCGACAATCTAGAGCCCAGCAAGATCAAGTTCCCCGAGCTGTTCGAGTGATCCGGCGGCGCCGGATACATAAACCGTGAGGGGAAAGGAAAAGCAAATGAGCCATATCAAAATGGAGCGGATAACCAAGCAGTTTCCGGGCGTGGTGGCGCTGAACGATGTAACGGTGGAGTTTGAACGTGGAACGATCACCGCGCTGTGCGGGGAAAACGGCGCGGGCAAATCGACGCTCGGCAAGGTGCTCGCGGGCATATACGACCATAAATCCTACGACGGCGCGATCTATGTGGACGGCAAGCAGGTGCAATTCCGCAACACGCTAGACGCGGAAAAGGAAAAGATCGTGCTGGTGCATCAGGAACTGAACCTGATCCCGGACCTGACGGTGGAGGAAAACGTGTTTCTGGGCGATTTTCCTGTGAAGATGGGCCACGTCGATTACGAAACAATGACCCGCCGCACGCTGGAGATATTCGAGGAGCTGGACATCCATATCGACCCGAAGGAGACCGTGCGCAACCTGTCCACCAGCTTGCAGCAGATGGTCGAGATCACCAAGGCCATCGCCCGCGAGCCGGAGGTCGTCATCTTTGACGAGTCGA
>NZ_JANGCE010000019.1 GCF_024462775.1 Butyricicoccus faecihominis
GCGGGTCTGCTCCGATAACGAAGAAACACCCCGTCCGGCTTAGAAGTCTCGCCGTATTGCGGCGGGGCTTCGTGCCATAAGGGGTGTTTCTGAGTGGTGCCGGTGACCGGACTCGAACCGGTACGCTGTCGCCAGCGGTGGATTTTGAGTCCACTACGTCTACCAATTCCATCACACCGGCAAAGATGGGGTGCAACAGAAATTATTATATCCTATTGCACCGCATTTTTCAAGTGTTTTAAGCAAAGAACTTATCTTTTATCCCAAGCGCAAAGATGATCAACACAATGACCGGAAGAATATAGCTGACATAGATGCGCATCCAGTCCTGCACCTTGATGCCGCCGCCTTCGTTGGCTTCCTCTTTAAACTTCTTCCAGCCCCAGCCGTAGCGGCTGGTACAGAACAGAAGGTAAACGAGCGAGCCGATGGGCAGCCACAGGTTGGATACGAGAAAATCCTCTAAATCGAGCACGGCGGACCCCGCGCCGAACGGCTGGAAGCCGCTCCACAGGTTGTAGCCCAGCACGCACGGCAGCGACAGCAGGATCATCAGCACGATGTTTACCGCCGCAACCTTTTTTCGGCTCGCGCCGGTCAGGTCCATACCGCAGGAGAGAATGTTCTCAAACACGGCGAGCACAGTGGAAAACGCCGCGAACGCCATAAAGACGAAGAACAGGCTGCCCCACAGGCGGCCAAGCGGAATATTATTGAAGATATTGGGCAGGGTGATGAAAATCAGGCTCGGTCCGCTGTCCGACGGCACGCCAAAGGAAAAGCAGGCCGGGAAAATGATCAGGCCCGCCGTGATGGCCACAAAGGTATCCAAAATACCGACGCTGACCGCCTCGCCCATCAAGGCGCGGCCCTTGCCGATATAGCTGCCGAAGATCGCCATCGCGCCGATGCCGAGCGAAAGCGTGAAGAACGACTGGTTCATCGCACCGACGATGGTCGCGCCAACACCGACCTCCGCCATGCGGGCAAAATCAGGCTTTAGGTAGAAGGAAAGGCCCTCGGACGCGCCATCCATCATGATGCTGTTGACCGCGAGCACAACCATGATCGCGAGCAGCGCGATCATCATCACCTTGGTCACGCGCTCCAGACCGTTTTGCAGGCCGAACGAGCAAATGCCAAAGCCGATGAGCACGACCAGCACCATCCAGCCGCCCATGACGAGCGGCTGCGAGAGCATTTCGGTAAAGGTGCCCGCCACCTGATCGGGCGACGCGCCGACAAAACGTCCCGACGCGGTCAAATAAAAATAATGCAGCATCCAGCCCGCGACGGTGGTGTAAAACATCATCAGCAAATAGTTGCCGATCATCGCGAGATAGCCGTGGATATGCCATTTCTGCCCCGGCTTTTCCAGCGCCTGATACGCCGCTACCGGACTTTTCTGGCTCGCGCGGCCAACGGCGAACTCCATCGTCATGATGGGCAGTCCGAGAATAATCAAAAAGAAGATGTAAAACAGTACGAATGCGCCCCCGCCGTACTGTCCCGCCATATATGGAAATTTCCACACGTTGCCGATACCGATCGCGCAGCCCGCCGACAGCAGGATGAATCCCAGCCGCGAGCCCAGTCTTTCTCTTTGCATACAATACCCCTTAGTTTGTTTTTGAGGCGTTTTTCGCGCCCCTTCCCCTCTTTTCGCGAAGCTTTTTAAAAAATGCCGTGAGGAGACCCGCGCAGGCCTCCTCCATGACGCCGCCGACCACGGCGGGCTTATGGTTATAGGGCAGCGCAAACAGATCGACCAGCGTGCCGCAGGAGCCGGCCTTTGGATCGCTTGCCCCGTAAATAACGGTGCGGATGCGGGCGTTGATTATGGCCCCCGCGCACATCGGGCAGGGTTCCAGCGTTACGTACAGATCGCATTGATGCAGCCGCCAGCCGCCAAGCTTTTTGCATGCCTTGCCGATCGCCTCGATCTCTGCATGGTGCAGGGCGTTTTTTTTGGTCTCGCGCCGGTTGCGCCCGCGGCCGACGATCTTGCCATCGCGCACCACGACGGCGCCGACCGGCACCTCGCCTTCCTCCGCCGCCTTCTGCGCCAGACGCAGCGCGGCCTTCATGTATTTTTCCTGCTCGGTCACTGCATCATCTGCCGCCGGCGGGAAAGATTCATGGTGCCATCCTGCATGGCTTGCAGGTTTTCCAGACAGTTGCCCGTGCCGTACGCGACACAGGAGATCGCTTCGTCCGCGATATGGGTCGGGATGCCGGTCTTGGAGGCGACCAGCTTGTCAAAGCCCCAAATCAGCGAGCCGCCGCCCGTCATCACGATGCCGTTGGTGGAGATATCGCCGGTCAGTTCGGGCGGCGTGCGCTCGATAACCCAGTGGATCGCTTCGATAATGGCGGCGCTGACCTCTTCCAACGCGTCGAGGATTTCGGTCGAGTTGACCGAAAAGGTGCGCGGCAGACCGGTCATCAGGCAGCGGCCCTTGACCTCCATCGTGACTTCCTCGGTGCGGGGATAGACACAGCCGATGCCCTTCTTGATCGCTTCCGCCGTGCGGTCGCCGATCAGCGCGTTGTGCTTGCGGCGCACGTACTTGACGATGGCTTCATCAAACTTATCGCCCGCGATTTTGATCGAGGTCGATTCCACGATGCCGCCAAGGGAAATGACCGCCACATCGGTCGTGCCGCCGCCGATATCGACGACCATGTTGCCGTTGGGCTTGGCGATATCGATGCCCGCGCCAATCGCGGCGGCCACCGGTTCTTCCACCAAAAACACGCGCTTAGCGCCCGCCTGCGTGCCCGCGTCGATCACGGCGCGCTCTTCCACTTCGGTAATGACCGAAGGCACGCAGATCACCAGATTGGGCTTGAACAGACGGAAGCCCTGTACCTTGCGGATAAATTCCTTGATCATGCGCTCGGTCATCTCATAGTCTGAAATGACGCCTTCGCGCAGCGGACGGATCGCGACGATATTGCCCGGCGTACGGCCCAGCATCTTCTGCGCGTCCGCGCCGACGGACAGTATTTTACCCGAAGCCTTGTCCACCGCCACAACAGAGGGCTCGTTCAGCACAACGCCCTTGCCCTTGACATAGACCAGCACGGTTGCGGTGCCGAGGTCAATCCCGATATCGCTTGAAAACAGCGAGAATTTTTTAGCCAGCGTTTCTAAAAAAGAGCCCATATCTATTCATCCTTACCTTTAAGCCAAATTTTCATTCATTACATTATAACCCAAGCAGGTCATGCTTTTCAAGGCTATTTGCAAATTTATTATCAATTTGCACCCATTTACCCCGAATTTTCCGTTTTTTCCGTCCCCGGCCGCCACTTGTCGCGCAGCCGCACCTTGAGCGCGCTGTAACGCCTGCCCTTCTGGTTATTATCCACCATGTAGGTAATGGTCTCGCCGCTGCCGACAATGACCAGCAGCCGCTTGGCGCGCGTGATCGCGGTATACAAAATATTGCGCGTGAGCAAACGGCGCGGAATGCCGCTGGACAGCGCCAGCACCACCGCGTCAAATTCGCTGCCCTGCGCCTTGTGCACCGTTACGGCATAGGCCAGTTCCAATTCGTTCAGCATGTCAAACGTATATGTAGCCAGCTTATCGTCAAAGCGGACGATCAGGCATTCCTGCTGCGGATAGATCCTGACGAGCTCGCCCACATCCCCGTTAAAGATACCGGTGCCCGCTTCTTCCTCGCCGCTTTTTTCCCATACGATATCATAATTGTTGCGCACCTGCATCACGCGGTCGCCTTCGCGGAACACGGTTTCGCCAAAGCGCTTTTCCGCCTTGTCCGCGCTTGGCGGGTTGAGCGCCTCCTGCAAGCGGGCGTTGAGCGGCGCCGTGCCGCTCCCTTGCCGTCTGGCGGGCGACAATACCTGAATCTGCGAAGGGGCAAATCCGTAGTGCTCGGGTAATCGCTTGACGCAGAGCTGCGCGATCGTTTCGATGACGGCCGCCGGGTCCGAGCGCTTCATGATAAAAAAGTCTCCATCGGCCGCAGACGCCCTCGGCATCCGCCCCGCATTGACCGCATGCGCGTTCATTACAATATCGGACTTTTGCGCCTGTCGAAATATCTCGGTCAGCTCGATCGTCGGCACGCAGTGCGAGCCGATCAGGTCCCGCAGAAAGTTGCCCGGCCCAACGGGCGGCAGCTGGTCCGCGTCGCCTACGAGGATTAATCGCGCGCCATAGGGCAGCGCTTCGATCAGCGCCTGCATCAGCGAGATATCGACCATGGATACCTCGTCCAAAATGACCGCGTCGCATTCGAGCGGATTGGTCATACTGCGCTGAAAGGCCAGCCGCCCGCCCGCGGCGTAACCCGCTTCCAGCAAGCGGTGTATGGTCTTGGCCTCCATCCCGGTCAATTCGGATAAGCGCTTGGCGGCGCGCCCGGTAGGCGCGGCCAGCAGCGTATTAAGACCGAGCGCCTCAAAAACCTCCAGAATGCCGCGCACCGTGGTCGTTTTACCGGTGCCGGGGCCGCCGGTCAGAATGACAAGGCCGTTTTTTGCCGCTTTCGCGATCGCCTGTTTTTGGTTTTCCGAAAACGGAAACGCGCTGTCCAGCTCCAATGCGGTTAGCAGCTCGTCCACATCAAAATCATATTCAAAGTTGCGTTCCGCCATATGGCACAGCGCTTCGGCCAAATAGGCCTCGGCTTCATGCATGGTACGCAGGTAAACCGCGTCCCGCCCGGCGATGAACTCCCGCACAAGCTTGCCTCCGTCGGCCAGCCGGTCGATGCTTTCCAGCGCGCGGTTTTCGTCGAATACCACATCGTCCTCGCTAAGCAGGGCGCACACCGCGCCCACCAGCTTTTCCACGGGAATAAACGTATGGCCGTTATCCAAATTAAAAGAAAGCGTATAAATCACGCCCGCGTCCGCCCGTTCCTCGGATAGCATGGACAGACCCAGATTAAACGCCAGCGCATCGGCCAGTTTAAAATCAATCTCGTAATAAGCGTCGCACAGCAGATAGGGGTTTTCACACAGCGCGTCGATCGCGCTTGCGCCGAGGCGCTTATAAAGCAGCGCGGTCAGCGAGAGCGGCAGCGCATGCTCGTTTAGAAAATCCATCAGCAGCCGCATTTCGCTCTGTTCCGTGAACTGGCGGCCAATCTCTTTCGCCTTGCGTTCGGTGATGCCGCGCAGCTCGGTCAACCGCTCGGGTTCGGCCATCAGGATATCAAAGGTATCCTCTCCAAACTTTTCGGCAATGCGCGCGGCGAGCCGTTGACCCACGCCGCGTATCAGGCCGGAGCCGAGATACTCCGCGATACCGCGCACCGACGAAGGCAGGCGGCGTTCAAACGCCTCGGTGGAAAACTGTTCCCCATAGGACGGATGCGTGACCCAAAAGCCGGTCAGAATCACCTGTTCCCCCAGTCCGATATTGGGAAAGGTGCCGGTCGCGGTAACCTCGCCCCCATCCTCGGACAGGAGACGCAGCACGGCATAGCCGTTTTCCGCATTGTAGAAAACGATCTGCTGCACCGTGCCGCGTATCATTACGTACTCTCTCTCGTCCACTTGCGCTTTCCCCAATCCTTGGCTTTATTAGTCCAGATACATGATGTCCTGCCGCACCGCCATATGCTTGGCGATATTCTGCCCTTGCCCGTTGCCGATCTCGACAAAGGTGATGGACAGACCGGGCAGGTACTGCCTGCGCATATGCAGCGCAACGCGAATGAGCTGCTCGGACGAGGCGTCGCAGCCATCGCCATAGAGCGTCAGCTCCGCGCTGCCGCGTTGACGCAGCACGCGCATGAACACAAGCTCATACACGGTATGCAGCACCGTATAAAACCCGACAGCGGCAAAAACGGCGAGCACGGTTTGCCAGAAAACAGACATGGTGTTCCCCTCCTGCATTCAGGCTATGCGCGCCCGTCGCCACGGGTTCCGATACTTATTTTATTTTATCACAGCATGGGGAAAAAGTAAATCACAGCGCCGCGCAAGCAGGCTTTTGCTTGCCGCCAAGGGAAAGCAAAAACAGGGGCCGCGACGTTTGGCGTTTCGTCGCAGCCCCTACAAGTCGGCGCTGCTTAAAGCTCGTGCTCGCCGCACCAATCGCGCAGGTCGTCGCTGTTGGTCCCGCTGATCGGATGCGCGTGTCCGCAATCGCGGTCATGCGGGCTGAGCGCCTTGCCGGTCGGGAACGCTTCATCCGCCGTCGGCGCGCCGCCCTGTGTGTCGCGCGCGGCCACGCTCGGCTTGGAAAGCTCCATCCACTCTATATTTTTCTTGGCCGAATCCAGTTGTTTTTGAGAAACCTCTTTCTTTTCCATGTGCAAAACCTCCTTTTGCACTTATTCTCCCGCGCAAAACAGGTTTTCACACATGCAAAAACTTCAAAAACAGGCAAAAGAGTGCCCGAACAAAATGTTCGGGCACTCTTCAGACTGTCAAAAATAGTTTTTTGACAGTCTGTCGATCGAAACAAAGCCCCATTTCGATCGAAAATTCCGGCTTCTGCGCGCGCCTTACAGGCACACTTGAAGTCGGTTTGTATAAAAACCGAGATACATGCTCCCGGTTTTTATGAATTTTGCCGCAAGCGGCAAAATCCTATTTTATGCGCGCTGCGGCGCGAGGGAGTTCTTTGACAAGCAAAAGAGTGCCCGAACAAAATGTTCGGGCACTCTTGAAAAGCGTTATAAATAACGGTTTTTCAAACTGCAAAGCAGCTTAAAATTACTCGTTGATCTTGATAACAACGCCGGAGCCAACGGTACGGCCGCCTTCGCGGATAGCGAAGCGGAGGCCTTCCTCGATAGCGATGGGGGTGATCAGCTCAACATCCATTTCAACGTTGTCGCCGGGCATGCACATCTCAACGCCTTCCGGCAGAGCGATAACGCCGGTAACGTCGGTGGTGCGGAAGTAGAACTGCGGGCGGTAGTTATTGAAGAACGGGGTGTGACGGCCGCCCTCTTCCTTCTTCAGAACGTAAACCTGACCGCGGAACTTGGTGTGCGGGTGGATGGAGCCGGGCTTAGCCAGAACCTGACCGCGCTCGATGTCGGTCTTCTGGATGCCGCGAAGCAGAGCGCCGATGTTGTCGCCAGCCTCAGCGTAGTCAAGCAGCTTGCGGAACATTTCGATACCGGTAACAACGGTCTTGCGGGGCGCTTCCATGAGACCAACGATCTCAACTTCTTCGCTCAGCTTCAGCTGACCGCGCTCAACACGGCCGGTAGCAACGGTGCCGCGGCCGGTGATGGAGAATACGTCCTCGACAGGCATGATGAACGGCAGGTCCGCCTTGCGCTCGGGGGTCGGGATATACTCGTCAACAGCGTCCATCAGCTCGCGGATGCACTTGTACTCCGGAGCGTTCGGATCCTTGGAGTCGGACTCCAGCACGCCCAGCGCGGTGCCGCGGATAACCGGCACGTCGTCGCCCGGGAAGTCGTAGGAGGACAGCAGTTCGCGAATCTCCATCTCTACGAGATCGAGCAGCTCCTCGTCGTCGACCTGATCGACCTTGTTCATGAATACAACGATATAGGGAACGCCAACCTGACGGGCAAGCAGGATGTGCTCGCGGGTCTGGGGCATCGGGCCGTCAGCAGAAGAAACAACCAGAATAGCACCGTCCATCTGAGCAGCGCCGGTGATCATGTTCTTAACGTAGTCAGCGTGGCCCGGGCAGTCGACGTGCGCGTAGTGGCGCTTGTCGGTCTGGTACTCAACGTGAGCGGTATTGATCGTGATGCCGCGCTCTTTCTCTTCCGGCGCCTTATCGATCGCGTCATAGGCCTGATACTCCGCGTCGCCCGCGAGAGCCAGAACCTTGGTGATAGCCGCGGTCAGCGTGGTCTTGCCGTGGTCAACGTGGCCGATGGTGCCGATGTTAATATGCGGCTTATTTCTTTCAAACTTTTCCTTAGCCATGGTGGATATCCTCCTCGTAATTTGAATTCTAAGTCATTGGTAGATTTATTCTACCGCAAATTGCAGAAAAATGCAATAGGTTTTAGTTATCGTTTTTGTTGCGCTGGTCGATGATCTTCTCCTGAATGTTCTTCGGCACCTCGGTGTAGTGGCTGGGCTGCATGGTGTACTGGCCGCGGCCCTGACTGCGCGAACGAAGCGTCGTGGCATAGCCGAACATTTCGGAAAGCGGGACGGCCGCCGCGATGGCCTGTACGCCGCCGCGCGCTTCCATGCCCTGAATCTGGCCGCGGCGGGAGTTCAGGTCGCCGATTACGTCGCCCATATACTCCTCCGGAACCATAACGTCAACCTGCATGATGGGCTCCATCAGCACCGGGTCGGCCTTCCGCATCGCTTCCTTGAACGCCATGGAACCGGCGATCTTAAACGCCATTTCGGAAGAGTCGACTTCGTGGTAAGAGCCGTCGTACAGCGTTACCTTCACGTCAACGACCGGGTAGCCCGCAAGGATACCGGCCTGCATTGCGCCCTGAATACCCTGATTGACAGGCTCGATATATTCCTTCGGAATCGCGCCGCCGACGATCTTGTTGATGAACTCGTAGCCCTTGCCGGACTCGTTCGGCTCAACAATGATCTTACAGTGGCCGTACTGGCCCTTACCGC
The DNA here is from genome assembly GCF_024462775.1 of Butyricicoccus faecihominis. Classification (GTDB taxonomy): domain Bacteria; phylum Bacillota; class Clostridia; order Oscillospirales; family Butyricicoccaceae; genus Agathobaculum; species Agathobaculum faecihominis_A. The sequence goes on from NZ_JANGCE010000019.1 coordinate 8,578, forward strand.
CGGACTGGCGGGCGTACTTCTGATCCACATCAGCCGAACGGCGGATGGTTTCCTTGTACGCAACTTGGGGAGAGCCTACGTTTGCTTCCACCTTAAACTCGCGGAGCAGACGGTCGACGATGATCTCAAGGTGCAATTCGCCCATGCCGGCGATGATGGTCTGACCGGTTTCCTCATCCGTGTAGGTGCGGAAGGTCGGATCTTCTTCTGCCAGCTTGGAAAGCGCGATGCCCATCTTTTCCTGACCGGCCTTGGTCTTGGGTTCGATCGCAACGCGGATAACCGGTTCCGGGAACTCCATGGACTCGAGGATGATCGGATGCTTTTCATCGCAGAGCGTGTCGCCCGTGGTGGTGTTCTTAAAGCCTACGGCCGCCGCGATATCACCGGAGTAAACAACGTCGATATCCTGACGGTGGTTGGCGTGCATCTGCAGAATACGGCCCAGACGCTCACGGTTGTCCTTGGTGGCGTTGAGCACCGAGGAGCCGGCCGTGATCGTGCCGGAGTAAACGCGGAAGAAGGTCAGGCGGCCAACGTACGGGTCGGTCGCGATCTTGAACGCGAGTGCGGAGAACGGCGCTTCGTCGGAAGACGGGCGGGAGTCCTCTTCATCGGTCTTGGGGTTGATACCCTTGATATCCGGGATATCGGTCGGCGCGGGCATATACTCGATTACCGCGTCAAGCAGGGGCTGAACGCCCTTGTTGCGGTATGAGGTGCCGCACAGCACCGGAATGATCTCAACATTGCACACGCCCTTGCGCAGCGCGGCCTTGATCTCCGGAACGGTGATCTCCTCGCCCTCGAGGTACTTCATCATCAGATCCTCGTCAAGCTCGGCGACCGCTTCGATCAGCGCGTCGTGATACTCCTGCGCCTTTTCCTGCAGCTCCTCCGGGATGTCCTCGTCGCGGACGTCCTTGCCGAGGTCGTCATAGTAGACTTCAGCGCGCATGTTGATCAGGTCGACGATGCCCTTAAAGGTATCCTCAACACCGATCGGCAGCTGGATCGGCACGGCGTTGCACTTGAGGCGGTCCTTCATCATGCCGACGACATTGTAGAAATCGGCGCCCATGATGTCCATCTTGTTGACGAACGCCATACGCGGGACTTGATACTTGTCCGCCTGATGCCAAACCGTTTCAGACTGCGGCTCAACGCCGCCCTTGGCGCAGAATACGGTGACGGAGCCGTCCAGTACGCGCAGCGAGCGCTCTACCTCAACGGTGAAGTCAACGTGGCCCGGGGTGTCGATGATGTTGATGCGGTGCTCCGGGAACTGGTGCTGGGAACCGTCCCAGTGGCAGGTGGTCGCGGCGGACGTGATCGTGATGCCGCGCTCCTGTTCCTGCTCCATCCAGTCCATCGTCGCGCCGCCGTCGTGCGTCTCGCCGATCTTGTGGTTTACACCGGTGTAAAACAAGATACGCTCGGTGGTGGTGGTTTTACCGGCATCGATGTGGGCCATGATGCCGATGTTTCTGGTTCTTTCTAGGGAATATTCTCTAGGCATATTGCTCTCCTTTCAAAGCGTAGCGGGAAACGCCTCTATTAATAACGGTAGTGCGCGAACGCCTTGTTCGCTTCCGCCATCTTGTGCGTATCCTCACGCTTCTTGACAGCACCGCCCAGGCTGTTGCAGGCGTCCATGATCTCGCCGGCCAAACGCTCGCGCATGGTCTTTTCGCTGCGCGCGCGCGAATACTTGGTCATCCAGCGAAGGCCCAGCGTCTGACGGCGCTCGGGACGGACTTCCATCGGAACCTGATAGGTGGCGCCGCCTACACGGCGGGCCTTAACTTCGAGCGACGGCATGATGTTCTCCATCGCTTCGGTGAAAACCTCCAGCGGCTCCCGTCCGGTCTTTTCACGGATGATATCAAAAGCACCATAAACGACTTTCTGCGAAACGCCCTTCTTGCCGTCCAGCATGATCGAATTGACCAGCTTCGTGACGAGCTTGGAATTATAAAGCGGATCGGGCAGAACGTCTCTCTTGGGGACATTACCTCTTCTTGGCACTTTACTTCCCTCCTTCAAAAATATTTGATTTCATAGGTACTCCGGCCTTCTTATCAATTAAGAAAAACCGTTGTAATGCCTGTCCGAGGTGATATATCGGTTTCGGATATAAAACGCCCAGACAAAGCATGCTTGTGCTTTGCTCTGAAAATTTTAACTTTTCTCGCAAAACGTCAGCAGGTAAGCTTACTTGCCTGCCTTAGGTCTTTTCGCGCCGTACTTGGAGCGCGCCTGACGGCGATCCGCTACGCCCTGCGTATCCAGTGTGCCGCGGATGATGTGGTAGCGCACGCCAGGAAGATCCTTGACACGGCCGCCGCGAACCATAACGACAGAGTGCTCCTGCAGGTTGTGACCGATACCCGGGATGTAAGCGGATACTTCCATCTGGTTGGTCAGCTTGACACGAGCGACCTTACGAAGCGCGGAGTTCGGCTTCTTCGGCGTCATGGTTTTAACCGTCGTGCAAACACCGCGTTTCTGCGGAGCGGACTGGTCGGTGGCCTTCTTCTTCTGAGAGTTGTAGCCTACCTGCAGAGCCGGCGCCGTGGACTTGGCGGTGACTGCCTCGCGACCCTTACGGACGAGTTGGTTAAAAGTTGGCATTTTATTTCCTCCTTCTTTCAAAAGTGTTTATGAAAAAGCGCGTTTTGCGCAGTTTCAGCTGGTTTGGCGCAGAACCGTGACCACCGCGGCGCCGACATCAATACCGGCCGCGTCGCCCAGTTCCGCCATAGTGGTGATCTCGCTCACCTTGGTATTCGTTTCGCCGCAAAGCTCATAGATGGGTGCTGTGACGCGCTTTTCCGCGTCCAGCGCGACGAAGACCTCGGCGGCCGCGCCGTCCCGAATGGCTTTTTTCGACTGCTTCACACCAATGACCTTGTGCGCCGTGCGAAGTTCTGAAAGCATAGTAACCCTCCTATACGGCATACTACATTAGTATAGCGGTTTGCAGCAGCGAAGTCAAGCACTTTTCCAGATTTATCGTAGAAATTCACAGTATTCTCTCCCCCACGCCGCGCGCCGCAGCACGCATTCCAAAGGCAATGGCCAAAGCGCGCCGGAATCAAAATTCCGGTGTGCTTTGGGCGCGGGGATCGATTGCGAGCGCCGCTTGCAATCGAATAAAAACAGAGGAACGCCACAAAGCATTCCCCTGTTTTCCCTGTTTTATACCTTATAAGGAACTGTTGGAATCGAGATCCACCGTTTTTTCGTAATGACCGTCGCAGTACTCGGTCATGCCCGAACCGGCGGGGATCAGCTTGCCGATAATAACGTTTTCCTTCAGGCCCAGCAGCGGGTCGACCTTGCCCTTGATGGCGGCGTCGGTCAGCACGCGCGTGGTCTCCTGGAAGGACGCGGCGCTCATCCACGAATCCGTAGCCAGAGAAGCCTTGGTGATACCCATCAGCGTCGGCTCGGAGACCGCAGGCTGCAGGCCTTCCTCGCCCGCTTCGATACGGCTCTGCACCTGCTTGTTGCAGTCCTCAAACTCAAGCAGGTCCATGACCGAGCCGGGCAACACGGTCGCGTCGCCCGCGTCCTCAACGCGCACCTTGCGCATCATCTGGCGGACGATAACTTCGATATGCTTATCATTGATATCAACGCCCTGCTGGCGGTAAACCTTCTGTACTTCCTTGATCTCATAATCGTGCACGGCGCGCGGATCGAGGATGCGCAGAATATCGTGCGGGTTCAGCGCGCCGTCGTTGAGCTGCTCGCCCACGGCGACAGTCTGGCCGTCCTCCACGCGGATACCGGAGGAAGAAGCCAGCTGGTACGAAACCATTTCGCCGGAGTCGCGGTTGGTGATGTTGACGGTTTTGACCGTGGTGCGCTTGGATTCCTCGATCGAAACCACGCCGCCGATCTCCGCGAGGGTCGCGGCCTTCTTGGGCTTGCGCGCCTCGAACAGTTCTTCTACACGGGGCAGACCTTGCGTGATATCCGAACCGGCGACGCCGCCGGTGTGGAAGGTACGCATGGTCAGCTGGGTGCCGGGCTCGCCAATCGACTGGGCCGCGATAATGCCTACCGCTTCGCCCTTGCCGCACGGATTGCCAGTGGCAAGGTTCATGCCGTAACAATGGGTGCACACGCCCTTGCGCGCGCGGCATTCCAGAACGCTGCGCAGCTGCACGCGCTTGATGCCGGCGGCGATGATGCGGTCTGCGTCCGCCTCATCCAGCATTTTGCTGCTGGACACGATCAGATTGCCCGCGTCGTCCATGATATCGTTCACCGGGTAGCGGCCGAGCAAGCGCTCGCGCAGCGGCTCGATGATCTGGTTGCCTTCCTTGATGTCTTCTACCCAGATGCCCTTGACAGCGCCGCAGTCGTCCTCGCGGATGATGACATCCTGCGAAACGTCGACCAGACGGCGGGTCAGGTAACCCGAGTCGGCGGTACGAAGCGCGGTATCGGCCAGACCCTTACGGGCGCCACGCGCGGAGATGAAGTACTCGAGTACCGACAGGCCTTCACGGAAGTTGGACTTGATCGGGATTTCGATCGTCTTACCAGAGGTGGATGCCATCAGGCCGCGCATACCGGCCAGCTGACGGATCTGGTTGATCGAACCACGAGCGCCCGAGGTAGCCATCATCTGGATCGGGTTGAACTTCTCCATGTTGCCTTGCAGCGCCTTGGTGACTTCGCCCGTGGTCTTTTCCCACTCGGCAACGGTCAGGCGGTAGCGTTCGTCGTCCGTGATAAAGCCGCGCTTGTATTTCTTATCGATCAGGGCGACCTTCTTTTCAGTCTCGCCGATCAGCACCGGTTTTTCATCCGGAACCGACATATCGGCAACCGCAACGGTCAGCGCGCCCTTGGTGGAATACTTATAGCCCATGGCCTTGATCGAGTCCAGCACCTCGGCCGTGACGTTGAAGCCGTGCACGTGAATGCAGCGGTCGATGATCTTGCCAAGCTCCTTCTTGCCCGCGGTGAACATAATTTCAAGGTCCAGCAGCTTGTCGGGATCGGAACGGTCGACAAAGCCCAAATCCTGCGGAATGCGCTCGTTGAAGATCAAACGGCCCGGGGTTGCGTCGACCAGCTTGGAGATTTTACGGTCGCCCAGATCGCGCTCCATGCGCACCTTGATCGGCGCGTGGATGCCGACAACGCCCTGATCGTAGGCCATCAGCGCCTCGTCCGCGTTGCGGAATATCTTGCCGGTGCCCGGCTCGGTTTCGCGGTCAATGGTCAGGTAGTAAGCGCCAAGCACCATGTCCTGCGAGGGGATGGTGACGGGCTTGCCGTCCTGCGGCTTCAACAGGTTGTTCGCGGACAGCATGAGCAAGCGGGCCTCGGCCTGCGCCTCGGCGGAAAGCGGCACGTGAACCGCCATCTGGTCGCCGTCAAAGTCGGCGTTGAACGCGGTACATACCAGCGGGTGCAGGCGGATGGCGCGGCCCTCGACGAGGACGGGCTCGAACGCCTGAATGCCCAGACGGTGCAGCGTGGGCGCGCGGTTCAGCATGACTGGGTGGCCCTTGATGATGCCTTCCAGCACGTCCCAGACCTCGGTCTTAGCGCGCTCCACCATCTTCTTGGCGGACTTGATGTTGGAGGCGGTGCCGTCCTCGACCAGCTTCTTCATGACGAAGGGCTTGAACAGTTCGAGCGCCATCTCCTTGGGCAGGCCGCACTGATAAATCTTCAGGTCCGGACCAACGACGATAACCGAACGGCCGGAGTAGTCGACGCGCTTGCCCAGCAGGTTCTGGCGGAAGCGGCCCTGCTTGCCCTTGAGCATGTCGGACAGGCTCTTGAGGGCGCGGTTGTTCGGACCGGTGACCGGGCGGCCGCGGCGGCCGTTATCGATCAGCGCGTCCACAGCCTCTTGCAGCATGCGCTTTTCGTTGCGCACGATGATATCGGGCGCGCCCAGCTCAAGCAGGCGCTTTAAGCGGTTGTTGCGGTTGATCACGCGGCGGTACAGGTCGTTAAGGTCGCTCGTTGCGAAGCGGCCGCCGTCGAGCTGTACCATCGGACGGATCTCGGGCGGGATGACCGGTACGACGTCCATGATCATCCACTCCGGGCGGTTGCCCGAAAGGCGGAACGATTCCGCAACCTCAAGGCGCTTGATAAGCCGCAGGCGCTTCTGGCCGGAAGCCTCGTGCAGCTCGGCGGTCAGTTCCGCCGAAAGCTTATCCAGATCGAGCTCGGCCAGCAGAGCCTTGATCGATTCGGCGCCCATGCCGGCCTTGAAGTCATCCTCGTACTTTTCGCGCATGTCGCGGTACTCGGCTTCGGTCAGGATTTGCTTCTTCATCAGCGGCGTGTCGCCGGGATCAATGACGATATAAGAGGCAAAGTAGAGCACCTTTTCCAGTACGCGCGGGCTGATGTCGAGAATCAGGCCCATGCGGGACGGAATGCCCTTGAAATACCAGATGTGCGATACGGGCGCGGCCAGCTCGATGTGGCCCATGCGCTCGCGGCGGACCTTGGCGCGGGTGACCTCTACGCCGCACTTATCGCAGACCTTGCCCTTAAAGCGAACCTTCTTATATTTGCCGCAGTGGCACTCCCAGTCCTTGGTTGGGCCAAAGATACGCTCGCAGAAAAGGCCGTCCTTTTCAGGCTTGAGCGTGCGGTAGTTGATGGTTTCGGGCTTTTTCACCTCACCGTACGACCATTCACGGATCAGGTCGGGCGAGGCAAGGCCGATTTTTATGGCGTTGAATGTATGATATCCCATAAAGTTTTATGAGCTCCTTCCCTGTTTACGGACGATTTTGAACGGACTTTGCTCCTTCGGTCATTCGTCGAGGCCGTCGTCAAAATCGTCCCCGGCGGCGTCAAGGTCATCCTCGGTATCGTCGTCGGCGTCATCGTCATCCACCGCGGCGTCGGCGAACAGATCGCTGTCGCCGTCCTCGGCGTTGTTGATGCCGAAACCGGCCGCCACGAACTCATCATCCTGACCGGACACCGCGTGCTCCATCGGACGGATATAATCGGATTCATCCTCTTCATCGTCCGCCAGCTCGATGACATCCATATTTTCATCCAGCACCTGAATATCAAGGCACAGGCTCTGCAATTCCTTAACCAATACCTTGAACGATTCCGGAACGCCCGGCTGCGGTACGTTGTGGCCCTTAACGATCGCCTCGTAGGTCTTGACACGGCCGGTGATATCATCCGACTTGACGGTCAGGATCTCCTGCAGCGTGTAGGCCGCGCCGTACGCCTCGAGCGCCCAAACTTCCATCTCGCCGAAGCGCTGGCCGCCGAACTGGGCCTTGCCGCCGAGCGGCTGCTGCGTAACGAGCGAGTACGGGCCGGTCGAACGCGCGTGGATCTTATCGTCGACCAGATGGTGCAGCTTGAGGTAGTACATATAACCAACGGTTACCGGGTTATCAAACTTATCGCCGGTGCGGCCGTCGTACAGCACGCTCTTGCCGTCGCCGTTGTAACCGGCCTTAATCAGCGCTTCCTCGATGTCCTTCTCGTTCGCGCCGTCGAATACCGGGGTCTCGACCTTCCAGCCGAGCTTACGGGCGGCAAAGCCCAGATGCACCTCCAGTACCTGACCGATGTTCATACGGGAAGGCACGCCCAGCGGGTTGAGCACGATGTCGAGCGGGGTGCCGTCCGACAGGAACGGCATATCCTCCTGCGGCAAAATGCGGGATACAACACCCTTGTTACCGTGACGGCCCGCCATCTTATCGCCGACCGAGATCTTGCGCTTCTGCGCGATATAGCAGCGCACGACCATGTTGACGCCGGGCGACAACTCGTCGCCGTTTTCGCGAGTGAACACCTTGACGTCCACCACGATGCCGCTTTCGCCGTGCGGCGCGCGCAGCGAGGTATCGCGCACCTCGCGCGCCTTTTCACCGAAGATGGCGCGCAGCAGGCGCTCCTCGGCGGTCAGCTCGGTCTCGCCCTTGGGCGTCACCTTACCGACCAGAATGTCGCCCGCCTGCACTTCGGCGCCGACGCGGATGATGCCGCGCTCGTCGAGGTTGCGCAGCGCGTCCTCGCCCACGTTCGGGATATCGCGGGTGATCTCTTCCGGCCCAAGCTTGGTATCGCGGGATTCGGATTCGTATTCTTCAATGTGGATGGACGTGTAAACGTCGTCGCGCACAAGGCGCTCGTTCAGCAGAACGGCGTCCTCGTAGTTATAGCCTTCCCAGGTCATAAAGCCGATCAGCGCGTTCTTGCCAAGCGCGATCTCGCCCTGATCGGTCGAGGGGCCGTCGGCCAGAACGTCGCCCGCCTTGACGCGCTCGCCCAGCGAAACGATCGGTCGCATATTGATACAGGTAGACTGGTTGGAACGCAGGAACTTGGTCAGGTGATAGGTTTTTTCATCGCCCTTGTCGTACTTGACAACGACCTCTCGCGCGGTCACGCGGGTGACCACGCCGTCGCTTTCCGCCAGCGGGATGGTGCCGGAATCGACCGCGGCCTTGTATTCCATGCCGGTCGCGACGACAGGCGCTTCGCACTTTAAGAGCGGCACGGCCTGACGCTGCATGTTCGCGCCCATCAACGCGCGGTTCGCGTCGTCGTGCTCAAGGAAGGGAATGAAAGCGGTCGCGACGGAAACCATCATGCGGGGCGAAACGTCCATCAGATCGACTTCCTTGCGGTCGACCTCGATGATCTCATCGCGCATACGGCAGGTGATACGGTCGCGTTCCAGACAGCCGTTTTCGTCGAGCGGCTCGTTCGCCTGACAGACGATAAATTCGTCCTCCACGTCGGCGGTCATATACTGCACATCGCCGGTGACCTTACCGGTCTCCTTATCGATCACGCGGTAGGGCGCTTCAATAAAGCCGAAATCGTTGATGCGCGCATAAGTCGCCAGATAGGAGATCAAACCGATGTTCGGGCCTTCAGGGGTCTCGATCGGGCACAGGCGGCCATAGTGCGAGTAGTGCACGTCGCGCACCTCGAACGATGCGCGGTCGCGGCTCAGACCGCCGGGGCCGAGCGCGGACATACGGCGCTTGTGCGTCAGCTCCGCCAGCGGGTTGTTCTGGTCCATGAACTGAGAGAGCGGCGAGGAGCCGAAGAACTCCTTGATCGCGGCGGTGACCGGACGGATATTAATCAGGCTCTGCGGCGTGACGATATCCAAATCCTGAATCGTCATGCGCTCGCGGATCACGCGCTCCATACGGGAGAAGCCGATGCGGAACTGGTTCTGCAGCAGCTCGCCGACCGAACGGAGGCGGCGGTTACCGAGGTGGTCGATATCGTCCGTCGTACCGACGCCGCAGCCGAGGTTCAGCAGGTAGCAGATCGAAGCGAGCATGTCGTCCACGATGATGGTCTTGGGTACAAGCTCGGTCATGCGGGCGGTGACCTGCGCCTTCAGCGCTTCGCCCTGATTGTTCTCCATGATCTCCTTAAGGACCACAAAGCGGACCTTTTCCTTCAGGCCCAGCTCGGCGGCGGTAAAGCCGGTGTAGTCCTTGAAATCATCCGCGTCGACCATGCCGTTGCCAAACACGCGCACCGGGCGGCCTTCGCCGGATTCAATGGTAACGCCGTGCACACCGCGGCGCTCGAGCAGGCGCGCCTTCTCGCGGGAAAGGATCTCGCCTTCCTCCGCCAAGATTTCGCCCGTCATCGGGTCGGCAACGGGCACGAGCAGCTTGTGGCCCGAGATGCGCCGCGCGATGGCAAGCTTCTTGTTATACTTGTAGCGGCCGACGGCGGAAATGTCGTAACGGCGCATGTCGAAGAACATCGAATCCATCAGGTTGGTGGCGGACTCGACAGAGGGCGGCTCGCCCGGACGCATCTTCTTGTAGATCTCGATCAGCGCCTCGTCCGCCGTGGTGGCCGGGTCCTTTTCAAGGGTCGCGATGATGCGCTCATCCTCGCCGAACACTTCCTTGATCTCCGCGTCGGTCTTTACGCCGATTGCGCGAATGAACGAGGTGATCGGGATTTTGCGGTTTTTATCGATACGGACGTAGAAAACGTCGTTCGAGTCGGTCTCGTATTCGAGCCACGCGCCGCGGTACGGAATAACGGTGGCGGAAAGGATCGCCTTATCCGTCTTATCGAATTCCTTACCGTAATAGACGCCGGGCGAACGGACGATCTGCGAAACAATGGCGCGTTCCGCGCCGTTGATGATGAAGGTGGCGGAATCGGTCATGCGCGGGAAATCGCCCATGAAGATCTCCTGCTCCTTGATCTCGCCGGTCTCCTTATTGCGAAGGCGCATGCGCACCTTGAGCGGCGAGGCATATGTGGCGTCGCGCGCCTTGCACTCCTCCACCGAATACTTGGGCTCGTCGTCCATCGAATAATCGAGGAAGGAAAGCTCCAAATTACCGGTGTAGTCCGTGATGCTGGCAGTGTCCGAGAACACCTCTCGCAGGCCCTCGTCCAAGAACCACCGGTAGGATTTCTTCTGCACCTCGATCAGATTGGGCATCTCCAGAATCTCATCGATGCGCGCAAAGCTCTTTCGTGTGGTTTTGCCGTGCTGTACGTCTTTCACCATCATGTGCTTCAATCACTCCGTTTCTTTCGGCATTATTTTGATACGCCCGGCGGCGTGGCAAAATCTTTAAAATTGCTCTTGCAATTACAGATTCACCGTGATAACATGTATTTAGCTATTGGCAGAATCGTATCTAATTTGTCGAGCGTTTTATTATACCATAGAAATTTTGCCAATGTCAAGCATTTTATTGCACAGAAAAGCGGACAGAACACTCTGTCCGCTTGTTTTTTTGTCACAAAAGCGCGATAATAACGACATATATTATTCAGAACCGGCCCGCGCGCCGCAGAAAGCATTCGGCAAAGTGTACGCCCGCGCAAAAACCGCGGAAATAGTTTTCCCGCGTCAGCTTATCGCCTTCCGCCAGACCGATATCTTGCACACGGCGAAGCAAGCGCCGCTGTTCAACATTTAATTGGCGGCGCAATTCTTCGGAAAGCACCCTCTGCTCCGTTGGCACATCGAGGCATGCCATTCCTTCCTCATAAATGTCTTGCAAAATGCTCATCAAAGTACACTCCTTTCACATGCTCCTCGATCATCATAGCACATGATTTATCCAAACGGAAGTACAGCTTTAAACTGTTAACAGGCCATAGCTGTTATCGATTCCATTTTCTCGATATAGCGATTTAGAAACGCGGAAAATCTTGCAACTACAAAGATTTTCCGCGTTTCTTTCGGTAGCTCGCTACGCTCGCAATAGTATACGCTGCAGTAGCCGCAGCGGCGGGGTGAGGTCACCCCGCCCTACTTCTTGGTTTATCTCCCATTTTCAGTAACGAGAAAACCGTTAAGCGTAGGGCGGGGTGACTCACCCCGCCGCATTTCTAATTGTGAGCGTCAGCAAACCCCTGTTTTTACAACACCTTGGACAAAAAGTCCTTTAAACGGGGATTCTGCGGATTGGCGAAAAACGCCCCCGGTTCGTTTTGCTCCATGATGCGCCCCTCATCCATGAACAGCACGCGGGTGCCGACCTCGCGGGCAAAGCCCATTTCGTGCGTGACGACCACCATGGTCATACCGTCCTCGGCCAGCTCCTTCATGATCTCCAGCACTTCACCGACCATTTCCGGGTCGAGCGCGGAGGTCGGCTCGTCAAAAAGCATGACGTCCGGATTCATGGCGAGCGCGCGGGCGATCGCGATGCGCTGCTGCTGTCCGCCGGAAAGCTGAATTGGATAGCTATCCGCCTTATCCGGCAGACCGACGCGGGCCAGCAGCTGCAAGGCGCGATTTTCCGCTTCCTCATCGCTCATGACCTTGAGCTTTACCGGCGCAAGCTTGATATTCTCCTTAACGGAGAGATGCGGAAACAGATTAAACTGTTGAAATACCATGCCCATCTTACGGCGGACGATATTAATATCAGTTTCTTTAGAGGTAATGTTTTGCCCTTCAAAAATGATAGCTCCGCTGGTCGGTTCCTCAAGTAGATTCAGACAACGCAAAAAGGTAGACTTACCCGAGCCAGACGGCCCGATGATAACAACCTTTTCACCTTTCTCAATATGTTCGTCTACACCCTTGAGCACCTCGTGGTCTCCAAAGGACTTATATAAGTCTTTAACGACGATCACTTGCGCGCAACCTCCTTTCGAGCAATCCGAGCAGTTTAGTCAAAATCATGACAATTACCAGATATATAATCGCTAAGCTGATGTATGGTACGAATGGGTTGTACGTATTGGCAACAATATTCTGTGCTTGTTTCGTTACATCTCGCAGCATAATAACAGACACAAGCGAAGTATCCTTTAGCAGGGTGATCATTTCATTTCCAAGCGCGGGCAAAATATTTTTAATGGCTTGCGGAATAATAATGTACCACATGGTTTTTCCGTACGTCAACCCTAACGAACGGCCCGCTTCCATCTGTCCTCCGCCGATCGACATAAGACCTGAACGCGCGATTTCTGCCACGTATGCACCTGAATTAATGCCCAATGTTACAATGCCGCATACTACCATTTGGCTTTGTTCTTTTGGCACAAAAACAACGAAACCCATGATGAGCAGTTGCACCATCATCGGCGTGCCACGGATTACGGTTAGATATACCTTACAGATTGCGTTAATCAAGCTCAAAATTGGATTAGGTCGGCCTATACGGCGGGAATCGTGCGCTGAACGAATTACAGCTACGATCAGACCGATAATGATACCCAGCGCCAGCGCTCCCAACGTGACCATAAATGTAATTTTAAGGCCATCTACAAACCATGTCCATCGATCTTGATAGACAAAGGTTTGATAAAGTTGAAAAAAGAATGTTTTCATCCCATCAGGCAATCCCTGTAGCCAGTCGGGCGCCGTCTGTATCCAGTTCGCAAATGTCAGTTGGCTCACAGCTTTTCCCCTTTTCATTGGTATTTGCAGAAAAGGGGCGGCATCCGCCGTCCCTTTCTACTGAACATTTCGTAAAATTACTTTGCAGGAATATACTTTTCAATAATACCGGAGATTGTACCGTCATCCTTAAGTTCCTTCATCGCGGCATTAACCTTATCCAGCAATTCCGTATTATCCTTTGCGATTGCTGCAGCGTAATCTTCTATTGCATACTCGGTATCCAGAATCTTCAGCCCCTGATTGGCTTCCACATAATTCTTAGCCGGCTCGTTATCAATGACAACGCAATCCACCTGACCATTTGTTAATGCGGCAACCGCCAGAGCGCCATTATCAAACTGCTTGACCTGTTCCTGACCGTAAGCATCGGTGCAGTACAAATCACCGGTCGTACCGGACTGTACACCAATCGTCTTACCATCCAAATCATCGACCTTAGCTATTTCAGAATCTTCAGGAACAATGATTACCTGTACACCGGTCGCATAAGAATCGGTAAAGGTCACCGCTTCAGCACGCTCCGGATCAACAGTCATACCAGCCAGAACGATATCAATCGTGCCAGCCTGTACCGCAGGGATCAGCGAGTCAAACGCCATATCGGTAATCTCCAGCTTCATCCCCAGCTTTTCAGCAATCGCACCGGCAATTTCCGCATCAATACCGGCAACTTCATTATTCTCATCTACGAACTCATACGGCGGGAATGCCGCGTTTGTACCCATACGCAACGTATCGCTGACTGCATTGGTATCTCCACCGTTGTTCTCCGGGGTTGTGTTCTCCGGTTCCGCCGGCTTACTGCCGCAGCCCGCCAGCAGGCTCATGCTCATCGCGCCTGCGAGCAGCGCGCACACTAATTTCTTCATTCGTTAAACTCCTCCTAATTTCGGTTTTGGACAACCGACTTTCAAATCAAGGTTTATTATACGGTCTTTCGTTTAAAAATGCAAGTAGTAATTCCATCATTTCTTACGGCGCGCAAAAGTTTGTAGGTGTTTACAAAAGTCTAATTTTTGCAACAAATTTGCCCGCCAAGTCACAATCAGTGCATCGATTCGTATGACCCTCTACGTCCCCCCGCCGTTTATGCAAATCCTTATCCTTTGGTGTATACGCAGGGTACCTGACTCTTGCTAAAAAACCAGAAAAGCATCCCAAATCGGCCAGTAATCGGGATGCTTTTCTGATTTTAAAGAGATTGTCGTAAGACGGAGTTCGTGAATCATTCAAGTGCCTCGTCTATCAGTTCAAGCGTCGACAGACAGTGGTGTACGTCCGCAAAATAATCATATAAATACCGTAGCCCAACCCTTTCCAGACTATTCGCTTCGATTAACTCTCGGCAAAGCATTTATTCGGCAGCGCATTTATGGGATCATTTTCCAGACATCACGCCATTCAAATACGCCACTCTACCTCCTCTAAGGTTTGCAGCGCCGCGAACTTAGAACAACCTCTTTTTCATTTGTGGACTTCACATATACTATCAGGTTTGCTTTATAAGAGAACATTACTTCGCTCTTTACCACTTATCACTGGTCAAAATCGCTGCTCTACGGCATTTACAGCCATAATTCGGTTGCGCGGAATTTCCATTTTAAAATGATAACCATTGTCAGAATAGGAATAAATACTGGCGCCCATTTCCAGCGACATGTTTTCGATGATAGAAACCCCAATTCCTTTAGATTTTGAAAAGTTTTTTGAATCAATACCCGATCCATTATCCGAATATTGGAATGTGATTTTGTTTCCATCATTAAAGCATTGAACAAAAGCTCTATAATCTTCCCTTTTGCAATTAACAAATGCATGCTTTAACGTGTTACTGATTAATTCATTTACCAAAAGAGCAATTGAGGTTGCTTTATCATACGGAATGCTGATATTATCCATTTGGATATCAATATTTAGTTGGGTTGCCCTGTATAATTTGCAGATTTCCTGAAAAACAGTGCGCAAATTAATAATATTCTTTCCAGAACCATCATGACACAAAAGATCATGAATACTTGCAATGGTGTTGATACGCTTTATAGCTGCTGTAAAGACATCTTCTATCGCAGGGTTAGCATTTTTTTGAAGGAAGAGAAGATTGGATACTATTTGAAGGTTGTTTTTTATACGGTGATGGCTCTCCTGAAGTAACACGGAACGGCCAAGAAGCCGCGAATTATCCATTGCAATGCAGATTTCTTTTGCAAAAAGTTTCAGGTATTCCTCGAATCTATAATTAGGATAATGCCGTTTGGCATATAGGATTTGGATAAGCCCCACCGTATTAGAGTCAACCGAAAAAGAGTATACCAGCATATGTTTTAGCTGATTTCTTTGTTCGAAAAACAAAGATTTGGCCGATTTGGAAAAATCGTATATCTGAAATTGGGTATCTGCGCATAATGAAAAAACCTGCTCCTGTCGAATAAAGGAGCAGGACTGTACGTTCTCTGAACTACAAATCTTCTCCAACATCTCATTATTTGCAATGTCAACAAAATAAATGATCGCACCATTCGAATCAAATGCTTTGGCCATATCTTCCGCCAGAAAATTCAGACGTCTGTTAAGCGTCAGTTCAGAAATTGATATATCACGTGCTTTTAGGATATGCTTCAAAACATGCGGAATTTTTGAAACATCATCAGGCGTCTCATACAGTGTTCTTAAATCTGAAAATTGTTGAATAATCTTGCCCGGATCTTCTTTCACCTCATTGATGTCAAATGTTTGCTGAATGCTGTCTTGATCAAAAACAGAAATCCGGTCAGAAAAAACCATGCCCATCTCTATGTTTTGGCACACATAAATGATAGAAACGCCTTTTTCCTTCAACCACCTTATAATTACAGGAAGTTGAATCGCCGAGCTATGCTCGAGCCAGTTATATGTATCACAAAAAACCGCAATACGCGGTAGGCAAACACATACGCGCAGAATATCTAACAGCTTTTTTTCAGAAAAGCTCATATCGGATACTGGCTTTTCGAGGTTGAGTTGGAGTCCCAACTCTTTCAAAATTTTCTGACAGGATATGATGTTTTCCCTTTTTAGTCCAAATATGGACTTTTTATGAATAAAGATATTTTCTTCAGCCGAAAAAAAGGATATTGAATCCTCGCTGTTGCTAATCACCATAATTTCGCTCCAGTTCGGCTTTCTTTTGGATACAGTTTTCCCCAAAAAGTCGAATTGCCCCATATACTTTTTGGGAGGATCACACAGGCTATTAACGAAATTTTGTAGTCCGAATGATTGTATTCCAATTATACCGTGACATTCTCCTGGCATTAACGTAAAACATATATCCCTAAGATCTATATTGCCGTTTGTCGTAGCAGTATAAAAATCCATATGAATTAAGGGTGAATCGCTTTGCGAGTTATCATTTTCTTTTTTCATATTTTCAAAATATCCTGTGCCAATAATACCATTTTACGGCTTTGTGAACTTGCTTTCTTCTGCATGAATCTCATGGCTTCTTCATCACTCATATTAAATTGTAACATCAAAGAAGACTTTGCGCGTTCTATAATCTTTCGCTCCTCAAGCGCAGTAATTGCCTTGTCTCGTTCATTCTGGGCGGCTTGAAGTTCATTATATCTAGTCATTGCCAGAGACAGTACCATTCTTACTTCTATATCGTCAACAGGTTTTTGTAAATAACTGAATACTCCTAATTCCAGAGCGTATTCCAACAAAGACTCACTTTTGTATCCTGTAATGATGATGGACGGAATGTCAAAATGTTCTTTGACCTTTCTCAAGAGCGTTATTCCATCCATTTCCGGTAAATTGATATCAACAAGAAGAATGTCAGGACGGAGTTTTACTATTTTTTCAAGGGCAGTTACTCCGTCGGTAGCAGTCCCAGCGACGATATGACCACCAGAAGTAACCATCGTTTTAAAACCGAATAAGACCATAGGGTCATCTTCAACAATAAATACATTCAATTTGTTCATAACTAATCTCCATTTCATTTGTATCCTTTAGCTTATATAACCTTAATATCGCTTCATCAAGATATGATAATATCAGGCGTAGTCACTAACTGTTTACAAATAATACCTACATCAAATCCCTTTGAAAAAGGAATATTTTAAAATGGAGCAGCACAGCTATACCCAATACGATTATCTGCTGCTGACAGGAAAACAATGTTTCAAGCAAGCACGCGGTTCTGCTTTTGGGTCGAACAAAAAACATGCAGAGCTCCGGATTTAACCTTATAACTTAGTATTATATATGATACCACAAAACCACAATAAAATCCAGTTCATCTGCTGTTGGGGGTAATTATTTAATTAAAAATATTACGAGACAACATTCATCGGACTGCCCGCCAAAAAAGCGCGGAGGTTCTCTGCGCTAGTATCCATGATGCGCTGTCTGCTTTCCTTAGGCGCCCATGAAATATGCGGTGTGATGATGCAGTTTTTCGCTTGCAACAGCGGATTGTCCGCGCGAATTGGCTCCGTATAGACAACATCCAGTCCCGCAGCCATAATCTTACCAGCGTTCAGCGCATCGGCGACGTCCTGTTCATGAATCAGCTGACCGCGCGAATTATTGATTAAAATCACACCATCACGCATTTTGGCAATGCTTTTTCGGTTAATCATGCCTGCATTCTCCGGCGTTAGGTTGCAGTGCAGCGTGATCACATCTGAATTTGCATAGAGCGTGTCCAGATCGACGTATGTCGCAATTTCCTTGCCGCTTTCCGTTTGGAACAGATCATATGTGAGCACCTTCATTCCAAGCGCCTTAGCAATTCGTCCCTCCATTTGGCCGATACGTCCGAACCCGATTATGCCGATGGTCTTATCCACCAGCTCGATCAGCGGATAGTCCCAATAGCAAAAATCTGCACAGTTCTGCCATTTGCCGTTTTTAACGGTGTCACTGTGGTGTCCAATATGATGACAAATCTCTAGCAGTAGCGCTATGGAAAACTGAGCGACCGCAGCCGTACCGTAGGTCGGCACATTGGATACGACGATTCCGCGTGCGCGCGCCTCTGAAACATCCACAACGTTGTATCCAGTCGCAAGAAGGCTGATCAGTTTAATATTGGGGCATGCGGCCATGGTTTCGGCGCTGATCGGCGTCTTGTTCGTATAAACGATCTCGGCCGATCCGATCCGCTTAGCGATCTCCTCCGGATCGTCGATCTTAGTGCGGTTATAAACAACCAAGTCCCCTTGAGCGGCGATAGGTTCCCAACTCAGATCCCCCGGATTCTCTGTGTAGCCATCTAACACAACGATCTTCATAGTTTATCCTTTCTATAACTCATCATCGATCCCATCGACACATTTTTTCGTAACCATTTCACCTATAGCCCTAATGTTCGGATGAGGCGAAACACCTGTTCCGCCGATCGCTCCATATTACAGCGCGCCTGTTTTGACTCCATTGCCGTTTGCAGCGTAACGATTTCCTGCAAGATAGGGAAAAAGGCGTCTATTCCTTCTCGGTTACAGTCCTCGGCTCCCGATCCGACGCTGCCGGCGAATGCGATCACTTTCGCGCCATAGCGCTTTGCCCGCCGCGCTACGCCGATCGGTGCTTTGCCCATCACAGTTTGTCCGTCCAACCGCCCTTCGCCGGTCACGACGATATCCGCACCGATCAACGCGTCATCCAGATGCGCCTCGTCGAGAACAATTTCAATACCCGGTTCCAAATCTGCTTTCATAAATGCACGAAATGCATATCCAAGTCCGCCTGCCGCCCCTGTGCCCGGATAGTCCGGATCGGATCGCTCCGCGTTTGGGCTCCACTGCCTTACCAAATCGGCGTATTGAGCCATCCAGCGATCCATGTCCTGAATCATTTCCCGCGACGCACCTTTTTGCGGCGCAAATACTACGCTGCACCCGGATTCCCCGCACAATGGATTCCTCACATCGCAGGCGATGCGAAAGGTACAGTCGTTTAATTCGGGGAGCACTTGCTCCGTGCGAATCTCCGCCAGCGTGGAAAGGCCTAAGCCTCCACCCCGTACCTTCTTTCCTGATGAGTCCAGCAGACCATAGCCGAGCGCTTGCAGCATGCCAATGCCGCCGTCATTTGTTGCGCTTCCACCGAGTCCAACAATAAAGCGCCTGCATCCACGTTTGATCGCATCGCAAATCAATTCGCCAACGCCGCGCGTTGTCGTGTGCAAGGGGTTTTTTTTCCTCTCACACAGCAGCGTCAGCCCCGCAGTACACGCCATCTCGATCACAGCCGTTTTCGTCTGTGGCAGAATTCCATAGGTGCTGTTGATCGGATCGCCCAGAGGACCGGACACACGTGTACGGATTAATTCTCCGCCAAAACCGGAAACAAGCGCCTCGACCGTTCCCTCACCTCCATCCGCCACCGGATGCACTGCAACTATTGCCTCTGGAATTGCACGTTGTATACCGTTCCGAATCGCTTCACCTGCTTCCAAAGAGGATAGACTTCCTTTTAAGGAATCAATCGCTACAACTATTTTCATTTCATGATCCTCATTTTTTCTTTTACAAGCAAATATGCTCTCTCCTTGGTGACAAGCTCATCCAGTTAGCATGTCTTCCTCGGAGAGAGTATATTTGTCTAGCCAAACAATTCTTCTTGACCGTTCTATTGTATTCGTAGGTCGGTCTTCTTATAGCATACGCTATATTGATTTCACTACGTATTTCTTTATTGCTCTGGCAATTAATCAGCTATGCCTTTCATGCTTTTGTGTGGCTGTTGACTCTCAAAATGAGTTTATTTAATGGTTAGCAATCTTTTTGGATTTTCAATCATGATAGTGTCGAGATCGTAATCGGTTACGCCATACTTCATGCACAGCTTGCGGAAAGTGGTAATCACATGGGAATAACCGTTTCCGCCAAACTCAGTCATCAGATAACGGTGGGCCAAATCGTGGGAAAGGAATACGCGTTTTGCATGACCTCTCATGCACAAATCATGGACCGCCTTTGCGCGATCGTAATCGGACGGATTATCCCAAGTAGCATAATCTGTATAGAACTCGTCGTTATCACCGCAGGTATCGAACTCGACCGACGCGCCTCTATCGCAGATTCCCACATAGTGATCAACCGCTTTGTCGAAAGTTAGATTGCGATTTGTTAAACAAGCTTCTCTGTGGCTCAGCACCACTCTTGTAAGATCACACCCTACCTCTTCCAGCGTATCAAGAATTCTGAAATCATACTCGTATGTATACGGCTCTACGTGAATGTTGACGCCCAGACCTGTTTCGCGCTGCGCAATGCCCATTGCTCTCAAGGCTTTGATTTCTTCATTAGTACATACCGGACCTACGCCTGTCTCGCCGATAATGCCGGGCTTGATGCCGGTATCGCCATAACCATTTCTGATCACATCGATAAAGCTATCCGCCAGTTGCTCGGCAGTCATTTCCTTCACTGCGTCGGGATGCGCCATCTCCAGATACAAACCGATCGAAGAAATGATATGAACGCCGGATCTCTTTGAGATATCGACCACATCATGCCAATGCTTGAGATCGGACACCACTTTGTAATTGCCTTTCTCGTCCTTTACAAAGTCTGCGCCTTCCTGCTTCATCAGCGGCCCAAGTTCACAGATAGAGCCGCCGCCGTTGTTTTTATATTTTTGCAGCTCGCGCACGATCAGGTCACAATCCTGACAAATACAGTTTTCATAAATCGCATATGGGTTTCCATGCAGGAAATGCAGATTTTCAAGCGTGATATGATCCTTGAAATACTTTGCGCCTTCCGGATCCTTTGAGGGTTCCGCATAGTACTGCAGGTTGCAGGTCGTGTGCTCATGAGGCAGAGTTTTTCCCAAATCCTTCGGATCGATTAACCCCAGTACGGTCATTACTTTTCCAGCGTTTTCATGCATTTTAATTTCCTCCTTTAAGTAAATAAGTTGTTATTATAAAGCTAGGCGTTTTGGCCCAGTCTTTTTTTCATAAATGTGAAAACCTGTTCCATACTCTTGACGCCGGTAGATGCTCCGATGGATCCGACACAAATTGCGCTTGTTGCTTTTGCATACTGGACACACTCGTGAATGGAACATCCCCTAATCAGCCCAGATATAAAGCCCGCCATAAAATTATCGCCGGCGCCAGTGGTGTCCACCGGATCCACGAAAAATGGAGTATCAAAAAATTCATCTCCATTCGATGTTTTAACGAAGCATCCTTTTCCGCCTAGCTTTATGATGATGGTTCCAATTCCAAGGCTGAGAAAGTAATCCGCCATTTGTTCTGTTTCCATCAAGCCGGTTAGGTTTTTCGCCTCTTTTTCATTGGCGAACAAAAAATCCAGATACGGCAGCGCCTGACTATATCTATTCATGGAGCAGTCCAGATCATCCGCTTTCACATCTGCGCAGGTGATACCGCCTGCCTCCTTTACCGTTTTAAAAATTTTTGTCATAGCCTCGTTTCCTAACAGCGGATGTACAAAAAGGCTGCCGATAGACACTACCTTTGCCTGTGTCAATACGGAATAATCAATATCTTTTTCACAGAAACTCGCAATACTGGATTTGCAATCCGTGGCGTTTGTGATATAAACTCTTGTATCATCCTTTCCTATCAGAATAATATTGCATACGGAAGCTATGTCTTGGTCTCCTCTAGCAATCAGGCTCATGTCAACACCCGATTTCTCTAGCTTATCGTAAAGAACATTTCCGGCATCATCTGATCCCAGCTTCGTAATAAATTTCACCTTATGCCCCAGATGGGAAAGCACAATCGACTGATTGGTCGCGTCACCGCCTGCACTAAAAGATATGGAGCCGACAATATTGGGCTCACGTTCAAAAAAACCATCTTTATCAATTTCAAATGTGGATATATCAAGAAGCGATGCTCCTATACATACAACATCTACAGTCTTCATAATTACCTCCTTACTTGGAAATAAAGTTGATGCTGTCACATATTAAAACTTAAGGACCGCCTTGACGATCTCCTGCTTCTGGGCAGCTGCCTCTTCAAAGGCATGCTGCGCTTCTTCAAAGTCGAACACCTTATTTACCATGGTCTTTAAATCAATAATACCTTCGGCTATCGCATTAATTGCCGTAGGATAAATATTGCGATAACGAAACACGGTCTTAATCGTAACTTCTTTTTCACTGATATCTTCAAATATAATAGATGAGGGTTTGAGCAGCGCTCCTACCAGTGTGATAACTCCCGCGCGACCGATGAGTTTCATACACATTTCCGCCGCCACAGGATTGCCTGCAGCTTCAAAAATATATTTCGGTTCTTCTCCCAAAATATGAATTACTTTTTTTATCACATCGCATTCACTGGAATTAAGGACGGCAGACGCGCCGAGCTTTTTAGCGGTCTGTAAACGGCTTTCAAATACATCGACAACAACGACATCACTCACGCCTTTTGCGAGACAGGATAACAGCACGGTCAACCCAATGCACCCCGCCCCAAAGATAACCGCCGAATCCCCTAAACCGATGCCTGAAATATTTGTGGCATGCAGCCCGACTGAAAGCGGCTCAATTAAAGCGCCTTCCAGAGAACTTACATCATCCGGAAGTTTAAATACCCATGCGCTCGGATACGACATATACCGCTGCATTGCACCCTTATAGTCCGGCGGGCATCCTAGAAATCTCATATCGCGGCAAAGGTTATATAAGCCTTGCTTACACATATCACATTTACCGCATCCGATACCTGCCTCAACAGCAACCCTGTCGCCTTCTTTTATCTTTGTAACATTTTTCCCTGTCTTAACGACTGTGCCCGCACACTCATGCCCAATCATGATCCCCTGTTCTTCTGCCGCCGCAGTAACATCTCCAAAATCGCCATTGAACGCATGAATATCCGAACCACAGATACCCATATATTCTATTTGAATTAACACATCGTCTTCTAATACTTCTGGAATGGGAAGTTCTCGTTTTTCAAAATTTGCCACACCGGTCAGAACATATCCTGTGTTTTTCATGTTATATATCACTCCTTGCCGCTGACTAAGAATCCACTCAAGGTATTAATACCACCTTACCGGATTGTTGTGTTTTCATCATTTCATATCCAGTAAGGTACTCATCTATGGGCAAGACATGTGTTATTGCATCTTTAATATTCAGCATGCCTGCTTTATATAACTCCATGCTGTTGTCCCATGATACTGCATCGTATCCCATATGACCGACTACGGTAATCTGCTTATCGATCAGCGGTATCAGAGTGTGATTGTAAATTGCAGCAACATTACCAATACGAATGAATTCACCGCCATGCCGAATATATTTATCTACTCCTGCCATAATGCTTGGAATGCCAACTGCATCATAGACAACCGCAACCGAATCTTCTCCGGTAATCTCCACAATTTTCAATGCTATATCCTCTTCACGATCCGATGCAAGCACTATATTTGCCCCCATTTTTTTTGCTATGGGCGCTCTGACTGTCATATCGCTGGACATTCCCACTGCGATTATTTTAGCCGCTCCGGCCAAATGACACATTTGGATTGCAAATAATCCGATTGGGCCTAGACCGAAGACAACAACCGTTTGCCCCGGCATGATATGTGAATCCTGAACCACAGCTTTATACATATTTGCGACAGGTTCCATGCATGCAGCTTCTTCAAAAGGCATCGAGTCCGGGATTTTCATGAGTGCGCTGGGATAATGCCTGATAGCCCCTCCCGGAATTAAACAATATTTTGCAAACCCTCCATCGGTTCCGCCTCCTAGGCCAATCCGATGCGCACACTGAAGAAACTGCCCCCTTTTGCACGCAGAACAGGTGCCGCAGGCATATGCGGTATTGTCTGATACAACCCTGTCCCCAATCTGCCATAAGGGCTCTACGTTTTTCCCCATCTCCACAATCTCTCCTGCGAATTCATGCCCCAGAGTCACTTCATGGTCCGCGTTAAAGGAACCGCTCAGCCAATGCAGATCTGCCCCGCATATCCCCGCAGCCTTTACCTCGATTAAGATATCGTCATCGCCGCATTCCGGAATCGGAATCTCTTTTAATTCCAGATGTTTCGTTTTGATCCAACGAATCGCTTTCATTTTTTCCATCCGCATGATTTATACCTCCTTTATAACGCTAGTTTCCTCTTGCATTTTTCAGTTTGAAAACAGTGACTGCGGTCGTTGCCAAAAGCATGACCGAGCCCAATACAATTTCCTTAGAAGCAACGGAGGTTCCCATAATTGTCATTCCGTTGGCTATAATTGCAATGAACAGCGAGCCAACAATAGTTCCCGGAACATTAAACACACCAAGTCTGAGAAAGCAAGCACCAATCATAAGCACTGTCATGCCATAGTTAAGCATATTAGCTCCCATTTCTTGAGCAGAGCCATTTAGCATGCTTGATTGGATGAGTCCTGCAATACCGCAGCACACAGAACATAGAATAAATGCTTTAATCTTTTGCCGATTGGCGTCAATACCTAGGAACTTACATGCAGTGGGGTTGGAACCGCCAGCATATATATATTTCCCGCCTCTTGTATGTTCCGTGTAATAAAGCATGATGGCAGCCATGACCACCAGTACTACTGCCGGCATCGGGATCACTCCCAGAAAGTATCCCTGTCCAATGTATGTGTAAATGGGTCCTATTCCTCTGCTGATCCCCATAAAATTCAGTCCATTGGTCATCCATTTTGCAATACCATTCACCATATAAGATGTCCCCAACGTTGCAATAAAGGAGGGTATCCTACAGTAAACATGAAGCACCGCATTCAGCAAACCTACGAGTACCATTGTGATCATAACAATCAACATGACTAGAAAATAATTTTTCATCCCTAACTGTGATATTAGAGTGCAGGCAAGAGTAGCGGCCAAGGTAAACTCTGCTGCAGCGCAAAAATCAGTTTCGCCTGCTGCGGTAATTAGTGTCAGGCCAATGCCGACAATGCCAAAAAGGCAGGCATTGCTTACTATATTTAGAATATTGCCCATGTTCCAGAAGGTTTGATTTACCCCTCCGAATACCAGCATGACCACAAATGTGACCAACAGCATCATGTAATTGGTCGCAAACTTTCCTATCGCTTTCTTTTTATCAGAAGACTCGTTATTCATACCAGCACCTCACCCTTAACTTCCGAAATTAACAGATGGCAACCCTTCTTTTCTCACCAACGCAATAATCAAAATGGAAATAACGAGAAGTACTCCCTGAATGAAGTCTCTGACAAAGAAAGAACCGCCTGCCGTGATAACACCGTTCTGAATCAGATACATCATAAATGCAGCTACCGTTACTCCCGGAATATTATACTTGCCGGGTTTATAGAAGGTCGCGCTGAGCATGACCGTGCATGTGGCCAATGAAAAAAGAGTAGTCCCCGCTGTAAGATTCACAGAATTCACGTAGGAAACATACACCACGCCAGCAAGAGAAATAAAGAAGCCGCTCATTAAATACGCAATGTATTTTGTTTTCTTTACATTAATGCCAACCTGCTTGCAGGTCGTTGCGCTTAGACCTACCGCGTATATATATCTGCCAATACGCATGCGTTCTAAGAACAGATGTGCAAATATTGCAAACACCGCAAATATAATAACCGGATATGGGATGACGCCAAACAGCATTCCTTGTCCAAGTACAATAAAATTAGGTCCCCACTTATTAGAAAACATAACGGTATTATCTGTCAGGTAACGGCATACCCCCATAAGAATGGTTTGAAGCGCCAACGTAGCAATAAAAGGGGGAACACCCAGCCCGACCACGAAGATACTAACAATACCGCTGATAGCAACTCCGACTATGATTGAAATCAGGGCTGCAGCCCAATACATATTGTCGGGCCATAGCATCATCAATTTGCCGATGATGGCGCCAGTAAGCGTCACCTGTGCGCCTTGCGCAAAATTCAAACCTCCTGTATTGAGTATAAAAACATTGGAAATCGCCATGAATCCGATAATACATGCAGAACGCATTACAGCCATCATATTAAACATGGTAAAGAATTCCGACGCAAGAATTTGGAAGGCAAGAACGATCAACCCAAGTGCGCCGAGCAAAAGCCATTTGGATGTTTTCTGGAGTACCAGCTGACGCCTATTTCTATTTTCTACGCTTTTTGTCCAATCATGAGACATGTTGCTTACCCCCTCACCGCTGCATTCAAAATAGCAGCTTTATCAAATGCTTTTCTTTCGACTTCCTGAATGATGTCTCCGTTATAATACACATATAGTCGATCAGTTACAGATAACAATTCATCCAGCTCCGAAGAAATGAAAATAACTGCCACATTGTCCTCATCGGCCAATCTTCTTATCTCATGATAAACTTCGTACTTAGCACCTATATCCATGCCATTTGTAGGTTCATCCAGTGCCAGAAGACAAATATTACTTACCTCCGTAGACCGTCCAATGATGATTTTTTGCATATTGCCGCCTGACAATTCCACGATTTTCTGACCTTTAGCCGAAAACTTAACATTGTTTTTTTGAAGAACCCGATCAACTAACTCCACCTTTTTCCTGTTTTCAATTGCACCAAACGGTGGTTTTGACAGTCTGTGCGAATAAAACAGATAAGATATGTTTTCTATCAAATCAAAGTCGGCGAATATCGCGTTAGCCCGCAACTCTGGAGTAAGAACCATTCCTCTTTCAATCATTTCTTTCGATGTTGTTTTTCTTATCTCCTCACCATTGAACTTATACTTCATGAAATCCGTATGTCTTAGCCCATAGATAGCCTCCAAGCTCTCTGTTCTTCCCGATCCTACCAAACCATACATGCCTACCACCTCCCCGCGTTTCACGCGGATCGGTATATGATGGGCGCGGTCATCGTAGAAAATATCCTCTGTAATTTCCAGAACATTTTCTTCTTTTGATATATCTTTCTCCTTCACCACAACCGGTTTGATTTTGGAATCTCTTAGCATTGCTGAAATACATTCTTCTTGTGTTGTTTCAGCTGTCATAGACACCTTAACCAATTTTCCGTCTGTAAACACGGCAATCCGGTCGGAAAGCGAAAACACTTCATCTAGTTTATGTGAAATGAAAATTATTGCGATGTCTTCCGCTTTACAGAGTCTCTTAATGAACTTAAAAAAAGGATCCACTTCACTTTTTCCAAGTGATGCCGTCGGTTCGTCCAGAATAAGAATCTTTGGGTTGTATTTCAGCGCCCTTAAAATTTCAATTTGCTGTTTATCGCCCGCGCTCATGGATTCCACCGGCGTATTCAGTTCGATATGAATACCAAGTTTATTCCTGATTTCTTCCGCGCATTTTAACATCTTTTTTTCATTCATAAGAGCTCTCGTCTGGGGTTCCTGACCAAAACAGATATTTTGAGCGCCTGTCAATCCTCCAATGAGGTTTCTTTCTTGATAAACCATAGCAATTCCAGCCTTTAAGGATTGCGCGACAGATTTCAAATGCACTTCTTTTCCATTAAGTATGATTTTTCCACTACTTGGCGCATAATTCCCAGTTATCATTTTGCAGAATGTGGACTTGCCAGCGCCATTTTCTCCAATGATCGCTAAAATTTCACCCTTATAAACGTCCAGCGAAATCTCTTTGTTTGCCACAAACTTCCCAAACTTTTTAGTCAAATCTTGCGTACTCATAATCGGCATTTTTGCAGTTCTATCGTCCATCGCTTTTCCTCTCCCAAACTGAAGCAAGTATTTTATTCAGGCAGTTGTAAAATGCATCTTTACAACTGCCTGAACAAATGCTATTGCAATAGATTTTTATGTATTTTCCGCACCAATCTGATATTCTTCCACAACATACTGACCCTTGCCGTCATCCCAGGTATACCATGCGTCCGTGTCTTCAGGATCATAATAGTCAAAATATTTGTGAACTGTTGCACCAACTTCCGGGCAGTTATCAATGGTAGTTACTACGCCGTCAGAATATACCACCTGTCCTGATTTCTCAATGATGCAATCAGCATCGCCGGGATTTAGCCCCTCAACCTGAATTTGCTGTACGCACTCACAGGTATTATGGGCATATGCCTCAGCCGGCTGTGAGTAAGTATATTTAAGCGGAGTATCGTTACGGATATATGCCCATGCTTGGGACCCACCATCGATACCTGTCGTGATCCACTTTTCTCCCTTCGGGTCACCACTTGCAATGATACCCTCCGCTGCGGTAGTTGCGTGATAATCGGAAGTGGTAAATAAGATATCCAACTCCTCACCGTACTGCTGAATCCATGTAGATGCAAAATCATATCCAGCCTGCGCTACACTTGTAGGTGCTGCCGCAATATCCTGTGTTGCGAGAAGGATTTCATTGGGATAGGCCCTATCAAATCCAACCAGTGCACGGCTTCTTTCACGCGTAACCAGAATACCTTCCTCAACCATTACCGTATAGTTGAAATTCCAGTCATAAT
This sequence comes from Butyricicoccus faecihominis, assembly GCF_024462775.1. GTDB lineage: Bacteria > Bacillota > Clostridia > Oscillospirales > Butyricicoccaceae > Agathobaculum > Agathobaculum faecihominis_A. The sequence continues at coordinate 36,889 of NZ_JANGCE010000019.1, forward strand.
CGGCGCCAATCTTATACATCAACTCAAGCATAGCGGTTCCGTTCTGTACGGTTGTATTGACAATAACGCCGGGGATTACCTGATTATCGATACAATACAAACCGATTCCTGCATTTCTAGTCTGCGTAGCCAGATCCTCATATTGTTCAAATGTATTCGCATTACCAACAATAATCGCGTCAACGCCCTGATTAATAAGATTCAGCCAATTCTCCCGAAGTGCGTTGTCCTGTTCATATACAACTGTAATCAAATCCCAGCCATAGTGGTCAGCATCGATCTCAACTTGACGAAGGAATCGCTGATGAATTTCGCCTGAAAGGCTTCTTACAAGATAACCCACCTTCAGCGCCCGGTCCTTAACAACCACCGGTCGAGCAAAGTTATCAAAGCTTCCGGCTGTTGTATCGGCTGACGGTTTCGTCTCTTTGTCGTCCGGAGTTGAAGTCGAATCTTCTTGCTGTGTGGGTGTATTATCCGGGGCTGTAGTTGATGAAGCAGGATTACCGCATCCTGCAAAAGTAGCTAACATCAAAGACAGGATTGCCAATAGTGATACTAATTTCTTCGCATTCAACTTTTTCATATGAACCCCTCCAATCATTGAATAGCATTATCTGTAATTGTTTGCTGTGACAGCTTCGCTCGCTGACGCCTGCATGTCAAGGGCTTGCGTATTGAATACCTCCAAAATATGTTTGGTTTCTGCTACAACGGCGTCAACCCCAACTTCCATCAACTGACGAGATGTCAGTCGTTTTCCTGCATTTTCCTCGGAAAGCTTTCGCATCGCATTGGCGCAATTAATTTGCATTCCCGAAATGTAATTGACTTTATTAATGCCATTTTCTACGGCTTTGGAAAACTCTTCATCCGGCAAGCCTGAACCGCCATGCAGCACAAGCGGCAGCCCGCCTACCCGTTTGCGTATCTCCTGAAGCCTAGGAATATCCAGATGTGGCGTTCCCTGATATGGACCATGGTTAGATCCAAATGCAACCGCTAAAGCATCAACCTTGGTAAGTGATGCAAATCGCTCTGCCTCATCCGGCTTTGTATAAAACTCCGGTTTAGCAACCCCCTCATCCGGAGTCCCCTCATAACCTCCTACATGACCAATTTCAGCTTCCACACTAACACCACATGCATGAGCCGCTTTCACCACCTCGCTTACAATTTCTACATTTTTATCAAACGGCTGTGTGGAAGCATCAATCATAACGCCACCGCAGCCATAATGAATTGCCTGAAGACATAATTCATAGCTGCCTGCATGGTCAATCATTATGCAAACCGGAACCTTTGAGCAGCGTCCCATTTCCAATAGCATCCGCATATGTACGTCCTGCCTAAAAGCATATGGGAAGGTAAAATCCCCGGAATACATGAGAATCAAAGGTTTGTTCATTTGTTCGCAAGCAAGCAGACATCCCTGAGCAGTAAAGAAATCATGACCATTCAAAGCCGGCACAGCATATTTTTTCTCGATCGTCTCGCTTAAAATTTCCTTTAACGTTACAAGCATATTTTACCTCACTGTTTTCATTGATTGAGTGTATTAATCCAGATATGTTGCAATTGCATCATTAATTTGTTTCATCTCTTCATCACTGAGCGCCCATTCAAACCCTCCGCAATTCTCCTTGGCCTCCTGCACACTTCTTGCCCCACATAACGCAGTATCAATAAAGCTTGTTTGCGTGCTCCAGTTTACAACAATCTGAGCCAGAGCCGCCGTTCGTTTTTCAGCAACCACGTCTAATGTTTCTAGTAGCTTCATGATCTTTGAAAATAGCGGTTCTGAAAAATACGGAAAGAAGTTACGAGCATCACCTTTGGGAAAATTCGGCAGTGTTCTATACTGTCCTGTGAGCACGCCGCTTCCAAGACTGCTGTAACTCATGGTTCCCATCCCTCTGTCATGAGCCCATCTTAAGAGCTCCTCATTGCTTCGGTCGGCCATATTATAGCTCAGCTGAACTGACTCAACAGGGCAATACTTTTCAGCTTCTATAATCTGCTCCTTGCTGAAATTGGAGACACTAATATGCCTGATTTTCCCTTCCCTTTTTAGGTCTTTTAATGCTTCCATAGTTTCCTGCAACGGCGTATTGGCATCCGGCCAGTGAAGCATATAATTATCGATATAATCAATCTCCAAATTTTTTAGAGATTGGTTAACACATTCATTAAGAAAATCGCGACTACTGCATTTTACAAAAATATTTCCGAATAGATTCATCGTACCGCCCTTGGTCGTGATATACAGTTTATCGCGAATTCCTTTGATGCACTGAGCCACCACCTTCTCACAGTTTCCTGAATCATACGCTAATGCAGTATCCAGATGATTAACGCCTCCGTCCACCATTGCATGAACAACATCAATGCTGTCTTTTAATCCCACATTGCCCCAACCACCTCCAAGTGTCCATGACCCGATGCTGAGACATGAAATGTCCCATCCGTAATTACCAAACTTTTTGTACCTCATGTTTCTCGTCCTCCTATTTTCATTGTTGGCTAACTACATAAAACAGATAGAAAAACGCAAAAAGAGCCCCTGTATTAAATACAGAAGCTCTCATAGCCTTAACGTTACCCCTGCCATAGGGGCTATTTAATTATGATGTGAATATACCACACCAGATTTTTAATGTCAATATATTTATTTATTTTTGTAGATATATAAATTTTTCAGGGATGTTTTTTATATATATTACACAACACTCATTAGGTCATATTAAAAAGCTGTGGCGTTCAGTTTTACTTTTTTGAACCTAGAGTCCGTATGTTCATTTCTTGTTCGCTAGTTCCTTCCCCCTTTTCTAGAGGTAAAATTGAAGTCACGACCACCCCAAAGCAGGGTGGCATGAACAAGCCCTATAAGGGCATAAAAAAGCTGGCACCTAAAAGACGCTGGCTTTCACTTCGTTCAAACCTTGATGGTAAGACTACTTACTACCCTTAAAAGGGTCAACATATTCTTTCTGACTTAAGCTATCTTCGATTTGATCCTGCTTATCTTGCTCCCTGATATATTATTGAATCGTGGCAGTATTGATTCCTACCGTGCTCATATAATATCCAGTCACCCTGAAATTACGACTGCCGAATTTTAATGAAATTCCCATGCCGATCAAATATCATCATCGCGCTTTTCCCTTTTAAATATCCCATAAACTGCGAGATACTGTATTTCGGCGGCACACTTACGAGTAAATGAATATGGTCAGGCATCATATGTCCTTCGACAATTTCCACGCCCTTCCACTTGCACAAATCCTTTATAATTTGCTGTATATCTTTTCGCAGTTGCTTATAGATTATTTTCCTTCGATATTTCGGTGTGAATGCGGTGTGATACTTGCATACCCACTTTGTATGTGCTAAAATGTTTGCTTTTGATATAACATACGCCGACACAATAAGACGCAGAGACAATGCGCTCATTCAGAGCAGCATGATCTCTGCGTTTTGTTATTTAGCCGCACGTAATAGACTGAACACCTGTAGCGCGGTTAGAAACAGGTTGTGGGCTGCATTTTCAGGATGCAGCGCGTGCTCCAGCGTGCAAGGCGCTTGCAGGATTGGAAAGTATGCGTCGATCCCCTCCGCATTCAGCGCCTCCGCATCGGGCGCAGCACTGCCGCAAAAGGCGACTACCAGTGCACCGAAGCGTTTTGCCATGCGGGCGACCGTGGCCGGAGCCTTTCCCATCGCGGTCTGCGCGTCCAGTCGGCCTTCGCCTGTGATTACCAGATCGGCATCCTGCGCATGTGTTGTGAAGCCTACGTTGTTGAGAATCACCTCGGCTCCAGACTGTAACTTTGCGCCGCAAAAGGATACGAGCGCATAGCCTAGACCGCCAGCCGCGCCGCTGCCCGGCATATTTTCTGTGGCAATTCCATATTTTTCACGAACGATGCCGGCAAGTCGCGACAGCGCCTCATCCAGCAGCTGCACCGTACCGGCATCCGCTCCCTTTTGCGGCCCAAATACGGCGGAAGCGCCGTTGGGACCGCATAGCGGGTTCGAGACGTCGCATGCCACTTGCAGGGTGGATACCGCAAGTCGCGGGTCGAGCCCGGTACTATCGATATCCGACACCCTCATCAAATCCGCTCCAAGCATGCCGACCGGATCGCCATTTTCGTCCAGAAACTTGCAGCCGAGCGCTTGCAGCATGCCCATACCGCCGTCATTCGTCGCGCTGCCGCCGATACCGATCATAAAATGGCGGCAGCCCGTGTCCAACGCGTCGCGTATCAACTCGCCCACGCCATAGGTTGTGGTATAAAGTGGATTTCTTTGCTCCTCCGGCACCAGCGCCAACCCGGCCGCCGACGCCATTTCCACAACCGCTGTTCGTCCGTTTTCAAGGATACCGTACAGCGCGTTAACCGGTTTCCCCAACGGTCCTATGACGCGCACCCGCCGTTTTTCCCCGTGCAGACTATCCACGACCGCATCCACCGTTCCCTCCCCGCCGTCCGCCAATGGTAAAACCGTGATTTTTGCGTTTGGAAACACCTGTCGCGCTGCCGCCGCCACGTTTCTCCCTGCTTGCAACGATGTCAGGCTCTCCTTAAAGGAATCGATCGCGATCACAATTTTCATATGCTTCTCCTTTGCCGCGCATACGCGATTACGAATTGACGACGTTTATAGGCGCGCCCGCTAAAAAGGCTTTCAGGTTTTCCATCGCGCATGTCAGGATGCGCGCGCGGCTCTCTTTTGGGGCCCAAGAAATATGCGGTGTGATGATACAGCGCGGTGCGGAAAGCAGCGGATTATCTCCGCTGATCGGTTCGCTGGATACTACATCGACTGCCGCCGCCGCTACTTTTCCCGCATGCAGCGCATCCGCCAAATCCTGCTCCACGATCAGCGGGCCGCGGCTGTTGTTAATCAGAATAACGCCGTCCTTCATCTTGGCGATGGTTTCCCGGTTAATCATCCCCTCGGTCTCGGGGAACAGAGGGCAATGAAGGGTGACCACGTCGGAAAGCGCCAACAGACCATCCAGATTGGTGTACTGTGCGATCTGTTTTCCCGTGTCGGTCTGTACCGCGTCAAACGCAAGCACATGCATGCCAAGCGCCTTTGCGATGCGTCCGGTCGCTTGTCCGATTCGGCCAAAGCCGATAATCCCGATCGTTTTGTCAAACAGCTCAATCAGCGGATAGTCCCAAAAGCACCAGTCGCTGCACTGTTCCCACTTGCCATCATGTACCGCTTGATCATGGTGGCCGATGTGATGGCAAATCTCCAGCAGCAGCGCAATGGCGAACTGACTGACTGAAGCTACGCCATACGACGGCACGTTCGTCACCGGTATGCCCTTCTCTCGCGCGTAGCGGTAGTCGACTACGTTGTAGCCCGTTGCCAATAGGCCGATAAACCGGATCGAGGGACAGCGGTCAAGCACGTTACGCGTAACAGGCGTTTTATTGGTGTAGACGATTTCTGCATCGCCAATGCGGCGAATGATTTCCGTTTCATCCGAAAGCGGCGTCCGATCGTAAACGGTCAATTCTCCGAACGTTTCCAGACCGCTCCAACTTAGATCTCCCGGGTTTTCGGTGTAACCATCCAAAATGACAATTTTCATAGCATTTCTCCCATTGCATGTCGATATAGTTGCGGGTTATTCTCAGTATACCGCGCCCTTTTTCAAAAAACAAGGAGCCGCCGGTACGGCGGCTCCTCACGTTCAGCTTACTCAATGGTCAATAGTCTCTGCGGATTATCCTTGATGATCGCGTCGAACTCATCGTTTTCAACGCCTACCAGATTGCATATCTCACGGAACCTGCCGATGATGTGATTGTAGCAATATCCCCCGCAGGTGGAAAATCGGTGTCTCTCAGCGGAATCGTGCGATAGCAAAATCCTATCCTGATAGCCACGCACGATCAGCTTATATACCGCCTGCGCGCGCTGCTTATCGGAGGCGTTGCACCATGCGCCATAAGTCATTTTCTCGTAGCTCATGTTGCCGACGCCGTCAAAGGAGATATACGCCCCCTTGTCCATCAGCGCCTGCAAATGTCCGAAAGCGTCGCTTTCGCTCCAATTATCCTGAATTAAGCAGGCTTCTCTGTGACTGAAGGCAAACTTGTTAAGGTCCATACCTTCTTCCTCAAACACTTTCAGGATTTTAAAATCATGCCGCCACTGGTATACGTTGACATGCACGTTGACCGGCAGACCTGTTTCCTTTGCCGCGATCGCGGCGGCGCGCAGGCACTTCCATTCGTCGTCGGTAATGACGTCGCTTGTACCGATCTCGCCGATGATCCCAGGCTTAATACCGGTTTTGCCATAACCGTTACGAATGATATCAATATACTGCCGCGCTAGATCGTCCACAGTCTGCTTGCTAAAATCGGTCTTTCCGTTTGGTGGGAAGTGCCCGACAGCGCCGACGATATAAATGCCGGACTGTTCGGCCAAAGCCTTGATGCGTTCCCAGTGCTCGTCGGTGGGCTTGCCCTCCGCATAAAACTTGGTGTTGTCGTCACAGGTCAGGTCGACGACCGTGCCGCCGCCGGCCTTCTGAAAGCGCCTGAGCTCCTCAACAAAGAGCGCATCGTCATAATTGAGCAAATTATCGCGTACACCATAGAAGTTTTCATTCAGGATGTAGTGCAGATTGTCCAGTGTGACCGGCTGCTCGAAATACTGCCGTTTTTCAGGGTCCGAGTCGGGCATTTCATAGTGATTGAGCCAGTTCAGCGTGTGCTCGTGTGGAAGCGTATGTCCCAGCATCTTTGGCTCGACAGGCCCCTGCACGGTCATAACCTTGCCTAAATTTTCTTTCATGGCCGATTTCCCTTTCCCAAGCTTTTAATAATCCTTATAATCCGCTACATTCGATGCGTCGACCGCGCTGAACGGAACGATTTTATCCGTTGGCTCCTTGCCATCGCGAATCTCTATGCAAAGTTCAATAAACGCTTTCGCCTGCGCCTTGTAGTCCTGTAAGACACTCATGGACATTTCACCCGCCGCGATGGAATCCTGCGCTTCGGCGGAAGCGTCGAATCCGGCCACGATCACATCGCCGTCGAAACGGTCGGCCGCTTTCATCGCTTCGATGGCCGGCAGCGCGGTCTCATCAGCGGTTGTCACAACACACTTGATGTTGTCGTATGCCTGCAGCCAGTTTTCCATGATCTTCAGGCCTTCGTCGCGGTTGTTATGCGCATCCTCGCGGGCGGCGACGGTAACGTCGTCACGTCCGGCGTCCTTTAGCGCCGTTAGCATGCCTTCCTCGCGGGCCAGCGATTGTTGATCGCCGTCATGGCTGGCCATATAAAAAATCTCTGCGTTTTGCGGGAGATGCTCTGCCAGCCACTGCCCCTGCAAATAGCCGCCGTCATAATTCTCCGATCCGACATAGGCATACTTCTCATAGCCGTCCGCCCGGTCGGTCAAACCGTTCAGCAGACCCACGCACCATGCGTCCGCTTCTGCACAGGCGGTTGCGACCGGCATGCAAGCATCGGAGTCATCCCAAATGCCGCCGACGACCTGCGCCCCTTGCGCCAGCATGGATTCCGCGTTGCTGATCTCGGTATAAACATCACGGTTTGCCTGTGTCAGCAGCACGGTCATGCCCTCGGCCTCCCCGTACTCCTTGATCGCGTTGGCAAAATTCATGCAATAGACGCAGGAGCTTGTGGAATATTCGCAGCCAATGATAAACTCCTTTGCGCTTCCCGCGGAGACGCTGTCCGCGCCGCTCTCCTCTGCGCTTGGCGCCGCCGGTTCGCAGCATGCCGACAGTCCGCCCACAAGCATCAGTGCCGCCACCAAAATGCTGATTGCTCTTTTCATGATTTTTCCTCCTTAGATATTGGTTTAATGTGAATGAAATTTAGCTTGCATACTCATTTGTTGCTTTTTTTCGTATTGATATCAATAATGACCGCCACAGCGATCAGCAAACCCTTTGCGATCGTCTGCCAGTTACTGTCAAGCCCCATCAAAATCATGACGTTATTGATGATACCGACGATGATGGCGCCGACGATGACGTTGAACATCGAGCCGTGGCCGCCGCTGAAGCTGGTACCGCCGACCACAGTCGCCGTGATCGCGTCGAATTCATACCCGCCGGTCGTGATGTTGGGCGTTGCCGCCATCATGCGCGACGTAAGGATCAGCCCCGCGATACCGACCAGCGCGCCGTTGATCACATAGGTCAGTCGAAGGATTCGGTTCACATTGATACCCGCCGCGATACTAGCCTTCAGGTTGCCGCCAATGGCGTACATGTATAGGCCAAGTCTGGTTCGTTTGAGCATAAACTGCATAAGAATTAGTACAAGCGCGAGCAAAACCAGCATATTGGGTATGAAATCAAACAACTTACCCTGACTTAACCATTTCAGCTTATCCAACCCTTTTATCGTTTTGCCGCCGCTGTAAAGATAGCTCATGCCTTCGGCAAGGCTCATAATGGCAAGCGTTGCGATAAACGGCGGCAGCTTGAACCAAGTAATCATGCTACCGCTGATGTAATTGAGCACGATGCCGATCAGCATGGCGACGGCAAAGCATACGATCACGGAATTGGTTTGCAACAGCGCATTGGCTGCAAAGCAAGAGGAGACAGCCGCGACAGCCGAGGCGGACAGATCGATACATCCGCTGACGAGCAATATCGTTTCGCCCGCCGCAATGACCGCGACCGCCGTGATCTGCTTCATGACGTTCGTTAGGTTGGAAGCTTTCAAAAAATTGGGGTTTGCGATACAAGCCCCGAGAAACACGATGATCATGATCAAGAAAATGCCGTATTTCTGATAAATTTCGCCTACGCTGCTTTTGTTGAGCTTGGAACCTACGCCATTCTTCATAGTTTTCTCCCCCCATCGATGATGGTTTTCATGATACCGTCCTGCGTCGCGTTTTCGTGCGGAAATTCGTCCAGAATACGGCCGCTGTCCATCACGATGATGCGCTGGCTGACATTGATGACCTCCGGCATTTCCGAGCTGACGATGATGATCGCCATGCCCTGCGCCGCAAGATCTTTAATAATCTGATAGATCTCCTGTTTCGCACCGATGTCGATGCCTCGCGTCGGCTCATCCATAATCAGAACCTTGACATCCTTTCGGATCAGCCACTTGGCCAGCACAACCTTTTGCTGATTACCGCCGGAAAGAAACGCGGTCTTTTGGTGAATAGACGGCGTTTTGATCCGTAAAAGCTCTGTTTGCCCGCTCACCTCCCGCGCAATGCGTTTGAAATCCAAACCGCCGTATTTTGAGTATTCCTTTGCGCTGGGGAGCATCACATTTTCACTCACCGTAAGATCGCCCACAAACCCATGGATGGCGCGGTCCTCAAACACCAGACAGATTCCGGCCCGAATTGCGTCTTGGGTTGAGCGTATCTTGACTTTTTCTTTGTTGATAAAAATACTGCCGCTTTGGTATGAATCCATGCCAAAAAGCGCGCGCATCACTTCGCTGCGTCCCGCTCCGACCATGCCCGAAAAACCCAGCACCTCGCCCCGATGCAGTGTAAAAGAGATATTTTCGAATACGCCCTGTCTGGTCAGGCCCTCCACGCGGAGCACCTCTTCCGTGCCGCATGTTCCCACGGGCGGATACACCTTACCCATATCGCGGCCGACCATCATTTGTATGATCTTAGCCTCCGAAGCTTCTTTTCTTGGAATGGAGCCGATCAGCTTTGCATCGCGCAGAACGGTAATCGCGTCGCACAGCTCCATAATCTCATCTAGCTTATGACTGATGTAAACGACCGCTATCCCTTTAGCCTTGAGCGCCCTGACCTGCTCAAACATTTTCTGAGTTTCCACCGTGGTAAGCGACGAGGTGGGTTCGTCCATGATCACAACCTCCGCGCCGCGTGAGATCGCTTTGATGATCTCTACCATTTGACACTGAGCGATACTGATATCGCTCATTTTGGTTGTCGGTTCCATTTGTAACTTGAGCTCGCTGATCAGTTCTTTTGTCTTTTGACAGCGCGTTTTCTTGCTGATCACACCGCCTGTGGCGGGCTCCCGCCCCAGAAATATATTTTCCTCAATGGTCAGTCCGGGCACATAGGCCAGCTCCTGCGGGACGATCGATATTCCCGCGTCCAGCGCTTCCCGCTCGCTACGAAAGTCAACAACTCGCCCCTTATAGCGGACCTCGCCCGCATCCTTTTTATAGGTGCCGGATAGTATTTTCATTAAGGTAGATTTGCCCGCGCCGTTTTCACCGACCAGTGCGTGAATACTGCCTCGCCGCAGCGTTAAGCTTACGGAATCCAGCGCTTTAACGCCGGGAAAGCTTTTTGTAATGTCCTTCATTTCAACGATCACGTTGTTTTCCATAGCTCCCGCCTTTCCTCATATGCACGGCGTGATTTGCATGCGTTTGTTCCGGCTTTCCAGAAAAGCCTCCACCTGTTTCGCGCTTTCAATCCCGGCGGTTGCGCCGACCCTCCCCACAGCCAGTGCGCCCGTGGCCGAAGCGTATGCCGCACAAGCCTCCAGCGGCAGTCCGTGGATCAGCCCCGACATGAATCCGGCCGCATAGCAATCGCCCGCGCCGGTCGTATCGATCGGATCAACATAGAAGGGCTGCTGAAAAAAACGCGTTTTCTTATTTTTGATCAGGCTTCCTTTTGCACCGAACTTGATCGCCACCGTGCCGATGCCTAAATTCAAAAAGTAATCCGCCATTTCATCGGGATCACGCTTGCCGGACAGCATGGCTGCTTCCCGTTCGTTGGGAAACAAGTAATCCAGATAGGGCAACGCGTGCCGCAAGCCGTCTAAAGAGCAGTGCGCCGCAGTCGGGCCAACATCGGCGCAGGTGATCGCGCCGTTTTGCTTCGCCGTTTGGAATAGATGTGTGAGCGCCCGATCGTCAAACTTTTCATGCACAAAAATGCTGCCGAACGCGATGAGCCGCGCCCTCCGTATCACCTCGTAATCCACATCGTCCTCGCAGAACTCGGTGCGTGATGTTTTGTTTTTGCTGATCGTATAGATCCGTTTGTCCTTCGCGCCAATCAAAATATTATTGGCCGCCGTCGGCGCATCCGGATCGCGGTAGACCGATGCAACGTCCACCCCCGCCGCTTCGGCTTGCTCCAGCAAAAAACGGCCGATAAAATCGTCGCCTACTCGACTGATCAAACCCACGCGGTTTCCCAGCTTGCTCATGGCCATCGCTTCGTTTACCGCGTCGCCGCCCGCGCTGTAGGTGATCGATTCCGCAAGATTTGGCTCGGTTTCCAAAAACGTATTGAAATCCAAGCCGCTTGTTGAAATATCCAGCAGACAGGTGCCCAGACAGATGGCGTCAAATTTTTTATCCATGGTATCCCTCCGTTTCAGAATTTGATAACGGCTTTGACCACGCTCTGCTTGTTGTGCTCCGCCTGTTCAAACGCAAGCTGTGTATCCTCAAAGGCAAATTCATCGGTCGCGAGCTGGTTGATATCGATTCGCCCGCTCGCGATCGCCTCGATCGCCGTGGGATAAATGTTGGCGTAGCGGAATGTAAAAATCAGCTTGACCTCTTTTTCCGTCAATTCGTAAAGCGTAAGCGTCGTCGGCGCATTGACGCTGCCGACCTGTAGGATCGTACCGCCGCGTCCAATGAGCTTTGCAGCAAGCTGCACGGTTTCCGGCCGCCCGGCTGCTTCCAATACAAAGTTCGGCAGGCCGCCGCCCAGCAGCGTCCGAACCTTTGTGAGCGGATCTTCACGCGCCGAGTTGATCACCGCGTCCGCGCCCAATTCCAATGCTTTTTGCAAACGGTTATCGAATACATCAACCATGATGATCTTGGAAACGCCGCGGGCTCGTGCCGCCAGCAGCAGCGTCAGACCGATACAGCCCGAACCCAAAATAACGGCTACATCGCCCAGACCGATACCGGCGCGCTTCGTCGCGTGCAGGCCGATGGAAAGCGGCTCGATCAGCGCGCCCGCTTTGGTATCGACATTTGCGGGGAGTTTGAACGCCATATGCGCCGGATAGTCGATATAGCGGCGCAGGGCCCCGTTGAAATACGGCGGACACGCCATAAATTTTACCTCCGGGCACAGGTTGTACCGGCCGCTTTTGCAGAACGCGCACCTACCGCAAGGAACGCCCGGTTCCAGCGCAACCTTATTCCCCACCGTTAAGTGCGTGACGTTTTTGCCGGCCCGCACCACCTCGCCCGCGCATTCGTGGCCAATGATAAAGGGGAGCTTATGTGCGCCGTTTGCAACCTCATGGTTGTGGTCGCCGAAAAAGAATAGGTCGGAACCGCAAATGCCCATGTATTCCGTACGTACGATCACCTGATCGTCGCCGCAATCCGGCATTGGAATTTCCCGCTTTTCCATTTTTCCTACGCCTACCTGATAAAACGCCTCGTTTTTCATCTGTTCCCCTCCTATTCCGGCAGCAGCACTGCTTTGGCGACCTGCTGGGATCGCATCATTTGATACCCAGTTTTATATTCACTAAGCGGTAAAACCGCGCCGATCAGGCTTTGCAGATCAAGCTGTTTGGTTTCGAGCAGCCGCATCACCTTGGCCCACGAGGTGCCGTTATAACCCATGTGGCCGATCACCGTGATCTGTTTATCAATCAGCGGCAGCAGCGAATATCCATACGCTCCGGGCGGATTGCCGATACGGACGAATTTTCCATCGTGCTGCAAATACTCCATGGCCTGATGCATGACAGCGGGCGCACCCGCCGCGTCCACCACGATGCCAACGCCGTCCTCTCCCGCGAGCTGCCGCACGCGGGCGGGGATGTCCTCCTCATCCGCAACCAGCAGATGTGTCGCGCCAAATTGGTGAGCCAAGGGGAAGCGCTTTTCCACATCGCTTTTCATGCCGATGCAAATGATGCTGCTCGCACCCGCAAGCTTTGCCATTTGCAAGCTGTATAAGCCGAGCGGGCCAAGCCCGACGATCACGACCGTGTCCCCCGGCCGGACTTGTGCTTCCTGTATCATGGCACGGTACGCATTGGCGGCGGGCTCCATAATCGCGCCTTGCTCAAAGGAAACACAGTCCGGAAGCTTCATGAGGCAGCTTGGGTAAAGCTTTAAAATATCGCCGGGGATTCTGCAATATTTTGTAAAGCCGCCGTCCATGCCGGAACCAAGCGTTTTGCGGTGCAGACAATGCACAAAATCGCCGCGCAGGCAAGCCGAGCATTGGCCGCACGCATAACCGGTGTTATCGGAAACGACACGGTCGCCGATTTTCCAGCGGCCGCTCACACGGCTGCCCAGTTGGCAAATAACGCCGCAAAATTCGTGCCCCAGTACGAACGGATGATCCGCGTTAAACGCACCGTTTTCCCAGTGCAGGTCGGCGCCGCAGATGCCGGCGGCCCTCACTTCAACCAAAATGTCGTCTTCGCCGCAAACTGGAACCGGTATTTCCTGAAGCGCCAGCTTGCCGCGTTCCAGATACCGCAGCGCGGTCATGGTCTCACCCATTACTGAAACCTCCTCGCCGTCACTGTTTCCGTTTCAGAGACCGGAATGGTAAGGGTCTGCGTGTTGAATACCTCCAAAATATGCCGTGTTTCCGAAACAACGGATTCCATGCCCACTTCGAGCATCTGACGGGAGGTCAGCCGCTTGCCCGCCTGTGCATTCGAGAATTCCCGCATAGCGTCCGCACAGTTGATCATCATACCGGAGATATAGTTGACCTTATTGATCCCGCCTGCGACAGCCTTTGAAAATTCCTCATCCGGCAGGCCGGAGCCCCCGTGCAGGACCAAAGGCAGATCGCCGACGCGGTCGCGGATCTCCGTCAGGCGTGGAATATCCAGATGCGGCGTACCCTGATAGGGGCCATGGTTAGAGCCAAAGGCGACGGCCAGCGCGTCAACGCCGGTAAGGTTTGCGAACCGCTCCGCTTCCTCGGGCTTCGTATAGAACTGGGGCTTTGCGATCCCCTCGTCGGGTGTGCCCTCGTAACCGCCCACATGGCCGATCTCGGCTTCCACGCTCACGCCGCAGGCATGCGCGGCTTCCACAACCTTGCCGACCAGCGCCACATTTTCTTCAAACGGCAAGGTGGAGCCGTCGATCATCACGCCGCCGCAGCCGTAATGGATCGCCCGCATGCAAAGCTCATAACTGCCGGCGTGGTCGATCATCACACAGACCGGGACCTTGGCGCTACGCGCCATTTCCAGCAGCATCCGCAGATGTACGTCTTGCCGGAAATCAGCCGGGAATGTAAAATCACCGGCAAACATCAGGATCAGCGGGCGGTTCATTTGCTCACAAGCGAGCAGACACCCCTGCGCTGTGAAAAAGTCATGTCCGTTCAGCGCGGGCACGGCGTATTTTTTCGCAACAGATTCGCTTAGTATCTCTTTTAACGTTACTAACATGATGCCGTCTCCTTAACAGTCCAGATACGTTTCGATCGCTTTGTTGATGGTTTTCATTTCTTCATCCGTCAGCGTCCAGTCAAAGCCGCCGCAGTTTTCATTCGCTTCTCGGGTATTGCGCGAGCCGCAAAGCGAGGTATCGACAAAATCGCGCTGTGTGTTCCAATTCACCGCGATCTGCGCCAGCGCCGCGCCGCGTTTTTCAGCAATCACATCCAGTTCTTTGAGCAGTGCCATCACCTTAGAAAACATCGGCTCGCGGAAATACGGGAAAAAGGCGACGCGCGCGTCGTCCGGCGCAAAATTCGGAAGGGACCGGTACTGTCCGGTCAGCACACCGCTGGCAAGGCTCGAATAGGTCATCGTACCCATGCCCCGTCTGTGCGCCCACTTGAGGAATTCCTCGTTCGAGCGGTCGCACATGTTGTAACACATCTGCACCGCCTCGATCTTCCCATACTTTTCGGCTTCCAAAATCTCTTCCTTGGTAAAGTTGGAAACACTGATGTGGCCGATCTTGCCCTGCTGTTTCAGCTCGTTCAGCGCGTCCATTGTTTCCTCGATCGGCGTGTTTTGATCGGGCCAGTGAATCATGTAATTATCGATATAGTCGATACCCAGATTGCGAAGCGATTCCTCACAGCACTTTAAAATAAAATCCCGGCTGCCGCAGCGAATAAAAATGTTGCCGTAAATATTCATGGTGCCGCATTTTGTCGTAATATACAGCTTGTCGCGGATCCCCTTGATGCACTCACCCACTATTCGCTCGCAGTCTCCTGCTGAATAGGACAGCGCCGTATCCAAATGGTTTACGCCGTTCTCCACCAACGCGTGAACGGTGTCGATCGCGTCTTTCTTCTCGATCGCTCCCCATTCCTTGCCCCCAAGCGTCCAGGAACCGATACTCAGACAGGATATATCCCATCCGTAATTGCCAAATGATTTGTAACGCATTGTCATACAACCTCCTTAAACATAAAAAAACAGAATGCCCCCGCTTATTACAGCGAAAGCATTCTGCACTTTCTCTCATCACATTCGGCAAAAAACCCTTCATGAGTCCCGCCAAATCTATTCACTTTTGATGGGCTAAGTATAACCTCACCCCAAGTCCTTTGTCAACACTTTTTTATTTTTTCAGTAATTTACGCTATTTTTTGATACTTATTTTTGTTCAATCTTTACTATTCCGCGCGTCATACACATGCGAGGTCGGAAACAGGATCCGCACCGTCGTTCCCGCGTTATTCGCAAAATCCACCGTGCCATGCAGCCCCGCAATAATGCTTTTGACCACGGACACGCCAATGCTCCCCGACAGCTCCATTTGTTCCCGATTCTTCAATCCGCATCCATTATCTGCGATGATCAACTGTATGTTCTTACCATCGTTGTGACAAAAGACGCGGATCACATTATCCTTACGCCCCTGAAAAGCGTGCTTCATGCAGTTACAAATCAGTTCATTGACCACCAGCGATATCTGCGTCGCCTTATTGTATGGAATACTGATGTTTTCCACGTCCAGATCGATGCGCACATCGTCTCGCTCATATATTTTGATCACTTCTTTCACGATATTGTAAAGATTTACAATGCTACCCTCGTTTTTATCTTTGGCCAGCAGGTTATGCACGATCGCTATACTGGAAATACGCGATATGATGGATTGAAAAATCTCATCGATGTCGCCGCCCTTTTCCTTGTAGTGCAGCTTCTGCATATAGATCATGGAGGTGATCATTTGTAAATTATTCTTTATTCTATGGTGACTTTCTTGCAGTAGCATCGAACGGCCGATCAAGTTGGAGGTTTCAATCGCAATCGCGATCTCTTTGCCAAAAGTTTTTAAATACCGCTCATCGGTCTCGCTGAGCAGACGGTTCTCCCGGAAGGATACTTGAATCAGCCCGCTAATCTGTTCATCACGGTTGACCGGCATACAAACAATGGTGCGTATCTCGCGGTTCTCCTGAAAAAGGGCTTCATATCCCGCGTTTTGTCCGGATAGGATTACAAGCTTCCCTTCACACACCAGCCGGCAGATCGCGTCGCTTTTCAGACTGGGCACTGACAATTTTGTCTCGTTGTCCCGTATCGTGTCTATTACGCCGTTTACCTCTTCGTTGAGCAGGTAGATCACGCTGTTTTGCGCACCCAATACTTTGGTGATATCCTTTGCAAGATACAGCAGTTCTTTTTTCAGCTCCGAACTCGAAGATAAAATATCGCGCGCATTGACAATGGTTTGCAAAATATTCCATTCCTTGTCGCGTGAATCTCGTTGAAGCGGCGCCCAGCCTGACAGCATGTACATGATCTCTTTGGGATTTTTGATCACATCCTCGGTCTTGGCGGTTATTTTAATCAGCCCGTCATCCAAAACCGATATTCTGTCCGAGATATGCAGTGCATCGTCCAGATGGGAGGTCACAAACACGATGCTTTGTCCGCGTTGTTTCATTTCCCGCAAGATATTGAGCAGCCCGCCTCGGTTGTCCTTATCAATATCCAGAAAAGGCTCGCTAAGCACCACGATAGGGCAATTTTTGATATAAGCGCGCAGAAATTCAAGCATTTTCCGATCTTCGCGCGCCATTTCACGGACTTTTTTCCGCAAATCCAACTTGATCTGGAACTGCTCAAGCAGCTCCTCACATCGCCGCAGCTCCTGCCTCTTTTTTAAACGAAAAACACCTGTCTTCGTCAAAAAAATATTTTCCGCAGCCGATAAGTACGGGAATTGGTTCGCCCCCTGACGAACCACATCGATCCTGCGCTCCTTCCTGCAAAACCGCGCCGGCTCGCCCAATAAGAAGCATTGACCGGAATAGTCCGACAAATCGCCGCTCAATAAATCGACAAACTTTCGCAGTTCGTGCGTGGCCATGCCGACTACCGCGTGGATTTCCCCCTTTTGCAGCGCGAAACTGAGATTGGAAAATAGCTGCTCTCCGTCGCTGCGAACAGAAATATCCCGCATTTGCAGCACCGTTTCCGCCGTTTTATTCATTTGATTTTCTCGCTTACATCTACGATCTTTTGCGCCACCACGGCCATTTTGGTGTTGGTATCCGCACTCTTTTTTTGCAGAGCTTTCATTGCTTGCTGCTCGGTTAAGCCAAATTGATCCATCATCACACCCTTGGCCCGCTCGATGATAATCCGCTCCTTCAACTTCGATTCCGCTGTTTTCTGTCCCTGCTCCGCCTTCCTGCGCTTTTGAAATTGGCTTACCGCGATTTTGAGGGCCGAGCGCAACTCATATTCATCTATCGGCTTTTGCAGGTAAGCGAAAACACCGGCCGCGCAAGCGCGCTCCACATAGTTTTCATTCCGGTAGCCGGTCACGATGATCGTAGGGATCTCTTGTTCTTGATTGACGGTATCCGCCGCCGTGATCCCATCCACTACCGGCATATCGATATCCATGATCACAATATCCGGCTGTTGTTTACGGATTCCGTCGATTGCGGCTTGTCCGTCCAACGCGGTGCCGACAACCTCATGGCCGCATATCTTTACAAGCGCTTCAAAGCCCATGAGTACGATCGGCTCATCCTCTGCAATGAACACCCGTAATTTTTTATCACCCATGTGTATCCCCTTTCTCAATCCAGAATCACTGATATATTTGTATATTAATTATAGCACCCAATCGTTCCTCTCACAATTTACAATCTCGAGATGTCCTGTCATTCTTATATATCCACAAAAATCGCCCTTCTTTTTTGGTCAAATCGTTAATTTTCTTAAGCGTTTGACAAACCGCTTGACAACTTCTATGTAATATGTTTTAATCGGTACAACGAAATTGAGTTTATGGCAGATTCAATTTCTTTGTGGTAAGAAAGTGACGGATGCTTTCGCTGTATAGGCGAAAGCATCCGTTTTTTTTATTCAATTTTTCATTAAGGAGTGTAAAAAATGAACTACCAATTTAAAATCGACCCACAAAAGTTACCTGCGCTGACTGAGGAACAAAAAGCTTGCCCTTATGCAGCGCTATATGAACGGGATATCGCCGAACCCGAAGCGGATATCCTCGCTGCCTTTGCGCCCGATCACGAGATCGCTTCCAGTTTGGCGGTCATGCCGGAGGACTTATGCAAAATTTTAGATCCGAATTTCCACCCCACAATGGGTTATTGCGTCATGCCTAACGGCGTCGGCTATTCCTGTACAGTGGTTCGATTGCCCGGGGCAGTTCCAGAAATGTATGATTACCGGCTAAACTTGGTTTTCGCAGAAGATATGGGGTTTATTGTGGAATATCCCGGCTTCCATTTTGAGCATTACGACGGTCTGTGTATAGAGGACAACGGCGCGGGACCCAAAGCGCTGATCCTTGACCGCAATTATTCCTTTGCCGAATTGGGTTTTCCCGGCGATCCCACGAAAATCAATTCCGATATTCTCAGCATTTCCGCCCACGATCAGGATATCGTGGCGGTGGAAGGTCCCATCGACCCGAACCGCGACAAGGGCGTGCTGATTTTGGTCAACAAGCGGATAGCAGGCGGCATGGAGCAGTGGTGGTTCGTCTATTCCGGCTTGCATATTCAAGACGGCAAATCCGCCGTTGTACTGGCTGCGGACGAAGTGATCTCCGCCGAATCCTGCCGCAGAAAGGGCCTGCATCTTGCCTATGAAGCTGTCAACCAGCTTCAGTATTTGCCCATGCTCATGGAGCAGTATCCGTTCCGCGCGTTCACGCCTCCGCGCCTCTGGCCCGAGCGCTACCGCTTCCTGCAGCATAAATAGACTATCGTTGAACCCACAATCGAGTAGGCTAGTGATCAATTCCCCTTCTCTCACACCATCATATGGATTCCGGACTTTATCCGGTTTGAAACGTGCATCGCCGGTTGCACAAACAGCAAGCCGCTGTGCATAACTTCGCGCACAGCGGCTTGTTTTATAATTGTTTGGCCGCCTTTCGCTCCAAAAGCGTTAGCTCCTCCTGCAGGGCGCTGCGGCGGGGATATGTTTCCCGCAGTTCCATGACCAGCTGTCTGGCTTCGGCGGTTCCTCCGTAACCGATTAGCTTTTCAAGGAGTGAGCACAGCTTTTGATAGTCCCGCCGATTCTGGACTAGCTCCCCGACGGAACGGATCTGTGACGCGCACAGCGCATACACCCGCTGCGGGTATTGTTTGGCCAACTGGTTTCCGTAAATAAATACCGTATCCGGTTTTCTTTCTACTTGCTCTATCAGAAGCGCAAGCTCCGATTCCTTCGCTAAAATCAACATGTATTGATCGCAGGGGCGCGATGCGGCAATCGACTGCAAAAGCGACGGATATTCCTGCTCCCAACAGCCATCTGCCTGCAGACGCTTTTTCAGTTCATCATAGCACTCCAGCTTACCCAGCAGGAGCATAGTGCGCAACTGCGCTGTCAGCTTCTTCTCCTGTCCGGCAGTACGATAAATATTACAGAGAAGCTCATGCCACTGGCTTGGAGAGCCATAGGGATTACGGGATGTTGTTTCGGCTTTTTCCAGACACAGCTTTTCCGCACGCTTGTAGTTCCCGGCGTCCATATCCATAATAACCGCCAACTCCCGAAGCCGATCAAAATCCAGATGCTGTGAAAGAAAATCTCTGGCAGCTTTTGCTCCCTCCATGGTTTCGATCAGGCGAAAACGGGTTTCCATATTTGCTTCCATGCAATATTCTCTGCCGTATTCCATTTTACCGGCGGCGGCAAGCAGCTCGTCCAATAATGTGCGCAGCTTGGGCGCACTTTTCTGATCGGCGAGCAGCGCTGCGCAGTTTAAAAGATCGTAGCGCAAATCCTCCCAGTCGTCAAACGTCTTGTTAGGCGCGATTTTCAGAATTTTGTCAAAGGAAACCTGTTTTTTCTTGGGCTCACCGCTTTGAAGGCTCGCCGCCGCATTCTCCAAAAGCTCCAATCCGTAATCCATCGTGTCACACAGACAACCCGAGCTGCTGTCCGCCTCAGAGGCCAGTTTTGCCCCGATGTGCAGCATCTCCAGTGCAAGGGCTATGGCCGCGGCAAACCGCCCGCGCTCCACGTGACGGCGCGCTGTTTCGAGAACCTCGTCCATATCATTGCAGATTGCGTCACAGCCCCGCATGTCAATATCGCCTCTGTGCGTGTTGCGCCGGATGGATGCGTGTATCATCTCTTTTGCGGTGCTCAGTTCCTGCTCATCAGGTGCGCCCAGCGCAAATAGGACATTGGCGCAAAAACGCTCATCTTCCTTGGTGTGCTCCAGAATCAATGCCGCAAGTTCCTTCTTTGACGCCTTAGACAGCAGTGGTTCCAGCGAAAACGAAGGTTTGTTTTTATTTTTTCTAGGCGTAGTCTTTTTCTCTTTTGCTTTCCCGTTCTGCACAGCGAGCAACATCGCAACCACATGCTTGCACACATCCCCGCCGTCATAGGGGCAGGTGCAATACCAATCCTTTACCTCTTGCTCCTCGGAAAGCTGAATATCCACATCATACGGCTCCCAGTCGCTCCCGTGCACCTTTGCGGAATAGTGACAGCCGTCCCGAACGAGACGCTCGACCATGCCATTTTCGTAATACCGCACACCTCTGTCATAAATGCGTATATCCACAGCGGACAGGAATTCTTCGATCGTTTTCATATTGATACATTTCCTTCATCAATCAATTGAAATTCCTCTATTGTATCTATTTTACTCCTCAGTTATTTCAAAGTAAATATTTTTAGGCTTTCATTCTGATCGAACTCATGGCATATCCAAATATGAGCGATGCTTTTTCCAATCAATACGAACTGCTATCGACAGACTGTCAAAAATACTTTTTTGACCGTCTCAGCGTGTCAAAGAATCCCTCGCGCCACAGCGCGCATTAAATAGAATTTTGCCGCTTGCGGCAAAATTCATAAAAACCGGGAGCATGTATCTCGGTTTGCTCTCATTTAATCGCCGCACGGCGGCGGTCAGTGGATAGAGGCCTACGGGCTATACAAACCGACTTCAAGTGTGCCTAAAAGGCGCGCGCAGAAGCCGGAATTCTCGATCGAAATGGGGCTTTGTTTCGATCGACAGACTGTCAAAAATACTTTTTTGACAGTCTGGTGCGCGCCGCAGAAGAACTATCTGCGGCGCGCATGTCTATTATTACGGCTTACTGCAATCCAATAGGATTTTGGGGTATTTCGCGGTTTTAAACACCTCGAAACTCTCAACCGCTTCGCTCAGCGGCATGACCTTGCCGATGATCTTATCGGTTTGCATCCGTTCGATCATGTTGATCGAACGGTTCATGATCGTCGTCGTGGTGAACACCGTTTGAATGCGGCCTTCCTTCATATACAACGCATGCAGGTTGAGCGGCATTTCAAACTGGGGCGGGAACACCGCAAAGTAAACGGCGGTGCCGCAGCGCGCCAGAATCTCGATCGGCGTCGCGGCCGCCTTGGGCGAGCCGGACATTTCAAACACGTAGTCAAAACCTAAACCGCCGGTTATCTCCATTGCGCGGGCGGCCGCGTCTTCATGAAACGGGTCGATCACATACTGCGCGCCCATCGAAAGCGCCAGCTCACGCTTTTCGGGCACCGGGTCGATCACCGTAATGCGCGCCGCGCCCGAAAGCAAGACCTGATTGAGCATGATCGAGCCTATGCCGCCGACGCCCGCGACGCACACGGTCGCACCGTGGCGGATGGGCGCCAAATCCATCGCGCGCAGACAGCAGTTTGTTGGTTCAACGATCGCGTAATCGCGCAGTTCCGCGCTGTCGGGCAGTTTGTAAATGGTCTTAACGTCGGTAACGACGTATTCCGCGAACGCGCCGGTCGGCTTGGAATGGATGCAGTACTGCGTCATGCCCTTTTTACACCATTCGCATTCGCCGCAATGGGAAACGGGGAACATCGTCACCTTGTCGCCCAGCTTATAGCCCGCGGCCTCAGCCTCCGGGCTCAGTTCAACGAGCGTGCCCGCCGCCTCATGTCCAAGCGGCGCGGGCGGCTTACTGCCCATCACGCCCATGGTGACCATATGGACATCGGTCGCGCAAAGCGCGGCGTAAGCGATCTTCACCTTGACTTCCCCCGGCCCCACCGCCGGAATATCCACGTCGATCAGATCGATCTTGTTCTCATCCAGCCACCAAAGCTGCTTCATTTTTGCCATAGTAAAACGCTCCTTTCAAAAGCCGACCGGTCAATTCGCGAGCCCGCGTTCGCGCAGATTGCTGACGATTTCGCCGTAAGTCTTCTTATCCAGTTTGTAGGAGAACATCGCGATCGCACAAACGATGGAGAACAGTCCGACAAAAATATGCGAGCCAAAATTCATGGTGAAAAGCACGGCGTCGCTCTGCGTCGCGTTCGGCACATAGCCGACGATTTGCAGAATAAAGGACGCGCCCGAAATCGCAACCGCCTGCCCGACCTTCAGCATAAAGTTGATGAAGGTCGAAACAAAACCGGCACAGTAAACGCCGTATTTGTGATAGGTGTACTCCGCCGTGTCGGGCATCATGCCGAATACGTTGCCCAGCATCATACCGGTGCCGAAGCCCATGCCGATATTCATCACATAGTAGAGCGCCTGACCGACAGGCGTAGTGATCGGAAGAAAGAACGAAATCAGCGCGCAAGTGGCGATCAGCGAGAAAGCTACGCCGCTTATCGTCCCCTTGTTTTTCACGCGAGGCACCAGATAGCTTACCGCGAACGCGCCCACCATGCCAAGAATGGACTGAAGGGTCTGCGTATTGGCGTAAAGCAGATCGTTGCCCGCGTTATATGTGCAGAAATACAGGCGGAAAGTCATGCCGCCCTGAATAATGCCCCAGCCGGCATAGGCGATGGCGATCTGAATGACCGGCCAGTTGCCCTTGAGAACCTTGAACTGCGAAATGAACGAAACCTTCTTGGATTTGCTCATGTCCACCTGAACGACTTCCTTCGTCGACAGGATCGTGATGATAAAAAACGGCAGCGCCATTGCGGAAAAAATCAAAGCGGCCTTGCGGTATCCGGTCGCGCCGCCGCCCGTCGCATTGACGATACGCAGTGTGGCAAAACTTAGAATGGTCATGGCGAGGAACGCGCCGGTCATGCGGTAGCTGGAAAGCGCGCTGCGCGTATCCGTATCGCGCGTCATAGTCGCCGGCATCGCCGAATAGGTCACATTCACCATCGTGTACAGCAGTACCAAAATAAAGTACATGCCAAGGCCCCACCACGTGCGCGCGGTTTCCGACCAGTTAGGGTTGGTGGTAAAGGTCAGCACGTTGAAAACCAGCATGGGGACGCAAGCAAAGATGATCCAAGGGCGATAGCGGCCCCATTTGCTGTTCGTATGATCAGCCAGCGAACCGATGACCGGATCGTTGATCGCATCCCAAAATTTTGAGATAAAAATAATGATACCGACCGTGGCGGCGTTGATCATCGCAACGTCGGTCAGGAAAAACACCAGATATGCGCTGACGAGCGACCAACTCATATTACAAGCAAAGTCACCGCAGGCGTAACCGATCTTTTTGGGAACGCTCAGTTTGGTATATTCATCGACTGTTGCAGGCGCAGTACTCATTTCGGTTCCCCTTTCTCTGTATCCCTGTTTATATGTCTATCCCCGTCACACCATTTCCCGAACCGCCTTGACGACATCGGCAATATCGTAGCCGTATTTCCGGCGCAGTTCTTCGCCGCTGCCGAAACCCGCGTAAACCTGCGGTATGCCGAAGCGCTTGAAGTTTTTTGGCCTGATCGCGTTGTCGACGAAGAAATCGGAAATGGAGCTCGCCAAGCCGCCGCGCATCAAGTGGTCCTCCCACACGACGATGTTGCCGGTCTCTTCGACCGCCCTGCGCACCACGGCTTCATCAAACGGCTTGATGGTGTACATGTCGACCACGCGCACATCAATGTTTTCTTTCGCCAGTTCCTCGGCGGCGTCAAGCGCCTCGCCGACCATTTCGCCGTGGGCCAGAATGGTCGCGTCTTTGCCGTCCCGCGCCGTCACGCTGCCGCCGATCGAAAAGTCGACCGCGCCCGGTTCATACAGCTGGCGGTCCTTTTTGCCCTGTGCCAAACGGATGTACATCGGCCCCGGATATTCCATCGAAAGATGGAGGATGTCGCGGATCATGTTCGGGTCGCAGATGGAAATCACCGTCATGTTGACCATCGACTTGACAATCGCAATGTCCTCCATCGCATTATGGGTAGAGCCGCCGCCCGAGGTCAGCCCGCCTCCTGTGCCGATAATGCGCACGGGCAGATTCTGATAGCACACCGCCGTGCGAACCTGCTCGCAAGCGCGCATTGACAGAAACGGAAGCATGCCCATGATGACCGGGATGTTGCCTTCGAGCGCCAGCCCCGCCGCCACGCCGACGCAGTTCTGTTCGGCTATGCCGACGTCGATATAGCGGTCCGGGAAGTCCTGCCGGAACTGTTTCAGGTTCATGCCGACATCGGGCGTGCAGACAAACAGCCTGTCGTTCGTCTCGCCGATTTCATGCAAGGCATCGCCAATGACGCTGCGCGCCGAAATCCATTCCCCAAAATTAAAAGAACCAGCCATCGTTTACGCCTCCTTACCGTAATTCTTCGCGAGATTCTCAAGCGCCTGCTTGAAATCCTCTTCATTCAGGCTGCCGGCATGCCAGCCGACCACGCCTTCCATGAAATCAACGCCCTTGCCCTTGCGCGTGTGCGCGATGATCGCGGTTGGCCGCAGAGAGGACGAAGGCGGTAGGCTGTCGAGCGCGTCGACGATGGCGTTCATATCGTGGCCGTCAATCTCGATCACATTCCATCCGAACGCCTTCCATTTGTCCGCATAGGGCTCCATCACGGTGATCTCCTCCGTGTGGCTGCACATCATCTGCTTGTTGCGGTCGATCACCGCGATCAGATTGCCCAGCTTGTACGACCGCCCCGACATCGCTGCTTCCCAAACCGAACCTTCACAGGTTTCGCCGTCGCCCAGCATGCAAACAACGCGATGGCTTTCGCCTCGTGCTCTGGCCGAAAGCGCCATACCGACCGCCATCGACAGCCCCTGTCCCAACGAACCCGAGGAACACTCGACGCCCGGCAGCTGCACCTTGCAGGGATGCATGCCGTACGCACTGCCCAGACGGCCGTAGGTGCGGACAATTTCGTCGTAATCGAAAAAGCCGCGCATCGCCATAGCGATGTACATGCACACCGCGCCGTGGCCCTTGCTCAGGATAAACCGGTCGCGTTTTGGATTGCGGATATCGCTCGGATCAACGTTTAGCCCGTGGTGGAACAGGCCGATCAGCAAATCGGTCATCGACAGATCGCCGCCAATATGCACCGAGCCCTCGTAAACGCCGCACAGGTTAATCAGTTTTCGGCGCATTTCGTACGCCAGATCGGTCAAACGCAAAACTTCCTGTTTGTCTGCCATCATACATACCTCCTCGGATTTCGGTTTGGAAAAACGCGCCGCAAACATTTTGGTACTGTTATTGATAGAAAAACAAGGTTTCACCCAGAAATATGATTCCTTTATCCATGTTTTGTCTATTTTTACCTTACGTCTGCGGATTCGTTGTCTCTGTTAAGCATCATACGACAGTTTTTCAGGTTTGTCTGCCGGCATAGCGGACATGAAATTGTTTTTTCTGTCCAAAATCAGCCGCCTCACCTGCGCATATTATGCAAAATGTACAAATTACCGCAAGAGCTTTTTGCATATGCCACGATTCCCTCCGCGACACCGCACCCGGATAGAAAGCGGCTGCCGGAGACTTTTGTCTCCGGCAGCCGCAATAGAAGGATGAAGCGCTCTTATTCCAGATCGGGATTGCATTTGACGAGGATCTTGGGATATTTACCGGTCAACTGCGCGTCAAACGCCGCGACAGCATCGTCCAGATCGAACACGGTTTCGGTCAGGCACTTGAGATTGAGCCGCGAAAGCATTTGTAGCGCGCGTGGGTAGGCGTACGGCGCCACCATGACGCCTGTGACGGTGATTTCGTTAAAATAGCAGTATTTTGATATATTAAACGGCAATTCATACTCGTTCGGATACTGCGCGCCGTAGATCAGCATGCCGCACTTAGCCGTAATATCGGGCAGCGCAGTCACCGCGCGAACCGAACCCGAGCAGTCAAGGACGATATCGTAACCGCGGCCCTCGGTCAGCTCCATCGCGCGGTCGACAACGCTTTCGCTGGACGGGTCAATCAAATACTGCGCGCCCAGTTCGCTGGCCAGCGCGCGGCGGTCGGCGATCGGCTCGATCATGGTAAGCGAGGTTGCGCCGTACAGGTTAAAAGTCTGCAACGCGAGCAGACCGATCGGTCCGCCGCCGCACACGCAAACGCGCATGCCCGCTTTCATTTGCGCCTTGTCCATCATGCGGATGATGATCGACATCGGCTCGAGCAGGCAGCCTTCTTTCAAGCTGATCTCCTCGGGCAGCTTATACACCTGATCCTCATGCCAAATCAGTTCGGGCGCATAACCGGGACGGTTATAGGTCTGCGCGTTTTCGCAAAACTGCTGTTGCCCGTTCTGGCAGTAATAGCAGCCGCCACAGAAGCGCAGAAAGTTGCCCGCCACACGATCACCCACTTTGAGTCCCTTGTGGTGCGCTTCCGGCCCCAGTTCGAGCACAACGCCCGAAATCTCATGCCCCAACGGGATGGGGTCGGTCGAGCCCTGCTCCTGCCCGAAACAGCCGCCCACACAGTGCGGATCGGATCCGCAGATCGCACAGTAGGCGACCTTAATACGCACATCCTGCGGCCCCATCGCGGGAAGCGGCAGGTCAAGCAGCGCAACCTTGCCCCGAGTTTCCGGATTGGGGTCTTTCATATCGCCGACGCGCACGCCACACAGTGTTTTCATTCCAAACAGCCTCCTTTATTTGCCGTACATCACATTCGTCTACACGAGGGGGCAGCCCCCGTTATGGTTCATCTTACAGGCGTTTTCACGCCGCTGTCAACTTCGATTCAGCCATGATTGCGCACATTCCTGTCCTTTTTGGGGCTATAAAAATTTACCTCCGCTTTTTCTACACCCGGCCGTGTCCGCATTTGCTGACAGCGCGCCCGCGGCCTGTTATAATGAGGGCAACACAAGACATGGAGGGGTTTTTATGAGCAAGCTAAAGGAACAACGGTTGGCCGCCCTGCGCAAGGAACTAAAGCCCGGCGAGCGGGTTGAAGCCGCCGGCGAGTTCAGCGCGGCGCGCGGCGTCTGCATCTTTTTTGCCGTCGCCCTGCTTTCCTTTGCCGCGGGGCGTATATTCGCCTCGCAGATCGTCGTGCTGATGCTGACCAATCTGCTTTCGATGTGGATGATGGTCGACGCGGCACGCGCGCTGTTTACCGCGCAAAGCTCGTGCGTACTGGTGACCGATCGCCGCGTATTTGGCTCCGCGGGCGACAAGACGTTCAGCCTGACGCACCGCCAGATCAAGCAGATCTACGAGCGCTTCGGCTTGTTCCTCGATTCCGGCGAGGCGCATTCGAGCGTCATGCTGCGCTATCTGTCCAATCAGAAAACGGTGCGCGAAGCGCTCGCGCGGCATCGCAAAGCCGCCTGACCCTACTTAATCCTCCACGCGCAGCACGGCTTTGATCGCGTCGCCCCGGTGCGAGGCGGCAAAGGCCGCGTTGATCTCCTCAAACGGATAATAACGGATCAGCCGGTCGACCGGAAACCGCCCCGCGCGGTAATAGTCAAGCAGCTTGGGGATGAAAGCTTTCGGCACCGAGTGCCCTTCGCTGACGCCGCGCACGGTTTTTGCGGCAAAGCCTGCGTCCAGTGTGACCGTCGAACCCGCACCCGCCATGACCAACGTGCCCAAATAGTTCAAAGAATCCAAGCCGGCGCGCAGCATGGGTTCTGCGCCGCTGGTATCGATCGCATAATCGGCCCCGTAGCCCGTGATCTTCCGAATGGCCGCCGCCAAATCGTCCGTCTCTTTCCGATTGACGGTATGGGTCGCGCCCAGTTCCGCCGCAAGCGCCAGACTACGCGGATTGCCGCCGACTGCGATGATTTTTTCACAGCCCGCGATGCGCGCGGCCATAATGGCGCACATGCCCACCGTTCCGCAGCCAAACACCGCGATAGACGAACCGAACGGCGGCTTCAAGCAGTTGAGCACGATCCCCGCGCCCGTTTGCACGCCGCAGCCAAACGGCGCGACCAGACCGAAATCGAGATCGTCGTCCACCTTGACCGCATTGCGCGCCTTCACCACACAGTGCGTCGCGAACGACGACTGGGAGAAAAACGATGCGAGCGCTTTGCCGCCCAGCTTCAGCCGCCGCGTGCCGTCCGGCATAACGCCCATAAAATTCAAAGCGCCCATCTTCTCGCAGGCGTAGGGCCGCCCGCCGACACAAGGGCCGCACTTGCCGCACGAAGCATAGGTCATCACCACATGGTCGCCCGGCTCGCATTCCGTCACCGCCGCACCAACCGCCTCGACAACGCCCGCGCCCTCATGCCCCAGCACCGCGGGCAGCGGTACGGGCAGGTGCTGCATCTGCGCCGCCTCGTCGGTGTGGCAAATGCCCACCGCTTTCACCCTGACCAGAATTTCATCCGGTTTGCACGCCTCCAATTCGACGCGCTCGATAGCGAACGGAGCGCCGCGCGCTTTGGTCACTGCCGCACGAATCCACATAGAAATACCTCCTCTTTGTTTTCTTTTTTGGGTGGTTTATTTTTACATGCTTGAAGTGAAAGTATCTGAAAACCGTCCTACCATTTCGTAAACTGTTCCATTCACTATTTCACTCCAGCATGATAAAATAAAAGCGTGTTTTTATAGCTCATGCCGTCTCCCCTGCGTCGCGCGCGGCGGTATGCCGCGCCAAGCTTAGGCAGCACAGCGTCAGCAGCACATACCCGGCAGCGGCGAGCAGCATCATGCCCCCCTCGGTCGCGATACCGGTCGCGGCGGCTATGGCGCCAAAAACCGGCGCGGACAAAAACTGGCCCGCGTTCGAGATCGCGCCATTGATCCCGAACGCATAGGTTGCCTGTTCAGGCGGCGCCGCTGCGCTGATCATCACCTGTGTCTGCGGCAAAAACCACGCAAGGCCAATGCCGATCAGCACGCTGCCCGCATACAGCACCGCCAGCGTGCCGGACCGTGCGATGATGAAGAACCCCGCCATTGTCACCGCAACGCTGACCGGAAGCATCCAGCCGCGCAGCCGCTTATGCAGCGCACCAAACAGCAAACCGCCCGCAAAGCCGCAGCCGTTGACCACCGAATAAGACAAGCCGGCATGCGACGCGTCGCCCAGCCCGGTATTGGCGACAAACAGAGAAATGTTGTTCGTGTACGCAAAATACAGCACCAAATAAACCAGCGAAAGAAACGCCACGGCAAACACCGCGCCGGGCAGCCGCCCGCGGCTTACCCGCGTCTCCGTTTCGGCTCGCCGCGCGGGACCGCCGTCCGGCAGGCAAATCCAAACGGCCGCCATTACCGGCAGACCGATCAGATACGCCAAAAAGCAGTACTGCCAGCCGACGACCGACAGCAGCCCGCCCACATAGGTGTAAAACGCGCCGCCCAACATGCCAACCGCCGAGACCAACCCCAATACGGCCGCGCGCTGTCCGCCCTCGAAATGCTCGGCCGCAAGGCTGGCCGTCAGCGGCACGACCAACCCGATCCCCGCGCCGTACAGGCAGCGCATGACCATGATCACTGGGAACACATGGATGAAGAACGGCGTCAACCCGCCGATCAAAAACAGCACACAAGCGAGCAGCAGCAGTTTTTTCTTGCTGATATAACGGCAGAACACGCTGCTGAACAGCGTGACCGGCGTCTGCACCAGAATGGGCAATGTGATCAGCATCTGCACCAACCGTACCGGCACTTGCGGAAACGCCGCCGCAAGGTCGGCCACACCGGACGCCGTTGCCAGCGCGCCCATCGTCAGCATGGATACCGCGCATAGCGCGGCTTTAATCCGAAGCTTTCCCATCAGACCGCCTCCTGTCCGACAAACTCTAGCAAACCGCTTCTCTGTTTTGATTCTACCGTTTCCCCGTGCCGGCGAACAGGCGATACCCCGCCATAAGTTTCGTGATTTCGTCACTTTCGGCCCGCTCCGGCCGGCAATTTCGTCACCTTGCACAAGAATCAGCTACATATTTTTACATGAGATTCGCCGGTTGCACCGGCGGAAAGGATGAACCGCCCATGGATTACACCGTGCTGGATGCATTTGCCGGCATCAATTTAAAAATACCGCTTTTATCCGCCACGCTCACCATTTACGACATCAGCTATTTCACCAATACCCGCTCGACGGATTTCGCGCACAACCATTTCTTTCACGAGATCTATTTGATGCTGGATGGTCAGGCGTCCGTGGTGGTCGACGCCGAGCGGCTGCCGCTTTCCAGCGGCGAGCTGCTGTACCTCGCGCCGGGCGTGACCCACCATTTCGATTACCTGCCCGGCACGGAATTCCGCTACTGCAATTTTGCTTTTGATATCGACTATAAACCCGCCGAACTCAATCTGCCCGAATCCATCAAGGACGAGCGCTTTCTGATTCAGAACATGCGGGCGCACCCTTGGCTGCGCGCGCATGACGGCTTCGGCTGCCGCGCCGCCGTAGACAGCCTATGCTACTCCCAGCAGACGCACTATATGGGCGATTTCATCAAAATCCGCAACTACATGGCCAATTTTTTCATTTCGGCGCTGCAGGCTTATTCCCCGATTAAGTCCCGGCCGGATTTTATCGAAGCCATTACCCCTGAAAACGAGCGCATTAAAAACCAAACGCTCAAGATCGCGCATTACATACAAACCCACTATACCGACGACCTCTCCATCGAAAACGTATCCCGCGCGCTGAGTTATTCCCCCCGCCATATCCAGCGCATGGTGTCGGGTTATTTCGGCATGTCGTTTTCCAACCTCGTGCTGTGCTACCGCATCGGCCATGCGCAGCACCTGCTGTACCTGACCGATTTGACGATCGAGCAGATCAGCGAGCGCTGCGGTTTTAGCAGCAGCAAAATTTTTACAAGACATTTTAAAGAGCAGCATGGTATGACGCCAACCGAATACCGCCACCAAACGCGCCGCCGAAACGGCCGCGACGGTTAGATAACCCTGAAAACAACGGGGGAAAAATATACGGCGAGGCCATTCTCATTTTTTGTTCGGTTTGCCGGGCGGCGCGCGGTCCGGCCGTGACAAGTCGCCGCGCTTGCGCATAGTCTGCTCCTAGGAAACGCTTTTTGTATAGGAGGTTACGCTATGCCCAGCATTTATCTTTCTCCCTCGACGCAAGAGTACAACCCGTATTACGACGGAGGCGGCAGCGAAGAATATTACATGAACCTGATCGCGGACGCGATGGTACCGTATTTGATCTCTTCCGGCATCGAATTCACCCGCAACACGCCGGATATGACCGCGGCGTCCTCTATTCAGGCATCAAACGCGGGTGATTACGACGCGCACGTCGCTCTGCACTCTAACGCCGCGCCGCCCAATCTGTCCGGCCAGCTGCGCGGCACCGATGTTTACTACTATCCCCGTTCCGACCGAAGCCGCCGTTTGGCGGAAATTACCGCGGCCAACCTAAAAGCCCTGTATCCCCTGCCCGATCAGGTGCGCGCCATTCCCACCACGTCGATCGGCGAGGTCGCCCGCACACGCGCGCCCGCCATACTGATCGAGTTTGCCTACCACGACAACCCGGAGGACGCCGAATGGATCAAGAATAATATCGATGCGCTGGGCCGCAACGTGGTGCTTTCTCTATGCGAGTTTTTCGGCATCCCCTTCGTCGAGCCCGAGCCCATCCGAACGGCCACGGTAGAGGTGGAATCCGGCAACCTGAACATCCGTTCCGCGCCGTCGCTCACCGCCCCGATCATCGGCAAAGCGCCGGACGGCGCGCAGCTTTTCGTGCTGGGCCAGTACGACGGATGGTATGTGGTGCGGTATAACGAGTACGAGGGCTATGTACGCGGCGACTATATTGTGCTAAACTATTAAATTTTGATTGAATATCCCTTGCGTTCAACGACTAGAAACGATATAATATTTCTGTTCGATGCGAAAACGCAAGGAGGTACTTATTGCTGTGTATCAAATTCTGGAAAAGCGGACACTGAACGCAAATACCAAGCTGATGGTGATCGCGGCGCCGCACGTTGCGCGGAAGGCCGAGCCGGGGCAGTTCATTATCCTGCGCGTGGATGAGAACGGCGAGCGCATTCCGCTCACCATCGCGGACTACAACCGGGAAACGGGCGCTGTCACGATCATCTTTCAGGAGGTCGGCGCGACGACCATGGCGCTGGGCGAAAAAAACGTCGGGGATTCTCTCGCCGATTTTGTCGGCCCGCTGGGCCGTGCAAGCGAGCTGGAGGGCCTGAAGAAGGTCGCCGTCGTCGGCGGCGGTCTGGGCTGCGCCATCGCCTATCCGCAGGCGAAAAAGCTGCACGAAATGGGGGCCGAGGTAGATCTGATCGCCGGCTTCCGCTCCAAGGATATTATTATCCTGGAGGATGAGATGAAAAACGCCTGCACCAATCTGCACATCGTCACGGACGACG